>VGEP01000030.1 GCA_016869215.1 Alphaproteobacteria bacterium | reverse complement strand
CGGCGCCGCGCCGGAGCAGCCGACGGTCGAGGTTCCGATGCCGCGCCCGCGGCCGAAACTCGCCGCCGCCAAGCAACCGCCCCGCAAGAAGCGCTGACCGCGGTCCGCGCCGAGGCGCGGCCGCCGGACTGCTTGTAACCCGCCGCCGACTCCCCGATGCTATGTTTCAGCCGATTCGGCTGAGTTCGGCCGCGCGCCGGAATCCGGCGCCGCCGATTTGTTGACGCACCGCATGCGCGTCGCGTTCGCCGCCGGCCGAAGCCGGCCGAGTTCGCAAGGCACGGGAATGAGCCTCCTCGACCGGATCAAGGGCGATGTGACCTATCTGAAGGGCGCCTTGCGCGCCCTGAAGATGACGACGCCGATCGCCAAGAACCCCACGCGCATATTTCCGGTAGTCATCGACGAATTGGCCGGGAAGTTCGGCGACGCGCCCGCGCTGATGTCGGACCGCGAGCGGTTCAGCTACCGCACGCTGTCGGAGCGCGCGAACCGCTACGCGCGCTGGGCGCTGCGCGAGAACCTCGCCAAGGGCGACACCGTTTGCCTCCTGATGCCCAACCGGCCGGAGTACATGGCCGCATGGCTCGGCATCACCAGCGTCGGGGGGGTCGCAGCGCTCCTCAACACCAACCTGATCGGCCCGTCGCTCGCCCATTGCATCGACATCGTCTCGCCGCGGCATGTCGTTGTTGCCGCCGATCTCGCCGCGAGCTTTGCCAGCGCGCGGCCGCTCCTGAAGACCAATGCGACGATCTGGTCGCACGGCGAGAGCGCCGAATATCCGCGCATCGACCGCGAGGTCGACGCACTGCCGGGCCATCGCCTCGGCGTTTCCGAGCGCCCGCGGCTGACGGTCGAAGACCGCGCGCTCTACATCTACACCTCGGGCACCACCGGCATGCCCAAGGCCGCCAACATGAACCACTACCGCGTCATGCTGGCGACCTGCGCCTTCGCGGGGGTGATGGATACGAAGCCCACCGACCGCATGTACAACTGCCTGCCGATGTACCACACCTCGGGCGGGCTCTTGGCCACGGGCGCGCTGCTGCACCACGGCGGCTCGGTTGTGATCCGCGAGAAGTTTTCCGCGCGCGAGTTCTGGGACGACGTGGTTCGGCACGAATGCACGCTGTTCCAGTACATCGGCGAATTGTGCCGCTATCTCACGCATGCGTCGCCCTCGCCGAACGAGACCCGCCATCGCATTCGGCTGATTTGCGGCAACGGGTTGCGGCCGGATCTCTGGAGGGAATTCCAGGCCCGCTTCCGCATCCCGCAGATCCTGGAGTTCTACGGCGCGACCGAAGGCAACGTGAATATCTTCAACTTCGAGGGCAAGGAGGGCGCGGTCGGACGCGTGCCGTGGTTTGTCGCGCACCGCTTCCCGATTGCGGTGGTGCGCTTCGACGTCGAGCGCCAGCAGCCGATCCGGAACGCGCAGGGCTTCTGCGAACGCTGCGCACCGGACGAGGCCGGCGAAGTGATCGGCAAGATCATCAACGATCCGTCCAAGCCCGGAAACCGCTTCGAAGGCTACGCCGCCGACAGCCAGAACGAGAGCAAGGTCCTGCGCAACGTGTTCGAGAAGGGCGACGCCTGGTTCCGCACCGGCGACCTGATGCGCAAGGACGCGAACGGCTATTTCTACTTTGTCGACCGCGTGGGCGACACATTCCGCTGGAAGGGCGAGAACGTGTCCACCACCGAGGTCGCGGAAGCGATCAACTCCTTCCCGGGGGTCAAGGACGCCAACGTCTATGGCGTGGCGGTCCCGAACCGCGAGGGCCGCGCCGGCATGGCCGCGATCATGTGCGAGGGCCCCTGCGATCTCACCGCGATGTATGCGCATTTGGGCGCGCAACTGCCGGATTACGCACGGCCGCTGTTCCTGCGCATCCAGGGCGAAATCGACATGACCTCGACCTTCAAGCAGAAGAAGGTCGATCTGGTGAAGCAGGGCTTCGACCCGGCCTCGACCTCCGACCCGATCTATTTCAACGATCCGGCGGCGCGCAGCTTCGTGCGCCTCGACGCGGCGCTGAAGGAGCGCATCGACAAAGGCGAGGTGCGGATTTGACGGCCGCACCGGAAGCCGTGATCAGGTTCTGGACCGAAGCCGGTCCCGACAAATGGTACAAAAAAGACACCGCCTTCGACACCGACATCCGGACGCGCTTCCTCGGCACCTACGAAGCGGGCGCGGCCGGAAGGCTCGCGGATTGGGAGCGCCCCGCGCAGGGCGCGCTGGCGCTGGTCATCGTGCTCGACCAGTTTCCCCGCAACATGTTCCGCGGCAACGCCCGCGCCTTCGCCGCCGATCCGCTGGCGCGCGAGGTCGCGGGCCGTGCGATCGCGAACGGTTTTGACACCGCGACGCCGCTGCCGCTGCGGCAGTTCTTCTACCTGCCCTACGAACACTCCGAAAAGCTCGCCGACCAGGAGCGCGCAGTCGAGCTGTTCCGCTCGACCGGCAACGGCGAGCTTGTGAAATGGGCCGTGCTGCATCTCGACATCGTCCGGCGCTTCGGGCGCTTCCCGCATCGCAACGCCGTGCTCGGGCGCGCGACGACGCCGGACGAGCAGACCTTCCTCGACGGCGGCGGCTTCGCCGGCTGAGCGCGCGGCGGTCAAAACGTGATGTCGGCGATGCAAAGCCCGCTGTAGGTGCGCACCGCACCGGCCGCCCTGGCCAGGCACTCGTTGTCGTAGTTCAATTCCTTGCCGTTCTTGTCCCAGCCGCAGACGGGACGGTGGATCGTCGGGCATGCCGCCGGCGGCTTCGGCGCAGCCTGGATCGGCCGCGGGCGCTCCGGCCTTTCCTGAGCGAGCGCGCCGCCGGCCATGCAAATCGCGGCTGAGGCCACAAGGATTCGCAGCATCGACACCTCTGTCCCCCGCGCACACCCGTGATAGGAACATGTTACTCCCGGCTTCGGCCGGACGCACGGCGCACTCCGGAGAATTCATGTCCCAGTTTCACGGCGTCTTCCCCTATCTCGTCTCCCCGCTCGACACACAGGGCCGCATCAGGACCGGCGTGCTCGGCAAGCTGTGCGACGACCTGATCAAGGCCGGCGTGCACGGCCTGACCCCGCTCGGATCGACCGGCGAGTTCGCCTATCTCAACAATGCCCAGCGCGAAGCTGTGGTTCGCGCAACCATCGAGGCCTCGAACAAGCGCGTGCCGGTGGTTGCGGGCGTCGCCGCCACGGCCACCTCCGATGCCGTGGACCAGGCGCGGCGCTACGAGGCGCTTGGTGCCGACGGCATCCTCGCCATTCTCGAATCCTACTTTCCGCTGAAGGACGCGCAGGTCGAAAGCTACTTCCGCGCCATCGCCGACGCGGTCGGCATTCCGGTCGTGCTCTACACCAATCCGCAGTTCCAGCGCAGCGACCTCACGCTCGACACGATCGCGCGGCTCAGCGCGCATCCGCGCATCGGCTACATCAAGGACGCCTCCACCAACACCGGGCGGCTGCTGTCGATCATGAACCGCTGCCCGGACATGAAGGTGTTCTCCGCCTCCGCGCACATTCCGGCCGCCGTCATGCTGATCGGCGGCGTCGGCTGGATGGCGGGACCGGCCTGCGTCGTGCCGCGCCAGAGCGTGCGGCTCTACGACCTGTGCAAGTCCGGCAAATGGGACGAGGCCCTGACGCTGCAGCGGGGGCTGTGGCGCATCAACGAGGCCTTCGCGCGCTTCAACCTCGCCGCCTGTATCAAGGCCGGCCTGCGGGCGCAGGGCTACGACGTCGGCGATCCGGTTCCGCCCCAGCCTGCGCTGACCGCCGAAGAGCGCGGAATCGTCGAGAAAACGCTGAAGGACCTGGACGTCCTTGCCGCGGGCTAGTGTCGCGATTCGGAAGTTCGCCTGATCTCTCAGCTTGCTCCAAAGCGAACTTCCGAATCGAAGCGACACTAGAAACCTTAGAATTCTAGTGTCCCTTTGAACCCGAAGTTCGCAAAATCGGTTGCCGCATAGGGTGTGCGAACTTCGGGTTCGGGACACCAGGCGGCCCGTCCAACCGAATGTTAACGCTTCCTTGCTAGGAACCACGGCCTCAGGCGCCGCGCGGAGAGCGCCGCGCGGGGAGTCCGTGAAGTGGCGTTGACCGAGTCCGAGTCGAGGGGGCGTCTGGCGCGCATGTCGCCGGCTGCGCTGGCCGCGCAGACCCGTGCCTGGCTTAAGGACGGCGGCCACCATTCCATAGCGCAGCGCGTGGCCGGCGCAGCCTTCATGATCCGTGTCGCAAGCGCGGGCATCATCTACCTGTCGCAGATCCTGCTCGCGCGCTGGATGGGCACGCACGAGTTCGGCATCTACGTCTACGTCTGGACCCTGGTGCTGCTGCTCGGCGATCTCTCCGACTTCGGGCTGAGCTCCGCGGCGCAGCGCTTCGTCCCCGAATACCGGCGCAGCAACGCCAACGATCTCTTGCGCGGCTTCATCTCGCGCAGCCGCTGGATCGCCTGCGGCAGCGCCATCGTCATCGCGGCGATCGGCGCAACGACGGTTCATCTGCTGCGGGACTACATCCCGGCCTATCTGGCGCTGCCGGTGTCGATCGCCTTCGTGACGCTGCCGTTCTTCACGGTGATGCAGGTGCAGGACGGCATCGCGCGCTCGCACAACTGGATCAACCTTGCGCTGCTGCCGCCGTTCGTCGTGCGGCACGTGGTGATCCTTGCGCTGGTACTCGCCGCCTATCTGCTCAGCTTCCCGGCCACCGCCGTGACGGCCGTCATCGCGGTCGCCATCGCCTTTACGGTGACGACATTGGTTCAGACCGTCATTCTGAATCGCAGGCTGGCGCGCACCGTCGAGCCCGGCCCGAAAGCCTATGAGACGAAAACTTGGATCGCGGTGTCGCTGCCGATCCTGATGGTCGAGGGCTTCTACATGCTCCTGACCAACACGGACATCCTGCTGCTGCAATACTTCCGCTCACCGCAGGACGTGGCGATCTACTATGCGGCGGCCAAGACGCTGATCCTGGTCGCCTTCGTGCATTTCGCGGTGGCGGCCGCGGTGGCGCACCGCTTCAGCGAGTATCACGTCTCGGGCGACCGCGAGCAGTTGAAGGCGATCCTGGCCGACTCGGTCCGCTGGACGTTCTGGTTCTCGCTCGCCGCCGCCGTGGTCGTGCTGGCCGCCGGCAAGTTCCTGCTGTCGCTGTTCGGCGCGCACTTCGTCGAGGGCTATCACCTGATGTTCATTCTGGCGATCGGCGTGCTGTCGCGCGCCGCCATCGGCCCGGTCGAGCGGCTGCTCAGCATGCTGGGCGAGCAGCGCATCTGCGCCGCGGTGTTCGCCACGACGTTCTTCCTCAACGTCGGCCTGGGCATCGCGATGATCCCGCGCTGGGGCGTCAACGGCGCCGCGGCCAGCACCGCCATCGCGCTGGTGTTCGAATCCGTCCTGCTCTACGTCGTGACGCGGCGGCGTCTCAGGCTGCACGCCTTCGCGTTCGGCCGCCCGGCGGCGGGCTGACCATGCACGCCCCGCTCGCCCCCGCGTTGCAGATCGAAATGCGCGACCTGGGTGCGCTGGCGATCGCCGCGGCCGAGTGCCGCGAACTGACGGCGCGCGCGCTGGAGCCTAACGTGTTCTACGACGCGGGCTTCATGCTCGCGGCCGCGCCGGTGTTCGGCCACGGCGTGGGTGTCGCGCTGCTGCGCTCGCCCGCGGGCCGGCTGATGGGCCTGTTTCCGGCGCGCCGGGCCGGCGGCATGGGCGGGCTGCGCGCGGGGCTCGTCGGCTGGACCCATCCGTTTGCGCCGCTCGGCACGCCGATCATCGACCGCAACGAGCCCGAAGCTGTCATCGCGGCCTGGCTCGACGGACTGGCCGCGAGTGCCGGCGCGCCCGCAACGCTGATGCTGCCCCTGATTCCCGAGAATGGCGCCTTTGCCACGGCGCTGACCGCGGTGCTGGCGCGCACCGGCCGCCGCTATGCCAGGCTCGGCCGCCACGCCCGCGCCCTGCTCGCGCCGGATGGCGCGCGCGACGGCTACGTGGAACACGCCGTCTCGACAGGCCGGCGCAAGGAGCTGCGGCGGCAGCGCCGGCGCCTGGAGGAGATCGCGCCGGTGCGCTTCGATACCGCGACCGACCCCGCCGGCGTCTTGGAGGGCCTGAAGGATTTCCTGGTGCTGGAGGCAAGCGGCTGGAAGGGCATGGCCGGCACCGCCGCCGCCGGCGATCCCGCGATCCGCCGCTTCGTCGAAACCGCCGTCGCCGCGCTCGCATCCGAAGGCCGGGTGCGGGTCGACCGGCTGCGGCTGAACGGCCAGGCGATCGCGGCCACGGTCACGCTGATGAGCGGCGGCACCGCCTGGTGCTGGAAGATCGCCTACAACGAGGGCGTGGCGGCCTATTCGCCGGGCGTGCAGCTCATGCTGGAGCTGACGCCGGGCCTGCTCGCCGACCCAGCCATCGCGCGCGCCGACTCCTGCGCGGTCGCAGATCATCCGATGATCGACCGGGTCTGGCGCGAGCGGCTGGCGATCTGCGACTGGCTGATCGAGCTGCGGCCGTCGGCGGCGTTCCCGCTCGCCTGCGGCATCGAAACCGCGCGCCGCAGCGCCGTTACCGCGGCCAAGGCCCTGCGCGACCGCGCGCGCGGACGCCGCTCAGGCCCGCGTCCGCAGCAGGCGTCGGATGACTTTGCCAGTCGTGGTCATCGGCATCTCGTCGATGAAGGCGACCTCGCGCGGGTATTCATGCGCCGATAAGCGCGTGCGAACGAAGCTCTGAATTTCCCCTGCAAGCGCATCGCCCGGCACATGGCCGGGCTTGAGCACGACGAACGCCTTGACGATCTCGGTGCGCACCGGATCGGGCTTGCCGATGGCGGCGGCGAGCGCGACCGCCGGATGCTTGATCAGGCAGTCCTCGATCTCGCCCGGCCCGATGCGATAACCCGACGAGGTGATGACGTCGTCGTCGCGGCCGACAAAGGTGAAATAGCCCTCGTCGTCGACCGTGCCCTGGTCGCCCGTCGTCATCCAGTCGCCGATGAACTTGTCGCGCGTCGCTTCGGGGCGGCCCCAGTACTCCAGGAACATCACTGGGTCCGGCCGCTTCACGGCGATCTGTCCGATCTCGCCGGGCTTCACCGGACGGCCCTCGGCGTCGATCGCCGCGACCGTGTGGCCTGGGATCGCCTTGCCCATCGAGCCCGCGCGCACCACGCCGAGCGCGGCGCAGGAGCCGACCACCAGGTTGCATTCGGTCTGGCCGTAGAACTCGTTGATCGACACGCCGAGCGCCGACTTGCCCCACTCGAACGTTTCCGCGCCGAGCGCCTCGCCGCCGGAGCCGACGCTGCGCAGGTCCAGCGCGTGACGCCCACGCGGGCTCGGCGCCGCGCGCAGCATCCGCAGCGCGGTCGGCGGGATGAAGGCGTTGCGCACGCCCTCCCTCGCCATGAGCGCGAATGCCTCCTCGGGATCGAACTTGTCGAAGCGGCGCGCCACCACCGGCACGCCGCAATAGAGGCTTGGCAGCAGGCAGTCGAGCAGGCCGCCGGCCCAGGCCCAGTCCGCCGGCGTCCAGAACCGGTCGCCGGGTTGCGGAAAGAAATCGTGCGGCAGTTCGATGCCCGGCATGTGGCCGATCAGCACGCGGTGCGCGTGCAGCGCGCCTTTGGGCTGGCCAGTCGTGCCCGAGGTGTAAATCATCATCGCCGGGTCGGCGGCGGCGGTATCGACCGGCGTGAAATCGGTGGACGCGCGCGCCAGCGTCTCGCCGAATCCGAGCGCGCCGTCGCCCGGCCCGTCCACCGACATCACCAGCGACAACCCCGCGAGCGCATCCGGCTCGTCGCGCCGGATGTCGGCAAGCTTCGCGAGCCCCTGCGCGTCGGCGATCAGCGCATTGGCGCCGGAGTTTTTCAGCCGGTAGGCCAGCGCGTCGGTGCCGAACAGCGTGGCGAGCGGCAGCGCCACCGCGCCGAGCTTGTAGATCGCCACGTGAATGGCCGCGACCTCCGGCATCTGAGGGAGCAGAATCGCGATGCGGTCGCCCGCGCCGATCCCGTGCGCCGCGAGCGCGTTAGCGAGCCGGTTTGAGGTCTCGCGCAGCCAGCCGTAGCTGACGTCGTGCGCGCGGCCCGCGGCGTCCACTGCCACGACGGCGAGCCTGCCTGGATCGCGTGCGGCCCAGCGGTCGCAGACCTCGACGCCGATATTAAACTGCGCCGGAACCTGCCAGCGAAACGCGCGGACGATCTCTTCGAGGCTGCGGCTTTGCGGCAACATGGGCCGGAAAAGCTAATCAGCCTCCGCATGCAGGTCCAGCGCCGGGCACGTTTTGCGTCCCCTTATGAGACAGCCCGGCATGCACGTGCCGCACGGGTCAAATTGCCGACGCCAGCAGGCATCGGAATTCGCGCGTGGCCCCGATGCGACTTCGCAAGTGCCCTCTGGCTTCGCGCGCCGCCGCGGCGCGAAATATCCGATGCACGCTGCATTCGCGGGGACCGGCGCCGCACATTGCGATTTCCGCGGCCCGGAATTGTTCGATTAACCCGGCCGGGATAGCCTTGTCATCCCGCCCCGGCGCGGGCAACGTAACGGCTGTACCTGTGCGGCAAAGTGTGAGTGCGTGTTGTGATCGACGTCGACGTGGTGCTCGTGAACATGGATGAGCAGACCGCTTACTGCTCCGACGGCGTCACGCGCGATTTCTTCGAAATGTACGACGCCGAGGCGCAGCCGACCGAGGATCCCGACCTCGCGATCGCGGCGGTCGTGAAGGTCGGGGACGACCAGTTCATCCTGCTCAATCTGACCGGCGACGACGCGGCCAAGGTGCATTGACCCTCGGTCCAATAGAAACCGAGCGCCGCAAAAGCCGACGCCCAGCCCCTTGCGGGGCCGGGCGTTGCCATTCCGGGACTTGAGCCGGAGAGCGGTCAGACCGCTTCCTTGAGTTCCTTGGCGGCGCGGAACGCCACCTTCTTGCTGGCCTTGATCTGGATCGGCTCGCCGGTCGCGGGATTGCGGCCCATGCGCGCCGCGCGCTTGCGGACCTGCAGCACGCCAAGACCGACCAGGCGAATGCGGTCGCCCTTCTTCAGATGCTTGGTGATCATCGTCACCAGATCGTTGAGCATCGCCTCGCCCTGCTTCTTTGGCATTTCGTGGCTCTCGGCGAGAGCGGCGGCGAGGTGTTTCAGGCTGACGGTATTCTGCTTGGTCTTGCCGGGCTGAGTGGCCATGGTGTGGGGACTCCCTCTGAAATGATGCCGCTCTGAATACACAGAATTGAGCGCTTCGCAACGCGTGACGCGGCCTCGCGCTGAAAAGAAAGCGCCTGGAGGACGGCTCCTCCGGTTCCAATGGCTAACCGAAAATGCGCCAAAAAGCTCGATTTTTCGGGGTTATCCCCTGCGATCATCGGGGGCGGCCAGGATCAGGGCCCAGAACACCTTGTATTTGGTTCCCGGCGCGTAGGCCGCGGCAATCCCCATCTTGGTGACCCCCCGGTGCAGCATATTGGCCCGGTGAGGGGCCGAATCGCGCCAGCCGGAGAACGCCTCGGCCAGGGTGTGGTAGCCCGCCCCGATGTTCTCCACGGCCACCTTGGCGTCGTAGCCCGACCGACGGATTCGCACGTCGAACTTCCCCGCCGCGTCGTGCTCGAACCGGTTGCGGCTGGCCATGGCGCGCGCCTGCTCCTCGGCCATGCGCATCAATTGGGGATCGAGCGTGACTGCGCCGAGCCCGTTGTTCTTGCGGTAGCCCGTGATCATCGAGGCCGCGGCGCCGGCGTCGACCTTGGCGTCGCTGGTCGCCATGCTGCGGTAGAAGCTCGGCTGGCCCTGCGGCTTGTAGGTATCGGCGCAGCCCGGCAGCGAGGCGATGACGCTGCAAAGCACCATCGCCCGTGCGGGCTTCGCCCAGCCATCGAAAATCATTCCCGCCCCCAACACCACGAGGAGCGGGACTATGACCGCAAACCTTGACCGAAGGGTGAACAACGCAACGCCCCCGAATTGGACAATTCTACCCGAGCTTCATCTTCAACAGCCGCTCGGCGTTGCCCAGCATGAGCTTCTGCCGGACGGCGGAATCAAGCCCCATCCCGTCGATGGCCGCGACGTGAACTGGAATCATGGCGAGCGGATGGTCGGTCGCAAACACCACCTTGTCTGCGCCGAAGAAGTCGAGCCCGCATTGCAGCCCGTTGGTGCCGCCGAACATTGCGGTATCGCCGTAGAACTCCTTGAAGTATTCGAGGTGCGGGCGTTTGAGCGACGACAGCACCTTGGAATAGTCCTCGTCGATGGTGCGCTGGCCCAGCACCGCCATGCCCGGCCCGATGCGGCCGTCGAAGAACGGAATCATGCCGCCGCCGAGGTGGTGCGTGACGATCTTGATGCCGGGATGACGGTCGAACAAGCCGTCGAACACCAGCCGGCACATGGCGATGGTGGTCTCGTATGGCCAGCCGAAACACCACCACATCTCGAAGCGCGACTTCGGCTCGGCCTTGTAGTCGCTCATGTCGGAGGTGCGCGCCGGATGAATCCAGATCGGCAGGTCGTGCACCGCCATCGCCGCGAAGAACGGCCGGAAGCGCGGCTCGTCGAGCGGATGGCCCGCGATGTTGGTATAGGTCTGCACGCCGCGCGCGCCCATCTTGATCGCGCGCTCGGCCTCGCGGATCGAGAAGTCGACGTCGTGCATGTTCACCGCCGCGGCAAAGGCCGGAAAACGGTCGGGGTGCTTCTGGCACAGTTCCGCCATGGCGTCGTTGGCGACGCGGGCGAGCTGGCTCGCCGCCTCGCCCTCGGCCACGTCCTCGATCGGCGGATTGGGCAGCGAGATGATCTGCTTGTAGTCGCCCGCCGCATCCATGTCCTTGAAGCGCAAGTCGAGGTCGAACAGCTTCGGGATGCCGCGCATCCGCTTGCCCATGTTGCCGAGCTTCGGCGGGCCTTTCTCCAGTTCCTGGAAGAAACGGCCCGGAAAGATGTGAGTGTAGATGTCGACGATCATGGGTCATCCTGCTGTCGTTGCCTGAAGACATTATAGGTCTCCGGCGGCCGATTTCGACATCGAAGCCGCCGGCCGATGGGGCGAGGCGGATCGCTGCCGCGCCACCGGCGAGGGAAGCGCGGCCGATATCCGTATGGTTCCTCACAATTTGCGTTGCGGGCCTTACCCGATCGGGGCATCCTGCCCGCGGCAATCGGCCGGACAGTGCAGCGAAGTTCGCGCGCCATGATTTCACGCCAGATCGTCATCGTCGGCGGCGGGCCGGTCGGCATGCTGCTCGCGCTGAACCTCGCGGCGATCGGAACGCGAAGCGTGCTGATCGATTCCGGGCTCCGCCCGCGCCAGCACCCCAAGGGCAGCACGCAGAACTCCCGGACGATGGAGCACTATCGCCGCCTCGGCTTCGTGGAGCGCATCCGCAGGCTCGGGCTGCCGCCGGACCACAAGACCGACGTGGCCTACTACACGAGCCTCTCCGGCTACGAACTGGCGCGGCTGCCGATGCCATCGGAGCGCGACAAGCTCGCCGCCCGCGATGCCGCGCCCGCACACGACCAGGTCGTCGAGCCGATCTTCCGCTGCAATCAGATGCACGTCGAGGCCGAACTGTTCGACATCGTCCACGAGTGCCCCTGGGTCGAAACGCGCTATGGCTGGACCTGCACCGACTGGCGCGAGGACGCCGACGGCGTCACGGCCGAGATCGAGGAGGCCTCGACCGGCCGCCGCGAGACGCTGAGCGGCAGCCACCTTGCCGGTTGCGACGGCGGACACGGCATCGTCCGCCGCAAGCTCGGCGTGTCGTACCTGGGCGCCACGCCGGAGGCGCAGCCCTATCTCGGCGGACCGATGGTCTCGACTTATCTGCGCGCGCCGGACCTGCATGCAACCGCGCGCGACGTGTGCTGGCAATACTGGGTGGTCAACCAGCACGTCCGCAGCAACATCGTCTCGGTCGACGGTAAGTCCGAGTTCCTGTTCAACACCCGGCTGGAGCGCCCGGATCAGCAGCTCGATCCGGATGCGATCGCGGCCATGTTTCGCCAGACCGCCGGTTGCGACATCGGCGTTCAGTATCTGAGTCATCAGACCTGGACCGCAGGCCAGGCCTTCGTCGCGTCGTCGTTCGGCGGCGGCCGGGTCTGGATGGCCGGCGACGCCGTGCATCTTTTCACCCCGACCGGCGGATTCGGGATGAACACCGGCGTCGACGACGCGGCGAACCTCGGCTGGAAGCTCGCCGCCATGGCACAGGGCTGGGGTGGCCCGCGGCTGCTCGCAAGCTACGAAGATGAGCGCCGGCCCATCGCCTACCGCAACACCGGCGCCGCCAAGGCGCTCGCGATCAACGTCGGCAGAACGCCGGTGCAGGCTGAAATCGGCGAGACGACGCCGGCGGGCGAAGCCGCGCGCCGCGCCGCAGCGGAATATCTGCGGGGCGGCGGCGAGGAATTCGCCTCGCTGGGCGTGCAGCTCGGTGCGCGCTACGACGGCTCGCCCATCGTGGTTCCCGACGCCGCGCCGCCGGCCGACGACCTGATCCGCTACCGCCCCAGCGCAGCCCCCGGCGGGCGCGCGCCCCATGCCTGGACCGGCGGCGGACGGAGCCTGGGCGACTCGCTGTTCGACCGATTCGCACCGGGATTCACGGTGTTGCGGCTCGGACCGAACCCGCCGTCCGCCGACGCGCTGCGCGGCGCGTTTGCCGCGCGCGGCGTGCCGGCGACCGTCGTCGACGTTCCCGATGCCGCTGCGCGCGACCTCTACGAGCGCGACCTTGCGGTCGTACGGCCGGACCAGCACGTGGCGTGGCGAGGCAACGCAGACCCGCCGGACGCGGACGCAGTGGTGTCCCGGATTACCGGCGGCAATTGATCAGAACCGAAAAACGAGGGAGGACGGCAATGAAGAGTTGGAGCAAGGCGTTGGTCGCCGCGGCAATCGGCGTGACGGCACTGACGACATCGGCGTTCGCGCAGTCTTACCCGAACCGGCCGGTCCGCATCATCGTTCCGTTCGCGGCCGGCGGCGCCATGGACGTCATCGTGCGCGTCATCGCCAAGAAGGTCAGCGACGACGGCGGCCCGCAATTCGTAATCGAGAACAAGACCGGTGCCGGCGGTTCGATCGGCGTGATGGCGGTCAAGGAGGCCGCGCCCGACGGCTATACGCTGGCGGAAGTGTCGAGCAGCACGCACGTGCTCAATCCCCACACCACCGCAAACATTCCCTACGACCCGGTCAAGGACTTCGAGCCGGTGGTCATGCTGGTGCGGGTGCCGACGCTTCTCGCGGTGCCCGCAGGACTGCCCGCGAAATCGTTCGCCGAGCTGCTTGAGTACGGACGCAAGAAACCCGGTGGCCTGACGTACGGTTCGGCCGGCGTCGGCTCCGCGCCGCACATCACCGGCGCGCTGTTCGCCAGATCGGTGGGACAATCCATGACGCACGTTCCCTATCGCGGGCTCGCCGGCGCCATGACCGATCTCGTCGGCGGGCGGCTCGATTTCGCGTTCAGCAGCATCCCTTCGCTCGGCGGCACCGTCGCCGACGGCAAGATCAGGGTGCTCGCCGCAGCCGGACCCAAGCGTCTCGGCAACCATCCGAACGTGCCGTCGATGGCTGAACTCGGCCATCCGTCGGTGGACGTCGATCTCTGGTTCGGCATTATTGCGCCGCTCAAGACCGACGCGGCGATCGTGCGCACGCTCAACCAGATGTTCGTTAAGGCGACCAACTCGCCCGACCTCGCCCCGCGCCTCTCCGAGCTCGGGGTCGAGATCGCGACCGGCACGCCGGAGGACTTCAAGAAGGCGCTGGTGTCCGACAACGCACGGCTCGGGCCGTTCCTCAAGGAACTGATGGCCCAATCCAAGTAGCGCCGGGCGAGCAGCGCCGCGCGGTCACTTCTTCATCGGGTCGTGCCCGGTGAGCTTGGCGAAGTCGGCCTGCCGCGCGGTCTGCGTTTTCATGAACTGCAGGAACCGCTCCGGCGTGTTGTCCTTCGCGGGCGGCACGGTCATGCCGAGCGCGGACATGCGCTCCTTGAACACCGGCGACTCCAGCGCATCGAGCATTGCTTTGCGAAGGGTATCGGCGGCCGGCTTCGGCGTCTTGGCCGGAACGGCGAGGCCGACAAAGCCGCGGTGATCGAAGTTCTTGTAGCCGAGTTCTTCCATGGTCGGCACGTTGAAGCCGGGAATGCGCTCCGTGCTCGCGACCGCAAGCGCGCGCACCTTGCCGTCGTCGACCAGCGGCTTCACCTGCGAGTAGAACGCGAACGCGCCCTGGATCGCGCCGGAGCCTGCAACCGCACGCGCCGCCTCGCCCGAGCCGCGATAGGGCACGCCGACGATGTCGATGCCGGCCTGGGTGTTGAGCTGGGTGAGCGAGATCACCGGTGAGGACGCCGGTCCCGACGTGCCGAAGGCGAGCTTCTTCGGATTGGCCTTGGCGTCGGCCACGAGCTCGGCCAGCGTCTTGTATGGCAGCCGCGCGTCGATCGCGAGCACCAGCGGCGGTCCCTGGACGATCCAGCCGATCATCTGGAAATCGTTGATCGCGCTATACTGCACCGGGATGTAGTGCAGGTTCTGCGTGTCGGCGACCGAGTTGGCGAAGATCGTATAGCCGTCCGGCGTCGCGCGCGCTGCATAAAGGCCGCCGACCGCGCCCGAGGCTCCGGTCTTGTTCTCGACCACGACCTGCTGGCCGAGCTTCTCGGCCATCAGCGCCGCGATCATGCGCGCCGGCACGTCGGTCAACCCGCCGGGCGCGAACGGCACGACCATGGTGATCGGCCGGGTCGGATAGTTCTGCGCCTGCGCGCCGACCGTCAGCGCGACGCCGGCGAGCAACGTCGCCGTCAGCACGAAACCGAAACGCAGTGAACTCATCATGAGTCGCTCCTGTCCAAACCATAGGCACCCGCACCCGGCGGCGAATGCGAGATGGGCTTTGCACAAGCCGTGCCGATAACCGGGCACGGCCGGGCACTCATGCATTGAACGCCGGTTGTCCACGCTTGGCCAGCATACTGGCGCATGGCACCTGCGACCGCTCGCGCAGCGGGACTTCACGCCCCGCGAGCGCGGTGCGAAAGTCCCGCCCGGGACGTCCGGACCGATCCGAAGGAGCGACCGTAATGGCCGATAAAGCAACGTCATCCGCGGTCGAATCGCTCCTGCCCGTCGAACTCGGATCGGGAAAGGTCAAATTCGCACAGGGGATCAAGGCCGGCCGCTGGGTGTTCGCCACCGGCCTGATGGCGCAGGACTTCAAGACCGGCATGGCGCCTGACGTGATGGCGGAGCGGCTGCCGCACGGCGGAATGCCAAAGCGCGAGAAGGAGGCCGCACGCATCTTCGAGCACATCGACGCCATTCTGCGCGCCGCTGGCACCGACCGCACCAATCTCCTTCGCACCGACCAGTACTACACCACCGTCAAGGCGGTGCCGCCGTATCAGGCGACGCGGCGCAAGGTACTCGAAGGCCGCATTCCACCCTCGACCTCGATCGCGCAGCAGCGCTTCTCCCTGCCCGGCGCCGACATGAACATCCAGGCGATGGCTGCAATCCCCGGCCCCGGCTTCGAGGTCGCGCATCTGCGGCACGCGCATCTTGCCGGCCGTCCGACGTCCGGCTATTCGCCGGCGCTCACCGTCGGCGACTTCATCTTCATTCCCGGCATCACATCGCTCGCAGTCGGCGACGAGCCGCGACGAAACGGCGTCGCCGAGGCCGCGCTGATGACTCAGGGCACGCAATGGGCCGGCCAGCCGATCAAACTCGAAACCGAGTTCATCGTCACGCAACGCATGGTTCAGTCGCTTGCGCTTGCGGGCGCCAGGCTCGAAGACGTGGTGCACGCCCAGGTCTATCTCACCGACCGCGAGGACTATTCGGCGTTCAACGAAGCCTGGACGCGCCACTTCGGTTCGTCCGGCCCGACCGTGTCGATCGTTCCCTGCATCGAGCACGGGCTTGCGCCCTACGACGGCAAGATCGAGATCAACGTGATCGCCGCCAAGCCCGGCAGCGCGGCGCAGAAGCGGCACATCGACGCCGGGGTGCCGACCGCGTTCCTGCATCAGCCGCAGGCGGTGAAGGCCGGCGACCTGCTGTTCATGCCGGGCCTGATGGCGATCGATCGCGACGGGCTCGTATCGGCCGCGGTGGTCGATCCGCGCCAGCCTTTCTATTCGTCGTCCGCGGAGGCGCAGGCCGACTGCATCTTCGGCAACATCGAGAAGCTTTGCGCAGCCGCAGGCACTTCGTTCAGCAACGTCGCCCGAGTGCTGATCTTCCTCACCGACACGGCGGACTTCTACGCCGTGTACAAAGCCTGGGAGCGCCGCAGCGGCGGACGCCCGCTGCCGTTCGCTGCCATCGAAGTGCCGCCGCTGCCCGTTCCCGGCGCGACGGTGATGATCGAGGCCTGGGCCTACGCGCCGTGAAAACGCCAGACCCGCCCATGATGTCGAGGCGCGGCATCGGCGGCGCCCTCCCTCCCCCTGAAAGGGGGAGGTGAAGGCGCCCGACCTAACCCCGCCTCACGCCGACCGCCGAGTCCGTGAGCAGCCCGCCGTCGATCAGGATCGACGCGCCGCTGATGTAGCTCGAATAGTCCGAGCACAGGAACGCGACCATGCCCGACACCTCGTCGGTGGTCGCGGCGCGCTTCATCGGCAGGCCGGACATCACGTCGCGCCAGCGGTTCTCGTCGCCGAACTTTTCCTTGGCGAGCCGCCTGGTGTCGTTGATGTGCTTCTCGGTCTCGACCGGGCCGGGATTCACAGCCAGAACCCGCACGCCGAAGCGGATGCTGTCGCCACCGAGCGAGCGCGAGAACATGATCAGCGCCGCGTTGGCGACGCTGCCGGCAATGTAATAGGCGTCGGGCCGCTCGCCCGCCATTCCGGCGATGTTGACGATGACGCCCTTGCCGCGCTGGCACATCGGGCCGTAGATCTCGCGCGTCAGGTTGATCGCGCCGAACAGCTTCAGGTCCCAGGCCTTGCGCCAGCGCGCCTCGTCGATGTCGAGCAGCGTGCCACGCGGGATCGCGCCGGCGCTGTTGACGAGAATGTCGACCTCGCCCGCGGCCGCGGCGACAGCTTTGACGCCCGCGCTGTCGCTGAGGTCGGCGGCATGGCCCACGGCTGCTACGCCGTAGTCCGCCCTGATCGCCGCCGTGGCCTTGTCGAGCTCGGACTGCGTGCGCGCCACAAGCTGCACGTCGCAGCCTTCGGCGGCGAGCGAGCGGGCGATGGCAAGGCCGATGCCCTTCGACGATCCGGTGATGAGCGCGCGCCGCCCGCGCAAGTTGAGGTCCATGGTCCGTGTCCCTGGTATGAAGCCGCGGCGACTATATCGACAATCCGCCAGAACCCAAGAATTCGGGTTCGATATTGCCGATCCGTAATGTTCCTCACCGAATCCGGTTTTCACCGCCGCCGGTCATGCTCTAAGGTTTGCGCCAACGGGCGCGGCCGAAGCGCCGAAGCGATTCCAGGGAGGACGACGATGCACCTGCCAACCCGCACAATCATGGCGCTGGCCTGCGGCCTTCTGCCCTTCGCCGCCTCCGTCCCTGCCGCAGCGCAGGACTATCCCAACCGCCCGATCCGCATCGTCGTCGGCTTCCCGCCGGGCGGCGGCGTCGATTCCACCGCGCGCGTGATGGCGGCGGAAATGTCGAAGCACCTCGGCCAGTCGATGGTGGTCGAGAACAAGCCGGGCGCTGCGGGTACGCTGGGCGCCGCCGACGTGGCGCGCAGCGCGCCGGACGGCTACACAATCATGGTCACGCCGGGCGGTCACGCCATCTTCGGCGCGATGTTCAAGTCGCTGCCGTTCGACACCGTCAAAAGTTTCGACTGGATTTCCAACATCGTCACGCTGTCGTTCTTCGTGATGGTGCCGGCGAATTCCGAGTTCAAGACGCTGGCCGACCTGGTTGCGAAGGCCAAGGCCGAGCCCGGCAAGCTGACCTACGGCAGCGCTGGCCCCGGCTCGACGCACCATCTCGGCATCGAACTGCTCGGCGCTCGCGCCGGCGCGAAGTTCCTGCACGTGCCCTATCGCGGCGACGCGCCGGTCATCACCGCGCTGCTCGGCAGCGAGGTGCAGTTTGCGCTCGCTACCCCGACCCAGGCGATCTCCAACGCCAAGGCCGGCAAGCTGCGCGCGATTGCCGTCGCGGCGAACTCGCGCCACCCGGCCCTGCCCGACGTGCCGACGGTCGAGCAGGCGCTCGGCATCCAGAACTACGACGTGCGCACCTGGTTCGCGATGGCCGGTCCCGCCGGCATGCCGAAGCCGGTCGTCGACCGCCTGAACGCCGAAGTGCGCAAGGCCGTCGCGGTGCCGGAGGTGCGGGCGCGGCTGACGGGGAGCGGCGGCGAGCCCGCGGCGGGAACGTCCGATGCGATGCGCGAGCGCGTAGCGCGCGAGCTGGCGACCTGGACCAAGACGGTCGAAGACGCGGGCGTACCGAAGAACTAGTGCGCCACCGCACCCTCACGTAGAAATCCGAGCTTCCTCATCACCGGCTCGTCGGTGACGCGGAACAGCACCGCCCCGCCGTCGCTCTTGTGGACATGCTCGTGCCATGCCGGCACGACGATCACGTCGCCGCGCGACCACTTGAGAGTCTCGCCTTCGGACGCAGTCGTGCCCGAGCCCTGCACCACGCCGAATACGGCGTTGCTCATCACCTTGCGCGGCGCGGTCTGCTGTCCCGCCTGAAGCTCGATCATCGACAGCGCCATGGTGTCGAGCGCCGGATCGCCGAGCGAAATCTCGGCCGGCGCGCCGTTGGCCCTGGCACGCGCCTCGGCCAGCCGCCGCTGCGTCTCCGCCCATGGGAAGTGCATGGGCGACGAATTCGCGACCGTGATCTCCTTCTCGAACTCTTCGGGATGCGGCTCGAAGAACATCGGCTCCAGAAGCTGCACCAGCGGCACGTCGAGCACGTCGAGCCAGTAGGCGCAGGCGCGGCTGTCGTTGCCGTGGCCGTGCCAGCACCAGTTCGGCGTCAGCACCACGTCGCCCGGCAGCATCGACAACCGTTCGCCGTTGACCACCGTGTAGGCGCCGGGCTCGGCGTCGACGATCAGGCGCAGCGCGTTCGGCGTGTGGCGATGCGAGCGCGCCTTCTCGCCCGGCATGATCATCTGGTAGGCCGCAACGATGGTTCGCGAGGTGGCGTAGCCGTCCGGCGCATTCTGCAGGATCAGGTTGCGGCGCTCGGCAAGCTCGGTGTTGATCAGGCGACCGGCCGCGTCGAGCGCGCCCTTGGCCTGCGCGTAGCTCCAGACCGCCGGCTTGAACGTCTTTTTCGGTTCCGGCCAAAGCGACGGGGTCGGCTTGGCCCAGCCCGCGCCCATGCGGATCGGCGCAAGCTGACGGTAAAGCTCGTCGAGCGAGCCGGACGTTGCGAGCTGCTGCGGGGTCGGACTGGTCATGCGGATCACCGTCGGCGTTGTCCCGGCCGGACAATAGCACCGGAAGCGGCCTCCTGCCGAGGCGGCACGCATCGGTTGCGGCGATCATGGCTTTCGATCATGCTTCGCCGATCATGGCGAGCTAAGGGGGAGGCGTTCATGGTGCGCTTGACGTTTCTGCCGGCGGCAATCGTCGCGCTGGCGGCGCTCTTTGTTCCGAGCGAGGCGCCCGCGCAGACTGCCTATCCCAGCCGCACCGTCACGCTGGTCGTGCCGTTCCCCGCGGGCGGGCCGACCGACATTATCGCGCGCATTGTGGCGGCGAGCCTGCAGCAGTCGCTCGGACAGAACTTCATCGTCGAGAACCGCGCCGGTGCCGGCGGCAATCCCGGCATGTTCTATGTCGCGCGCGCCAACCCGGATGGCTACACGCTGCTGTTCACCTCGACCGCGATCGCGGTCAATCCGGGCCTGCACACCAACCTGCCCTACGATCCGCTGAAGGACTTCGCACCGATTTCCGAGATCGTGAATGCACCGAACGTGCTGTTCGTGCGGCCGGACTCCGGCATCAAGACCGTCGCCGACCTGGTCGCGCGCGCGAAGGCCGAGCCGGACAAGCTCAACTACGCCTCGCCCGGCGTCGGCACCAAGTCGCACCTCACCGGCGAACTTCTGAAGCTGCGCGCCGGCATCAGCATCCAGCACATCCCCTATCGCGGCGGCGGGCCGGCGACGCAGTCGCTGGTCGCGGGCACGGTGCAGCTCGGGTCGGTCGCGCTCGCGCCGGTCGAGCCGCTGATCAAGGCGGGAACCGTTCACGCGCTAGCGGTGACCGGCGCCACGCGCTGGTATTCGCTGCCGGACGTGCCGACCATGATCGAGTCCGGGTATCCCGGCTTCGTTTCCGACACCTTCAACGCCATGTTCGCGCCCGCCGGCACGCCGCCGGAGATCGTCGCGCTGCTGGTCAAGGAAGTGCGCGCCGCAATGCAGAAGCCCGAGGCGCGCGACGCCGCCCGCAAGTACGGCTACCAAATTGTCGCAGGCACGCCGGACCAGATGCGCGCGCGTCTGGTTTCGGAAATTCAGGGCGTGAAGGAGCTGGTCGCGAAGGCCGGCATCAAGCCGCAGAACTGAACCTGAACGCCGCTTGAAAGTCCCGGCGGCGATCGTCCGCAAACGCCGATTTTTGCTGGCTTCGCACCGCTTTGGCGGCTGCGAAAACGTGCCCGCCCGCCTGTGGATAAGCTGTGGAAAAATGACTTAACGGCGAGTCGCGGTGTCCCAAAATAGATCAACGATCACAAAATGTTAGGTGGTTAAAAAGATTGGTTAACAAACCGTAAATCACCGGCTATGGTGACCCCACTGTGAGGAGGCCAATGGGGGGCTCAGCCCAGGTTCTGAGCCGATCACCCGCACGCGGGATGAGCCGCGTCATAGTAGGGAGCGTAAGATGAAGTGCCTCACAGTGTCGATGGGCGCATTGCTCGCTTTGGCGATCGCAGTGGCCGCCACCCCGGCTTCGGCCGGCGGTTACAAGCACAGCGGTAAGACCTACCGCGGCGACTGCTACAAGTGTCCGCAGCCGCGCCAGCACTACGACAGTCAGGAAGTCGTCAAGAAGACGCGTGACGTCGATCACTCGCGGGTCATCGAGACCCAGAGCGTGGTCCCGTCGAAGCGTCTGATCGAGACGAACCACCTGATCGTCCACGAGAACGAAACCCGCAACGTCGGGACGGTGCAGCACAACCACACCATCATCGAGAAGGAGCTGGTTCTGCACAAGCGAAACGTTGACAACAAGTACGTCAACACCGTCGTGAACCTCGTGGATAACAAGTACAACACCGAGCGCAAGCGCGTGGTCGAGGAGCGTGAAGTCCCCGGCCAGGTGCGCGATCTTCGCGATTGCGATTGCCCCGGCGGCAAGCGCCATCCGAAGGCCATCCAGTCCTACGGCATGGCCCCGAAGTACGTGAACGCAAGGTCGCGTTACTGATCCGCGCGCGATGACGATGCGCGGCTCATAAGAATCGCCGCAGCTGGCAACAGCTCGACGGCCGGCCGCCTCGCGGGACATCCCCGCGGGGCGGTCGTGTCATTTCAGGGCCGCGCCGTTGCGGCGCCGGGACGTTTCGGCGCGGCACTATGCGGCGTTGCTGGCGGGAGATCGCGGCGATTGCGTTGGTACAGCAGGGTGGACTCGAACCACCGACCTCTGGTTCCACAGACCAGCGCTCTAACCAACTGAGCTACTGCTGCACACTGTCGCAATGCGGCCGGAAACTAGGAGCAAAGACCGGGCTTGGCAAGGCGCGGCTGGACCCGATATCCGCGGGCGCCGCGGCAGGAAAAAGGCCCGGACCTGAGATCCGGGCCTTTCCGTCGCCATGGCGCCGTCGGGGAGGAAGCGGCGATCAGGCGACCTTCTTGAACGCGCCGGTCATGCTCTTCTTGATCGGCTCGGCGCTCTCGGCGGCGACCTTCTGCGCCAGCGCCGTGAGTTCCTTGGTCTGCTCGGTCAAAGCGTCGAACTGCTTACGCGCGTGCGCGGTGGACAGCTCGATCGCCTCCGACACCGACTTCGCGGTCAGCATGTTGCCCGCGAAATCGAACGCCGCGTTGGCGTTGGTGCGCGCGGCCTCGATCACCTTGCGGCCGTAGTCGACCGCGCCCTTGCTCGCGGACGAATAGCTGGTCTCGATTAGATCGGTGGTCTCTTCGGTGGCGGCCTTCATCTTTTCCCAGTTGTCCTTGGCCTGGGTCACGCCCTTTTCAGCCAGTTCGCGAAACGCAGCCGGCACTTCCAGTTTCGGCATTTCGAACTTGGGCATCTCGAACTTCGGAACTTCGAAGCGCGGCACCTCGAACTTCGGGGTCTCCGCCTCGACGTTGAAGTCGGGCATCGCGGCCTTGGATTTCGGCCGGCTCTGAGCGGTGGTGGCCTCGGTCATGGCGAACATCCTTTTTCGTGGCGGTCTGCTCGCGCCCGGACCTGCCGCCGATCGATCGATCCGGACACTGTTTCAATGGCCGCGCGGTTATCCGGTCCGCGGCTATGGCACCCATATAGCAACAGAAATGCTGCATTGCAACATCACATTATTGCGATGCAATATTCCGTCGTATTTGCAACGTCCTGAGGCCTTTCGGGTTCCCGGTCAGGTGGCGGATTGCGCGCTCTGTTGGCGCCCTGCGGGCCGGATGGACCGCCATTGCGGAGCCCGACATTGGCCGGGTGTGCAACGCGCGGCAGTCGCCCTCCCCCATTAAGGTTAGGCTCAATCGCCAGTGTTTGCGGGCCTTCCGAGCGTGGACGCCACCGCAGGTGCGGACTATGACCAATTCAATCAATCGGAACAGACCGATAACTCGGCTTGCGGGGGCGGGCACGAATGGTTGAATTCAAGTCGCTGCTCGTCCTGCTGGCCGATCCACGGCTGGCGGCGCACGCCACAAGCCGCAATCCCGCCTGGCTTTGGAGCGCGGACGCCGCGCACATTCTTTGGGCGAACCCGGCCGGCGCAGCAATTTTCAACGCATCCTCTCCCGCGGCGCTCGCGGGCTCGACCATCGATCCGAAAGGCACCGCCGCGCTCCAGATCGCGCGTATCGCCGGCACGCTGCCGCACGGCGCCGCACCGCGACTCGAACGCCTGCGCGGCTTCGGCGGCCGCCTCGGCGGCGCGCTGCTGTGCGCCTGCTCGCGGCTGATCCTGGCCGACGGATCTCCAGCGATCCTGGTCGCATCGACCGAACGCATCGGTCCGGACCTGACGATCGAGGAGACCGCACGGCGGCTGCTCGAAGGCTGCACGGAGCCGGCGGCCCTGTTTGCATCCGACGGCCGGCTGCTGCACGGAACACCGTCGGCTCTCATCCAGTTCGGCCGAGCGATCACGTTGTCGGCGCTGGGTGCGGCACCGCTCGGCGGCGAAGCTCTCGCCGCGGGCCGCGCCGCAGGCGACAGCAGCGCGGGCCGCATCGTGCTCGAACGCATCGGCGCCGACGCGGCGGCCGTGCTGATGGCCACGCTGGACGCGCCGTCCGCAGCGGCAACGGACGTGCCGGAAACCCCGGTTGTTGCCCATGAGCCGCCGCCCGCGCCGGCGGAGCCGCCTGCAGTTGCGCCGGAGCCCGTTCCGGATACGCCGCCGCAAGCCGTTGCGCCGGTCGACGCCGACTGGGACCAGCTGACGCAAGACCTGAGCGGCGAGCCGCCGGTTGCCGCAGCGCCGGGCGAAAGCGCTGAGACCGCCGAGCCGGAACAGCCCGCGCCGGAAGCGCCGCCGCGATCGCCCGAGCCTTCACCCGCGCCGCCGCAGGCTTCGGAGCCGCCGCGCACCGAACGGCGGCTGCCGCTGCGCTTCGTCTGGCAGATGGACGTCGACAGCCGCTTCACGCTCGATTCCGGAGAATTCGTCGCACTGATCGGACCGCAGACCGCGTCCGTCCTCGGCCGTCCATGGGACAAAATCGCCGCAGCGCTCGGAATCGATCCCGAGGGTCAGGTGTTGCGCGCTTTCACCTCGCGCGACACCTGGAGCGGCATCACCGTTGCCATCCCGGCCGATGGGACCGGCGAGCGGCTGCCGGTCGAACTGTCGGGGCTGCCGGTGTTCGACCGCGACCGCAGCTTCCGTGGCTATCGCGGCTTCGGCATCTGCCGCGACATCGCCAAACTCGCAGCGCTGGCGCACCTGCGCGGCGGCGAAGCGCCGCCTGCCGCACCGCCGCCGGCGCGGCACGAACCGCCGATGTTCCGCGACGAGCGGCCCGCGCTGACCGTCGTTCCGCCCTCCGTCAACGTCGTACCGTTCCGCTCCGCCGCGCCGGAAAAATCGCCGACCCTCACGCCGGTCGAACGCAAAGCGTTCAACGAACTCGCCGACCGGCTGACCGCACGGCTGCGCAGCGCCGATCCGCCCGACGGCACGGCGCTCCCGGCGGCCGAGGAGCCGTCGCCGCCGCTTGCTCCGGAACGGCCGCAGCCGCCGCACCGCGAACCGCAGGCCGAAACGCGCGGCCTGAATGGCGACCATCGTCCGATCCTCGACCGTCTGCCTGTGGGCGTGCTGGTCTACCGCCTCGACAAGCTGATCTATGCCAACCGCGCCTTCCTCGACTGGACCGGATACCGGCAGTTGCACGAGTTGGACGAGGCAGGCGGCCTCGACGCGTTGTTCGTCGAGCCTGGCACCGACACGCCGCGCGAGAACAACGGCTCCAAGGCGCTCACCATCGCAACCAATCGCGGCGACCAGATTCCGGTCGAGGCGCGGCTGTTCACCTCGCCGTGGGAGGGTGAATCGGCGCTCGTCCTCATGCTCTCAGGCGCGAGCGGCGGCGGGCGTGAGAAATCGCTCGAAGCCTCTCTGCAGGACGTCAAGGCCGATCTCGCGGAAGCGCGCGCCATCCTCGATACCGCCACGGACGGCGCGGTGGTATTCGGCGGCGACGGACGCATCCTGACCGTCAGCCGCGGCGCCGAGGCGCTGTTCGGCTACGACGGCCCGGAACTCGCCGGGCTGCCGTTCGAAAGCCTGTTCGCGCCGGACAGCCGTCAAGCGGCGCTCGACTATGTCGCGCGCGTCAACGAAGGCGGCGTCGGCTCCGTGCTGAACGGCGGCTCCGACGTGAACGGCCGCACCCGCACCGGCAGCGACATCGCTTTGTTCATGACCGTCGGCCGGATCGCCGAGCGTCCCGACCGGCTGTGCGCGGTGTTCCGCGACATCACGCCCTGGAAGACCTCCGAGAGCGAACTGCGCGCCGCCAAGCGCACGGCCGAGCAGGCCTCGCTCGCGAAATCGGAATTCCTCGCCAAGGTGAGCCACGAGATCCGCACGCCGCTGAACGCCATCATCGGGTTCTCCGAGGTGATGATGCAGGAGCGCTTCGGCCCGGTCGGCAACGAGCGCTACAAGCAGTACCTCAAGGACATCCACGCCTCCGGCGGCCACCTGGTCTCGCTGCTCAACGACCTGCTCGACCTGTCCAAGATCGAGGCCGGCCGGCTCGAACTGGACTTCTCCAATGTCGACCTCAACGACATCACCCAGCAATGCGTCGGGCTGATGCAGGCGCAGGCCAATCGCGAGCGCATCATCGTGCGCACCTCGCTGTCGCCGTCGCTGCAGCCGGTCGTGGCCGACATGCGTTCGGTCAAGCAGATCGTGCTCAACCTGCTCTCCAACTCGATCAAGTTCACCGAGCCCGGCGGGCAGGTGATCGTGTCGACTGCGCCGGGCGACCGCGGCGAGGTGGTGCTGCGCGTGCGCGACACCGGCATCGGCATGTCGGAGCAGGACATCGCGGTGGCGCTGGAGCCGTTCCGGCAACTGGCCACCACCGCGCGCTGGAATAAGGGCGGAACCGGCCTCGGCCTGCCGCTGACCAAGGCACTGGCGGAGGCCAACCGCGCGAGCTTCCGCATCAAGAGCGCGGTCAACGCCGGCACGCTGGTCGAAGTGGCGTTCCACGCCGCGCGGGTCGCGGCCGAGTAGCCGAATTCCCGCGACGCACCCCTCGCTGACATCCCCCGGCTATCCGTCTATGATGGCGAACCGGCACGCGGGACGAACCCGCGCGCGCAAAGTGTGAGGAACGCCATGCCCGTCGCCAAGGTCCGGGGAGTGAACATCTTCTATCAGGTCATCGGGGATCGCGGCCCGTGGGTGGCGCTGATCACCGGCGGCCGGCGCGGACACGACGAGTTCGTTCCGCTCGCCAAGCGGCTCGCCGGCGAAGGCTACCGCGTCGTCCTGCACGACCGCCGCAACACCGGCCGCTCCGACGTCCTGATCGAAGGCGACGTGGCCGAGGAAACGCTTTGGCTCGACGACCTGCACGATCTGCTCAAGCAGCTCGGCGCGCTCCCCGCCTTCGTCGGCGGCTCGTCGGCCGGCGCACGCACCGCGATGCGCTTCTACATCCGCTTCCGCGACGACGTGCGCGGCCTGCTCCTGATGCGCGTCACCGGCGGCGCCTTCGCCGCTGCCCGCCTGCCGGAGAACTACTACGGCCAGTTCATCAAGGCCGCGCAGCAGGGCGGCATGGCAGCAGTTTGCGCCACCGAGCAGTATCAGGAGCGCATCGCCGCCAATCCGGCCACGAAGGACCGCCTGATGGCGATGGACCCGAAGGACTACATCAAGGTTATGTCCAACTGGCAGGACCAGTTCATCGCCTCCACCAAGCTCGAAGTGTTCGGCATGACCGAGGCCGACCTTGCCTCGATTTCGGTTCCGACCGTCGTCATTCCGGGCAACGACCAGACCCACGCCTCCGCCAACGGGCGCATTGCTGCCTCGAAAATCCCGGGCTGCCTGCTGTACCAGCTGCCGATCCAGGATCAGGAAGTTCCGCTCATCCCCTATCCGGACTGGGCGCCGCACGAGCCGGACATCGCCCGCGTGTTCGTCGACCTGATGCGGCGTGCAGCGGAAGCGCCGAAGTCGCAGGTGGCCTAGGCTACGGCGCCGCGGGTTCCCGGCTGCGCGGCGGCAACCCAGCCGCCGCGGTAGCGCATGGCCGGACGCCCGCCTCCGCGGTGACGCCAACGCCCGAATCCGGCTAGATTGGCCGCGCCGCCCCGTGGAGGGATTCGCGCGATGGCCGCCGTCCTGCGTCTGCTGCCGGTTCTGGTGGCGCTGCTGCTGCCTGGAACGGCGCGCGCGGCCGAACGGGTCGACCTCCTCCTGGTTCTCTCAGCCGACGTTTCGCGAAGCGTCGACCATTCCAAGTTCCAGCTTCAGCGCGAGGGTTACGCCGCCGCGATCGCCGACCCGAAGGTGCTGGACGCCGTCACCTCCGGCCGCCACCGCCGCATCGCCATGTGCTTCGTCGAGTGGTCGGGCGCCGGCAACCAGGCGCTGGTGATCGACTGGACGATCGTCGACGGCCCGGAAGCGGCGCGAAAGTTCGGCGACAAGCTCCTGGAACTGCCCCGCTCGTTCGCAGACCGCACGTCGATCAGCGGCGGCATCGACTTTGCGATGGCGCAATTGGCGCGCGCGCCGTTCGAAGCGCCGCGCCATGTGATCGACATTTCCGCCGACGGCACGCACAACTCCGGCCGTGACGTGACCGCCGCGCGCGACGACGCCGTGAACAAGGGCGTCACCATCAACGCGCTGGTGATCCTGAGCGAGCGTCCGCTGGCCTGGAATCCGCAGCACACCAATCCACCGGGCGGCCTGCCGAATTATTTCCGCGACCACGTCATCGGCGGGCCGGCGCGTTCGTGGTCGTCGCCGAGAATTTCCAGTCGTTCGGTCAGGCGATCGTCAAGAAGCTGATCGCCGAAATCGCCGAGGCGCCGCGGCCGGCCGAAGCGGTGGCGCCGGGCGGCTGAACGCCGCAGCGCGGAATTCCGCCGGGCGCAGCGATCCTGGATTCCTCCATTGCGTCAACAAGCAAGCCCGTTGTTTGAGTGCATTCCAAACTGCGGCTGTTTGGAATTCCTCTAACATATTGAAATCTAACAGAAAAATGTCTTGACGGTCGCGGGCGGCGCTCGCATTTGAGTTAGCGCAAGGCAGGCGCGCAACCGCTGCCGCAAATAAATTACGAGGAGCTTTTCCGATGGCGCTTTCGCACCGGCTGATGACGATGGCCGCGGCTGCCGCACTGGGTGCCGGCACGATCGCCGCGCAGGCGAACGAGGTGAACATCTACACCTATCGCGAGTCCAAGCTGATCCAGCCGCTGTTCGACGCCTTCACCAAGGACACCGGCGTGAAGGTCAACGTGATCTCCGCGAGTTCCGGTCTCGAGCAGCGCATCAAGACCGAAGGCGCCAACAGCCCCGCGGACATTCTGCTGACGGTCGACATCGGCCGTCTCGAAGAAGCGGTGGCACAGGGCATCACCCAGCCGATCAAGTCGGCCGCGCTCGACAAGATCGTCCCGGCTCAGTTCCGGGACCCTGAGGGCCACTGGTACGCGGTGGGCATGCGCGCGCGCGTCGTCTACGTCTCCAAGGATCGCATGAAGCAGCCGGCGCTGACCTACGACGAACTGGCCGACCCCAAGTGGAAAGGCAAGGTCTGCCTCCGCTCCGGCCAGCACATCTACAACATCGGACTGTTCTCTGCGGCGATCGCCAAGTTCGGCGAGGCCAAGGCCGAGGAATGGCTGAAGGGGCTGAAGGCGAACCTCGTGCATAAGCCGTCCGGCGGCGACCGCGAGCAGGCGCGCGACGTGGCGGCCGGCAAGTGCGACATCGGCATCGGCAACACCTACTACTGGGCGCTGATGATCAACTCGAGCGGGCCGCAGAAGTCGTGGGCCGAGAGCACGACGGTGATGCTGCCGACGTTCCAGGGCGGCGGCACCCACGTGAACATCTCCGGCGTGGTGATGGCCAAGCACGCTCCGAACAAGGCCAATGCACTCAAGTTCGCGGAATGGATGGTCGGCGAGAAGGCCCAACAGATGCACGCCGATATGACCTACGAGTATCCGGTCCGGGCCGGCATTCCGATCAACAAGACCATCGCCGGCTACGGCCCACTCAAGCCCGATGCGATGCCGCTGTCGGTCGTGGCGGCCAACCGCAAGAAGGCCTCCGCGCTGGTCGACAAGGTCGGGTTCAACAACTGACGATGGCGGGGCTGGATCCGGACCAGCCCGGTCCGGCCCCCATCGCTATGCCGCGCCGGGGGACCGGGGCGCGGCGCGGATCGAGGCTTTGCGGTTCCAATCCCCCACGATAGCGGCTACTGGATCGGACGCATTCGCGGACGATGTCGGGCGTCGCATGACCGCTTCCAAGACTGACGGCACGCCGGAGCCGTCCGGCCGGAACGGCCCGTTGCGGCTGTGGCGGTTGCCGCACCCGGCGCTGGCGCTGCTGCTGTTTGCCGCGGCGCTGCTGGTGGTCGTGCCGCTGGCGAGCCTCGTCGCCTTCGCCATCCGCGGCGACGCCGAACTCTGGCCGCACCTCGCAGCCTACGTCCTGCCGCAGGCGACGCTGAACACCGTGCTGCTGCTCGCGGGGGTCGCTGCGATCTGCACCGTCGTGGGCGTCGGCACGGCCTGGCTCGTGACGGCCTACGAATTCCCCGGCCGCTCGGTCTTCGTCTGGCTGCTGCCGCTGCCGCTGGCGCTGCCGACCTACATCGTCGCCTACGTGTACGTCGACCTGCTCGATGCCATAGGCCCGGTGCAGACCGCGCTGCGCGCGCTGTTCGGCTGGCGATCCGCCGCCGACTACTGGTTTCCCGATGCGCGCTCGCTCGGCGGCGCCATCGTGCTGATGAGCTTCGTACTCTACCCGTACGTCTATCTCGCCACGCGCGCGATGTTCCAGACGCAGAGCGTGGCGCTGATCGAGATGGCCCGCGTGCTCGGCGCCGGCAAATGGCGGCTCGCCCGCGACATCACGATCCCGATGGCGCGGCCGGCGATCGCCGCGGGGCTGGCGCTCGCGTTGCTGGAGGCGCTGAACGACATCGGCGCCAGCGAATATCTCGGCGTGCAGACGCTGACCCTGTCGATCTTCAACACCTGGCTGAACCGGTCGAGCCTGCCGGGCGCGGCGCAGATCGCCTGCGTCATGCTGCTCGCGGTCGCTGGCCTGATCGCGCTCGAACGCTACGGGCGGCGCAAGCAGGGCTACATCGGAATCGACACGCGGCCGGGCAGCGTCGGGCGCATCCCGCTCGCGGGCGCGGGCCGCTGGCTGGCGGCGCTGGCCTGCCTGCTTCCGGCGACGCTGGGATTTCTAGTCCCGGTCGCGTACCTCGCGTACGAGGTCGCGCTGCGCGGGCTGCTGGTCGGCTTCGACCCGGCGCTGGTCCGCCACACCCTCAGCACGATCCTGATCGCGGGCTCGGCCACCGCGCTGATTCTCGCGCTCGGCTTCGGCGCGGCCTTCGCACTGCGGCAGTTACGCGGTTCGTTCGCAGAGGTGTGCTTCCTGATCGCGGGCCTCGGCTATGCACTGCCGGGCACCGTCGTCGCGCTCGGCCTGCTGTCGCCGCTCGTGGCCGTGGATGAGGCGTTCAACTGGATTGCGCGGCTCCTGACCGGCAGCGGGGTCGGCCTCGTGCTGGCGGGGTCGAGCGCGGCGGTGGTGTTCGCCTACACGATCCGCTTCCTCGCGATCGCGACCGGTTTCGCGCAATCGGGTTTTTCGCGCATCTCGTCCGAGATGGACGATGCCGCGCGCACGGTCGGTACCGGCACCGCGCGGATGTTCTGGAACATCCATCTGCCGCTCTTGCGGCCGGCGCTGTGGGGCGCGGCGCTTCTGGTGTTCGTCGACTGCCTCAAGGAACTGCCGGCGACGCTGCTGCTGCGTCCGCTCAACGTCGAAACGCTGTCGACCTACATCTATCAGTTCGCGACCCGCGGCGATTTCGAGGAGGGCTCGCTCGCCGCCCTCCTCATCGTGCTGGTCGGCATCGTCCCGGTGATCCGGATGGTCCGCCATGCCGACGAAGCGATGCTCGCCGGCGTGGCAAAAATGCGCGAATCTGAACGCGACGAGCGGCGTTAGAGTTTTTTTGTTTTGACGCGTTTTCTTCACGCGAACCGTGGTCCACTTCGCTCGAAAACGCTCTACCCGCAGCAGGCTTGTGCCTTTTCTCGCGCCTGTCCCTGCGCTTTCGCGCCGCCGCATCCGCCTTGACCCACGGGCGCATCGAGTTCCAGCCAGCGGTCGCGCGGCTTGCAGCTCGACGGCCGCGGCGCAAGCGCCACACGCACGGCATCGGCACCTGCCTCGATTTCGGTGGCGCGCATGATCTGGATTGGACCTAGGCCATCGCTGATCTCGAAGGTGAGCTTGGCGTCGCCGTCGTAAGCCACACGATCGGAGACCTTGCGCATGATGGCGACGAACTTGCCGACGCGCATGAAGTCCTGACCGGGCTGCGGCGGGATATCCCAGAGCTGGATGAAGGTCTCACGCCAGTTTTCCGGATTGCCGCCGCAGTCGAGCGCGTCAAAGAAACCCGATTTGACTTCGGTGACGTGGTAGCCGGGCAGCACATCGCGCCCATCGTAGCTGAACACCAGCGGTTGGCCGGCGTGGTCCGCGAGCCGATCGAGCAGCGCCGCGGTGGAGATTTCCCGGTTCTGGACAGGCGGGGTCTTGGCAAGGGCCGTCATGGCACGTATCCTCATTTCAACGTTTCGATAATTCAAGGATTATTGAATTATGGACGAAAGTCAAGCCCTGCTGGCATTCGGCGCGCTCGCGGGCGAGCCGCGCTTGCGGATCGTGCGCCGGCTGGTCCGGGCCGGCCCGAAGGGCATGGCGGCCGGCGACATCGCGGCCGCCATGAGCGTTTCGCCCTCGAACATGTCGTTCCATCTCAAGGAGTTGGAGCGTGCAGGCATGGTCGCGTCACGGCGCGAGGCACGCTCGATCATCTACGCCGCCGACTACCGCGCGTTGCGCGGCCTGATCGAGTTCCTGATGAAGGACTGCTGCGCCGGACGCCTCGAGGTCCTGCAACCGGCGGCCGGCGAGCGGCCTTCGCCTGCTGCGTCGCGCAAGCGCGCCGAGGCCTGAGCGGGACCGGTTCGCGCCATGGCCCTGACCGGACGCGCTCTCGTCACCGCGATGTGCCTCGGGCAGGTCGGCAACCTCCTGCCGCACGTGGCTGTGCCGGCGGTGATGCCGCAGCATCTGATGCCGCTTTGGAGTCTCAGCGGCTCGGAAGCGGGCATGATGGCGAGCGCGTTCGCCTTCGGCTACATGCTCGCCGTCCCCGTTCTGACCACGCTGACCGACCGCATCGACGCGCGCGGCATCCTGCTCGTCGGCTCGCTGGTGTCGGGCCTCGCGACCGTCGCGTTCGGGCTGCTGGCGGACGGGTTGTGGTCGGCGACCGCGATCTGGTTCGTCGCCGGCGCGGGTTTCGCCGGCGCCTATATGCCGGGACTGAAGGCGCTCACCGACCGCCTGCCGCCGGGCGATTCCTCGCGCAGCATCACGCTCTACACGTCGAGCTTCTCGTTCGGGGTCGGTATCTCGTTTCTGGCGACGCAATTGATCGCCGAATGGTTCGGCTGGCGCGCGGCGTTCGTGGCAACCGGAATTGGCCCGGTCGTCATGATCGCCGCCTGCCTCGGAATGGCGCCGGTCAAGCCCGCGCCGACCACGCGGCGGCTGCTGGACTTCGGCCCCGTACTGCGAAACCGCCCCGCCATGGGTTACGTGCTCGGCTACGGCGCGCATTGCTTCGAACTCTACGGCGTCCGCACCTGGATCGTCGCGTTCTGGACCTTCGTCGCCGCGCAGCACGGCGGCGCGACGCCGCTCGGTGCGGTCGCGGTCAGCGTGATCTTTTCGCTGCTTTCCATGCCCGCCAGCATCCTCGGCAATGAGGCGGCCTTGCGCTTCGGGCGGCATCGCGCGCTGACCGCGCTGATGATCGCCTCCGCCGCAGTGGCGCTGGCGATCGGCTTCGGGATCGGGATGTCGCCGTGGCTGCTGCTGGCCCTGATCCTGCTCTACGGCCTCACAGTCCCTGCGGATTCCGGCGCGCTCACCTCGGGCATGGCCATGAGCGCCGACCCGGCCCATAAGGGCGCCACCATGGCGATGCACTCGACCGTCGGCTTCGGGCTGTCGGCGGCGGGCGCGTGGGCTGCGGGCATCACGCTCGACCTCGCCGGCGGCCCGTCCAGTTCCACCGGCTGGCTTGCCCTGTTCGTCCTGCTCGCCGCCGCGATCCTGATGGGACCGCTGGCGCTATGGTGGTCGCGGCGCCCCGCGGACAATCTCGCCCCGAAAGCGTGAATCCGACCGCTTGATCGCGGTTCCGTCCCTCAGGTACAGAACCAGTCTGGAAAGACGCGTAACGGCGTGCAAGGACGAGGGGCATGAAAAAAGTCTATCCCGACGCCACGGCGGCGCTTGCCGGACTGCTCAAAGACGGCATGCTGATCTGTGCCGGCGGCTTCGGCCTGTGCGGCATCCCGGAGACGCTGATCAAGGCGATCCGCGAGTCCGGCGTGAAAAACCTGACCGTCGTTTCGAACAACGCCGGCGTCGACGGCGCGGGGCTCGGCCTCCTGCTCGAGACCAGGCAGGTCAAGAAGATGATCTCGTCCTACGTCGGCGAGAACAAGCTGTTCGCCGACCAGTTTCTCGCGGGCGAGCTAGAAATCGAGTTCAACCCGCAGGGCACGCTCGCCGAACGCATCCGCGCCGGCGGGGCGGGCATCCCGGCGTTCTTCACCCGCACCGGCGCGGGCACCGATATCGCCAAGGGCAAGGAAGAGCGGGTGTTCGACGGCGAGCGCTACGTGATGGAGCGCGGCATCGTCGCGGACCTGTCGATCGTGCATGCCTGGAAGGGCGATACGGAAGGCAACCTCGTCTACCGGAAGACCGCGCGCAACTTCAATCCGATGATGGCCACTGCCGGCAAAGTCACGGTCGCCGAAGTCGAGAACCTGGTGCAGCCGGGAGAGATCAACCCCGACCACATCGTCACCCCGGGCGTCTACATCAAGCGCATGATCCACGTGCCGAACGCGCCCAAGCACATCGAGCAGCGGACCGTGCGGAAACGCACACCCGCGACCGTCTGAACTGGAGAGACCGCCATGCCCTGGACCCGCGATCAGATGGCCGAACGCGCCGCCAAAGAGCTGCGCGACGGCTTCTACGTCAACCTCGGCATCGGCATCCCGACGCTGGTGTCGAACTTCATTCCGAACGGCATGAGCGTGCAGTTGCAGAGCGAGAACGGCATGCTCGGATTCGGTCCGTTCCCCTATGAGGGCGAGGAGGACCCCGACCTCATCAACGCCGGCAAGCAGACGGTCACCGAGATTCCGACCACCAGCTATTTCTCGTCGGCCGACTCGTTCGCCATGATCCGCGGCGGCCACATCGACCTGTCCATTCTCGGCGCGATGCAGGTGGCCGAGAACGGCGACCTCGCCAACTGGATGATCCCCGGCAAGATGGTGAAGGGCATGGGCGGCGCCATGGACCTGGTCGCCGGCGTCAAGAAGGTCGTCGTGGTGATGGAACACTCCGCCAAGAACGAGGCCAAGCTCCTGAAAAAGTGCACGCTGCCGCTGACCGGCGCGGGCGTCGTCGACATGGTGATTACCGACCTCGGTGTGTTCAGCATCGACAAGAAGGGCGGTGGCGGAATGACCTTGGTCGAAATCGCCCCTGGCGTCACGGTCGACGAAATCAAAGCCAGGACCGAAGCAAGCTTCAAAGTGGCCGCCAAACCGAACTGATCCGGCCCCGGCCGCGCAAGACGCCGGCCACGAAAGGGTCACAGAGGGCGCGCAGGTTGCGCGCCTCACACTGCCCGCTATAGTCCCCCCGGCCTTTGCGCCGACCGATCGGAACGACCCGTGACCGCGGCCACCGGTTTCAAGCGCCTGGGAATCGTCATCGCAGCCGTCATCCTGGCGAGCCTTACGGCTCTCGGAACGATGGCGCTGCTGATTCCGCGCGACGCCGTGAGCGAGGCGGCCAAGGCCCAGATCCGCAACGTCACCGGTCTCGACCTCGTGCAGCGCGGCGACGTCGCGGTGTCGCTGTTCCCGACCGGCTCGATCACCTTCTCCAACGTCTCGCTCGGCGACGACGCCGAGCCCGCTCTCACGGCCGACCGGCTGACGGCGCGGCTGCGGCTGTTCCCATTGTTCGCCGGCCGCGTCGAAATCGCCGACGTCGCCCTGATCCGCCCGCGCATCAGCGTCGTGTTCGGCGCCGACGGCCGGTCGAACTGGGCAGGGCTGGTCGATGCGCTGGCGCGCGCGCTCGGGCCGAAGTCGAAGAACGCCGAAGGCCTGACGTCGTTCTCCGAAATCCGGATGGACGACGGCACCATCGCGATCAAGGACACCGCAAGCGGCGTCGCGGAGACCCTGAGCAGGGTCGACATGGCGCTGGCTTGGCCGTCGATCTCCCGGAGCTTTGCCGCGACCGGCCGCGTGTTCTGGCACGGCGAGGCGATCGACACCACGATCTCGCTCGGCGATTTCGCCGCCGCGCTTGCCGGCAACACCTCCGCCATCAAGGTCCGTCTCATCGGCGCGCCGCTCAAGCTCGCGTTCGAAGGCAACTGGAGCTCGCGGCCGACGCTGAAGATCGAAGGCACGCTCGCCGCCGACTCCGCCTCGCTGCGCGACACGCTGCGCTGGGCCGGCATCAAGCCGCTGACCGGCGGCGGCTTCGGCCGCTTCGCGCTGAAGGCCAAGACCGCCGTCGCCGGCGGCACGATCTCGCTGTCGAACGTCAACGTCGAGCTTGACGGCAACGCCGCGGAAGGCGGCTTCACCTTCGCCGCCGGCGGCCGCCGGACCCTGCAAGGCACGCTCGCGGCCGACACGCTCGACCTGACGCCTTATATCTCGACCGTCCGCCTGCTCACGTCGAACGAACGCGACTGGAACCGCATGCCGATCGCGCTCGACGGCCTGGGCGAATTCGACCTCGACCTGCGCCTGTCGGCGGCGAAAATCTCGGTGGCCCGCGCCAAGCTCGGCCGCACCGCCATCGCGATCAACCTGCGCAGCGGCAATCTCGCGGTGACGATCGGCGACTCGCAGGCGTTCGGCGGCGCTCTGAAAGGCACGCTGGCGCTGGCCTCGTCCGGGAACGGCGCCGCCTTCGAGTCGCAGCTCCAGTTCACCGACGTCGACCTGGAGAACTGCCTCAACGAACTGTTCAGCTTCCGGCGCGTCGAAGGCCGCGGGAACATGTCGCTCGCGCTTGAGGCGACCGGCGACAGCATGCTCGCGCTGACGCGTACCATGAACGGCCGCGCCACTCTGGTCGGCCTGCAGGGCGCGCTGGTCGGGATCAACGTCGAGCAGTTGCTGCGCCGCCTGGAGCGGCGGCCGCTGTCGGGGACCGGCGATTTCCGCACCGGGCGCACGCCGTTCGAGAAGCTCACGGTCAACATCAATGTCGTGCAGGGCACTGCACAGGTCGAGGACGTGCGCATGGAAGGCTCCAAGGTCCGGCTCGACCTTGCGGGGTCGGCCTCGATCCCGGCGCGGGAGTTCGACCTTCGCGGCGTGGCCGCATTGGCTTCGAGCAGCGCGGCCGACGCGCCGCCGGCATTCGAACTGCCGTTCGTCGTGCAAGGCCCCTGGGACGACCCTATCCTGCTGCCGGACACACAGGCCCTGATCCTGCGCTCGCCGGTTGCGAGCCCGCTGCTCGACGCGGTCAGGAACCGCAACACCCGCGACACGGTCCGCTCGGCCATCGAGCGCCTGACGGGCGGCGGCCCGCGGCAGCCCGCGCCCGACGCCGCAGCCCAGCCGCCGGCCCGCTAGCACCTTCGCGCATTCCGCTTCGCCGCCACCCGCGCGGGCGGGACGACGCCGTTTCGATTATTATTCGCGGGCGAATCAGTCCGCCATAACGCCCGGCGGCGAGGCCTGCATGCCGTATCCCCTGATCCGAACGCTGGTCAAGGTTGCGCTGGCCTCGCTGATCGTGGGCACGATCCTGACCCACTTCGGCATCACCGCCGAGCAATTGGTCAAGGAGTTCGGGCTGTCGTATGAGCGCATCGAGGAATGGGCGCGCCGCGGCTTCGCGTGGGCGGTGCCGAACCTGATGGTGGGGGCGATCGTTATCGTGCCGGTGTGGTTCCTGCTCTACCTGTTCCGTCCGCCGAGCGGCAGCGAACGGCAGGAGTAAGCCGGAACCTCGAACCGGGCGGGAACCCGATGCAACCGGCGCGACTCGATCTTGCTCCAGTGGTCGCGCTCCTCGGCAGCGTGGCAATCATGGTGCTCGGCAACGGCCTGCTGGGCACGCTTTTGGGCGTGCGCGCCGTGCTCGAAGGTTTCAGTCCGGGCGTGATCGGCCTGATGATGTCGGGCTATTTCGTGGGCTACATCGCCGGCGCCTGGCATGGGCCGCACCTGATCGCGCGGGCGGGGCACATCCGGACGTTTGCGGCCTGCGCCGCCATCGCCGCGGCGACGACGCTGACCCATCCCATTCTCATCCACGAAACGGTCTGGACCGGGCTGCGCTTCGTGAACGGCTATTGCGTCGCCGGCATGATCATGATCGCGGAAAGCTGGCTCAACGGCCATGCCGTCAAGGCCACGCGAGGGCGGCTGCTGACGGTCTACGGCTCGCTGATGATGGCGTCGTGGGGCGCGAGCCAGTTCCTGCTGGCGGCGGCACCGGCCAGCGATTTCATCCTGTTCTCGATGGCCTCGATGTTGCTGTCGCTCTGTCTCGTGCCGCTGACGCTGGCGCGCACCACCAGCCATCCGTCTGAGGTGACGCCGGTGCGCATGGACCTGCGCCGGCTCTATTCGATCTCGCCGCTCGGCGCCGTCGGCGTGTTCGTCAGCGGCCTGACCATGACCGCGTTCTGGTCGATGTCACCGGCCTATGCGCGCGGCGTCGACCTGCGCGGCCTGGAAATCTCGTTCTACATGGCGGCAGCGATGTTCGGCGGCCTCGTGCTGCATTGGCCGATCGGCTGGCTGTCGGACCGCTACGACCGCCGCACTGTGATCGTCGCCGGAGCCCTGGCTGCGACCGTTTCTGCCGTCCTGCTCGCCGCCTTCGGCGGCAATAATCTGGCCTGGCTGATGCCGATCGGCTTCGTGCTCGGCGGCGTCGGCGTCACGAGCTATTCGCTCTGCGTCGCGCATTCCAACGACTTCTTCGAGGAGCGCGACCTGGTGCCGCTGGCGAGCAGCCTGATCATGCTCTACGGCGTGGGCGGAGCGCTCGGCCCGCTGCTGGCCGGGCAGGCGATGCAGTGGGTCGGACCGGCCGGGTTGTTTGCCTACGTCGCGATCATGCAGGCGGTGTTCTTCGGCTTCGGCCTCTATCGCATGCAGCAGCGTCCGGCGCTGCCGAGCGAACTGCAAGAGAAGTTCGTCGCAATGCCGGAGGCAGCCATGCCGACATCGCACGTTGCGGTGCAGATGGACCCGCGCAGCGGCGATGCGCCCGCGGCAGGCGAAACGCGATAGCCCGGTTTGCCGCCTTATGCCTTGGCCGCCCGCCGCGCGCGCACGAGTTCGCCGCGCTTGGCCAGCAGCGCGGCAACGATAACGCCAAACGCGACAACCGCGATCATCACCGTGCAGATGGCGTTGATTTGCGGCTTCACGCCGAGGCGCACCTCCGAGTAGATGCGGATCGGCAGCGTGGTCGCGCCGGGCCCGGTGGTGAAGCTCGCGATCACCAAATCGTCGAGCGACAGTGTGAAGGCGAGCAGCCAGCCGGCGGCGACCGCCGGGAAGATCAGGGGCAACGTAATCGTGAAGAAGGTCTTGAGCGGCGGGCAGCCGAGGTCCATCGCCGCCTCCTCCAGGCTGCGGTCGAAGTCGAGCAGCCGCGACTGCACCACCACCGCGACGAAGCACATGGTCAGCGTGGTGTGCGCCGCGGTCACGGTCCAGAAGCCGCGGTCGACGTTCAGCGCCACGAACAGCAGCAGCAGCGCCAGCCCGGTGATGACCTCGGGCATGACCAGCGGCGCATAGATCATCGCCGAGAACGCCGTGCGCCCGCGGAACCGTCCGGCGCGCACCAGCGCGACCGCGGCGAGCGTGCCGAGCACGGTCGCGAGCGTCGCCGACAGCGCGGCGATCCGCAGGCTGATCCAGGCCGCTTCCAGCATCGCGGCGTCGTTCCACAATTCGACGTACCAGCGTGTCGACCAGCCGCCCCACACGGTGACGAGCCGCGAGGCGTTGAACGAATAGATCACCAGAATGACGATCGGCAGGTAGAGGAACGCAAGCCCCAGCGCGACCGAGGTGACGTTGAACAGCGACGGCCCCTTGCGCATCAGCGCTCTCCCAGCGCCCGCGCCTGCAGGCGCTGATAGGCCACGATGGGAGCGAGCAGCGCGACCAGCAGCACGACCGCGACCGCGGACGCAACCGGCCAGTCCTTGTTGGAGAAGAACTCAACCCAGAGCGTCTGGCCGATCATCTGCGCGCCGGAGCCGCCGAGCAGATCGGGGATGACGAACTCGCCCACAATGGGAATGAAGCACAACAGCGCGCCCGCGACCGCGCCCGGCAGCGACAGCGGCACGGTCACGAGCCAGAACGCCCTCCAGGCCGGGCAGCCGAGATCGGCCGCGGCCTCCAGCAGCGAGTCGTCGAGCTTTTCCAGGCTCGCGTAGAGCGGCAGCACCATGAACGGCAGGTACGAATAGACCGCGCCGATCAGGATCGCCGTGTCGGTGGACAGCCAGATCAGCGGCTCGCGGATCAGGCCGAGCGCCAGCAGCGTCTCGTTGAGCAGTCCCTCGCGCTGCAGGATGTTGATCCAGGCATAGATGCGGATCAGGAACGCGGTCAGGAACGGCAGGAACACCGCCATCACCAGAACGGGTTGGAGGCCGCGCGGCGCGCGCGCCATGCCGTAGGCGATGGGATAGCCGATCGCCAGCAGGATCGCGGTCGCCGCGAAGGCGATGCCGAGGCTGCGCAAATAAGACACGATGTAGAGCCAGTCCGAACCGAGCAGCTTGTAGTTCTCGAACGACAGTGCGGCCGCGAAGTCGCGCACCGCCTGCCAGCCGCCGGTAAGGTCGAGCGTCGGCGTGTAAGGCGGCTGCGCGATCACGCTCTGCGACAGGCTGATCTTGAGCACGATCAGGAACGGCACCAGGAACAGAACCGTCAGCCACAGCGCCGGTATCAGGATCACCAGCCGCGCGCCCCAGCTTCGGCGTCCGCTTGCGCCCGTGTCGCTCATTGCGTCAGCACCACGCAGGCTTCGGGCGCAAAGCTCAGCCATACACGGTCGCCCCAGCCGATGGGGCGCTCGACGAGCCGCACGCGGTTGGCGATCGAAACCTTCAGCGCAAGGCCGTTGTCCAGCTTCACCTTGTAGTGCGAGACGTCGCCGAGATAGCCGATGTCGGCCACCTGCCCCGCCAGGCAGTTGGCGTCGAAGGCGGCTGGCGGTTGGGTGTCGATCTGGATTTTCTCCGGGCGCAGCGCGAGCCACACGGTCGCACCGGGCTTCGCCTCGACGTTCTGCGCGACGCGCAGGCGCCCGCCGGCCCGGGCCCCGATCACGGTCTCGCCGAGGCCGACCGAGGCGACGATGCCTTCGATCAGATTGATGTCGCCGACAAAGTCGGCCACCCAGCGCGAGTTCGGCTGCTCGTAAACGGCCGCGGGCGGCGCGACCTGCGCGAGCGAACCCGCGTTCATGACGCCGATGCGGTCGGCCAGCGTCATCGCCTCGTCCTGGTCGTGCGTCACCATGACGAAGGTCAGGCCCAGATTGTCCTGCAGGTCGATCAGTTCGAAGCGCGTCTCCTCGCGCAGTTTGCGGTCGAGTGCGGACAGCGGCTCGTCGAGCAGCAGCACGCGCGGGCGCTTGGCGAGCGCGCGCGCAAGCGCGACGCGCTGGCGCTGACCGCCGGACAATTGATGCGGCTTGCGCCAGCCGTAGCCTTCGAGCTTGACCAGCGCGAGCATCTCCTTCACCCGCGCGGCGATCGCGCTCTTCGCCATCCCGTCCTGCCGCAGCCCGAAGGCGATGTTGCCCTCCACCGTCAGGTGCGGGAACAGCGCGTAGTTCTGGAACATCATGTTGACCGGCCGCTTGTGCGGCGGTACGCGCGCGAGGTCCTGCCCATCGAGCAGGATGCGGCCTTCGGTCGGAATCTCGAAGCCCGCGAGCATCCGCAGCAGCGTGGTCTTGCCGCAGCCCGACGGCCCGAGCAGCGCGAAGAACTCGCGCTCGTAGATGTCCAGCGATACGCGGTCGACGGCGGTGACGCCGCCAAAGCGTTTCACCACCGCCTCGAACTGCACGAGCGGCCGCGCGCCGGGCACGGCCCAGGGCGCGCGACCGGGCTTGAGCCCCGGCGCCGCGCCGCGCGAAGCCGCCGGTTCGGGATTGCCGTCCGCCATGCCGGCTACATAGACGCGCCGGACCGGCGGCTCAACGTTCAACGGGGGAAATTCCGGAACTGTCCGGAGCGGATTGTCAGGTCAGGTATATGACTTCGTCGTCTTTCCCGCGCTTGGACGACCCGCCTGCCGCGGCCTTCGCCTGCGTTCGGCGGCCGAACTGCGGCCGGGCGCCCTGCGCCGGGGCCGGGCCTGCGGGCCGCGGGGCTGCAGGGATCGGCGCCTGTGCCGCGACCGACCATGCCGCGTCTGATTCCGTGGCGGTCGGTTGAGGCGCTGTGGATTGCGGCATGGGTGGCTGAGGCGCCGCCGGATGGGGCTGCGCCGGAGCGGCGGCATCTCTCGGGGGCTGCGCCGGCGAAAGACGCGTTTCCTGATAGGCGCCGACCGGGTCCTGGAACACCATCGCGTTGCGCGGCGCCGGGCCGTAGTAGCCGGAATTGGCAATCCGGACCGTCGGCCGCGGACGGCTCAGGACCGATACGATCCGGTCGTATAGCGCCTTGGTCGAGACCGGCTTCAGCAGGTATTCGTGCGCCCCGGCACGAGCGGCTTCGAGCACCCGCCAGCGGTCGCCGTGGCCGCTGAGCATGATGATCGGCACGTCCGGAACCGGAAAGTCGCCGGGCGAGCGCACCATCTGCACGAACTGGGCGCCGTCGAGCATGGGCATTTCCCAATCGACGATCACGATGTCCGGATTGTGCACGCATATCGCTTCGAGGCCGGACATGCCGTCCTCGGCCTCATGCACGTGGCGCACGCCGAGCGAATACAGCATCGCGCGCACGACGCGCCGCATGTAATGATCGTCATCGACGATCAGTACGCGCGAGGCCTCGATGCGGGCCTGCATCAGCTGTTTGCTGGTCGTCACGGTCATGGGTCGGGCAACGCCGCGGTTCTGCCCACGATGGGCGTCGGTTCGCTGCCATTGGAACACGGCGCGATTGCATCCGCGTGAAACGGCTCCGAAAATTTGCAGGGGTCCGGGCAACGAATTGTTTACCCTGTCAGCCCCGCGGCGTGAGCGTGCGGCGGATCGCGTCCCGCCACATCGCCCATTTGCGGACCCGCTCGGCTTCGTCCATGGCCGGCGCGAACCGCCGCTCGGCGCGCCATGACGCCGAAAAGCGCTCCGGCTCGGGGCAGATGCCCGCCGCAAGGCCCGCGAGATACGCGGCCCCGAGCGCCGTGGTTTCGAGCGCCGCGGGACGCTCGACCGGCGCGCCGATCATGTCGGCCAGGAACTGCATGGCGACTTCGCTGGCGCACAGGCCGCCGTCGACCCGAAGCACGGTGCCGGCCGCCGCCGGCCAGTCGGCGTGCATCGCCTCCAGAAGATCGCGGGTCTGGAAGCCGACCGCTTCCAGGGTGGCGCGGGCGATTTCGGCGGGGCCGGAGTCGCGCGTGAGCCCGATCAGCGCCCCGCGCGCCTGCGCGTCCCAATGCGGCGCGCCGAGCCCGACGAAGGCCGGGACCAGCACAACCTCGGACGCGGCAGCGGCGCGCACCGCAAGCGCGTCGGTCTCGGACGCAGCCGCGACCAGGCGCAGCCCGTCGCGCAGCCATTGCACCGCGGCGCCGGCGACGAAGATCGCGCCCTCCAGCGCATAGGTGCGCCGGCCCGCAAGCTGATACGCGACGGTCGTGAGCAGGCGATGGCGCGAGCGCACGGCTTCCGCGCCGGTGTTGAGCAGCGCGAAGCAGCCGGTGCCGTAAGTCGCCTTCATCATGCCGGGCGAAAAACACCCCTGCCCGACGGTCGCCGCCTGCTGGTCGCCGGCGACGCCGGGATTCGGATTGCGCCGCCGAACAATGCGGGCAGGGTCGTGCCGTAGTCGGCCGCGCAATCGCGCACCTGCGGCAGCACAACGTCGCCGAGCCCGAACACGCCGGCAAGCTCGCGGTCCCAGTCGCCGCGATGGATGTCGTAGGCCAGCGTACGCGCGGCGTTGGTTGCGTCAGTGGCGTGGACACGTCCTCCGGTCAGCCGCCAGAGCAGGAATGAGTCCACCGTGCCGAAGGCGAGCCGGCCCTGCTCCGCCGCCGCGCGCGCGCCGTCGACGTTGTCGAGCAGCCAGGCGATTTTCGTGGCGGAGAAATACGGATCGAGCAGCAGGCCGGTGCGGGTGGCGACCGCCGCCTCGCCGCCACCGTCGCGCAGCCTGTCGCACATATCCGCGGTGCGCCGGTCCTGCCAGACGATGGCGTTGTGAATCGGCTTGCCGGTGTCGCGGTCCCAGACGATCGTGGTCTCGCGCTGGTTGGTGACGCCGAGACCCGCGACGTCAATCGCCGCAATGCCGGCCTTCGCCATCGCCTCGCGGACAGTTTCGACCGTAGCGGTCCAGATCGCTTCGGGATCGTGCTCGACCCAGCCGGGCCGGGGATAGATCTGCGGCAGTTCGCGCTGCGCGACTGCGACCGGCGCAAGCCCTGCATCGAACACGATGGCGCGGGTCGAGGTGGTCCCTTGGTCGATGGCGACAAGTTGCGTCGGCATGGGGGCAGAGTATGCGAAGACGGCGAAGCCTACACCCGCCCTTTACATCGGGCAGGCCAGTACATCGGACAGGCCAGGTCACCGGCCATCGCCGCTGCGGGCGCGGTATTCGGCGCGACAACGACGCCATGTCACATGGTCCCCCGCTTGTCGCCCAATGGGGTTTGTCGCATCCTCGGTTGCGTTCCAGCCCGGCCACAAGCGGGCGGACAGAACAAATAAGAAAACGGCCGATAGGGAGGTTTGTCATGAAGGCTGCATTTGCAGGCGTTGCATTGATCGCCTCGTTTCTGTTGCCGCCGGCAACCGCGAGCGCGGACAACTGGCCAACCAAGACGATCCGGGCGATCACCTCCCAGGGCTCGGGGGGACTGAGCGACATTTTCATGCGCGGCTTGGCCGAACAGCTGGGTCCTGCGCTCGGTCAGACCATCGTGGTCGAGAACCGCGTCGGCGCCGCCGGCACCATCGGTGCGCGGGCCTGCGCCGACGCGACGCCGGACGGCTACACCATCTGCATCCTTCCGGACACGGCGCTGGTCTACAACCCGATCATCCTGCCACAGCAGCAGTTCGATCCGAAGGCGCGGCTTACGCCGATCACACGACTGTACGATCTGCTGCAGGTCTTCGCGGTCACCGCGGAGATCAAGGTCAACTCGTTCGACGAGTTGATCAAGTACACCAAGGCGAACCCGAAGAAGGTCAATTACATGGCGCCTTCGCTCGCCAAGGTCGCGTTCATGAACGAGTTGAACCAGAAGCATGGCACCGATTTCGTACGCGTGCCGTTCAAGGGCGGTGGAGACGCGGTCAACTCCATGCTGACCAACACCACGCAGATCGCCATCTTCGGCATCGGCAATCTCGCCACGCTGATCGAGTCCGGCAAGATCGTCGGCCTGGGGATGGACGGCGACAAGCGTTCGGCGCTGGCGCCGAAGATTCCGACCTTCAAGGAAGCCGGCTACAACGTCGAGGGCATCACCTTCTTCAGTCTCATGGTGCCCACGGGCACGCCGAAGCCGATCGTCGACCGCATCTACGCCGAGACCAAGAAGATCGTTTCGTCACCCGACTTTGACAGGAAGTTCCTGCACCAGCGCGGCCTCGTTCCGGTGCTCAGCACGCCGGAGCAGACCGTAAAGGATTGGGACCGCGAAACCGGCGTGGCCCGGCGGATCGTCAAACAGTCGGGGCTCTATCCCGACGTCAAGTAGGCGAGCCTGACGCGAATTGCGCCCGCCGGTCTTTGTCATGCCGGCGGGCGTTCCTTTTGGTCACTGCGGCGGCAGTGCGCCGAGAAACTCTGCCAGATACCGCTTCCAGATTGCGGCGCGCATGGTCGTGTAATGGCCCTGCGTCTGCGGCCCGGCCGGCACCGTCACGCAGCGTGCGCCGGGAATTTTCGCGATTGCCGGTTCCAGCACGCCGAGCGCGGGCGGATTCAATTCGTCGTCGGCAAAGTTGATCGCGAAGAGCCTGGCCTCGATCCTATGTAGTTCGCCGGACGGATCGTAATCCATCGACGACTCGAGCTGATAGAGACGGTTGTTGGCGTCGCCTTTGCTCGCGCGTTCGACAAACTGCCGATAGAGCTTGTCGCCCGCCTCGCGCGTCGGCGCCATTTCCTGGATACGGACCACGCTCTGCGTCATCAGCGCGCCGATCGGCGCCGTGAGAACCCAACGCGCCGGGTTCGTCTCGTAATCGCCGCCGTTCCAGTCCGGGTCGTTGCGGATCGCCTCGATGTTCATGCGGCGCTGAATCCAGTTGCGGCCGCTCATCGGGCCGGGCTGGCTCGCCACCGGCACCAGAGCGTCCATGAAACGCGGGTGCATCTCGCCGAACATCCATGTCAGCATGCCGCCCATCGACAGGCCGAGCACCAGATGCAGGTGCGGAACGCCGAGCTGCTCGGTCAACAGCCGGTGCTGCGCCGTCACCATGTCCACATAGCGGTAGCGCGGAAAGCGCGCGCGCAGCCCATCGCTTGGCTTGCTCGACTTGCCGAAGCCGATCATGTCGGGCGCAATCAGATAGTAGCGTTGCGCGTCGAGCGGCTGGCCGGGACCGAACAATTCGTCGCCAAGCCCGGCCTGCAGCCAGCTTGCCGCGGTGCCAGTGGTGTTGTGGATCAGCAGCACCGCGTTCTCGACTTCACCCGCCGCATTCTTGCGCGGCGTGCCGAAAGCGATGACGTTGACCCGCAATTCGGGCAGCGTCTCGCCGCTGCCGAACCGGAAGTCCTTGAGCGTATAGGCGCGCTCGGTCTGGTTGGGAAAGGTTGTGCCGGTCATGTCTCTTCAATCGCGCGACGTTCGCCTCGGGCATAGCCGAAGCCTCGCGCGGTGAAAAGCGCGCGTAAGGCGTGCAGCGCGAAAACAGCCGTGCTATCAGGCGCCGCCATCAGTCCCCCATCCGAGAGCAGCAATGCCCCAAGCCCGCGTCCGCGCCGTCCGTTCCGTCGTCCTTGCCGTCACCGATCTCGAAACCGCGACGCGGTTCTTCACGGAGGTCTGGAATCTCGAGCCGGCCGCAAGCACGGCCGATGCCGCCTTTTTCCGGGGCACCGGCGCCTTTCACCACATTCTGTCGATCCACCGCGCGCCGCGCGCCGGCATGATCCGCGTCGTGTTCGACGCCGCCGACCGCGCCACGGTCGACGCGCTCTATGCGCAGGTGCAGGCCGCGGGCCGTCCGGCCGACGGCGCGCCGCGCGCGCTGCCCTGGCCCGGCGGCGGCTACGGATTCGGCTTCAAAGACCCTGAGCAACGCAACTTCGCGGTGGTCTGCGATGTCGCCGACCGCAAGGACATAGCCGACAGGCCCGACCGGCCGCGAAAGATTTCGCACGCCAATCTCAATTGCGCCGACAACGAGGCGACCTTCGCCTTCATGCGCGATGCGCTCGGTTTCCGGCTGTCGGACCACGCCAACAACTTCCGCTTTCTCCGCTGCAACGCCGACCACCACAGCATGGTGATCGGCTTCAATAAGGACGCCACGCTCAATCACGTGGCGTTTGAAATGCCCGATCTGGATTCGGTCATGCGCGGCATCGGCCGCATGCGCGACCACGGCTATCCGGTGGAATGGGGTCCGGGCCGCCACGGGCCGGGCAACAACGCGTTCGCCTATTTCTGCGGGCCGGAGGAACTGCCGCTGGAATACACCTCCGAGATGCAGCTGGTCACTGAGGACCACGTCGCGCGCACGCCGGACGACTGGAAATGGCCGCCCGGCCGCGTCGACCAGTGGGGAATCGTCGCGGGCCCGACCGCGCGCGTCAAACGCGCGCAGTCGCTGTTCCGGTTCTCCGATGACGGTTACCGGCTGGGCGGGTAAAGCCGCCGCTCACTGGATCTTGATGTTCGCCGCCTTGATGATCTCGCCCCACTTCTTGCGCTCGGCGACGATATAGGCGCCGAACTCCTCGGGGCTGTCGCCGATCATGCGCATGCCGCGCTCGGAAAGCTTCTGCATCAGCGGCGACTTCACCGCATTCGCCACCACGGCATGCAGCCGCTTGATAATGGCCGGCGGCGTGCCCGCGGGCGCGACCAGGCCGAACCACGACGACGCCTCCCAGCCGGGCAGGCCCGCTTCCGCCGCGGTCGGCACGTTCGGCAGCACCGAAATGCGCTGCTTGCCCGCGACCGCCAGCGCCGTGATGGTGCCCGCCCGGATATGCGCAACCACGGTCGGCGGATTGTCGACCGTGCCTTCGATCTGGCCCGCAATCAGGTCCTTCACCGCGGGCGCAGCGCCGCGATAGGGCACGTGCGTGACCTTGATCTTGCCGACGTGCACCAGCAGCTCCTGGCCCAGGTGCCCGGTGGTGCCGATACCGGCCGAGCCGAAATTGAGCTTGCCTGGATTGGCGCGGGCGAAGTCGAGCAGACCTTTGAGATCCTTGATGCCGGTCTTCGGGTGCACCGCCACCAGCATGGTCATGTCGGCGACGTTGGAGATCGGCACGAACGCCTTCGCCGGGTCGAACGGCATGGACTGGTACAGGAACTGGTTGATGCTCTGGATTCCGGGCGACGTCATCAGCAGCGTGTAGCCGTCGGGCGCGGCCTTGGCGACTTCGGCGGCGCCGATGTTGCCGCCCGCGCCGGGCTTGTTCTCCACGATCACCGGCTGGCCGAGCGCCTTCGACATCTCCTCGCCGAGCGCGCGCGCCAGCACGTCGACCAGGCCGCCCGGCGGGAACGGCGCCATGATGCGGATCGGCTTGTCCGGATAGTTCTGCGCCTGCGCGGGCGACAGAACGACGGCGGCGAGCGCGGCAAGCGCGAGCGTGCGCAACATGGCGTGCATATGGTCCTCCCTTGACGAGTGTCGCGGGGAAGGCACGTCAAACGCGGCGCGTTGTCAACGGCTTTCTGTGAATTGGGGCAACAGTGCGCGCGGCGAATTGTCCGCCGCAGCGATAACCGAACCTAACCCGTCATAAACGCCGCCAGCGTCGCCTTCTCTTCCGCGTCGAGCACCAGCCCGAGCTTGCTGCGCCGCCACAGCACGTCGTCGGGCTCGCGCGCGAACTCCTGGTGCATGAGATAGCGCACCTCTGCGGCGCTTAAAGGACCGAAGAACGGGCCGATGTCCTCGCGCCTTGTCGCCGCGCGCATGATGCGGTCGATGCGCGTGCCGTAGGCCCGCACCATGCGCTGCGCCTCGTCCTCGCGCAAGAACGGCCAGGACCGCAGCGTCTGCGCCACGCGCGTGCCGATGCCGTCCCACAGGAAGTCGCCGCCCGGCAGCGGCGCGGTCGCGGTCCAGCGCCGGTTCATCTGGAAGAAGTGCGCGAGCTTTCCGAGCGCGTCCTCAGCGAGCCTGCGGAACGTCGTGATCTTGCCACCGTAGACCGTGAGCAGCGGCGCAGCGCCGAAGCGTTCGTCGAGCGCGAGGTAGTAGTCGCGCGTTACATCCTCCGGACGGCCCGCGCCGTCGTCGTAGAGCGCGCGCACGCCGGCGAACGCCCAGACCACGTCGTCCGGGCCGACGCGGGTGCGGAAAAACTCGTTCGCCGCATTGCAGAGATAGACCACCTCGTCGGCGTCGGGGGCCAGCGAATCGAGACCGCCGTCGAACTCCTTGTTGGTGGTGCCGATCAGCGTGAACTCGCCCGCGAACGGCAGCGCGAACACGATGCGCTTCTCGGGCAACTGGAAGATGTAGCCGCTGTCGTGATCGAACAGCTTGCGCACCACGATATGACTGCCCTTGATCAGCCGCACCGGCTGCTCGCCGGGAAGGCGGATCACCGTCTGCGCGACCGATCCGACCCAGGGGCCCGCGGCATTCACCAGCGCGCGTGCGGTCGCAACCTCGCGCAGACCCTTTACGTTCAGGATCAGCCGCCATTCCGCCTCGCGCTCGGCGCGCGCGAGCCGCGCCCGGGTCCGAATGGTCGCGCCGCGCTCGGCGGCGTCGACCGCGTTGAGCACGACCATGCGCGATCCGTCCACCGCGCAATCGGAGTATTCGAAGCCCGAACGGAATTTCCGCATCAGCGGATCGCCGGCCGGATGATGCGTCAGGTCGAGCGTGCGCGTGCCCGGCAGGATCTTCCGCGCGCCGAGCCAGTCGTACATGAACAGGCCGAGCCGCAGCATCCAGGCCGGCCGCGGACCCGGATCGGCGGGCAGCACGAAGCGCATCGGCCGCACCAGATGCGGCGCCATGCGCAGGAGCAGTTCGCGCTCGGACAGCGCCTCGCGCACCAGCATGAATGCGCCGGCTTCGAGATAGCGCAAGCCGCCGTGGATCAATTTTGTGGAGGACTGCGAGGTGCCGGACGCCAGATCGTCCTGCTCGATCAGCAGAACGCGCAACCCGCGGCCTGCGGCGTCGCGCGCGATGCCCGCGCCGTTGATGCCGCCGCCGACGATGGCGAGGTCGTAATCGGCCATATCCGCGCGACGCGCGCTCCGGTGATTCGGTTCTGAAGCAGGATGCGCGCGGAGCACGACCGGCTCAAGGCGCACGCGGCCCGGCCCACAAGGCGCGGGACGGCAGACCCGGACCCCTGGCGTTTACGGAATTCGTGACTATGTAACTGGCGTTGCTTTGGCGACGCTCGTTTTCATTTTGGGCAAGCTTGGGACGGCAGTTCGCCGTTCGAACAGGAGTTTCAATGACGCACGATACTCAGGCGCTCAATCGCGCACGCGATCGGGTGCAAAAGTTGACGAAGGACATCGCCAGCTTCGACTATGGCGCGCCGGCCGAGCTATTCCCCAGCCGCAGCAGGAAGGGCAAGAGCGTGGCTGCCTACCGGCGGTTCGAGACCGCGGCGGAGGCCTTGCGCTTCGCGTTCGAGGATGCGCCGTCGGCCGCACTGGTTGGCGCCTATCTTGAAGTCGATGAGGCGCGCTTTGGAATGCCGGAAATGCGCGGCCTCTACGACAGCTCCGCCTACCCGCTCAAGCGCACCACGGCAGCGAACTGATCGCCGCGAGGCGGCCTCGCATCCCCGTGTCGTCGAAGTTGGCCAGCGCCGCAATTCCATGCTAGGGAGCGCGCGCCTGCGGAAGTGCGATCGGCGCGATTCGGCCGAGACGTCGCGCCGTCCCGTTCTCACGTCGACAAGGAACTCTGCCGTTGACCGACAGTCAGGCTAACGCACGCCCCGCGACCGATGCGCGTGCGTGGACGAAGATTCTCGCGCGCTACGGAAAACCCAGTAACGGGCGGGGCGCCGTCGAGGTCGCGATTACGATCGTGCCGCTGGCGGCCCTGTGGGCGTCGATCTGGGCGACGCTTGATGTCACCCGTGGGTTCTCGCTGCTGCTCGCCCTGCCTGCCGCCGGATTCCTGGTGCGGCTGTTCATGATCCAGCACGACTGCGGCCACGGTTCGTTCTTCCGCCACCGGCTGGCGAACGACTGGGTCGGCCGCATCATCGGCGTTCTGACGCTGACGCCGTATCACTTCTGGCGCCGCACCCATGCCATGCATCATGCAGGCTCCGGCAATCTCGACCGCCGCGGCTTCGGCGACGTCGACACGCTTACGGTGCGCGAGTACCGGGCGCTGCCGAAGCTGGGCCGGCTGCGGTATCGGCTCTACCGGCATCCGGCTGTGATGTTCGGTATCGGGCCCGCGTATCTGTTTATCGTCCGGCACCGGCTGCCGGTCGGGCTGATGCGCAGCGGCTGGCGGCTGTGGCTCAGCACCATGGCGACCAACACGGCGATCGCCTCGATTGCGGCGGGTCTGATCTGGCTGATCGGCGTTAAGGCGTTCCTGCTCGTCCATCTTCCGATCATCCTGCTCGCCGCATCCGCCGGCGTCTGGCTGTTCTACGTGCAGCACCAGTTCGAGCATACGGCCTGGGAGAGCGACAAGGAATGGAACCGCTACGAGGCCGCGCTGCACGGCAGTTCGCATTATGACCTGCCGGCGGTCCTGCGCTGGTTTACGGCCAACATCGGTGTCCATCACGTGCATCATTTGAGCAGCCGCATCCCCTATTACCGGCTGCACAATGTGCTCCGCGATCACCCGGAGCTGCGCGGCATCGGCCGCCTGACGATGCTGGAAAGCCTGGGCTGCGTGCGACTTGTGTTGTGGGACGAGGCCCGGCGGCGGCTGGTGTCGTTTCACGAGGCGCGCGCGGCGGCCTGAGCGGCCGTAGCGGCACGGCGTTAAAGCTCGCGCGTCCGCCGCTCCATGGCGCGCTCCCAGAGACGCCCGCGATCCTCGTCGAAGATCAGATGCTCGTCGGCCGCGGCTGTGTGCCAGGCGTTGAGCTTCAGCTCGTTTTCGAGCTGGCCCGCCGCCCAGCCGGCGTAGCCGAAGGCGATCAGGCTTTTCCTGGGACCTTTGCCCTTAAGAATGTCGGCGATGATTTCCTTGCTGCCGGTCATGGCGAAGCGGCTGCCGATCGGAAAGCTCTCCGGTCTGCGATAATCGGCGGTGTGGATCACGAAGCCGAGCTCCGGCTGCACCGGCCCGCCGAAGAACAGCCGCATATTGCCCGTGGCCTCACCGCGCGGCTCGCCCAGCGCCTCCAGAAGATCGCCCACGGGGCGCTCGCGCAGCGGCCGGTTGATCACGATGCCGAGCGCGCCGTTCGCGTCGTGCCGCACCATCAGGATCACCGTCTGTGCGAAGCGCGGATCGCCCATGGTTTCCGCGGCAACGAGGAACTGGCCGGCGAGCGAGGGATGAGCGGGAGCCTGCTTCGGCGTCTCGGCCGGATCGGACGGCGCCGCGGCAGGCGGAGGCGCGGCGAGCGCGAGCAGCGCCGCAGCGGCGATTGCGAACCGGATTTTCCAGCGACCGAAGGACATGCCGCCGGCCTCCCTGCGGACGCCGGCGATCCTACACCGGCTTGGCCAATTCCTGGTAGGAGCGCGCCACCACATTGACCGTATCGTCGTCGGGCGAGCCGGGCCGCTTCTCCCACTCGCCGAGCCGCTCGGAGTTCTGTACCACCATGCGGCAGCGGTCGTAGCGCCGTGCGGTGAAATCGGTCAGCACGGCCTCGACGCCCCCGCCATCCGCGAGCCGCCGCGCCAGCACCACCGCGTCCTCGATCGCGATCGAGGCCCCGCTCGCGAGCTGCGGGGTGGTGGCGTGCGCGGCGTCGCCGATCACAATCACCCGCCCGCGGTGCCAGGGCGGCGGCATGATGAGCGAGAACGTCGGGCGGCAGATGATCTGTTCCGGCGACACAACCTCCTCGCGCGCGCGCGCAAGCGCGCCGCCGAATTCGGAAAGGAGATCGCGCAGCCGCCCCGGCAGCTCCTCGTCCGGCCAGCGCGGCTTCACCGGCACGTTCTGGAGCGCGTAGATGTACATCTGGGTCTGCGAGATCGGGTTGAAGCCGGACTTGTTGGTCGGCCCGAAATAAGAGTAACGGCCGAGCACCTCCGGCGGCCGGCTCACGGTCGCGCGCCAGTTCATCTGGCCGGTGTAGCGCGGCTCGTGCTGCGGCCCGAACGTCAATTCGCGAACCGTGGAGTTGACGCCGTCTGCACCCACAACGAGGTCGTAGCGCGCGCGGGTGCCGTCGCTAAGGGCAACGTCAACACCGTCTCCGTTCTGCTCCAGCGATGTCAGCGTGGTGCCGAGCCGCACCGCCACGCCGAGCCGCGCAAGCTCCTCCGCCAGCACCTCATGCACCCAGTGACGCATGATGCCGACGGTCGCGGGGTAGTCGGGGCCAAGGAGCCGCGGCAGCTCCACCGTGCCGGTAACGTTGCCCTGCGCGTCGCAGGCCTTGAAGAACGAATAGCCGAAGCCACGCGCAATACAGGATTCGGCGAGTCCCACGGTGTGCAACGCGCGCAGCGCCGGCCCTTGCAGCGAGATGCCGGTGCCGGGCTCGCTCAGGTGCTCGCGCAGTTCGACGATCTCGCAGCCGATGCCGTTGCGCTTGAGCGCCACCGCGAGCGTAAGCCCCGCCATGCCGGCGCCGACGACGAGGGTGTTGCTGACGGTGGCCATTTTATGCTGTCAGAAAATTAGATACCGCAAGCAGTCTCCCTGGCCCCCCACCAATTGAACAATAGGCCGCTTGCAACCTAGAACCCTAGCCGAATATATTTCATCGCATAGCTATGCCAAACGACAAATCGGGATCTTGCGAATCATGCCTCCAGGTCATCAAATTCGCCCATCTTGGTTAGGGATAACCGAAAAGCTTACAAAATTCAACGTCCCATTAGATGCGATAATTCAAGCTGTACTATTGTACACTCAGACCAATAGTCAGCCGGACAAACAAGTCAAACGGCTTCTAGACTCAAAGTTTCCTTCTTTTGCACCGGTAACAGAAAAGCTTGCGCCGCTTTACAAGGAACTCGCCGCTTCGTTCTGGTCAGACATCTACGTTGAACGATTAGAATACGCCGAAATTAAAAGCCGTGTCGATATCGGCTTTGACGGCTCCATAATAATAAAGGGTTATGCGGGCTGCGGAAACTCAACGCTCGTTCGAAAATTAGAACACGATCTTAGAGGTTCACTTAATACAATATTTTTTATTATAGACCCAATGGCTCGACCCGAGCTTTTTGAGAACAAGCGCGCCACAATACGCGACTATATATGCCGGGCTATGTACGAAACTATTCGCGAAGCCGCTACGGCTTCAAAGCCAGGACTCCTGTCTACCTTCAACAAATACCTGATATTTAGCGACAAATCGTTGCCCTATATGGAGTTTCGAGATAAACATGATATCCAATTTACACCAGATTATCTAGGTCAGAACCTTTCTGATGAACTATCATCTCAACAAAAACGATATCACTTCAGCATAGGCTCGTTAGAGCGACTCTTCTCCCTTCTCGAGTTCCTGCAATTACATGACATTCGTGTATATGTTTGTTTTGACAATATCGACCGGCTGGCCATTTGGAAACACGATGTTATCGTCGAATTGGCTGCTGAGCTAGTTCGCGGCAGCCCCCCCCAAATGCTATCCGATGATATCTGTCCGAGAGGGCAACCATCAGCGTTGGACGCCAGGTGACCTGAGCCCCAACTTTCATCCAGCGATGAGTAGAGCCCCAGGTTGATTTGAGCCTTGTTGGCTCGGCGAAGCAACGGGGCGGGGCGCGGAGCCCCATGTTGAGCGCAGCGCCCCGACCCG
>VGEP01000029.1 GCA_016869215.1 Alphaproteobacteria bacterium | reverse complement strand
GCGCCACCGGCACCGGCGCCGGCGGCCGAGGCCGCGCGCCTGGCGGCCTGCGGTCTAGGCTCCTGCCGATGCGTCCCACAGTGCCGAGAATGGCACCGACCGGATTGGTGATGACGCCGAGCATGTCGCGCGGCAGGTCTTGTGCCTGCGCCGGCGAATGGCCGGCCGCCGCAGTCAATATCCCCAGTGCGAAAACAGCGCCGCGACGCATCAGCGACCTCCGGCTTCGACCGCCACCCCTCGGACGCAGCCCATGTGTTGCCATAATGCTACAACGGCAAAGGCAACCGCATGTTCCCGCCTGTTTCTTGCAGCCTACACCAGATCGGCTGCGAATGCCCATGGAATTTGATCTACCCATCCAGTGGCGTTTGGATCATATAACTGCAGCGCTCGGACGAGTCGGAAGGGGAGCCCGTGTCGACGACTGATTCCGATAGGGGCGGAGCGGGGGCCGCCGCGCCCGCCTCAAATCCGCGCAAGCTCCATAACCTGGCTTACGGCATCGAGCGCATCGGTCTCATCCCGTTGCGCGCGCCGATTCTGTCCGCCGTCGTGCTGGTCGCGATGTGCATCGCCGCGGCCTTCGGGGCCGTGAGCCTGAAGGTCGACGATTCGCTGAGCCAATTGTTCCGCTCCGAGACGCCTGAGTTCCGCCAGTTCGAGGCGGTCACCAAGCGATTCCCTTCGACCGAATTCGACGTGCTGGTGGTTATCGAAGGCAAGAACCTGCTGGCCAGAGAGTCGGTGGAAAAATTCCGCGATCTCGTCACCGATCTGCAGCTGATCGACGGCGTGCGCGGTCTGATCTCGCTGTTCTCGGCGCGCCAGCCGCCGGAGCAGGGCAAGCTGCCGGCGCCGCTGTTCCCGGAAGAACTGCCGGAGGGTGCCGAATACGACGCGCTGGTCAAGCGCGTGCTGACCAACGAGATCATCCGCGGCAAGCTCCTGGCGGAGGACGGCACGCTTGCGCTGGTGGTACTGGCGCTCGATCCGAAGGTGGCCGCGAGCCGCGGCCTCAACGAGACCGTCGGCGAAATCCGCAAGTCGATGCGGGAGAATCTCGGCGAAACCGGCCTTCTCGCACAGCTTTCCGGCGTGCCGGTCATGCAGCTCGAAATCCGCAACGCGGTCGAGCGCGACCGGCTGCTCTACAACTCGATCGGATTTGCCGCAGGCTGCCTGATCGCGATCGCGTTCTTCCGCCGCGTGTCGTTCATGATCATCGCCGCGGCGCCGCCGCTGATCGCGATCCTCTTGTCGCTCGGCACCTTCGGCTGGCTCGATTTCCGGCTGAACATGTTCCTCAACGTGATGACGCCGCTCATCATGGTGATCAGCTTTGCGGACAGCATGCAGCTCACGTTCGCGGCCCGCGATCGCCTGATCGCGGGCGAGGACAAGTACCAGGCGTTCCGCAACTCCGTGCTGATCGTGGGCCCCGCCTGCGTGCTCACCCATGGCGTCGCGGCGCTGTCGTTCATCGCGCTGACGTTCTCCAATTCGGAATTGATCCGAACCTTCGGCTACGCCGGCCTGATCGCGACCGTGGTGGCGCTGATCGCAGTGCTGTCGCTGGTGCCGCTGCTCGGCGTGCTGCTGATCCGGAAGGAGGCGACGTTCGCGACCAAGATCAAGGGCGCCGACGTCGGCGTCGACTGGCTGCGAAGCTTCTGCCGCTGGATTGCGGTGCGGATGGTAAGCCATCCGGGCCTGTTCAGCCTGATCAGCGTCATCGTGGTCGGCGCGCTCGCAGTCATCTACGCGAACCTCGAACCGCGCTACCGGCTCGCCGATCAGGTGCCCGACAAGCGGCAGGCAGTCGAAGCCAGCGGCCGTCTCGACGCCAAGCTCACTGGCGCCAATCCGATCGACGTTCTGATCGAATTCCCGCGCGGTGCGGGACTCTACGATCCCGGCTCGCTGGCCGCGATCGCGGCAGTGCATTCGATCGTCGAAAAGCAGGCCGGCGTCGGCAACGTCTGGTCGCTGGATTCCCTGCGCCGCTGGCTCGCCGAGCGCGCCGGCAAGACCGACGTCGACACGCTCAAGCAATACGTCGATATCCTGCCGGCGCACCTGACGCGGCGCTTCATATCGGCCGAGCAGGATGCCGTGGTGGTGTCCGGGCGCATTCCGGACGTCGACGCAAGCCAGCTTCTGCCCGTGATCCTGACGCTCGACAAGGCGCTGGAGAACGTCCGCAAGGCGCATCCCGGCTACCGCGTCTCGGTCACGGGACTGGCCGCGATCGCCGCGCGCAACAGCGCCAACATGATCAGCCGCCTCAACTACGCGCTGACCATCGAAATCCTGTTCGTTTCGGCCTTCATCGGGCTCGCATTCCGGTCCTTTGCGGTGATGCTGGCGAGCATCCTGCCGGGCATCTTCCCGGTGGTGATGGCGGGCACCGTGCTGTGGTGGATGGGGGAGGGACTGCAGTTCGCGAGCGTGGTGGCGCTTGTGGTGTCGTTCGGCCTGGGGCTGAGCGCCACCATCCACTTCCTCAACCGGCTCAGGCTCGAGGACAATCCCAACGCCGATCCAGGCGTCGGCGTCGAACGCGCGACCGTGCTTGTGGGGCCGGCGCTGATCCTCACCTCCGTCGTGTTGGCATGCGGGCTTGCGGTGATGGTCCTGTCCGACCTGCCGTCGTTGCGGTTGTTCGGGTGGTTGAGCGCCTTCGCCATGCTGGCGGCGCTGACCGCGGATCTGCTGATCCTGCGGCCGACGGCGATGTACCTCTACAAGATCGCGCGACAGCTCAAGGCCCGCCGTCACGCGGCGGCGTGACCGGGCCTGCGGCTGGATCGATTCAAATCTTTCAGCGGCCGGAGCGGGCCAGCGAGATCGCGACTTCGGAGATTTCGCTGCCCGGCGAGCGGATCGAGACCCGCTGCTGGTTGCCCTTGGTGGTCAGCGAGAGCTGCGCTGTGAAGCCGACGCTGCTGGCGGTCGCCTGGATGGCGTTGGCCGAGGCGCGGCCCGAAAGCGAACCAAACACATTGCGGGTGGTCTCGTTCCAGCTGCCGCTGACATTGCCGCCATCGTAGGCGATGTCGCTCTGCAGCTCGAACTTGTAGCTGTCGCTGGCGCACCGCAGTTCGAGCTTCAGGGCGTTGCCACCCTCGCTCGACCGGTACTGGCCGCGGCAGCGGATGCGCTCGCGCGTGCCGTCCTGCACGGTGATGGTGCCGTTACCCGACCAGCTGCCGGTGAACTGGCCGAACGGGTTGGCGGACGCCTCGGGCGTGCCGGCTGCGCAAGCCAGCACTCCCAGAGCGAACGCAAACGAACCGGACCGGAGCGCCTTCATAGGCTTTGCCTTGCTGAACATCGCGGTGACGGGCCGGTGGCCTTGCAAGCGAGGGCCGGACCACGTTCCTCTGGCTGTGCCGCCAATAGCGGCGCTGGCTGAAGCTCCCGATTCGAGTGTCAGTCGTGCTACGCGGCGTCGGGGCGCTTCACAGGTTGTTTGGCGGCCCGGATTTCGCCGAGCTTCTGCTCGACATGGCGCGAGAACACATATTGCGCCGGACGCTGGTTTTCGAGGCCGATCTCGGGCGCCATCTCGCCTTCGGTCCTGATGCCACGCATCGTAACGGCCAGTGCCTTGAACGGGTTCTTGATGGTGTCCTGGATCGCCGTCGCCTCGTAGCCCGAATGCACCATGCAGTCGGCGCACTTTTCGTAGTTGCCGGTGCCGTAGGCGTCCCAGTTGGTGCCTTCCATCAGTTCCTTGAAGGTCTTGGCGTAGCCCTCACCGAGCAGATAGCAGGGCCGCTGCCAGCCGAAGACCGTGCGGGTCGGATTGCCCCAGGGAGTACAATGATACTCCTGATTGCCCGCCAGGAAGTCGAGGAACAGGCCCGACTGGCTGAACGACCATGCCTTGCCGCCGCGGCCGAGCTTGAAGATGTCGCGGAACAGCTGCTTGGTCTTGCTGCGGTTCAGGAAGTGTTGCTGGTCCGGCGCGCGCTCGTAGGCGTAGCCGGGCGACACCGTGATGCCGTCGACCCCGAGTTCCATGACAGTGTCGAAGAACTTCGCGACCCGGTCCGGCTCGGCGGTGTTGAACAGCGTGCAGTTGATGTTGCAGCGGAAGCCGCGCTCCTTGGCCGCCTTGATCGCTTCGACCGCACGATCGTACACGCCCGCCTGGCACACCGACTTGTCGTGGTCGTCCTTGTCGCCGTCGAGATGGACCGACCAGACGAAATACGGGCTCGGCTGGTAGTCCTTCATCTTCTTTTCCATCAGCAGAGCGTTCGTGCAGAGGTAGACGAACTTGCGCCGCGCGATGATGCCGCGGACAATCTCCGGCAATTCCTTATGCAGCAGCGGCTCGCCGCCGGCGATCGACACGACCGGCGCGCCGCATTCATCGACCGCCGCAAGCGCGTCGGCGACCGGGATGCGCTGGTTCAGGATTTCGTCCGGATAGTCGATCTTGCCGCAGCCTGCACAGGCCAGGTTGCAGCGGAACAGCGGTTCCAGCATCAGCACGACTGGATAGCGTTTTCGGCCGGCCAGTTGCTGTCGAATGAGATAGCTGCCGACGTGGAGCTTCTGAAGGAGTGGTATGCTCAAGGTAATTGCCTGCTTTTCCGCTGTGATTACGGCTGCAAACCAGCCTTTTGGATTAGTCGTTCCGAATTAGGCCTGTGGCCAAGGGTTCCGAGGTCTGTCCGCCCCGCCCGGCCGAATTCAAGCCGCGTATGGCATTTGCGATCATGGAACTATCTACCATTTTGTGCCAACCACGCAATGCCGGCCCCGGATAACGCCCCAAAACCCTCGTTTGGGGCCAAGGCGGTATCGAAATCGTGAATATTACAATGCGGACGGCTTGCGCCGGTTCCATGGCCGTGGGCGGCGAATTGCCGCCGAGCGGCCCCGGCGGGGTGCCTGGGCGGCGTTGGGATCAGCGGGGCGACGGGCTGCTGCGTTGGGGGAAGCAAATGTTTTCAGCCCTAAACAGCACGAAAACGCGGATCGGTTGAAACTTGTCGTGGGGCTTGAACGTTGCTAGGGCCAAGCGCGCTCGCATACCGCCATGATTCCAGCCCCTGCAATCGCGATGGTCATTTCGCTGCCTTGTTCGGCCTCCATGGACGTCGCCAGTCGTGCCATGCGCTTTGCCGGCGCCCCGAGCGGGGACGTCCGGCGCGTCGTTTCACGGCGCCGAGCCATGCCTGCAAAGTCCGCCGCGACACATTGAGTTGACATGCTGATTTCCATTCTGAGACGAATCGTAGGCCTGTGCAGCCGTTTCCCTTGGCCGGTGGTGGTGGCGTCGGCGGTGCTGGGCGTCGCGGCGGCGATCTACGCCGCGTCAAATTTCGCGATCTCGACCGACATCAACAAGCTGATTTCGTCCGAGCTCGACTGGCGCAAGCGCGAACTGGCGTTCGAGGCGACGTTTCCGGATCCGTTCACGTCGATCCTCGTCGTGGTCAACGCCCCGACGACGGAGCTTGCCTCGCAGGCGGCATCGGTGCTGACCGACAAGCTGTCGCAGGACAAGACGCTGTTCCGGTCGGTGCGGCAGCTCGATGGCGGACCGTTCTTCGCCAAGAACGGGCTGCTGTTCCAGTCGCCCGAGGATCTGGCCGCCACCACCAGGGGGCTTGCCGGCGCGGGACCGATGATCGGGGCGCTGTCGAACGATCCGACGCTGCGCGGGCTGACCCGCGCGCTGTCGTTCGGCATGCTTGGCGTTCAGTCGGGCGGCTCCAAGCTCGACGACCTGGTCAGGCCGCTGAACATGTCGGCCGATACGCTCGACCGGGTGCTCGGCGGACAGCCGGCGAGCTTCTCCTGGAATCAGCTTCTGACCGGCAAGACGCCCGAGCCCAAGGACCTGCGCCGCCTGATCGAGATTCGTCCGGTGCTGGACTATTCGGCGCTCGAGCCGGGCCGGGCCGCGAGCAACGGCATCCGCAAGGCGGTCGAGGACCTCAAGCTTGCCGACACCTACCGGGCCCGCGTGCGCCTGACCGGGCCTGTCGCAATGGCCGACGACGAATTCGGCACGGTGCAGGAGGGACACCTCATCACGACGATCCTGACGATCGTGTCCGTTCTGCTGATCTTGTGGATCGCGCTGCGCTCCTATCGGATCATCGTGGCGGTGTTCGCCAACCTGTTCGTCGGCCTGTCGCTGACGGCGGCGCTCGGCCTGATGATGGTCGGCGCGCTCAATCCGATATCGATTGCATTCGCTGTGCTGTTCGTCGGTATCGGCGTCGACTTCGGAATCCAGTTCGCGGTGCGCTATCGCGCCGAACGGCACGACGGCGGCGACTTGAAGGAGGCGTTGCTTGCCTCCGCGGGCAAGATCGGCGCGCCGCTTACGCTCGCCGCAGCGGCGGTGACGGTCGGCTTCATGTCGTTCTTCCCGACCGACTACAAAGGCCTGTCTGAGCTCGGCGTAATCGCGGGCATGGGCATGGTGATCGCATATCTGACGAGCCTGACGCTGCTTCCGGCCCTGCTGACGCTGCTCAAGCCGCCGGGCGAACCGGAGCCGATCGGCTACAAGGCGCTGGCGCCTGCCGACCGGTTCATCGAGCGCTATCGGCTGTGGGTGATCGGCGGCACGGCTGGGGTGGCGGTGCTGGGTCTGCCGCTGCTCTACCTTGTGACCTTCGACTTCAATCCGATGAATCTGCGCAGCCCGAAGGTCGAGTCGGTCGCGACCTTCCTCGACCTGCGCAGCGATCCGGCGATGGGCGCCAACGCCATCAACATCGTGGTCCCGAACGTGAAGGAGACCGGAGCGGTCGCCGAACGGCTCAAGAAGATTCCCGAAGTCGACCGAGTCATGTCTGTCACCGACTTCGTGCCGGCCGATCAGGACAAGAAGCTCGCGATGCTGTCGGGGTTGTCGCGGCAGCTTCGCCCGATCCTCGACGCGGAAGGCGCCGCGCGCGCGCCGACCGACGCGCAGAACGTCGCGGCGCTGCAAAGCACGGCTGCGACGCTGATACGCCTCGCCGGCACGGCCGAAGGTCCGGGAGCCACGGCGGCCAAACGGCTGGCGGCCAATCTCACCACGCTGGCGCAGTCCGAGCCCGGCGTTCGCGAGCGCGCCGAAAGCGCGTTTGTGATACCGCTGCGTATCGCGCTTGGCGACCTGCGAGAATATCTGCAGGCGCAAAGAGTCACCCTGGAGAACTTGCCGAAGGATATCGTCCAGCAGTGGATCAGCGCCGGCGGCCGCACGCGCGTCGAGGCGACGCCCAAAGGCGACCCCAACGACAACGACACTTTGCGGCATTTCGCGGCTGCGATTCTCGGCGTGTTCCCGGAAGCGGTCGGCTCGCCGATCTCGATCCTGGAGTCGGGCGACACGGTGGTCACCGCCTTCATCCAGGCGGGCCTCTATTCGCTGGTCGCCATTGCGATCCTGCTCTGGATCGTGCTGCGGCGGGTCAGCGACGTGCTGCTGACGCTGGTGCCGTTGCTGCTCGCCGGCGTCCTCACGCTGGAAATCTGCGTGCTGATCGGGCTGCCGCTGAACTTCGCCAACATCATCGCGCTGCCACTGCTGCTCGGCGTGGGCGTGGCGTTCAAGATCTACTACACCATGGCCTGGCGCGCGGGGCAGACCGACCTGCTGCAATCGAGCCTGACGCGCGCGGTGATCTGGAGTGCGCTCACCACCGCCGTAGCGTTCGGCAGCCTGTGGCTGTCGAGCCATCCCGGCACGTCCAGCATGGGCAAGCTGCTTGCGCTGTCGCTGGTCACGACGCTGGCCGCGGCGGTGCTGTTTCAGCCCGCGCTCATGGGCAAGCCACGCGAGGAGGCTGCCGAGAAGCCGCCCGAGGCCGAGAAGTTGCCCGAACCCGAGAAGCCGCCCGAACTGGCCGCTGCGGCGGGCACGACACACGCCTGATCCGCGCGAACGCTTTGCCGGCTGCTCCGCTTGACGCGTTAGTGCGTTCTCGAGCGAAGTGGATACCGGTTCGCGTGAAGAAAACGCGTCAAAGCCAAAGGCCCTAGCGGAGCGCCGCGGCTCCGGCCTGCGCGACCTGCGCGTCTTGGTGTGAGGCCACGCCCGACACGCCGATGCCGCCGACGATCGTGCCGCCGGCGACAATCGGCACGCCGCCTTCGGCGAGACTCGCGCCGAAGGTCAGCACCCGCAGTCCCACGCCGCCGCCGGCTAGCGCATCCTCCAGCACCTTGGTCGGGCGGCGGAACTCGACCGCGGTGCGCGCCTTCTCTTCGGCGATGCGCACCGATGAAAGCTGCGCGTTGTCGAGGCGGTGCAGCATTACGAGATTGCCGCCGGAGTCGACGATGGCGATGGCCACGCCCCAGTTGTTCTTCGTGGCTTCCGCTTCGGCGGCCGCCATCGCCTTGCGCGCGGCGTCGATGGCGATGGGCGCTCCGTAGGGCGTGGAGGGCGGCGCGGCTTGCTGGGCCATGTCAATGTCCTTCCGGTTCAGGCCGCGGCGGCCGACTTGAAGCGCGGCGCGAGCACGGTGCCGCGCAGCGTGGCTGCAAGCGCGGCCATCTCGTCGCGGGTGAGCGGCGCATACGGCGGGTAGGGCTCGCCGGACGGGATGCCGATCAGGTTCATCGCGGCTTTCATGGTCGGTGCCAGTCCGCGGTGCATCCACTTCGACGGGAACGGCGCGAACTGGAGCTGAATCTCTGCCGCGCGCTCGTAGTCCTTCGCCATGTAGGCGTCGATCACATGGCGCGCAATCTCCGAGCCCGGCGGCGGCATGGTCGCGCCCGAGCCTCCGAGCATCAGCGTCGCCAAGAGCATCTGCATGGTCGTGAAATAGCGCGCGTGCCCCGCGCGGTCGATCTCCACGATCAGCCGCGACGCGCGGGCGAGGTCGCGCGAGCTCTCCTTAATGAGTTGCACGCAGGGGAGCTTGGCGAGCGCGATGGTGTCGGGGATCGACACGTCGGCGCCCGGACCCGGATTGAGATAGAGCGTGATCGGCAATTTGGTCTCGCGGCCGATGGCCTCGAAATAGGCGATCAGATCGGCCTGGGTCGGCGGGCCTGCGAACGGCCTAAGCGGCGCGAGCAGTTGCACCGCCGCGGCGCCAAGCCGCTCGGCGTCGTGCGCCAGCTCAATGGATGTCTTGAAGGAGGGGTGCGAAATTCCGACCATCACCGGTACGCGGCCGCCGACCATCTCTACGGTGCTGCGGATCAGCGCCTTGCGCTGCTCCATGCTCAGGTAGGTGTATTCCTGGGTCTCGACGCCAGCCGCGACCACCATGGTGGCCCGGCAGTCGTTCACGACGTAGTCGATCTGGCGCTTGAGCGACGTCTCGTCGATCGTGAGGTCCGACGTGAATGGGGTCAAAGGCGCAACGATCAGTCCGGGCGTCTGCATGTCGTCCTCCCTGCCGTTCCGCATTGTATCTGCGGTTGCCTGCATCCTAGCAGAAGCACCGATGCAATCCGGGAAGAGAGTTACCCTCCCCGTGCAGCCGTGGGCCGAGGGTCCGGCTTGATCTTTGCGCCAGCCCCGGCGACGTTTGCCAAAACGACAATCCCGCACGCGCCCACGGGGGGAGCCACCATGCTGCTGACCGGCGACGAATTTCTCGAAAGCCTCCGCGACGGACGCAAAGTCTATGTCGGCGGCGAGCGGGTCGACGACGTCACGGCGCACCCGGCGTTCCGCAACGCGGCGCGCTCGTTCGCATCGATCTACGACAAGAAGCGCGCGCCCGAGAACCGCGACGTCATGACCGTCGACGAGGACGGCGACACTTACTCGGCCTATTACCTGCTGCCGAAGTCGCGCGAGGACCTGCACAAGCGCTTCGAGACCCACCGCCGCATCGCCTCCTGGACCTACGGCCTGCTTGGGCGCTCGCCCGACAACTTCCCGAGCTACGTCAGCGGGCTCGTCATGGACCCGCCGATGTTCGACCGCATCCGCCAGGGTTTCGGCGCAAACGTAACCAACTACTACAAGCACATGCGAAAGAACGACGTGTTCGTCTCGCATACGGTGACCAATCCGCAGGGCTGGCGCATGGCCGACCCGGTGGCGATGAAGGGCCGCACGCCCGCGACTTTGCGCGTCGTCGCCGAGGACGACCGCGGCGTCACCGTCAACGGCCTGAAGATGCTCGGTACCGCGACCGTGTTCTGTCACGAGACCTGGTGCGGCAACCTGCAGCCAGTCGCGCCCGACCAAATCAAGGAGTCGATCACCTGCGCGGTGCCGCTGAACGCGCCGGGTGTGAGCATCTGGGCGCGCAAGCCCTACGAGCGCCACGCGGTGAGCGAGTTCGACAATCCGCTCGCCGCGCGCTTCGACGAATCCGATGCTGCGGTGCTGTTCGAGAACGTCCACGTGCCGTGGGAGCGAGTGTTCTGCCACGACAACGTGGAAATGACGCGCGCGATCTACATGCGCACGCCGGGCCACGCCATGGCCAACCACCAGGCTAATGTGCGGTTCCTGGAGAAGCTTAAGCTGATCGTCGGCATCGCCAGCAAGGTCGCGGAGATGAACGGCGCGCGCAATGTGCCGGCGGTGCAGTTCACGCTCGGCCGGCTCGCCGCCATGCAGGCCACGTTGGAGGGCCTGCTCATGGGGCAGATCAACAGCGGCGAGGATTTTGGCGAATTCCACACCGTCAACCGCCGCTACGTCTATGCGGCGCTGCACTGGTGCACCAACAACCATTCCGAGATCTGCGACACGGTGCGCGAGTTGATGGGCGCGGGCGTATTTCAGATGCCGGCCGACGCCTCCGTGCTCGCGGACCCGAAGTTGCGCGAAACCTTCGAGACCTACTGGTCCGTGCCCGGCCAGACCGCGGAAAGCCGCATGAAGCTCCTCAACCTCGCCTGGGACCTGCTCGGGTCCGACTTCGCGGGGAGGCATATGCAGTACGAGAAGTTCTACGCCGGCCCTGGCTTCGTTATGAACAGCTACAGCTTTCTCACCGGGCCGTGGAAAGAATGGGGCGACCGGGTCGACGAGCTGCTGGCGAGTTACGACGCTCCGAAGCCCCGGAATTGATCCGGCCGGCGACGGCGCAAAGGGACAAAGATCGATGCCGCGCAGGAGCATCTACGTCGACGAGATCGCGCACCAGAGCCCGATCCCGAACGCCAGCCGCATCGGCAATATCCTGGTCTCGGGCCTGGTCCGCGGCTTCGATCCGGCGACGCACAAGCTCGCAGGCACGCTTGAAGACCAGTGCACGTTCATGTTCCGCAACATGCGTCAGTGTGCGGAGGCCGGCGGCGCCACGCTCGACGACATCGTCAAGGTGACGGTCTGGGTCGGGAAGCTTGAACGCAAGCTGATCAACGAGGAGTGGGTGAAGGTGTTTCCCGATCCAAAGTCGCGGCCGGCACGGCAGGTGATGGAGGTGCCGATGGAGCAGGGCGTTTTCATCCAATGCGACTTCATGGCTGTGATCGAGCGCTGAGACAACGAATATGAAATTTGGTATCACGCTTTCCAACCGCGGCGTCATCGTCGGGCTCTGTACGCCGCGCTCGCTGCTCGAACTGGCAGACGCGGTCGAGGCCCGGCCGGCCTTCGACTCGATCTGGTGCGGCGACGCGCTGTTCGTGAACCGCAGGCTCGACGCGCTGACGCTGCTGTCGGCGGTGGCCGGCCGCACCGAGCGCGTGCTGCTCGGGCCGGCCTGCATGGGCTCGTATGCGCTGCGCGATCCGCTGGTGTTCGCCTATGAATGGGCCTCGCTCGACGTGATCTCGAACGGCCGCACGCGCATGGTCGCCTGTTCCGGCGGCGGCGCAGGCCCGCTGTGGGAGGCCGAGAGCGCGGCGATGGGCGTCAAGCCCGAGGACCGCCGCAAGCGCATGATCGAGAACATCCATGTGATGCGCCACCTGTGGACCAAGGACAACGAACCGTTCGAAGGCCAGTTCGTGAAGTTCTCCGGCATCACGCTGGAGCCGAAGCCGGTGCAGAAGCCGTGCCCGATCTGGCTTGCGACCAACGCCGAGCGGCTGTCGCATGGGCAGGCGGACTCCGGCGGCTCGGAGTTTGCACTGCGCCGCGTCGGCCGCGTCGCCGACGGCTGGATGACGCATTCGGTCAGTCCGGAGGGGTTCCGGAACTCCTGGGATTTCATCCTCAACACCGGCCGCGAGCACGGACGTGACATGTCGGGCTTCGATCACGTGCTCTACCACCACATCAACGTCAACGAAGACAAGGACGCGGCGCTTGCCGATTCGAAGAAGTTCCTCGATCTCTATTACGGCGCGAACTACTCCAAGGAGCGGCTGGAGGCCTGGCTGACCTACGGCTCGCCGAAGGACTGCATCGCGCATCTGAAACGCTTCAAGGACAACGGCTGCAAGCGCGTGACCTTCCGCATCTCGACCATGGGCGACCCGATGGCGCAACTGCACCGTGCGGCGGAAGAGGTTCTGCCGTTCGTCTGACGGCGCGTGTGCCTCAGGATGTGGGCGGAGCAAGGCTCACTTCGCAGTAATGCCGGCGCGTTGCGCGGTTTCCTTCCAATTGTTGATCTCGCTGACGATGAGTGCGCGGAACTCTTCCGGCGTGCCGCCGGCCGCGGCGGCGCCTTGGGTCGCGAGCTTTGCGACCAGGTCGGGATCGCGCAGGGCCTTGTTCACCTCGGCGTTGATCTTTTCGACGACCGGCCGGGGCGTCCGGGCCGGCGCGAGCAGGCCGAACCACTGCACGGCCTCGAAACCGGGAAAGCCGGCTTCGGCGGCGGTGGGGACGTCGGGCAATTTCGGATCGCGCTTGAGCCCGCCGGATGCCAGCGCCCGCGCCGTGCCGGACTGGATCTGCGGCAGGATTCCGATCGTCGACAGCAGCACAAGCTGCACCTCGCCGGTTGCGACGGCGCGCGCTGCGGGCGCTCCGCCGCGATAGGGAATGTGCTGCATTTTGATGCCGGCGCGGGCGGTCCACATTTCGAGCAGCAGATGGGCCTGGGTCGAAGCTCCCGACGAACCGTAGTTGAGCTTGCCCGGCTCCTTTCTGGCGAGTTCGACGAACTCTTTGAGCGACTTTGCCGGAACCTGGGCGTTGGCCGAGAACACCAGCGGATTCTTCACCAGCACGGCGATCGGCTGGAAGTCGCGCACCGGGTCGTATGGCAGCTTGGCGTTGAGCGCGGCGTTTACCGTGAACGTCGTCGGCACGATCAGCAGCGTGTACCCGTCCGCCTCGGCCTTGGCCGCGGCGTCGGTGCCGATGATGGTGCTGGCGCCGGAGCGGTTGTCGACCACGATCGGCTGGCCGAGCGATTTCTCCAGATACGGCTGGAGCAGGCGCACGATGATGTCCATCGACGCTCCGGCCTGGGTCGGCACGATCACGCGTACCGGCCGGCTCGGATAGGTGTTGGCGGCTGCCGGCGCGGCGCTCGCAAGCGCGAGCAGGGCCAGGGCCGTGGCCATGCGTTTCATGGCGTTCTCTCCATGGTTGTTTCGATTAGTCTGGCGTTCGGGAGCGCGGGCGTCGAGGCCGGAGCGTGCATGCGCCCGATGCCGAAATGGCGATGTAATGGCTGCGTTCTTTGCTACCATGCCCCAGGGAGAGACGCCGAAGGACATCAAGAACGAAATGGGGCAGCAGAACGACAAGCCGGGCGGCCCGCTCGCGGGGGTCCGCGTGATCGACCTCACCACGGTCGTGCTCGGGCCCTACGGCACGCAGGTGCTGGGCGATCTCGGCGCCGACGTCATCAAGGTCGAGGCTCCCGAGGGCGACACCACGCGCTACACCGGCCCGCGCCGCAACGCCGACATGGCGTCGTTATTCATGGGCATCAACCGCAACAAGCGCAGCATTGTGCTGGACCTTAAGCAGGCCCCGGCGCGCGACGCGCTGCTGCGCCTCGTCGATACCGCCGACGTGTTCGTCCACAACATCCGCCCGCAGAAGCTCGAACCGCTGGGCTTAGGCGCGGACGCGCTCACCGCCCGCAATCCGCGGCTCATTTATGCGGGCATCCACGGCTGGCGCGAGGACGGGCCCTACAGCGGCCGGCCGGCCTACGACGACATCATCCAGGGTCTGTGCGGCATGGCGGGCCTCATGGAGCAACTCACCGGCGAGCCGCGCTATGCGCCGACTATCCTCGCCGACAAGACCTGCGGGCTGTTCACGGCGCAGTCGATTCTCGCCGCGCTCTATCACCGCGAGAAGACCGGCCGCGGCCAGTTCGTCGAAATCCCGATGTTCGAGACCATGGTCGGCTTCATCATGGTCGAGCATCTGCACGGCGGCACCTACGTGCCGCAGAACGGCACGCTCGGCTATTCGCGGGTGCTGGCGCCGTGGCGGAGGCCGTACCGCACCAGGGACGGCTACGTCTGCATGCTGGCCTACACCGACGGCCAGTGGCGGCGGTTCTGGGATGAGGTCGGCAAGCCGGAGATGATGAAGGACGCGCGATTCGTCGACATGACCGCGCGCAGCCGCAACATCGACGAGGTCTACCGGCTCGCGGGCGAGCAGATGGCGGTGCGCACGACCGCCGAATGGTTGAAAATCCTCGATGCGCTGGAAATCCCGGCAGGCCCGGTGAACTCACTCGGCGAGGTGTTGCAGGACCCGCATCTCGCCGAGATCGGGTTCTTCAAGCGCGCGCAGCATCCGACCGAAGGCGAGATCGTGCTGCCCGATGTGTCGGTGCAGTTCGCGGATTCGCCCGCGGGAATTAACCGCCTGCAGCCGCGGCTCGGCGAGCACGGCCGCGAGGTGCTGGGCGAGATCGGGATGAGCGGCGACGAAATCGAGGCGCTCGCGGCCGGCGGCGGGCTCGTGCTGCCCGCACGCGCGGACGAGCCCGTAGCGTAATCGCGTTCGGGAGACATTTGCATGCAAACCCTCGGCCTTGGCTTTACCTGGGAGCAGCTATCGCCCGGGCAGAAATTTCGCACGCTGAACCGCACCCTCACCGAAACCGATCTGATGATGTTTGTCGGCGTCACCGGCATGGTGGAGGTGATCTTCACCGATCAGACCTTCGGCCAGGACAAGGGCGCGATCCAGGGTCGGTTCGTGCCGGCCGCGCTGACCTACAGCCTGATCGAGGGCCTGCTGTGCCAGACCATGATCCAGGGCACGGGCTTGGCCATGCTGGAATTGAACAAGAAGGTGCTGAAGCCCGTGCGCGTCGGCGACACGATCCACGCCGAGGTCGAGGTGACGTCGGTGCGCCCGACTTCCAAGGGCAACCGCGGCATTGTCGCTTCGAGAGTCGATATCAAGAACCAGAATGGCGAAGTCGTTATCAGCTACGACGCGACTCGCATGCTGGCGGGCAAGGCAGGCTGAGAGCGACGTCATGCGCGGACTGAAAGACAAGACCGTTCTGCTCACCGGCGGCGCAAACGGCATCGGGGCCGCGATCGCGCGACGGCTCGCGGAGGAGGGCTGCATCGTCGGCATCGTGGATCTCGATGCGTCAGGCTCGGAGAAGGTCGCGGGCGAAATCAAGGCGGCCGGCGGGCGCGCCAGCGCGCACGCTGCCGACATCTCCGACTACGACGCGGTCAAGCGCGCGGTCGAGGCGTTCGAGGCGGCGCACGGGCCAACGGCGTGCCTCGTCAACAACGCGGGCTGGGATCGCGCGGCGAACTTCCTCGACACCACGCCGGAGTTCTGGCGTAAGATCGTGGCTATCAATCTCTACGGCCCGCTCAACGTCAGCCATGTTGTCCTCAAGGGGATGGCAGCGCGCGGCTTCGGCCGCGTCGTCAACGTCGCCTCCGACGCGGGGCGTGTCGGTTCGTCGGGCGAGGCGGTCTATTCGGCCTGCAAGGGCGGCATGATCGCCTTCACCAAGACGGTGGCGCGCGAGCTCGTCAGCAAGGGCATCGTCGTCAACACGCTCTGCCCGGGCCCGACCGACACCGCGATTCTGCGCAGCTTTCTCGAAGGTCCCGACGGCGCCAAGATCGCGGAAGGCCTCAAGCGCGCGATCCCGATGCGAAGGCTCGGTTCGCCGGAGGACTATCCGGGGCTCGTTGCCTTCTTTCTCTCCGACGACGCCGCCTACATCACCGGACAGACCATCAGCGTGTCCGGCGGGCTCACGATGCACGGGTAGCAACGCAATGCTCTCGACTGTCATTCCGGGGCGCGCCGAAGGCGCGAACCCGGAATCCAGAGCTGCCCTACGGAGATAGTGGCCTGGATTCCTGGCCCGGCGCTTCGCGCCGTCCCGGAATGACGTCCACGTGATTCGAAAGGTCAACTGAAGCCATGTCCAAAATCACCCTCTCCATCGGCATCACCTCCAACCCGCGCACCTGGCCGATCATCGACGGCACGGTGAAGCCGGACGGCATCGATCTCGTGCCGACGGTGCTGCATCCGTCCGAGTTGTTCTGGCGGCAGCTCCGCTTCGCCGAATTCGACATTTCCGAAATGTCGATGTCGTCGCTCTTGATGGCGAAGTCGAAGGGCGACGAGCGCTTCGTCGGCATCCCGGTGTTCACGACGCGGCGCTTCTTCCACACCGTGTTCGTGGTGCGGAAGGATGCGAAGATCGATACGCCCGCCGACCTCAAGGGCAAGCGCGTCGGCGTGCCAGAGTATCAACAGACCGCGGCGCTGTGGATCAGAGGCGCGCTGCAGCACGAATTCGGCGTGCACCCGAAGGACATGACGTTCTGGATGGAGCGCCCGCCTGAGCGCAGCCATGGCGGCGCGACCGGCTTTCAGCCACCGCCTGGCGTGACGGTGAACCGCGTGCCGGCCGACAAGGACCTTGGCTCGATGATGCTGGCGCGCGAGCTCGACGCGGTGATGTTCTATCTGCCGCACCGTAATCTAGTGGACCGCTCCTCTGCCGACCTCGACAACCACCCCGACATCAAGCCGCTGTTTGCGGACCCGGCCGCGGAGGCGGTGCGCTATCACGAGAAAACCGGCCTCTATCCGATCAACCACGGCACGGTGATCAAGCGCGAACTGGCCGAGCGCCATCCCTGGGCGGTGACCAACATTCTGAAAGCCTTCAAGGCGGCCAACGACATTGCCGAGCGTCAGCGCATCGAACACGCCGAATACTATTTCGAGACCGGCATCCTGCCTGCGTCGGCCAAGCAGGCGTTCGACACACCGCTGATCCGCCACGGCGTCGCGGCCAACCGCAAGGTGCTGGAGACCATCGCGCAGTATTCGTTCGAGCAGGGCCTGACGCCGCAGCCGGCGAAGCTCGAGGACATTTTCGCGCCGAGCACGTTGCAGCAATAGTGCGTGGTGGCAAGCTTGGGCCTCGGCTCTGGCGAGCGCCCCGCTACAGCACGGACTCGATGGCGCGCAACAACTGGAAGCGCATCGCGCCATTGTTGCTCTTGAGCGAGATCACGAAGCGCACTTGTCCATGCTTTGAGGTGTCGAGGTAGCCCGCCAGCGTGCGGACGCCTTCGAGCGTGCCGGTCTTAAACGCGGCGCCTTTGCGGTTTTCGAGCAGGCCGGCATGGGGTGTGAAATGGTGCAGCATTTGGGCAAGGCCGCGCGGCGTGAAGCGGTTGCCGTGGCTCAATCCCGAGCCTTCCTCAATGTAAATGGTTTCGGCGAGGCCGTGCTTGGCGAGAACCTCGCGCGTGATCCGGAGCGACTTCTCGAGACTGACGGGGCCGCCCAGGCGGTGCGCGCCGATCTCCAGGAAGACCTGGTTGGCAACGTAGTTGTTCGAGCCGAGCAGCAACTGGCTGAGGATCGCCGAGAGCGGACGCGACTGGCGATGAACGTAGACCGGAGCAAGGCCCGCGGGCACGGTGCCCGTCGAAATCTTGCCGCGGACGCTGCCGCCGGCCTGCTTGATGAACGCGGCGAGCAATTCGCCGGCATAGCGCAGACTCAGCGCGGGCTCTTGGGCGAGGCTGATACGGCCGCGCCCGTTCGGCCCCCGCTCCCGGAACTGGCTGGCCGCAAGCGGGGTGATTGGAGTCTGCTTCTCTCCCTGGCGGACTGTCTTGCCTTTGCGTACGGCACTGATGGTGTTGAAGTTCACCGCGAGCGCCGAGTTCAAAGCATCGTATGATCTGTTGCTGTCCTCAATACCGGGAATGCTCAGCTTGGCCGGGTAGTAGCTCGCGTCGAGCACCATGCCGGTCAGCGGCTGCTTGCCGATTGCGGCGACCAGTTGCGGCGCGAGCAAAGCCAGCTCTTCCGAAATCAGGAAAGGATCGCCGCCACCGCGCACGTACAGCATCCGCTTACTGTCCAGATAGAAGCCGGTCTGGAAGCGGTGATCCCGGCCCAGGACCTCCATCGCCATCCACGCCGTCGCGATCTTTGCAACCGAGGCCGGGACGAAAGGTGCGTCGGCGTTCTGGGCCACGAGTTCGGTTCCCGCGGCATCCATCACGAGCACCTGTGCCGCCGGAGCGAGCGCTGCGACTCGCTCCTTGGCATCGGTCTGGGCCTGACCGGGCGAGGGTAGGACGACGGCCACGAAGAGCAGGCAAGGCCACAAGGCTGCAAGTGGTGAATCAAGGCGTAGGCGCATGAGCGTCGCAAGCCTCAAGAGCAGCACCGGCAGGTCATCGCAAACGCCGTGCGCTCCTCCTCGGTCAGCTTCTCGAGCTCAGGGTTGCGCTCCGGCGCCTGCGGCGCCGCGGGGAACGGGATGATGATATCCGAAATCGGCTCGTCGTGCGGCAGGCCCTGCTCGCGCATCTGCGTGCGGCGCGCCTGCGTTGCGGTCACGTCGAGGTCGAGCGTGTCGCCCCTGAACACGGCGCCATAGTGCTTCTCGGCCGATTCCCTCGACACATAGCCGCAGCGCACGTCGCGCTGCAGCGCCGCGATGTCGCGTTCCAGCGGCGAGCCGTAGCCGCCGCCGCCGCCGGAGCGCAGAATGTAGGCGTCGCCCGCCTGCAGGGTCTGATTGAGCGCCTTGCCGCTGGGAAACCGTGCCTCTTCGTCCTTGCCGAAGCGGTGCAGCGCCACGCCATTGCCGAAACCCGACAACCCGCCGAACAGGCCCCAGGGCTTGCAGCGTACGCGCTCCATCAGCGATGAGAAGCGGATCGGATGCCGCGCCTGCACCACCTGCTCGGTGCCGAGTCCGCCGCGGAATCGGCCCGCGCCGCCGGAGTCCGGGCGCAGGCAGTAACGCTCCACCAGCAGCGGATACTTCGCCTCGACCTGTTCCGACGGCCCGTTGTGGGTGTCGCCGTCGTTCATGGCGATGGTGGCGTTCATACCGTCGCTGTCGTGCTTGGCGCCCCAACCACCGCCGATCAAGCCGCCGAGGTAAATATAGAAGCTGTTGTCCTTTGGCCGGCGGCCGTTGATGCGGCCGACGCAGAGGTCGGCGTGATGACCCGCGATCACCTGGTCGGGCAGGGCCGGCGCGAGCGCCTTGAAGATCGTGTCGACGATGGTCATGGGATAGGTCATCCACATGCGCATCGCGGCCGGCTTCTCCGCGCTGACCACGCGGCCCATCGGCAGCACGATGTCGAGGGCGCGGAACGTGCCGTCGTTGATCGGAAGGTCGAGCGCGGTGGTCAGGCACTTGAACGCCACCTGGCAGCAGGACCGTCCGGCGGTCTGGCCGGAATTGTAAAAGCCCTGCACCTGCGGCGACACGTCGGAGAGGTCGACCGTCATGCGGTCGCCTTTCACCGTTACGCGCACCTTGATCGGCACGCGCTGGCCCTGGTTGATGCCGTCGTCGTCCATGAACGACTCGGCCTCGTAGACGCCGTCGGGCATCTCTCGCACGCGCGCGCGCGCTACGGCCTCACTCTGGTCCATGATCGCTTCGATTCCGCCGAGCACCGCGTCGCGGCCGTACTTGCGGATCATTTCGATGAACCGCCGCTCGCCGGTCTTAACAGCCGCGATCTGGGCGCGGAAGTCGCCCATGGCGCGCTCGGGGATGCGCACGTTGGTCTTGATGATCGAGATTAGCTCCTCGTTCGGCACGCCCTTGCGGTAGATTTTCACGATCGGCATCTGCAAGCCTTCGGAATAGATGTCGGTCGTGCCCTCCGTCAGCGTGCCGCCGACGTCCGGCCAATGCGCCATGCAGCAGGAGTAAGCCACCAACTCTCCGTCGTGGAAGATCGGCACCGTGAAGGTCATGTGGTTGAGGTGCGAGCCGGTCGTGTAGGCGTCGTTGGTCAGCAGGATGTCGCCCGGCTCCATGTTCTGCGGGCCGACCTGGTCGATCTTGGCTTTCACCGTGTCGCTCATGCCGCGGATGAACATCGGCAGGCCCAAACCGATCGACACCGTGTCGCCGCGCGCGTCGAACAGGCCGACGGTGAAGTCGAGCGCCTCGTAGATGATCATGTTGTAGGCCGTGCGCATGAGGTTGATCTTCATCTCCTCGGTCACGGCCACGAGACCGTTGCGCACGATTTCGGTCACGACCGGGTCGTGACTGGCGGAGGATGCCGGACGTTTTCCCGTAACGGCGTCCATGATCAGTTCCTTCCGATCTCGATCACGAGGTCGCCAAAGTCGTCGACCGTCAGCGTGTCGCTGGGCAGCACAACCGTCGTGGAGGCGTGCTCCTCGATCAGCGCCGGGCCCGCGATGACGTTGCCGGCCCTCAGCGCCGGCCGGTGATAGGTCGGCGTCTCGGTAAAGCCCGTGCCCGCGAAATAGACCGGCCGTTTGCCGCGGAAGGCGGGGGAATCGGGCTCCGCCGCGCCCGCCGCGATCCGCTCGAACGGCGGCTTGCGCATCTGGCCGACGACCCCGCTGCGCAGGCTGACGATCTCGGCCTTTTCGTTGGGCACCGAGAACCCATAGCGCACGTCATGAACGGCGTCGAAGCGCTTCTTGATGCCGTCGCGGTCCTGCTTCTCGAACAGCTCGACCGGCAGGTCGACGGTGACCGCGTGCTCCTGGCCGACGTAGCGCATGTCGGCCGCGCGTGTCGCGATCGTGCCACCGACGCCGCCGTCGCGCGTGACGGTGTCGCGGCCGCGCGCTTCCATGCCGCGGTAGAGCCGCTCCATCGCCTCGAACGAAGCTTCGGCGAGCGGCGTAAACCAGGTGTTGACGTGGTCGCAGCGCAGGTCAGCGACCAGCATGCCGAAGGCCGAGAAATGCCCCGGCGCGCGCGGGATCACGACCTTGGCGATGCCAAGGTCGCGCGCCACCATCGCGGCATGCAGCGGTCCCGCGCCGCCGTAAGCGATCAGCGCGAAGTTCGCCGCGTCGAGCCCACGCTCGGTGGTCACCCAGCGTACGACATGAGCCATCTTGGTGGTGGCGATGCGCAGAATGCCTTCCGCGGCCTCGATCGCGCCGAGGCCGAGCGGGGTCGCGACACGCTCGGCTAACGCCTTGCGGGCAGCGGCGAGGTCGAGCGTCATCTCGCCGCCGAGGAAGCGGTCTGCGCTGAGCCGGCCGAGCACCAGATTGGCGTCGGTCACCGTCGGCTCGGTTCCGCCGAGTCCGTAACAGACCGGGCCGGGCACCGCGCCCGCGCTCTCGGGGCCGACTCGCAGCGCGTTGCCAGTCTCGATACGCGCGATCGAGCCGCCGCCGGTGCCGACCTCCTGGATGTCGATCATTGGCATCTGCACGGGAAGGCCGGTGGCGTAGCCGCCGATCAGCGCCGAGCCGGTCATCAGCACCTCGCCGTTCTCGATCACGCCGGCCTTGGCGGTGGTGCCACCCATGTCGAAGGCGATGGCGTTCTTTATTCCGATGGAATCGCACAGCGCTTTGGCGCCGACCACGCCTGCGGCCGGTCCCGACTCCAGCATGCGGATGCACGAGCTCCGCGCATCGCCGACGTCGAACAGACCGCCGGTCGACTGCACGATCAGAAAGCTGCCGTTGAAGCCGGCGCCGCTGAGGTGCTGTTCCATCTCGGTGAGATAGGTCCGCACCCGCGGGCCGACATAAGCGTTGGCGGCCGCGGTCGAGGTGCGTTCGTATTCGCGATACTCCTGCGACAGCTCGTGCGAGGCGGTGACGAAGAGCTGCGGGAATTCGCGCTCGACGATCTCCTTGGCGCGGCGCTCGTGCGTCGGGTTGCGGTAGGAGTGCAGGAACAGGATCGCGATGGCTTCCGCGCCCTGTGCCACCGCCTCGGCCGCGGCCTTTCGGACCTGCTCTTCGTCGAGCTGGATCAGGACCGTGCCCTGGGCGTCGGTCCGCTCCATGATCTCGAACCGCAGGTCGCGGTCGATCAGCGGCGCGTGCTTTTTGAAGAACAGGTTGTAGGACTCTGGCCGATTGACGCGACCGATTTCGTAGATGTCGCGGAAGCCGGTGGTGGTGAGCAGCGCGCAGCGCGCGCCGGTGCGCTCCAGGATGGTGTTGATCGCGACCGTGGTGCCATGAAGGAAGAGCCGAGCGGCCTTGAACGCCGAGCCTGCCTTGCCGACGCCGTTCTCGATGCCGCTCACCAGCCGCTCCGGCGTGGTCAGCGTCTTTCCGAGCTTCAGCTCGCCCGTCGCCTCGTCGAACGCCGCGACGTCCGTGAACGTGCCGCCGACGTCGGCGGACAGGCGGATCGGGGAGGTGCTGCGCACGGGGGCGTTCACTGCGAAAGGTTCCTTCAGGGGTTCATCAGCGCGCTGGACGGCATATCGGAGATGAAGCTGTGCGCTGGCGCATGCGCGATGAAGAACGGCAGCTTAGCGTTCTCGACCGCGCTCTGCGGGGTCACGCCGCAGGCCCAGAACACCGGCACGATGCCCTCGGGCGTCGGCGGCACCGGCGGGCCGAACAGCGGGGCTTTCAGGTCCGCGCCGATCAACGCCGGATCGCCGATGTGAATCGGTGCGCCGTGATTGAACGGGAAGCGCGACGTGATCTGCGTTGCCGCAATGGCCTGCTGCGGCGAGAGCCAGCGCATCGTTACGATCATGTCGCCGCTGAAGAGGCCTGCGGGCTCGGTCGGGATCGTGGTGCGCAGCACCCAGCGGTCCTTGTGGGTCGGCACGCCGGCGGCCTCCAGCGCGCCGTCGATCGAGATGCCGGAGCCGATCAGGAAGGTCATGAGGTCGTCGCGCCAGAGATCGGTAATGTCGGTGCGGTCCTCGACGCGCACGCCGTCGCGGTAGATCGCATAACGGGCGCAGTCGGTGCGCAGGTCGCCGGTGGGCGCGAGCTTCTTCGGCACCGGACTGCCGGGATCGGTGACTTCCAGAACCGGGCAGGCGCGCTGGTTGCGCTGGCAGTAGAGCAGGAGGTCAAAGGCGTATGCCTTCGGCAGGATCGCGAGATTGCACTGCACGAAGCCGTGCGCGAGCCCCCGGCTTGTGCCGGTGATGCGCCCGGCGCGGATTTCGGCGCGTACGCGCTGACTTTCCAGCATGCCGTTTGCGTTCATCGGCCGTTCTCCAGCAGCACTTCGTAAAGCTGTGCGTGTCCGGACTTGTCGGATGTGAACAGCACGCGCGTATTGTCCGGCGAATAGCGCGGATGCGGATGGGTGTGCTGGCGGGCTTCGACGCCGACGGGGCCGTCGTTGTAGGGAAACGGCGCGCCCCAGTGCGCGCCCTCGTTGGTGGCTTCGCTAAGGCAGAGCGGAGTCACGTCGTCGTCGTCGTCGATATCGATGGTGTGCAGCCCGCGGTCGGGGAAATTGGTGTCGCAGACGAAATGACGCCCGACGGAGTCGGGCGAGGCGTGCCACGCCGGAAAGCGCGTGACCCAGTAGATTACGCCGCGGTCGATGTCGATCATGCGCATGCCGCGCGGCCAGTCGACGAAGGCGACGCAGCGGCGGCCCGGCACCCAGACCTCGTGGGTGACCCACTGCATCTTGTCCTCGCGCTCGTAGAGCCTTCGGTTGTTCTTGCCGCTGCGGTCGGTGAGCCAGACCCGGTCGGTGAGGGGGCCGGCGTAGAGGATCAGGTCCTCGTCGTCGGGGCAGAACTGCGGATGGCCGATGGTGTCGCGCTCCAGGAATACGCTGGAAGTCTTTTTCTCGGTGTCGATCAGCACGAACCGCGACACCGACCCGGCTTTGACCGGCACGGCCCACCAGCGACCGCTGGCCGACAGCGCGGTGGTGCCCATGGCCGCGCCGACCATGCCCTTCTCGCGCATCTCGACCGCGCCGAAGTCGGCGAGTTGTTCCTCAGCGAACGTGTCGAGGTCGACGCGAAACGCGCCGGTACCGGCGGTGAAATAGACGTAGCGGCCGTCGGGCGACGGCGAGATCGACCAGTCGGCGAGGTCGGGCCGGTTGGTCGCCTGCACCAGATTGCCGCTGGCGCGATCCTCGAAGAAAATCTGCGGGCTTCCGGTCCGGTACGATACGAAGATCAGCTTCTTCATCGCGCGGTCGTAGGCCGGCACGAAAAAGAACGGATGATGATGAATCGATGGATGGCTCGTGACCTGCCGGATCCGTCGGCCCGAACGCTCGTCGGTTGCAATGCGATCCTCGCGCAGATGGACTTGACCCTTCGACACTAGCGTTGCCCCGTATCCGGCGCCGCCGCGCCCTTGCCGTTCCATCCGTCTGGCGTCAGCGTCGCGAAGCTGAAACGCGGAAAGAACCAGTTCAGCAACAGGAACACGGCCGCGACCCCGACGCCGATGTCCCACAGCATCGCGCCGGTGGGCGCAACGATGGCGATGACGCCGCAGGCCATCAAGAGGATGCGGTCGCACCAGACCAGCGGCCGGCGAAAGTAGCCGATCAGCCCGATCGCCCACACCGATGTCGACAGGAATAGGCCGGCGCTCGCGATCAGCACCTGAATGAGGTCCGCCTGGAACAGCAGCGCCGGGTCGACCACGAAGGCGAACGGCACCAGGAAGCAGACGAAGCTCATGCGGAACGCCGCGAGGCTCGTCGTCATCGGCCCCGCGCCGGCGAGGCCTGCGGCGGCGTAGGAGGCGAGCGCGACCGGCGGCGTCACCATCGACAGCACGCAGTAGTACATGACGAAGAAATGCGCGGCGAGCGGCGCCACTCCCAGCTCCTTCAGCGCCGGAACGTACAGCACCGCACCGATGATGTAGGCCGCGACGGTGGGCAGGCCCATGCCCATGACGATGCAGCCGACGATGACCAGAATGAGCGAAATTCCAAGCGCGCCGCCGCTCGCAGCGATCACGCCTGCGGCGAACTTCAGCGCGATGTTGGACTGGATCGCGACCGCTATGATGATGCCGATCGCCGCGATCGGGATTGCGATCTCGGCCATCTGCTTGCCGAGGTCGTTGATCATCTTCACGGTCTTGTCGAAGGTTAGCCAGTTCTCGCGCCGGATGAAGGCGAGCGGGAAGCAGGACAGCGTGGCGTAGGTCGCGGCCATCTGCGCGGAGAAGTTCAGGCAAAGGCCCGCGACCAGGACCAGCGGGGGGACCAGCAGATGTAGCCGCGGCAGCAGCGGCGGCAATTCCCCGATGGCGTCCTTGTCTAGCGTGCCGATGCCGGTTTTGCGCGCGTAAAGATCGGCGTTGAAGTAGAGCGCGATGTAGAACGCCATCGCCGGGATCAGGCCCGCGAGCGCGATCTGGGCATAGGGAACGCTCAGCAGTTCGGCCATGACGAAGGCCGCGATCCCCATCACCGGCGGCATGAGCTGGCCGCCGGTGGAGGCGATGGCCTCGGTCGCCGCGGCATTGTGCGCCGACATGCCGGAGCGCCGCATCAGCGGTATCGAGAACACGCCGGTCGCGGTGACGTTGGCGACTGCGCTGCCGGAGATCGTTCCCATCAGACTCGACCCGACGATGGCAATCTTGGCGCCGCCGCCGCGGCTGCGGCCAACGAGACGCACGGCGAGGTCGATGAATAGCTGTGCGCCGCCGATGGCCGAATAGGCCGCGCCGAACGCGACGAAATAGAACACGAAGTTGACCGAGGTTTCGGTCGTGACGCCGAGGATGCCGCTCGTCGTCATGGTGAGGATTTCGGTGTACTCCTCGACGCCGAAGCCGCGGAAGCCGGCAGGCGCGGGGATGAGGTACCCGAGCGCGCCGTAGAGCAGGAATCCTGCGATCACCCAGACCAGGATCCAGCCGACCGTGCGCCGCACAGCTTCGATCAGCAGCACCACCAGCACCGCGCCGAATACGACGTCCCACCAGAACACCGGGTCGACGTTGTCGATGCGGGTCATGAACCGCGGCACTGCGATCCACAGGTAGACGGCAAGCGCCGCGACCGCGGCAACGCCGGCGACATCCAGCGCGAGCCTCGCCGCGCGCGGCATGCGCCCGCTTTTGACCGGGAACCACAGGTAGACGAGGAACAGCGCGAGCAGCAGATGCACGGGCCGCTCGAACAGCGGCTGCTGTGGATGCAGGAGAATCCAGTATTGGAAGACGACGAGGACGACCGCGACCCACAGCCGTATGTCAGCGAGTTTTTTCAGCGCTGCGGTCATGAGAGGCTTGGCGGGGGAGGGAGTGGCTGCGAATTCGGGTCGCCCCTCCCCGCAAGGGGGAGGGGAGCACGCCGTGCCGCTGGCTATGCCAGACGATCAAAGTTGGCGCCGCCTCACATCGAGAACCCGCGCTCCTTGTAGTAGCGCGCGGCGCCCGGATGCAGCGCTATGCCGGTGTTCTCGCGCTTGCCGGCTTCCTCGGCCTTGAAGCTCGACCAGGCTGGGTAGTTCTTGGCCATTTCCGGCATTTGTTCGATCACGACCTTGGTGATCTGATACGCAAGGTTCTCCGGCAGGTTCCTGTGCGCGATCAGCACGGTGCCGAAGTCGCCGCTCTTGGTCGGCCCGCTCTGGCCCTTGAACCACTCCGGAATCGAAGCAGGTTTCACGCCGACCTTGGCGAGCGCGTCGAGCGCCTTCGGCGACAGGTCCATGAACCGAACGTCGGCGGTCAGCGCCACTTCCGTGATCATCGGATGGCCGCGCAGCACGGTGTCGATCAGGATGTCGGCGCGGCCGTCGCGCATGATCGCGGGCGTCTGCGCCACGTCGACCTGGATGATGTCGCCGCCGTTGGCCTTGATCTTGGCGCGGTCGAGGCCGTAGGCCGCCAGAATCGCATCGACGGCGGGCGGCACGTTGGAGCCCTGCGGCTTCATCAGAATGCGCACCGCCTTGCCCGATGCCATGATCTTGTCGAAGGTGTCGAGCCCGGTGCGCTGGACGAAGTCGTTGCGTACCATGGCGCCTAGGAACACCGGGTTCAGCCCGCCGACCAGGGCGCGGATGTTTTCGGCCTTCTTGCCGTTGTAGAGGGCGTCGCCCGCCACGGCGAGCTGCGCGGTCTGCACGTTCGACAGCGCGATTTCGGCGCGGCCGGTATCGACCACCACCGGGTTGGCGACGCCGCCGCCGCGCGGGATGACTTCGAGCTTGCGGTCGCCGACCACGGGCCGCAGCGTCTTCTCAAGCGTCGATGCCGCGACGTACCAGCCCGAGCCGACCGGCATGGCACCGATCCGCAACGGCTCGGAGGCGAGCGCGCTTGCCGCCGCGCCGATGCCGGCGACCGCCGTTCCGATCAAGGCGAATTTTGAGATGTTTCTCATCGTTTCCTCCCTTTGAACTTGGACGTTCGTGAAGCGGATGTCCGCGATGCGCGATGGCCTTCGTCAAACCGCGGTAGTGACCGTACCGCTCGCCTGCACTGCGCGCGCAATGTCGGCGGCGGCGGCCTGCACCGGCCCGAGCGCACGGGCGCGGAACTCGTCGAGCGAAATGCGCACCGCGGGCGCCGCGACGCTGATGGCCGCAACCGGGCAGCCGTCGGGGTCAAGCACAGGAGCTGCGAGGATGCGAAGGCCGTTGCCGAACATGGAATCCTGCAGTGCATAGCCGCGCTTGCGCACCGCTTCGAGCGTGCGCAGCAGCGCGGGCGTGCTGATCGGCTTCGCAGTCATGTCGCCGGGCCGGCTCGGCATCGCAATGATGCGGTCCCGCTCGGCGGGTGGCAGGAACGCCAGGATGGCGTGACCGATGACGCCGGACACTGCGGGAATGTGGGTGCCGATGCGGATGTCGACGCCAAGACGGATGAGGCCCGCGCGCACGCGCTCGACATATAGCAGGTCCGCGCCGTCGAGCACGCCGAAGCTTGCAGCCTCGCTGACCTCGCCGACCAGCGAGCGCAGGATCGGGCGCGCCAGTTCGCGCAGGTCGGCGCGGCCGATCGCGTGCAGGCCGAGGTCGACGACCTTGAGCGTCAAACGGAAGCGCCGGCTGTCCGGAACGCGCGCCACGTAGCCGAGCAGCACCAGCGTCTTGAGCATGCGGAAGGCGGTGCCGGGATCGATGCGTGCGGCGCGCGCCACCTCGCTGAGCGTCAGTTCGCTGCGCTCGGCGGTGAAGGCTTCGAGCACACGCAGGCCCTTGGACAGGGAATTGACGAGATTGCGGGAATCTTCGCCGGCGGGTGCGGCATCGCGCTTGGCAGAGCGCCGCGCGGACGGCGCGTCGGCGGTCTCGCTACGCTTGCGGCTGCGCGGCAACTCTTCGACGGATCCCCGATCCATGCGCGCCGAACTCCACTCCCTGGACGCCGCCGGTTGTGGCTGGCATTACTTTCGGATTGCGAAAATTATTTCATAATTAGGATACAAGCCGCCGACGTGGCGCGTCAAATGCGCGCCGCCGCCCTCGGCAATTCACGGCATTTCGGACTGGCGTTGTGCGGCGGCGGTCAATACCGGTCGTCGGGCGCTTCGATGTAGGGGAACGCGCTCAGCACATGCGGCGACCGCACCGGCTGGGCGGGCCGCACGTAGCTCGGGTCGAGCTCGGCGAGACGATTCACGCCCAGCAGGCCCATGTCGCGCACCATCTCGTCGTGCAGCAATTCCAGCACGCGGTAGATGCCGTTCCTGCCCGCGGCGGCCATGCCTAAGGCATAGAGACGCCCCACGCAGACGGTGTCGGCGCCGAGCGCGATCGCCTTCAGCACGTCGGTGCCGCGGCAGAAGCTGCCGTCGATAATGATCTCGGCCTTCTTGCCGACGGCGGCGACCACTTCCGGCAGCACGTCGATGGTGCCGAGGCCGTGATCGAGCTGGCGGCCGCCGTGGTTCGACACATACACCACGTCGACGCCGTGCTCGACCGCGAGCCGCGCGTCCTCGCCGGTAGCGATGCCTTTGACGATCATCGGCAGCTTGTAGCGCTTGCGCAGCTTGTCGAATTGCTTCCAGTCGAGACCCTTCTGATAGCGCGCTCCGTCGGCCGTTCGCGCCGAGGCGGCGGCGTAGCGCTTTGAAATGTCGCGCTCGCGCCGGCTGTAATGGTGTGTGTCCACCGTGAGGCACAGCCCGCCGAAGCCCGCGGCCACGGCGCGGTCGAATATCGCCTCGACCCAGGCATGGTCGCCGCGGACATAAAGCTGGAACACCTTCGGCCCTTCCGGCACCTCTTTTGCGGTTACTTCCAGGTCGGGCGTGGACACCGAGCTCTGGAACATGGCGCAGCCGAAAGAGCCCGCGGCGTTTGCGACCGCGGCGCTCGCCGCCGGATCGAATCGCTCGATGCTGCCGATCGGCGCCAGCGCGATCGGCATCTTGAGCTTGCGGCCGAGGAAGGAGCCCGCGGTGTCGGTGGTGTTGACGTCGCGCATGATCCGCGGGCGGAACGCGAGCGAGTCCAGTCCGAGCCGGTTGCGCCGCACCGAGGTCTCGGTTTCCGCGCCGCCGATCAGATAGTCCCAGACGTTGCGGTTGAGCCTGGCGCGGGCGGCCGCGACCAGTTCATGCAAATTCTGAAATCGCTCGCGCACTTCGTCCATGGAAAGCGGCGAGTTGACGTTGGATGCGTCGTTCATGGCGGGGTCATCCGTCGATGCGCACGGGCGCGCGGGTTTGCAGGGATGCAACGATGGCTTCGAAAGCGGCGATCATATCCAGCATCTGCGAGGTCGCGACCGGAAACGGCGCGCGGCCGGCGACGGCGTCGGCGAAGGCCTCGGCCAGAACTTTCAACGAATCCACGTGCTCATAGGTGTGGACCTTCGGCGTGTCGCCGATGCGGCCTAGGATCAGCGTGTCCTCGTCGCGCGCCTCGGCCATTCCCTCGGTGCCGAACACGTGGATGCGCCAGAAGGCGGGCGCGGCGCGCACCGTCGCGAGCATGCCGGTCGCGCCGGTCGCGAACTCAACCAAAACCGCCAGCACATCCCGCGGGTCGGGCGGGGGCTTGCGCTCGAACAGCTTGGCATCGACCGACTTGATCGGCCCGCCGAGATTGACCAGCGCGTCGAGCACGTGCAGGCCCGCGCCGGTCAGCCCGCCACCGGGCGACTCGCTCGGGTCGTCGCGCCAGCCGCCGCCCACCACGCGGGTCGAGTGCTCGTTGGAGAAATGTCCCTCGATGTGCAGGATGTCGCCAAGTGCGCCCTCGTCGACGATTCGCTTCAACTCGCGCATCGAGGCGAAGCAGCGCTTGTTGTTGCCGGAGCCGAGCACGACGCCGGCCTTGCGGCAGGCGTCCACCGCGCGTTGCGCGCCCGCGCGCGTCAGCGAGAGGGGCTTCTCGCACCACACCGGCAGGCCCTTGGCTGCGACGGCCTTGACCTGTGACACATGCAGCGAATGGGGCGTTGCGAGAAACACGGCCTGCACCTGCGGATCGGACAGCACGTCGGAAAGGTCGGTGGACAGGCGGAAGCCGTTCTGGGCGGCGAAATCGCACACTGTGTCCGGCTCCTTGCTGACGCCGTGCACGAAGCGCAGCTTGTCGCTCTTGCCCTGAACGGCGGCGATGAGGGACTTGCCCCAGCGGCCGAGCCCGATCACGGCGGCGTCGATCATTGCAACTCTGCTCACGATAGCGCCGCAGGCACGGCTTCCGGCTTGGGTTGCCAATGTCGGGCAATCCGGCTGACATGGCAAGCTAACCTGGCAAAGGGTCTCAACAAGGGTTCGGAATATGGATCGGACTGTCGGCGTTGTGGGGCTGGGACTGATGGGCGAAGTGCTCGCACGGCGCCTGATGGCCGCGGGTTTCTCCGTCGTGGGCTATGACGTCGACCCGGCCAAGAACGAAAAGCTCGCGTCACTTGGCGGCACATCCGTTGCGTCGCCCGCCGAGGTCGCGCACTGCGGCACGGTGGTGCTTGCGGTGTTCAACACCGACCAGGTCGAGGACGTCACTGAAAAGGCGCTCAAGCCCGCGGCCAAGCCCGGTACGGTCGTGCTCTGCACGTCGACTTGCGACCCGGACCGGATCGAGGCGCTGGCCGGCCGGCTTGCGGGCTCGAACCTGCGCTTTCTCGAAACGCCGGTGTCCGGCACCAGCGAGCAGGTGCGGGCGGGCGACGGCGTCGGGCTGATCGGCGGCAACAGGGCGGTTGCGGAGCAGGCAAAGCCGGTGCTCGACGCGCTGTTTCCGCGCCGGTTCCACATCGGCAAGGCGGGCGACGGCGGGCGCGCCAAGCTCGCGGTCAATTTGATCCTCGGATTGAACCGCATGGCGCTGGCGGAAGGCCTCGCCTTCGCCGAACGCATCGGCCTCGACGGTCAGGCATTCCTGGAGGTGGCGAAAGGCTCGGCGTCCTACTCGCAGGTGATGGAGACCAAAGGCTCGAAGATGCTCAAACGCGATTTTGCGCCCGAGGGCCGCGTGAAACAGACGCTGAAGGACGTCCACATGATGCTAGAGCAGGGCGAGTGCGTTGGGCAGGACCTGCCCATGCTGCGCGTGCACTGCGACGTGCTGGAATCCTGCGTGCGCGCAGGCGAGGCCGAGCGCGACAACAGCAGCATCGTGGAGGAGATCAGAAGGCGGAGAAGGTGAGGTATCTTGACCCGCACTTGCCATCCGCGTTTGATCCCAGCCGAATTCCCCCACCTGGAAAGGGCGTAACATGCTGACGTTGTATTACGGTCCCGGCGCGTGCTCGATGGCCTCCCACATCGTGCTGGAGGAAAGCGGCGAGAAATACGAGCCGCGGCGCATGGACCTCGCCAAGGGCGAGCAGCGCACCGACTCCTACCTCAAGCTGAATCCACTCGGCCGCGTGCCGCTCCTGATCCTCGACGACGGAGAGCCGCTGCCGGAGAACACCGCGATCCTGCCCTATCTCGGCAAGCGTTTCGGGCTATGGCCCACCGATCCGAAGGGCGAGGCCAAGGCGCTCTCGACCGTCGGATTCTTCGCGTCGAGCGTGCATCCCGCGCACGCCCACGTCGGGCGGCCGGAGCGCTACACGGCGGATGCATCGGCGCATCCCGGCATCAAGGAGCAGGGGCTGAAAACGTTCCACGGCCATCTCAAGCAGATCGACGGCATGCTCGCCGGCCGCGAATGGATCGGCAACAAGTATTCGGTGCTCGATCCCTACGCCTTCGTCTTCTACACCTGGGGCGTCCGCCGCGAGCTGCCGATGGGCGAACTGAAGAACTACACCGCCCACAAGGACCGGATGCTGAAGCGGGCCGCGACCCAGCGTGTTGTCGAGGACGAGAAGGTGAAGGTTTGACCGGCAATCCGTCCCGGGCGAGCGAAGCGAGACCTGGGACCCCGGTTTCTTGATCTGACTACAAGATGCGCTGGGCCCCGGATCAGCGGTGCACCGCCATAGCGCGCCGAAGACGCGCGTAGACGCGCTAATGGCGCTGCACCGCATCCGGGACTCGATTGCGCCATGACGCGAGGTCGACAATGCCCGTGATCGACTGCCATCATCACGTCTGGTGGCTGGACAAGTTTCCGCACCAGTTCCCCCCATCATGGGGGACGAGCCTCAACCGCGACTTCACGCCTGACGACCTCAAGCCGGAGCTTGATGCCTGCGGTGTCGACGGCACCGTTCTGGTGCAGTCGCTCGACAAGTGGGAGGAAACGCCGCACTACCTCGACGTCGCGGACGAACACAACTTCATCCGCGCCGTGGTCGGCTGGGTGCCGCTCGCCGATCCGCAAGCCTGTATGCGCCGGCTCGACGAACTCAAATCCCGCAAGAAGTTCGTCGGCATGCGCCATCTCATCGTCTACGAGAAGGATCCGCGCTGGTTGCTCCAGCCCACGGTGCAGGAATCGCTTCAAGAGTTCGCCCGGCGCGGGCTTGCCTTCGAGGCGATCACCAACACCGAGGAGCAGATGGACACGGTGCTCGACACCGCGCGCCGCATGCCAAACCTCAACATCGTGCTCAACCATCTCGGGCGGCCGCCGTTGCCGGAGAAGGGCTGGGAGCCCTGGGCCTCGCAGATGGTGCGCGCGGCCGAGTTGCCGAACATCTCGGTGAAGCTCTCGGTCGGGGGCGACGTTGTCTGGCGCTGGCCGTGGTCGACGGAGGAAATTCGCCGCTATTCCGACCACGTCATGAGGCACTTCGGGCCGCGCCGGGTGATGGCGGGCAGCAACTGGCCGGTGGTGCTGATCTCGGGAAGCTTCTCGCAGGTTTGGCGCGGCATCGAGGAGCTGCTCACGGGGCTGTCTCCCGCCGACCGCGCCGAGGTGCTGGGCGGCACGGCGCAGCGCATCTACAAGTTCGCCTGAGCCGCAGTGCGTCAGGCCTTGCCGCGTTCCTTCATCACCTCGACCGCCGCGCGGTGCGCCTCGTTCGCGGTCGGGATGCCGCAATAGAGCGCGACCAGCAGCAGGATTTCGCGGATTTCCTCCGGCGTGCAGCCGTTCTGCAGCGCGCCGTTGATATGCACGCGCAGTTCGGCGGGCTTCCCTGCCGCCGCCATCATCGCGATCATGGCGAGGCTCCGGGTCGACATCGGCAGGCCGGGCCTGCTCCAGACGTCGCCATAGGCATAGGCGTTGATGATGTGCTGCAGCGGCTCGCCGAATTCTCCGAACGACGCCATGCGCTGCTCGACGGCCTTGTCGCCGAACAGCTCCTTGCGGAGCTTCAGTCCTTTGGCGGCTTGTTCCTTCGTGTCCATGTCCGGTCCTCGATTGATCGTCACGGACACTATAGCCCAGGCGCGAGCGTCATCCTGCGCGCATGCATGCAAGCGCGGGCGTAAGCCCGCGCTTCGAATTCAACCGTCCTGTCGCCGACAGCAGCTATCAGCGGCGGCGGCGCGGGGGATAGTCGCGGGAGATGCGGCAGACGCGCTCCCAGCGGCACTTGAACGGGCCGCGGCAGCGAAGCTGGCGCGTGCAGATGCGGCGGACCTCTTCGGTCATGTCGAGCGCCTGCGCAGCGCGAGCCATGGTGTCGGTGGGGCCGGCAACGGCCGCCTGTGCGGCCTGCGGCATGGCGAGGGCTGCGGCCAGCGACGCCAGCGCGGCCATGGTGAGAAGCTGCTTCCTCATCGGTCACTCCTTTCGAAGTTCATTGCGTGTCCGCATCGCCGGCAGCGACACCGGGCGTTGTGGATCGCAAATCTCTAGCATCGGGGATTGCGACAGGCGCGGCGAAGGCCACCGCGTCCGCGCGCAAGTTGAGGCTACTGTAAACAATCAACCTTTACGCCGACCGGCGATCGTTAATGCGCCGCCATCCGTGCGAGCCGCCCGGCGACTTTCAGCCGCTGGACGCTGTCTCCGGCCAGATGGCTCCAGATGAAGGCGTCGCGCGTGAGCTTCTCGGCGTGCCGTCCGGCCATTCCCTCCGCGCCGCCGTGGATTTCCAGGTTCAACTCGGTGACCTCCTGGATCACGTCGGTGGAGAAGTTCATCGCAAGCCCCGCGTTGGCGGAATGAATCTTGCGGTCGTGCTCCCAGGCGATCCGCATCACCAGCGAGCGCAGCGCCTCGGTCAGCATGTTCATGCGGTTGATCTTGAGCTGCACCGCCTGTTGGTCGAACAGCGGCCGGCCGCCTTGCTTTGCCGTGCGAGCGTATTTCATCGCGGCCTCGCAGGCGTCGTCGCAGACACCGAGTGCGTTCGCGGCCAATTCAAGATCGCCGAAAATATCGCCGCCGGTGCGGTCGCCCGCGGCTTCCGTCTTCATGTCGGAATTGTTGACGTGGCCGACTACGTTGGCGTGCGGCACGCGCGCGTTCTCGAAGATCATTTCGCCGTTGCGGTAGAACCGCCAGCCGCTCTTGTTGAACACCTTGCCGATGCGAAAGCCCGGCGTGTCGTAGGGCACCAGAAACATGGTTGTGCCCTGGCGCAGCGGCGCGTTCGGATCGGTGCGCGCGTCGATGAAGAACAGCTTTCCGACCGGCGCGTTGGCGATGAAGCATTTCTCGCCGTTCAAAATCCATTCGTCGCCGCGGCGCTCGGCGCGCAGCTTCAGCCCGGCCTTCGGATCGTCCTTCGGCGGCATTCGATTGTCGGAGCCTGCGCTCGGCTCGGTGATGCCCTTGCCGAGCAGGAAGCGATGGTCGGCGACGAACGGGCGCAGAAAGCGCTCCTTCTGCTCGGCGTTGCAGGCCTGTGCGATCAGGTGGCTCCACTTCCAGTTCTGGCTGAAGGTCTTGGAGATCGCGCTGTCGCCGCGGGCGAGCTCCGCCATCACGATCGCCTGCGTCACGTAATCGGTGCCTTCGCCGCCGAATTCCTTGGGCACCGCGAGCGTGCGCAGGCCGAGCTTCGATCCCTTTTCGACGATGTCCCAGTCGAAGGTGCCGTGCGCATCGGGCGCCTCGTCGAGCGCAAGCGAGATCGGCTTGATCTCCTCCTCGGCGAACTTGCGCGCGGTCATCTGCCAGGAGCGTTGCTCGTTGCTCAGTGCGAAGTCCATCGCGCGTCTCCTATTCCGCGGCCAGCATCGAAGGCGTGCGGCGGTAGCTTGCGACGGCCTCAGCGATGCGCAGCTTCAGGTCCGCCGTGCCGCCTTCGCCGTAGAGGCAGATGCGGGCGTCGTTGACGTACTTCTGCAACGGCATGTCGCGCATCACGCCCATGGCTCCGAAGCACTCGGCGGAATCCTTCACAGCGCGGTAGATCGCCTCTGCAGCGAAGGCCTGCGCCATTGCCGCGTGCGGCAGATCGGGCAGGCTCGCGTCCGCGACCGCGTCCGGACGATCGGCCGCGAAGGCCGCGCGCCAGATCAGAGCGCGCGCCGCCTCTAGGCGAATGGCCGCGTCCGCGAGCTTGGTGCCGATTGCCTGATGCTCGACGATCGGCCGTCCGCCCTGCACGCGAAGCTTGGCGTAGTCGACTGCGGCCTCGTAGGCCGCGCGGCCGATGCCGAGGTTGACCGCGAGCGGCCACGGTACTTCGCCGCCGCGGGTGGCGGCGCCGGCGGGCAGTCGGTTGTCGAGCGGAATGCGGCTGTCCTTCAGGGTCACGGTGCCGCGCGAGCCGTGATACCAGCGCGGCTCGGGATCCTCCGTCACCGTCAGGCCGGGCGCGCCCTGCGGCACCAGGAACAGGGCGGGTCCGTCGTCGGTCCGCGCCAGCACGGCGAACAGCCTGGCGAGACCGGCGTTGCCGACGCGCTCCCAGGCGCCGTTGACGATCCATTCGTCGCGGGACCGCACGGCGGTGGCGTCGAGCGCCCGTGCCTGGGGCACCGGCCGGTGGTAGTCGATGCCGAGCGCTTTGTCCGCGCCCGGCTCCCGGTCGGCAAGCGCGAGGTGACAGTCGTCGTCTTCCAGGAACGCCGGCAGGAACCGCTCGCGCTGCTGTGGCGACATAGCCGCAAACAGCGCACGCGCCAGCGCCGCCGTCTCCCCCAGCACCGCGGCCACGCCTGCGTCGCCCGCTGCCAGCTCCTCGGTGACGATGCAGCAGGTCAGCGCATCGGCGCCGGCGCCGCCAAGCTCCTCCGGCAGCGCCAGCGACCGCAGGCCGACGCGCGACGCGCTGCGCAGCACCTCCAGCGGCGGATTGCGGTCGCCGAGGTCGAGCCGCGCGGCGTTGAGCGCCACGGGATTGACCTCGCCATCGACGAACGCCCGCACCGTGTCGCGGAATTCGTGCTGCTCGGGACTGAGCGAGAGACTGTACATGCGCGTGCCTTTGGGCGGTTTGGCTAATGCACCTGACTACTGCACTTCGCTATTGCACCTGGAGCTTGGCGTCTTTGACCACCTTGTCCCATTTCACGAGCTCAGACTTGATGTAATCCGAGAACTCCTTTGGATTCTTGTAGCTCGCGGTGATGAACTGGTCGGCGAAGTATTTCTTCACCGAGTCGAGCTGCAGGAAGTCCGATGTCGCCTTTGTCAGCCGCTCCACGACGGCCGGCGGCGTCTTTGCCGGCGCATAGATGCCGATCCAGGCCGAGAACTCGTAGCCCGGGACCGTCTCCGCGATGGTCGGGATGTCCGGCAGGCCCGGCAGGCGCTTGGCTTCTCCGATGGCGAGGCCGTTGGTCTTGCCGGCGCGCACGTGCGTCAGCGACGTGGTGACGTTGTTGTAGAGGAGTTGCACGTCGCCTGCGAGGACCGCCTGCGTCGACGGCCCGATGCCGCGATAGGGCACGTGCACGATGTTGATCTTGGTCTGCTGCGCGAGCAGTTCAAGGCCCATGTGGCTGAAGTTGCCGATGCCGCCCGACCCGTAGTTGAGCGTGCCGGGCTTCTCTCTGGCCACCCTCAGCAGGTCCGCCACGGTCTTGATGCCGGTCGCAGGATGCGCGGTCAGCATCGATGGGAAGCGGTTGAGCATTGCAACCGGCACGAAGTCGCGCAGCGTCTGGTAGGGATTTTTCGGATAGAGGGCTGGGTTCACGATCATCGGGCCGTCGGAGAACACGCCGATGGTGTAACCGTCGGGCTCCGCCCGCATCACCGCCTGCACGCCGATCGAGCCGTTCGCGCCGCCGATGTTTTCGATGTAGACCTGCTGGCCGAGCAGATCGCTCAGGTGCTTGGCGTAGAGCCGCCCGATCAGGTCGGTGCCACCGCCGGCCGGAAACGGCACGATTGCCTTGATCTGCCGCTGCGGCCAAGCCTGTGCCGAGGCGAGCGAAGGCAGGAGAATCGCCGCAAACGCTGCCGCGCCGATCAGCTTCACGATCCTGTTCATTGGCATTTCTTCCCCTGTCGTTCGATGGTGGTCACTGCGAAATGGCTGTAGCGATGGCGTCGCCCATCTGAGCGGTGCTGGCCTTGCCGCCGAGGTCTTTCGTGAGGTGCTTCGCTTCGGCGATCGTCCTGGTCACCGCTTTCTGGATCAGGTCGGCGGCCGTGCTGGCTTTGGGCTCCTTGTGCTTGCGCCCGAGCCAGCCGAGCAGCATCTGGCCCGACACGATCATCGCATAGGGGTTGGCGATGTTCTGTCCGAAAATGTCGGGGGCCGAGCCGTGGGTGGCCTGCGCCATCGCCTGTTTCTCGCCGATACATAGACCCGGTGCGAGGCCCAGGCCCCCGACCAGGCCTGCGCCGATGTCGGTCAGGATGTCGCCGAACTGGTTAGTGGTCACGACGACGTCGAAGCGCCGCGGGTCGGCCACGAGCTTCATGGCGATCGAATCGATCATCATCTCTTCGAATTCGACGTCAGGATATTCCTTCGCGACCTTGCGGCATTCCTCGGCGAACATGCCGCAGGCGAGGCGATAGACCGGCTCCTTGTGCGCGGCGGTCACCTTCCTGCGCGGCCGGGTGCGCGCCATCTCGAACGCTTCGCGCGCGACGCGGTTCGAGCCCTTGCGGGTGATGACGCGCATCGCGACTGTGATGTCGTCGTTCGGCCGGAACTCCGGCGCGCCCGCGACCACGGTCTCTGAATAGAGCATTCCTTCGGTCAACTCTCGGAAGAACGCGATGTCGACGTTCTTGTGGATCGAGGCGATGTTGGGATGCGACAGCGATGGGCGCAGTGCCGCGAACAGGTCGAACTTCTTGCGCACCGGCGGCATGACCCAGGTGGGATCGTTGCGCGGATAGGCGTTGTGGCCGATCGGCCCCATGATCCAGCCGTCCATGCCGCGCAGGCCGTCTTCGGTGACCTTGGGCAGCGTCGTGCCGTGCGCCTCGTGGCCGGCCTTGCCGATGGGGAACTCGTGCCAGTCGACGGCGAGGCCGGTCCTGGCCGCCGCCGCCTTCATGACCTTGACGCATTCCGGAACGACTTCGAGGCCGATATCGTCGCCGAGCAGAATTCCAATTTTCAAGATTCCAATCCTCTACTCGTCGGCCTTGATGCCCGCCTCGGCGATATCCTTGCGCCAGGTATCCATCTCGCGCTTCAGCCATGCCCGCGCGTCGTCAGCGGACTTGTCGGCCGGCGCGCGCAGTCCGCCCTTCTCGAAGATCGCCTGCATCTCCGGCATCTTCGCCACCGCCGCGAAGGCGTTGTGCAGCTTGTCGACGATCTCGCGCGGCACGCCGGCCGGCGCGAAGGCCGCGTTCCATTGCGACGGGTGGAAACCTGGGAATCCCACCTCGTCGATGGTCGGCACGTCCGGCCAGGCGGCAAGCCGCTGCGGCGAGGCGACCGCGAGCGGGCGCACCTTGCCGGCCTTGATCATGCCGACCGGGTTGGTGATGTTGAACCACGACACATGCGTGTCCCCCGAGGCGATGTCGCGCAGGATCGGGGCGCCGCCGCCCTTGAACGGAATGTGGATCATCTTCAGCCCGCCGGCGCGTTTGGCGAGGATTTCCGTGTTGACGTGCTGGTAGGCGCCGATGCCGGCGGAGGCGTAGCGTATCTCGCCCGGCCGTGCGCGGACGTACTCGATGAACTCCTTGAACGTCGCCGGCGGGAAGTTCGTGGTCGTCGACAGGAAGAACACAGGCGCGTCGGCGGTGCGCGCGACGATCTGCACGTCGCGGTCGTAGTCGATGGTCATGCGCTTGGCGAGCAGGATCGGCGTCAGGCAATTGGTCGAGATGTTGCCGATCATGATCGTGTAGCCGTCGGGCGCGGCGCGCGCCAATTGCTCGAGGGCGATGATGCCGGACGCGCCGGGCTTGTTGTCGACGATCACGTTCTGGCCGAGCACGGTCCGCAGCCGCTCGGCGTAGTGGCGCGCGACCACGTCGGTCAGGCCGCCGGGGCCGTAGGGAATGAGCACGCGGATCGGCCGGTTCGGATACGGCGCCTGCGCCACGGCCGCGGTGGCGGCCGACGCAAGACACAACACGGCTGCGACGATGCACGAAAGACGGCGCATGGCCCTTTCCTCCCCAAGAGGCCGGGCGGGGCGGTTGGTCCGCCCTCTATCGCTGATGGGGGATTGTACGGACCGCCGCCCGCCCTGCACAAGCGGGGTGCCGGTGGGCGGTCAGCCTCCGATCAGCTTGAACAGGTCGCCGCCGTAGATTGTGCGCGCCTCACGCCTCAGCGGCTCGACCGCTTGGGCGAAGGCCGCGTGCTGAGCGGCGTCGAGCGTGACGATCTCGCAGCCTTCGGCCTCGATCGCGCGCTGCGCCTCGTGCTCTTCCTGCTCGTGCAGGCCGCGTTGAAACGTCACCGCCTCAGCCACGGCCTTCTGCATCGCGGCCTGAAAGTCGGCCGGCCAGCCGTCGAACGTCGGCCGGTGCAGGAAGATCGGCCGCGAAATGTAGAAGTGGTTGCTGACGGTGTGGAAGCGGTGAAACTTGTGCACGCCGTAGGTGACGGTGTTGGTGAGCGGGTTTTCCTGCGCGTCGATCTCGCCGGCCTTGATCATGCGGATGGCGTCGGTGAGGTCCATGATCATGGGTGTCGCGCCGAGCAGTTCGAAGGTGCGCGCCTGAATCTGGCTTGGCAGAACGCGGATGTGGATGCCTGTCAGGTCGGCGGGCGTGCGCACCGGCCGCACGCGGTTGGAGATGTGGCGGAAGCCGTTCTCGAACCAGCCGAGGATGCGATAGTTCGCCTTGGCCTCGATGGCGGCGGCGAGCTTTTGCCCGAGCGCACCGTCCATCGCCGCGCGCGCCTGCTCGTTGCTCTCGAACAGGAACGGCAGGTCGACGAAGCCGAGCTCCGGAACCCGATCGGTGAGGTAGCTCGACGACTGGTAGCCGAGTGTGAGCACGCCGCTTTCGACCAGCCAGACGATCTCTTCGGCCTTGTAGCCGAAATCCATGATGTTCCAGGCGTACTTGACGTCGATGCGGTCGCCGAATTGCGCCGCGAGCCGGTCGCCGATGAACTTCAGCGCGCGCGAGAAGCCGGTGGTCGGCGGCCCGTAACCGCCCATGCGGATGGGGATGGGGTTAGACATTGGAGCGGCCGTGCCTCACTTCAAATTCTCCTCCAGCCAGTCGGCGGCGAAGTCCATGCCGATCTGCCGGTTGTCGACGTGGGCGTGTTCGGCGCCGCCTTCCTCGGTGGTGAAGATCTTGATGGTCTTGTTCTTCGATCCGACTGCGTCATAGAGCTTCTGCGCGTTCTCCACCGGCACCACGCGGTCGTTGCCGCCGTGGGTGACCAGGAACGGGCAGGTGATGTTCTTCGCCACGTCCTTGAGCGAAAACTTTCTTGCGATTTCGATGCCTTGGTCCTCGTCCTTTGCGCCTGCGACCCAGCGCCACTGGAAGTTCGACTGCGCGACGCTCTTGGGCGCGTTGCGGTTGGCGTCCTTGATCTTCTGCTGCCAGGCGGCCAAGTCCCAGTGCAGCGCCGACAGCGCGACGCAGGCCGAGAACCGCTTCTCGAACGCTGCGATGCGGGACGAATAATAGCCGCCGAAGCTGTAGCCGAAGATCGCCAGCCGCCTGCCGTCGACATCGGGCCGTTTCACGAGCCAGTCGACCGCGCAGCCGGCCGGCACCTCGTAGTCGAAGCGGCTCGCCATGTCGCGCATGCGCCGCGTCTCGCCCATGCCGGGGCCGTCGAGGCACAGCGTGTTGAAGCCGCGGCGCTGGAACTCGATGCCGCAGAAGAAAATGCTCATCTCCTTGGCGTTGTCCATGCCGTTGACCACGACGACGGTGGGCCGCGGGCCGGGTTCCCGCGCCTTCATGAACAATGCGGGAAGCGTCGTACCCTCGTAGGGCACTTCGGCGAACTCGATGTCGGGACAACGCAGCCGGATGCCCTGGTGCCAGACGCGGTAGGCGTGTCCGGCCTGTTCCTTCTTCTCGGGACTCGGCGGGATGAAGCGCTCGGCGTTGTAGTGGTAGATGCCGGAGCGCAGGTAGTAGTCGCCCGCGGTGGTCTCGTAGCCTTTGCCGAGCGCCTCGTCGCCGCGCTCCTCGACTTGAAGGCCGAGCGCGCGCCACTCCTCATACCAGGCCTTGCCGCGGTCGGGCTCGCCCTCGCGCTTGCGCAACCGCTCGCAGCAGCGGTCGATCTCCTCCAAGGAGACGACGCCATAAGGCGCCATGCCCTTGAGGATCAGCGTTGCGTTCGACCACAGGAAGTTTTCGCCGAAGTGGTCGATCCAGGGACCGCGTGAGGGCATGCGTGATGTTCCAAAATACCTGTAGAGTCAGGATGCCCGGCTTGCGGCCGGGCATCGCGTTTTGTGAGTCCGGTGAACTACTTGCCGAGGCCGGCGTCCTTGACGACCTTGGCGTAGAACGCCTTCTCGGAGTTCATGTACTTCGCCCATTCGCCGGGCTGGGTGCCGCGCGGCTCCATGCCCTGCTTGGCGAGTGCGTCGACCGCGGATTTGTCGGCGACGGCCTTGGCGATCTCGTCGCGCAGCTTCTGCGCGATGGGAGCCGGGGTGTTCGGCGGCGCGAGCACGCCGTACCAGCCGTTGATCAGGAAATCCAAACCGGCTTCCTTCATGGTCGGAACGTTCGGCAGCAGGAACGAGCGCTTGTCGCCGGTGACCGCGATCGGCGTGACCTTGCCTTCCTTCGCCTGCACCGCCATCACCGGCATGGCGTCGAACATCGCGTCGATGTGGCCGCCGAGCAGGTTGTTCAGCGCCTCCGCCGCGCCGCGATAAGGCACCGTCGTGATCTTGACGCCGGTGCGCGCCTTCAGCAATTCCGTCGCCATGCCAAGCGAACTTCCGGAGCCGCCGCCCATACCGAACTTGATCTTGTCCGGCTCCTTCTTCATGCGGTCGAGCAAGTCCTTGATCGTCTTCACGCCGAGATCGTTGCGCACGACCAGGATCAGCGGTCCGGTGGCGGCCTCCGTGACCGGCGTGAACTTGGTGATGTCGAACGGATAATCGGAGTGGATCGTCTGGGTGATCAGCGAGCTGGTCGAGATGAAATAGAGCGTGTGGCCGTCGGGCGGGGCGTTGAGCACTTCGCGGCCGGCCGGGATGAAATTGCCGCCGGTCTTGTTCTCGACCAGCACGTTCATTCCCATGCTGACGCTCATCTTTTGCGCCACAAGCCGCGCGGTGACGTCGGTTCCGCCGCCGGGCGACAGCGCGACGATGAACCGGATCGGCTTGTTCTGCTGAAGCTGCTGCGCCTGCGCGGGCAGCGCCAGCGCGGCCAGCGCCATTGCGAGCGCGGCTCGTCGATTTGTGAGCGGCATTCCATTCTCCCCTAGTTTCTTGTGTCAGTCCGCCATCAGAGTAGCGACGATCCGCTCGCGAGTCAGCGGCAAATCGCGGATGCGCTTGCCGAGCGCGCGGGCGACGGCGTTGCCGATCGCGGCGCCGGTCGGGCCGACCGAAGCTTCGCCCAGGCCGAGCGCCGGTTCGTTCGGGTTGTCGATCAGCTCGATGTCGATGTCCGGAATGTCGCTGAAGCGCAGGATCGGATAGTCGTCCCACGTCGAATTGGCGACGCGGCCGCCCGCGAATTTCACCTGCTCGCGCATCACGAAGCTCGCGCCCATGATGATGCCGCCTTCGACCTGGTTTCTTGCGCCGTCCGGCGAGATCACGAGGCCTGCGTCGGCCGCGCACCAGATGCGCTTGAGCCGAATATCTTCGGCGACCTCGGCCTCGACCACGACGGCGGCGAACGCGGCGATGTTCTTGTAGCGCGCGAAGCCGAAGCCGCGCGCCGTGCCTTCGGGCAGCTTCGGCTTGTCGAACCAGCCGCTTATCTTCGCCGCGGTCTCGACCACGCGCCGAGGGCGGGGATCGGAGAGCAGCGAAAGCCGGTACGCGATCGGGTCCTCGCCCGCCAGTTCCGCCAGCTCGTCGATGAACATCTCGATGGCATAGACGTTGGCCCAGGCGCCGAGCCCGCGCAGCGACGAGGTGCGGATCGGCACCTCCGGCAGCAGGTGGTGCACCAGCCGGTGGCGCGGCAGGTCGTAGATTGCGACCGCGTTGCGGGTCGCGCCGCCGCCGCGCTCGTCGGGCACGTCGCCGAGCGGGTTCATCGGCAGCGGATTGGGGAGCGCGGTCTCGCTCGAGAAATTCGCGTTGCCATTCATGCCCGGTCGCTGCGCGTGCGGCGGGCTCCAGATTTCGATGGTCCAGTCGGCGGGCTTGTTGTCCGCGTCGAGCACAGCGCGCAGGTCGATTGCCATGGCGGTCGAGATCGGCGCGCCGAGGAACTCGTCCTCGCGCGACCATTGCACCCGGATGGTGCGGCCTGGATGGCGCATCGCCAGAAACGATGCATCGAACGCGGCATCGTCGGCGGTGTTGTGGCCGTAGGCGCCCGCCCCGTGGGTGTGGATCACGGTGACTTGCCTGGCTTCGAGCTTCAGCGCGCGCGCGAGCCAGTCGCGCAGCACGGCCGGGCCTTGCGTGTGCGACCAGACGTTGAGATGGCCGTCCTTCCACTCCGCCAGCGCACAGGCCGTACCGATGGAGCTGTAGGTCAGGAACGGCCGCGAGAAGCTCGCCTCGACCACACGGTTGCCCTGCGCCGGCGTCTGGACGCCGGTCTCGACCGTGCGGCTGCGTGCGCTTTGCCGCTTGAGCCAGTCCGGCGTGCCCGCGTCGTCGGGCACCGGCGCGCCGCCGTCCCACTTGGCAAGCGTGCGCGCGGCTTCGGCGGCGCGCATGATCGCGGTCTCGTCGGCGGAGGTGAAGGCGACGAACTCGCCTTCGCGCAGGATGTCGATCGGTGCTTGCGCGGCTTTGCGCACGGCAGCCTCGTCGAGCGCGGCCAGATGCGCGCCGCGCCACGGCTGGCGCAGCACGCGGGCGTGCAGCACGCCGTTCGGCGCCATGTCGTGGACGAAGCCCTTGCCGGAAATCTTCGCGGGCAGGTCGAGCCTCGGCAGATGCTTGCCGACGATCCTGTAGCTCGACGGCTTCTTGACCGGCGCGGTGCCACTCGCGCGGCGTTCCAGGTCGATCTCAACCGCCATCGACCAGTAGTCGCGGCCGGTGCCCTTGCCGTTGCGCAGGAATTTTCCGTTCGCGACCGAAAGCTCTGCCACAGGGCATTTCAGCGTCTCGGCGAGCCGGTCGAGGAACAGCGCGCGCACTTCGGCGCAGACCAGCCGGATCGACGCGCCGCCGACGGCGATGGAATAACTTCCGGACGTGAAGCCTTCCGCCGGGCTCACGTCGGTCTGGCCGGACACGAGGTTGACCTGCTCGACGCCGAGATCGAGCTCTTCGGCTGCAATTTGCGTCAACGCCGTAAGGATACCCTGGCCGATCTCGACCTTGCCGGAGCCGACGCGCACGCGGCCGGGTTCGTTGAAGGCGATCCATTGCGACAGAATCGGATTGTCGGTCAGGCTGAGCGGCAGCTTGGTGTCGATCATCGCGGCGCTCCCGCCATCGCCGCGCCGGCCTTCTGCACCGCGCGGATCACGCGGTTGTGGATGCCGCAGCGGCAGAGATGGGGATCGAGAGCCGCGATCACTTCGGCACGCGTCGGCGCAGGATTCGCGGCGAGCAGCGCCGAGGCCGAGATGAGGATGCCTGACAGGCAATAACCGCACTGGCCGGCTTGCTCGTCCAGGAACGCCTGCTGCAGCGGGCTCAGCGCGCCGTTCTGCGACAGGCCCTCGACGGTCGTGATGCTATGGCCCGCCACGGTCTGCGCCTCGCGCGAGCACGAATGCGCAGGCTTGCCGTCGATCAGCACCATGCAGGCGCCGCACTGCTCGGTGCCGCAGCCGAAATGCGTACCGCGCAGATTTAAATCGTCGCGCAAGACCGACAGCAGCGGCTTGCTGCCGTCGGTCTCGACGCGAACGGACTTGCCGTTGACGATGAAATGAAGCTCGCTCACGCGAAACTATTTCTGCTCCATCGTGATGCCCTTGGCATCGATGAACTTCGACCAGTTGGCGATCTCGCGCTCCAGCTTGGTGCGCAGCGCGGGGCCCGGCGCAAACGTCGGGTCGGTGCCAACCTTGATCAGCCGTTCGCGCACGGCCGGGTTCGACATGGTCGTCTTCATCGCCGCTTCGAGCTTGGCCTTGATCGGCTCCGGTACGCCCTTCGGCACGAACAGCCCCCACCAGAAGTCGAGGTCGACGTCCGCGAACTTCAGTCCAAGCTCGGACAGCGACGGCACGTCAGGCATCGCCGGCGAGCGATTTTTGCTGGTCACGAACAGGGTCTTTGCCAGCTTGCCTTCGACCTGACCTTTGGCGACGGCGACCGACAACGTGACCACGTCGACGTGCCCGCCCGCGACCGCCTGCGCCGCCGGTCCGCCGCCCCGGAACGGCACCGGCTGGCCCTGGATGCCGGCGCCGTCGAAAATGACCTCCGGCACCAGATGCGACACGCTGCCGGGGCCGGCGTGGCCGTAGTCGAACTTGGTCGGACGCGACTTCGCCCAGGCGATGAATTCCTTGAAGTTGTTGGCCGGCACCTTGTTGGCGACGGTCCAGGCGAGGGCGGTGTTCGCCATCGCGGCGACCGCGTCGTATTGCACCAGCGGGTTGAAGCCGGAGGGATGCTTTTTGAACAGCGCCTGGTTGATGCCCAGCGCGTTCTCGGCAACCAGCACGGTGTACCCATCGTTCGCCGCCGCCGCCACGTGCTGCCAGGCGATATAGCCGCCCGCGCCGCCGCGGTTCTCGATGACGATCGAGCCGCCGAGCGCCTGCGAATATTCGTGCGAGATGGCACGGAAGAACGTGTCGGTCGCGCCGCCCGGCGGGAAGGCGATGACGAAGCGCACAGGCCGTTCGGGATAGTTGGCTTGTGCAAACGCGCCGGCCGTGAGGCCGAGCATCAGGCCGAAAATCGAAAGCAGGCGGATAGCATGCCGCATGATATTCCCCCTCAAATTCTTGGCATTGCGCCATTCGACCACGGACCGGGTCCGGCGTCGATAGGGGAGACCTTCCGCCGCATGTGCCGGCCGGCCGCGGGTCAGAGCGTCTTGAGCAGCCAGTCGCCGATAATGTCGACGCCCAACTGGCGGTTGTCGACCTGACAATGCTCCGCGCCGCCTTCGGCTTCGGTGAAGATTTTCAGGTGCTTGTTTTTCGAGCCGATCCGCTCATGGAGCTTGTGTGCATCGGCAATGGGCACCACGCGGTCGTTCTCGCCGTGCAGGATCAGAACCGGGCATTCGACCTTCTCGGCCACGCCTTCAAGCGTGAACTTCTTGGCCCATTCCAATGCGGTGGGCACGTCGGGCGCGCCGGTCACCCAACGCCACTGGAATGTGGAGCCCGAGGTCTGCCGCGGATCGGCCGGCGCGTGGCCCTTCACGAAGTCGTAGACGTTCCAGTGCATCGCGCCGAGGCACACGCAGGCGGCGTAGCGTTTCTCGAACGCGCAGATGCGCGGTGCCTGATAGCCGCCGAAGCTGTAGCCCATCACCGCAACGCGCGCCGGATCGACCTCCGGCCGCGAGGTGACGTAGTCGTAGGCCGCGGTGCCGGCGACCTCGTAGTCGTGGCGGGTCGGCATGTTGTGCAGCCGCAGCGGCTCGGACTGGCCCGGTCCGTCGATCGCCAGCACGTTGATGCCGCGCTTGGCAAAGTCGATGCCGGCGAAGATCACGCTCATCTCCTTGGCGTTGTCCATGCCGTCGAACATCACCATGGTCGGGCGCTTGCCCAGCCCGCGGCCCTTGACGAACCACGCGGGCAGGCTGGTGTCCTCGTAGGGCACCTCGACCCGTTCGATCTCCGGATGCAGGCGCTGCATCGCCGCCTGGTAGCAGCGCAGCGCCTTGCGATACATCGCCATCTTCTCGTCGCCCGGCGGGATGAATCGCTCGGCGCTGTAGTAGTAGTTGCCGGCGCGCATGTACTGGTTGCCGGCGGTGATCGCGCGTCCGTCGGCGTCAGCCTCGTCGCCGATCCTGGCGACGCGGTCGGCTTCGCGCGACCACTCCTCGGCCCAGGCCTTATCGAGGTCGGGTTCGCCAGCGCGCTCGCGCAGCCGCCGCACGATCAGGTCGATCTCCGCCATCGCCGCCGCGCCGTAGGCCACCATGCCTTTGACGATCTGTGTAGCGTTGCTCCAGCGCAGGTTGCCCGGAAAGGTCACCTGCCAGGTCGGCTCGCTCGGCATCGAAACCATGTCATTCCCCTTATTGCATCAGCGCCCGCCACGCCCAGCGCGCGCCGGCGAACAGTGTGCGGTCGGCATGGCGTTTGGCAAGCAGTTGCACGCCGACCGGCATTCCGTTCGGCCCCGTGAAAGCGGGGAGCGAAATTGCGGGCAGGTGCAGCGTGGTCCAGATCTGGTAGAGCGGTACGCCGGCGAAGGCGAACATGCCCTCCGGCGCCTCGCCGAAGGCCGCGGGCGCGAGCAGCAGGTCGTAGCTGTCGAAGACCGCATCGAGCCGCCTGCGGCAGGTCTCGGCAATACCCAGCGCCTCGATGTATTTCTCGAAGCTGCCGTGAATGCCGTCGTGGAGCCGCCCGCCGCGCAGCGTCTCGCTGATTTCGTCCCAGTGATTCTCGATCTCGTATGTGAAGGTGCGGGCGAACTCGAAGCTCGAAATGGTGCGGTGCGCGTCGTTCAGCCGCTCGCAGCCCGGCGGCAGGTCCATGTCGTGCACGGATGCTCCGGCGCGGGCGAGGCGCGCCGCGGCATCTTCGACGAGCGCGCGTGTCGAAGGCTCGACCTGATCCCAGACGTGGCTGCGGCAGAACCCGATGCGCGGCGGCCGGGGCAAATCCGCGACCGGCTCCGGCGCAATGCCAAGCATCACGTCGCGGATCAGGGCGATGTCCTCGACCGAGCGCGCCAGCACGCCGAGCGTGTCGAGCGAGCCCGACGCTTCCATCACGCCGTGCAGGCGGTGCTCGCCCCAGGTCGGCCGATAGCCGAAGACGCCGCAGAACGATGCCGGGCGGATGGTGGAGCCGGTGGTCTGGGTGCCGATGGCGACCGGCAGCATGAAATCGGCGACCGCCGCGGCCGAGCCGCTGGAGGAGCCGCCCGGCGTACGTTTGAGATCGCGCGGGTTGCAGGTCGGGCTGGGGTGCAGGTTGGCGAATTCGGTGGTGACGGTCTTGCCGAGCATCAGCCCGCCGGCCTTGCGGGCGAGGGCGACGCAGGCCGCGTCGCGGCCGGGCTGGCGTCCCTTGTGGATCGGCGTGCCCCATTCGGTCGGCATGTCGAAGGTGTCGATAATGTCTTTCACGCCGAACGGCACGCCGTGCAGCGGCCCGCGCGCCCCGCTTCGGTCGAGCGCGCGGGCGGTTGTAATGCTCGCGTCCGGATCGAGATGCGCGAACGCATGCACGTCCGGCTCGCGCGCCGCGATCCGTTCGAGGCAGGCACGCGCGACGGCCTCGCAGGTGGTGCGGCCTTCGCCAATCGCCGCGACGATGTCCGTGGCCGTCAACTCGTTGAGCGGTTCGATGGTGCGCCCCTTGCCGGCTTTATTTCAGCATGATCTTGTCCGAAAACCGGTTCCCACTTTTCGGGATCATGCTGGCGTCATTGAACCACACTTGGCGCCGGACGAAACATTCACGAGGACGCCATGCCCAAGAAGCAGATCAGTTCCGACAAGATCGCCAAGCCCAACGGCCATTTCTCGCAGGCCACCGTGATCGAGGCCCGCGGGCGCATCGTGTTCATCTCCGGCATGACGTCGCGGCGGCCGGACGGCACCATCGCCGGCATCGGCGACGTGGAGGCGCAGACCAAGCAGGTGTGCGAGAACGTCAAGGCGGCGGTCGAGGCCGCGGGCGGCACGCTCGACGACATCTGCCGCGTCGACGTCTACGTGCGCAATATGGAGCACTTCGAGAAGATCCACAAAGTGCGGCGCGAGTATTTCAAGCCGCCGGCGCCGGCGTCGACGATGGTCGAGATTTCGAAGATGACTTCGCCGGAGTACCTGATCGAGATCAACGCGATTGCGGTGATCGAGTAGGGCGGATCGCTCGCGGCGCGCGGATTCAGATCACCTTTGCCGCTTTCAGCTTCGCAATCTCCTCCGCGCCACATCCCAATTCGCCCAGCACCTCGTCCGTGTGCTGTCCCAATGTCGGCGCGGGCAGGTCGGAGCCGTCGCGCCCGCCGTCGATCCGCACCGGCCGGCGGATCGCGACGATGTCGCCCTCGGTCGGGTGTTTGAGCGTGCGGAAGGTTTGCAGGTGCTTCACCTGTTCGTCGTCGATCACCTCGGGGATGTTGTGCACCGGGGCGAACGGCACGTCGTTCGTTTCGAGCCGCGTCATCCATTCGGCGCGCGGCTTCGTCCCGACGGTTTTCGCCAGCGCCTGCGTCAGCGCGACGTAGTTGTTGATCCGCGCCTCGCGCGTCGCGAAACGTTCGTCCTGCGCCAGTTCCGTCCGCTCCAGCGCGGCAAGCAACCCCTCCCAGAACTTCGGCTGCGACGACAGGTGCACCGCGAGCAGCCTGCCGTCGGCGCAGCGGAACGCGAACGAGTGCGAGCTTGCGACGCGCGTCAGCGGCGTGTTCTCGATGCCCATCTGGGTGTGGTTGGCGAACGGGTCCGGGATGAAGGCGATCGCCGCCTCCATCATGTTGATCTCGACGCGGCGGCCTTCGCCGGTGCGCTCGCGCTCGTAAAGCGCGCCGAGGATGCCGGAGCAGGCGAACATTCCGGTGGCGTTGTCGGGAATGGTCGGGCCTGCGGCCTGCGGCTTCTCCGGGTCGAGCAACAGGCTCGCGATGCCGGAGAGCGCGAGCCCCACGCTGTCGTACGCCGGCCGCGCGCTGTAGGGCCCGTCGGCGCCGAAACCGGTGATCGAGCAATGGATCAGGCGCGGGTAGGCTGAGCGCAGTGCCTCCGTGGCAAATCCCAACCGGTCCATGACACCGGCACGGTAGTTCTCCAGCAGGATGTCGGCGCGCGCGAGCAGCTTGCGCAGCACGTCCTGTCCGGCCGCGTTTCGCAGGTCCAGTTTGATCGAGCGCTTGCCGCGGTTGTAGGCGATGAAGTGCGGACTGTAGAGGCCGCCGCGGAAGCTCCTGAACGGATCGCCGCCCTGCGGATGCTCGACCTTGATCACCTCGGCGCCGAGGTCGGCCAGCATCATGCCCGCGAGCGGGGCGGTGATCATGGTGCCCAACTCGACGACGCGGACGCCTTTGAGCACCGAGGTCACGGAGCCTGGCCCCTAATTGATCGTTTGTCCGCCGTCGACCAGGATCGACGCGCCGTGCACGAAGGTTGCGGCGTCCGATACCAGGAACGCGGCGACATTGCCGATCTCCTCGCATTGCGCGAAGCGTCCGAGCATCACCTTCTGCAAGGTGCCCGCGGGGTCGGCCTTGCCGGCGTCGAAATAGCCCTTCACGCGCGGCGACAGCGTCGGACCCGGACAGATCGAGTTCACCCGCAGGCCCTTCGGCCCGTAATCGACCGCAAGCTGGCGCGTGAACGACACCACGCCGCCCTTGGCCGCGCAATAGACCGGCATCTGCGGATTGCCGATGTGCGCGAAGGTCGAGGCGACGTTGAGGATCGCCGGGTTCTTCGATTGCAGCAGCAGCGGGATGAAGTCGCGGCACATGAAATAGATGCTGTCGAGGTCGACCGCCATCAACTCGCGCCATTTCTCAGTCGACAGTTCGGTGACCGGCGCGATGAAATTGTTGCCGGCGTTGTTGACGACCGCCTTGCAGCGTCCAAACCGGCCTTTCACGAAATCGCGCAGCTTGCCGACATCGGCCTCCTTCGACACGTCGGCGGCGCAGGTCTCGGCCTTGCCGCCAGCCTTCTCGATCGCGGCCTTCACCTCGTCGAGCTTCGATTGCGTGCGCGCGACCAGCACGACGGTCGCGCCCATCTCGGCCAGCGTCTCGGCGGTCGAGCGCCCGATGCCGGTGCCCGAGCCGGTGACGACCACGGCCTCGCCGTTGAATTGCAGCGATTTGAGCATGTCTCGCCTCCCTCAGCGTTCGACTACTCGGCCGCGCGCACGGCCATGCCGCCGTATTCCTTGTCGCTCAGCGCCTGGATCGCGGGCAGCACCTCGGACGCAAACAGGCGGATGTTCTTTTCGGTCAGGTCGCGCGGCAGCGTGCCGAACTGCATCAGGCACAGGAGATTCTGGAACCCCAGCATGCGGTGCGTGTCCATGAGCTGCTTTCGCACCGTGTCCGGGCTGCCGCACAGGATGATTCCCTGTTCGATCAGGCTGTCGACCGTGTGTTCCTGGCCGCTGACCGAGCGCTTGTGGCTTCGCATGTTCTTCAGCGACTTCGCGGACAGATAACCTGGCGGGAAGATCATCTCGAACGGCAGGCGCAGGAGCCGGTTGAACAGCACCTCGATGTGCGCCTTGGCCTCGTCGCGCGCCTTCCGGTCGGTGTCGGACACGTACACCGGCGTCGACCATCCGATTTGCTCGGAGGCTGCCGTGTAGCCGTACATGCTCTGCGCGCATTCGCGGTAATAGTTGAGATAGCGCGCGACCGACGTAATCGGGCTGTAGGCTTGCAGATAGACGTAGCGGCGCGACGGATGCGCAGCCCATTCGATGGTCTCGGTCGAGCCGGTGGACGGCGCCCAGATCGGCGGATGCGGCTGCTGGTAGGGGCGCGGCCACACGTTGACGTATTCGAAGTGATAGTGCTTGCCCTCGAAGGCGAACGGCCCGGTCCGCGTCCAGGCCTGCACCACGAGATCGTGCGCCTCCTGGAAGCGCGCATGTGAGATCGTGGGATTGACGCCCATCGAGTAGTACTCGGCGCCGATGCCGCGCACCATGCCGGTGATCAGACGTCCGCCGGTGATGCAGTCGATCATGGCGTGCTCTTCGGCGACGGTGAGCGGGTGCTCGCGCAGGCAGAAGGCGTTGCCCAGGATCGCGATCTTCGCGCTCTTGGTGCGCCGCGACAGCGCCGAGGCCGTCACCACAGGCGAGGGCATCAAGCCGTAGGCGTTCTGGTGATGCTCGTTGACCGAGATGCCGTCGAAGCCGAGTTCGGCGGCCAGCTCCAGCTCGTCAAGATAGCGGTTGTAGAGTTCGTGGCCCTTCTTCGGATCGAAGTAGCTGTTCGGCAGCACCACCCACGCGGCGCGGTACTTTTCCGCGTAGCTCATGTCGAGGTCCGCGTAGGGCATCAGGTGGAACATGAACACCTTCATCGCGCGGCGCTCCGGATGAACCGTTCGACCTCGCGGGCGAAAGCCTGCGGCTGTTCCACGTGCGGCAGATGCGCGCAGCCGGGCAGGGTGGCGGCGGTCGCGCCCTTGATCAGGCTCTTGAGAGCGTCGGCGTAGGCCTGAGGAATCACGCGGTCCTCGCGGCCCCAGACGATGTGCGTCGGCACGTCGACTCGGTGCAGCCAGCGTTCGAGCTTGGGATTGAACAGCCGCGGCGACCAGGAATAGCGCGCCGCCGCCGCGCGGTTGCGGTCGTAGAGATCTTCAAGTTCCGGCGTGGCGCGCCAGGACTTCAGCCATTCGGCTCCGCCTGGCCCTGCAAACAGCATTTTGAGGAGGTCATCCTCCGAGCAAACGAACATGTCCGCGCGCGGCACGCCCTTCACGCGGATGCCTGCGCTGTTCGCCAGCACCAGGGACTCGATCCGTGCGGTCGAGCGGATCGCCATTTCGAGCGCGACCCATCCGCCGATACACTGCCCCACCACATGAACACTGCGAAGGCCGAGAAATTCGATGACGTCGAGATAAAAAAACGCGAGATCGGACGCGTCCTCGATCGTCTCGCTGTCGGCCGAACGCCCGAATCCGGGATGATCGGGGGCGATCACGTCGAAATGCGAGGAAAGTGCGTCGAGTCCGGGCTCCGAGCCGTTCAGGCCCTGTGCGCCGTGAAGGAACAGCAACGGCGCCCCGCGGCCGCCGCGGCGGACGTGCAGCCTTAAGCCGCGCACGTCGATCTCGCTCGCCTGCACCTGGGTGTCTCCCTGCGGCAATGCGCGATCTTCGCCGCGCTGGCCGTCGACAATCGTTAGGTTCCTATCATCATTGCGTATTGTCAATCACGCGCGGGAACGGCATGGTTGCTGAAACTGCAACCGATGGACGACGACGTGGCCGGGAAACGTCAGAAGTCAGCGGGCGCCGGCTCGCGGAGCCGCACGGCCGCGCGCCGCCGGACGAAATCCGGGCGGCGATACGATCATCTCAAGCTCGACGAGACCGTCGGCTTTCTGGTCGCCGACACGAACCGCACCATGACGCGCGCCTTCTCGGCGCGCATCGCCAAGCACGGCGTCGGCATGGGCATCTTCCAGTTCCTGCGGATACTGTGGGAGCAGGAGGGCCTGACGCAGAGCGAGCTTGCCGCGCGTGCGCGCATGCGAGGCCCGTCGGCCGCGGGCGCCTTGCACGAGCTCGATCGCCGCGGATTCGTGCGCCGGATCGGCGACGGCGACGATGGCCGCAAGCTGCGCGTGCACCTGACGCCCGCGGGCCGCAGGCTGTACGACCTGGTGATGCCCGACATCGACGTGACCAACCGCGTCATGCTTGCGGATTTCAATCCGGCCGAGCAGAAGGCGCTGAAGACCATGCTGCACCGGATGCGGCGCAATCTCGCGGCGAATGAAATTCGAGAGAAGGTTAGGCGTTAGGGCCCGCCTTCTCGTGGCCGCCGAGGCCGGGGCGGTACTTGCCGCCGAGGAAATCGCCGATGCCCTCGCTGCGCCAGCTATCCTTCTGCCGCAGCGTGAGCTGGTCGGATTTCGCCGCGGCGAAATTGAGCGCCGCCTCCGCGCTCATCTCCAGCGAGAAGCGGTAGCCATCCTTGCAGGCGGCGAGCGCGTCGGGGTCCTTCTGCGCGAGTTCCTGCGCCACCGCCATGACCTCCTTCTTCAGGTCCGCCAGCGGGTAGGCCGCGTTGACGAACCCGATCTCGGCGGCGCGGTCGCCTTTGAAGGTGCGGCCGGTCATGGCGTAGAACAGCGCGTCGCGCGGGCGCAGCAGGTTGGCGAGCGACTTCGAAACGCTGCCGCCGGGGAAATGCTTGAAGTTGACCTCGGACAGCCCGAACGTCGCCTCCTTGGCGGCGAACGCTAGATCGCAGCCCTCCACGATCGAGAACGCACCGCCGAAGCAATAGCCGTTGACCATGGCGATGGTCGGCTTCGGGTAATAGCGCAGCGTGCGGAAGCGCCATTCGGTGGCGATGCGGAAGATGCGGTCGAACTCCGGCGGATTGTCCTTCAGGTCGACGAAGAACTGCTTGAGGTCCATGCCGGCGCAGAACGACTCGCCCGCGCCGGTGATCACCAATACGCGCGACGTGGTCTCGTAGCGCAGCTTCTCCAGCACCTCGGCCATTTCGAGATGCAGCGACGGGCTCATCGCGTTGCGCTTGGCGGGACGGTTGAGCGTGACGGTTGCGACCGCGTTCTCGATCGAGACGGTGACGGTGTCGGATTCGGACTTGGACATGGGGACCTCGGCGCGTTGGTGCGTGCGCGATGCTGGCACACACGCGGCAGGCCATCAATGCAGCGAGAGGCGTGTCCCGGACGCGGTGCAACGCGAAGCGTCAGCGGAGCGGTGCACCGTAGATCCGGGACCCAGCTTTCCCGGTAACCGGGGTCCCGGGTCTGCGTCGCATCACTTCGTGCTGCGCCGCGCCCGGGACACGATAGCGGCTCAGCGCGCCGCCAATCCATCGAACGTCTTGTCCTTGAGGAACTGATCCAGATTCCAGCGCTTGACCTGGTCCATCACCTCGTCGAATTCCGAATGCGGGATGGTCTTGTAGACGAAGCGCTCGCCGCGGCCGAACTTCGAGAAGTCCCACGGGCGATAGGTCTCGAACTCCGCCGGCACCGCGAACTTCCACAGCGGCAGATATTTCGCGAGATCGGCGTCCATCGCCTTCTCAGCGCGGTCGAGCCCACGGAGATACGCCTTGGTCGCTTCCGGATCGAAGCCCTCCGGCACCCACCACAGCGTGTGGAACGTATCCTCGATGATCTTGCGAAGTCCAAGCTGCTCGGCCATCGCGATCTGCGGCGGCAGCAGCGAGGCCGCGTCCACCTCGCCGTCGAGCAAGGCCTTCAGCCGCGCACCGAAACCGCCGGTGTTGACGGTCTTGATGTTCTCAAGCGGCAGATACTTTTCCAGCCGGTAGGGCACGTTGAAGTGCGAGCCCGCACGCATGCCGACGGAGATCGGCACGTCCTTCAAATCCTGTGGCGTCCGGATTTTCGAATCCGGCCGCACGAAGATCGCCCAGGGTGAATCGCCGTAGGCGTCGGGCACGAACTTGCCCATGCCTGCGGACGCGTTGCAGATCGACCCCCAGACGCACGCACCCTGGATCACGGTCGCGTTGTCCTTGGTGTAGGGGCGGTCCTGCGGGCGCTCCATGTAGTTGAGGCCCTTCCAGCTCGACTGCGTGCCGCGGAACGTCTTCCAGTCGAAGGTCACGTCGAGGCCTTCGGCCTTGAAGAAGCCTTCCTGCATCGCGACGAAATCGTTGAGCCCCATGCCCTTGGGCGCGACGGTCACCTGCGTCATGGCGGTCCTCCGTTCGCCGCTCGGACCCGGCGGGGCGGCGGCGTTCGCCAAAAGATATCATCTTTTGGAAGGCTGATGAAGCCTGCTGATTTCACCACCCCGCCTGGGCCCCGGCCTTCTCCGCCGCCTCCGCCGGCGGCAGCTTCGGGTCCCATTGCGCCGCGACGAAGCGCCGGCCGGTGACGCCGTCGGAGGCCGCCGACATCAGCCATACGATCGGCGCCATCATGGTCTCGGGCTGCACCAGCTTCGCGCGGTCCGGCATTTCGGAGACCGGCACCATGCGCGTGTTGCCCGGGCCGCCGGGAACGAGCGCATTCACGGTGACGCCGGTGTCCTTCAAATCCTTCGACCACACCGCAACCGCCGCTTCGAGCGCGGCCTTCGACGGGCCGTAGGGCGAGAAGCCTTCCGCGAGCATGGTGAAGAAGCTCGTGGTCACGACCACGATCCGGCCCCAGCCCTGCGCGACCAGCATCGGCGCCACCGCCTTCGCCATCTGGAACGAACCGTTGACGTTGACGTCGATGACGCGCCGCCAGTCGTCGGCCTCGTGCTTGTAGAACGGCCGCAGCCGCGCACGCCCGCTCGCCAGTTCCTCGTCGGTGACGGCAATGCCGGCGTTGTTGACCAGACCGTGGATCGCGCCGAAGCGCGACACGGCCGCCTGCACCGCCGCCTGGCAGTCGGACCAGCGCGAGATATCGCATTCGAACGGGACGATACGTTCGTGCGACCCTTGCTGGCGCGCGGCGTCCAGCATTTCGGCCATGGCGTCGCCGCTCGATGCGAGGTCGAAAGCCGCGACCCGGACGCCCGCGCCCGCGAGCGCCAGCGTCATGGCGCGGCCCATGCCGCGCGCGGCGCCGGTGACAATGACGGCGAGGTTTGCGGGTGCTGGCATGACGGTCCTCACGGCTGCGGTTCTGGTTTTGGGCGAGGGCAGGCTAGCGCCCTTGCACGCAGCAAGGCGACTCCCCCACCCCCACCCCCAACCCCTCCCCGCCGCTTACTTCGCTCGCGGGGGGAAGGGAGTCGCGCCGCATATGGATTGGCCGCTAGACTGCGCTCATGGACTTCTCCCTCACCTCCGACCAGGAAGCGATCCTCGATGCGGTGCGGAAAATCTGCGCCCGGTTCGGCGACGACTACTGGCTCGAGAAGGACGCCGAGGGCGGCTTCCCTGACGATTTCCATCGCGCCTTCGCCGACGACGGCTGGCTCGGCATCGCCATGCCGCAGGACTACGGCGGCGCGGGGCTCGGCGTCACCGAGGCCGCGCTGATGATGCAGGCCATCGCGGAGTCGGGCGCCGGCATGTCGGGCGCCTCCGCGCTGCACATGAACATCTTCGGGCTCAACCCGGTGGTGGTGTTCGGCACCGAGGAGCAGAAGCGGCGCATGCTGCCGCCGCTGATCGCAGGCAACGACAAAGCCTGCTTTGCGGTCACCGAGCCGAACGTCGGCCTCGACACGCTCAAGCTCAAAACCAAGGCGGTGAAGCAGGGCGACCGCTACGTGTTGTCCGGCCAGAAGATCTGGATTTCGACCGCGCAGGTTGCGAGCAAGATGCTGATTCTCGCGCGCACCACGCCGCTCGACGAGGTGGGAAGCCGCACGCAGGGCCTGAGCCTGTTCTACACCGACCTCGACCGCACCTTCGTCGACGTGCGCGAAATTCCGAAAATGGGCCGCAAGGCGGTCGACTCCAACGAGTTGTTCATCGACGGCCTGCCGGTGCCCGCCGCCGACCGCATCGGCGAGGAGGGCAGGGGCTTCGAATACATCCTGCACGGCATGAATCCGGAACGGATTCTCATCGGCGCCGAGGGCATCGGCATCGGGCGCGTCGCGATCCGCAAGGCCGCAGCCTATGCAAAAGAGCGCATCGTGTTCGACCGCCCGATCGGCGAGAACCAGGGCATCCAGCATCCGCTCGCGGCCTGCTGGATGCAGCTCGAAGCCGCGAACCTGATGGCGATGAAGGCGGCGTCCCTCTACGACAAGGGCCTGCCCTGCGCCGTCGAGGCCAACGCCGCGAAGTATCTTGCGGGCGAGGCCGCGTTCAACGCCTGCGAGACCGCGCTGATGACCCACGGCGGCATGGGCTACGCCAAGGAATTCCACGTCGAGCGCTACTTGCGCGAGTCGTTCGTGGTGCGGATCGCGCCGATCACGCCGCACCTGATCCTGAGCTTCATCGCCGAGCGGGCGCTGGGCCTGCCGAAGTCGTATTGACGAGCGACGCTCTACCGCGCGGCATGGAGCGCCGCAAATGAAAACGGCGGCGCCTTCCCGCGCCGCCGCTCTCAATTCAAAGCCAAATCCGCTTACGGGCAGTAGCGGACGTTGCCCTGGCGGTCGATCCAGGTCCCGGTCTCGGGATTGTAGGAGCGATACCGCGACATGCAGTATTCGACGGCGTCGGAGCGGCGGCGTGCCGCGTCGGCCGCAATCGCGCCGCCGATGATGCCGATGGCGACGCCCGCACCGATGGCGGCGCCGACATTACCTCGGCCGCGACCGCGCCCGCGGCCCCGACGGCCGCGCTGCGCTTGCGCCGCCGTGATGCCTGCGCTCATGAACATGCCGGTCGCTGCCGCGGTGCCGAACATGTAGACGCCGAGCAGGGCGCTCGTCGCCAGCACGCGGGTGACGAATTTGCGGACTGTGCCGCCGGATTGGATCGCTGCCATTTGATTTCCTCTTATCGAGCTGCGCCTTGCGGCAATTCCATCCCCATATTGCATGCTAGAGCGGTTCACCGTTTTTCTGAATCGATAGGGATTCCGTTGGGCTACGGATTGTGATTCAAGCTGCTGGCTGGGTTGGAGGCCAGCAGCTCATGA
>VGEP01000028.1 GCA_016869215.1 Alphaproteobacteria bacterium | reverse complement strand
CTCGGCGGCAGGACGCCCGACGAGGTCTATGATATCGACATGGAGCCAGAAAAATTGGCGGCGTAATCAAACCCAGAATCCATCTTAGCCAAGCCGCCAAACTGTCCCGGAAACCGGGACCATCTCTCTTCGCGGTCACCGGCACGAGCCATTTCTCGGACATGGTGCGGGAGGCGCGGCGGCAGCGCCGCGTGGTCGATCACGCCACGACCGACTGGATCGTGGTGCGCAACCGGCTCTCCATGCTCGGCTCGCGCAACAAGCGCCTGGTGGGCGAGGGACTGCACGAGCTGTCGCTGCGGCTCGGGTTCCGAGCGGTCGACGGCCTCGCGGAGCGGGTGATTTTCCGCGAGTTCTATCCGCGCGGCCTGACCGCGCTCGACGCGCTCGACGAAGCCACGCTCGGCACCCGCCCCAGCATGTCGCATGTCACCGCGCGGCAGGAGGTGGAGACCCTTCTGGCGACGCTGCGGTTGCCGCTGGACGAGCGCGGCCTGCGGCGGGCGGCCGCGCGCGCCGAATGGTTCGCGGCCCAGGACACGCCGCTCGATCTGCACGAAATCATCGCCTGAGAGGCGCTTGCCGGAAGCCGGTCGCCGTCGGTTGTGCGCCGCCCCTGCGCGGACGTTGCACGGGTCTGGGCCATTGCGCTCGGCGCGCAAAACGACACTTATAAGGCAATTTCGAATCCATCCGGGACCGCCATGGCGAAGGACCGCCCGCCCGCACCGACCGAAAGCCGCAACGAGCCGGCCGCAGGCTCGCCGCGTTCGGAGATCGATGCGTTCCTGTCGCAGGTGCGCGCGCTCGGTCCGGCCGTGAAGGCGGGGCCGCGCGGGCGGCTGATCTTCGCCCTCGACGCCACCATGAGCCGTCAGCCTTTGTGGGACACCGCCTGCAAGCTGCAGGCCGACATGTTCGCGGAAACCGCGGCCATCGGCGGGCTCGACGTCCAGCTCGTCTATTACCGCGGGCTGGCCGAGTGCCGCGCATCGCAGTGGGTCTCGGACGCGCGGCGGCTCGGCGGATTGATGGAGAAAATCGACTGCCGCGGCGGCCACAGCCAGATCGGCAAGGTGCTGGCGCATGCCAAGCGCGAGCACGGGAAGCAGAAGGTCCAGGCGCTGGTGTTCGTCGGCGACGCGATGGAGGAGCCGATCGACGACCTGTGCGCGGCGGCGGGCACACTCGGCCTCATGGGCGTCAAGGCCTTCATGTTCCAGGAGGGCCGCGACGCCATCGCCGAACAGGCCTATCGCGAAATCGCGCGGCTGTCGCACGGCGCCTATTGCCGTTTCGACGCCGGCGCGGCCCATGAACTGGCCGAGCTTCTGCGCGCGGTCGCAGCCTATGCGGCGGGCGGCATGGCGGCGCTCGCCGATCTCAAGGCGAAGCGGAACGCGGGCGCGGTGAGGCTGCTGGAGCAGCTGCGATAGCCATGCCGACCATCATCTTCGGCATCCTGGTGCTGATCCTGGCGTTGTGGGCGCTCAACGTCTATTCCAAGGCCGATCCCAAAAAGCTCGCGCAGGTGCTGCGGCCGGCCGGCGGCATTGCTGCGTTGGCGGTGGCCGGGTTCCTCGGCTTCCGCGGCCGCCTCGACATCGCCATCCCGCTCGGGCTGTTCGGCGCGGGGCTGCTCGGATGGGGCCCGCTCGCCTCGACCGGCGTGTTCCAGCGCACCCAGAAGACCCCGGGCCAGACCTCGCGCGTGCGTTCGCGGTTCGTCGAGATGGAGCTCGATCACGACTCCGGCCAGATGCGCGGCCAAATCCTTGCCGGCAGCCGCCGCGGCGCGTCGCTCGACGATCTCGACGTCACGGCGCTGTTGGGCTTGCTTGCGGAGTTTGACGACGAGAGCCGCGCGCTAATGGCAGCGTATCTTGACCGCAGGGATCCCCGCTGGCGTGAACACGCACAGGATCACGCGTCGGCGGGACAGCGTGCGGCGTCGCGCGGCAAAATGACGGAAGATGAAGCCTATCAGATCCTTGGCCTGAAACCCGGAGCGGGGGCCGAAGAGATCGGCCGGGCCCACCGGACGCTGATGAAAAAACTGCATCCCGACCAGGGGGGGTCGACGTATCTCGCGGCGCAGATCAACGAGGCCAAGGAAATCCTGCTGCGCCGCCATCGTTGATACGATCCCCGGCTTTACGCCCTGTCCGGTCTTGCCGTCACATCTTCAGTGGCATGCAGACGATGTCGCTGCGCTTTAGCTGGCGGCAGGCGGCCTGCGCCTGGTCGCGGTCGAATCCGGCGAAGCGTGCGCGGTAATACGTCTTGTCGCCCTTGACGGTGCGTTCGGTGTAGGGATCGGCCCGGCCGAGGATCGCTGCGGCCTTGTTCTGCGCCGCGGTGAGGCGCTGCTTGGCCTCGCTTTCCTCTTCGAATGCGCCGACTTGGATTGCCCAGCCGCCGCGCGGAGCGGCGCGGCTCGCGGTGGGTTCCGCCTGCGCGAGTTTGGCGGGAGCAGGTTTTGCTTCGACCGCCGCCGCAGGAAGCACGCCCAGAACGCCCGGTCTGGCGCCCGGCGGCGGAACGTTCGAAGGCGCGGCCTGCCTGGGCTGCGCGGCTGGCGCCGCGGCCGCGGGCGCCGGCGGAACGGAGGCAGTGTGCACCGGGGCAGGCCGCCGCGGCGGCACCATCGTCACGGCCACCGTCTTCACCTGGACCGGCTTGATCGGTTCGGCCGAGCCGATGGGCGTGTCTTGCACGCCGGCATCGGCTTCAGCCGCGCGTGGCTGCTGTGGCTGCGACGGCAGCGGGGGCAGCTTGAATGGCAGATTGATGGCGGAGGCGAGTTGCTGCGGCGCTGCCGGCTCGACCTTTGGCGCAGGAGCCTGGGCAACCCTGGAGTAGGGCCGCTGTGTCGAGGCCATGGCGATATGGCCGCGCACCAGTTCCGCCATGCGTGCGTCGCGCTGCCGGCTCGATTTGCCGCCGAGGACCACGGCCACGACGCGGCGGTCGCCCTGCCGCATCGACGTCAGCAGGTTGAAGCCGGAGGCGCGCGTGTAGCCGGTCTTGATGCCGTCCACACCGTCGACCTGGCCCAGCAGACGGTTGTGGTTCTGGATCGAGCGGCCGTTGTGAACGAAGCTCGTCGTCGAGAAGTATCGATAGAAGCGCGGGAAACGCTCCTGGATGGCGATGCCGAGCAGTGCCTGGTCGCGCGCGGTCGTCACCTGGTCGCCATCCGGCAGACCTGAGGCGTTGCGATAGACCGTGCGCGTCATGCCGAGCGCATGGGCTTTGCGGGTCATGTGGCGCGCGAAGGTGTCCTCGGTGCCGCCGAGCGCTTCGGCGACCGCGACGGCCACATCGTTGGCGGACTTGGTGACCAGCGCCTTGATCGCGTCTTCCACGGCGATGGTCTGGCCCGGCCGCAGACCGATCTTGGTCGGGGGTTGCGCGGATGCGGCGGCCGAGAATTCGATGCGCGAGTTGAGGTCGATCTTGCCGGTCTCAAGCTGCTCGAAAAGCAGATACAGCGTCATGACCTTGGTCAGCGACGCCGGGTGGCGGAGCGCGTCGGGGCTCGATTGGTGCAAGGTGGCGCCGGTCTTGGCGTCGATGACGATTGCGGCGTAGGGCGGGTTGTACTTCTGGGCGTGGTGGACCTTCTTGGCGTGGTAGCGCTTGCGCTTGGAGCGCGCGTCGGCGGTGTCGACCGCCGCCACCAGCGCCACTGCGGTGGCGAGGCCCAGACAACCCCAACGTAGCCCGCGCGATGCGCCGGCCGGTACGCGAACCATGACTCGCTCCCCGTCGCCGTTTCAGGCGGGCGCAGTCCCGGGCGCCCACATCCAAGCCGAGATCCCCCTTGCGGCGGCCTCGGCATGCCGTCCCGCTGCCGCCCGCACATCGGGCAGAGCGTGGCCATTGCGGCACAGGGTTCGAAACTATGCTCACGGGGTTGCCAAAAAGTTAAAGCAAATCAAAGGCAAATGCCACAATTTGGGGCGATATCCGGTTGACTCTAGTGCAATGCAAAATTGCCCCTTGCATTTTTTGTGCACTGCAATATATTGCCAATCATGCGGGCGGTCGAGCGCGCAATTGAAGGCAAACCCAGGGCCACATCCAATTGTCCGATCGCGAGGCGGTGGGACGGAGAGAGACGATGATCAAGAACTTCGATGACGTTCAGAAGCTGAGCAAAGACAACATGGACGCCGCCATGAAGTCGTTCGGCGCGGTGTCCAAGGCGACCCAGGCGATCGCGACCGAGTTCGCCGACTACTCGAAGAAGTCCTTCGAGGACAGCTCCAAGGTCATGGAGAAGCTCCTCGGCGCCAAGTCGCTCGACAAGGCGATCGAGATCCAGACCGACTACGCCAAGACCGCCTACGAGAGCTTCGTCGCCGAGGCGACCAAGATCGGCGAGCTCTATGCCGACCTGGCGAAGGAGACCTACAAGCCGTTCGAGGCTTACGTCGTGAAGGCCACTCCGGCGAAGTGACGTTGCCGCTACGGCGCCTCAGCGTCGACGATGACAAAGCCCGGCCGGACGGCCGGGCTTTTTGCTGTCCCGCGCCAGCCGGCGCGGGTACTCACTTCGCGACGCGCAGATTGGACAGCGCGGTGCCGATCGTGCTGAACGTCGTGATCAGCTGGTTGGCTTGCTTCACCTCGATGAATTTGTCGGCGGAGGTCGCGCAGGTCTTCAGGAACGTTTGCGTGGAATCCCCTCCGGTGTTGATCTGGACGGTGTAGATCGTCATCCCCGCGGTCTTGGCGTTGGCGCAGGCGGTCAGCTCGCGCGCGTCGATGGTGGATTTGCTGGTGCTGAACCGCGTCTGCGTGTTCTCGCCGTCGGTCACCAGGATGATGACCTCGGTGTACTTGTAGTTGGGGTCCTTCGCCGGAATCGTGAACGGCGCGGCCGTGAGCGACTGGAAGCCCCAGACCAGGCCGATGACTTGGTTGGTCATGCCGGCGGGCGAGAGGGCGTCGACCTTGGCGTTGAGCGCGTCCCAGTCGTAGGTCAGCGGCATCAATTGCGTGGGGCAGGAGCTGTATTGCTCCGCCGGAAACAGCGTGGCCTTCACGTTTACGTCGGGCGCCGCGTTGGATACGTCGTAGTCCTGGTCGCGGTCCATGACGCAGCCGTTCCACTGGTCGTGGGCCATGGGCGTCCAGGTGCCGTCCTTTTCCAGGCACTTGCTCTTGGTCTTGGGCTCGCTCCAGCTGTCGTAGTTTTTGCACTTGCCCTCGTTCTCGTCGAACGTGTCGGATTGCCCCGACCACTTCAGCCAATAGGCGTTGTGGTTGCTTTTGCCGACGTTGACGCTCTTGCTGAACGGAACGATGGAAACGTAAACGTCGCCGTTCGTCACGGCTGCGGATTTGAGTTGAGTCAGCAGCCCCTTGGTCGCGGTCTTGAGCGCGGTCATCTTGCCGTCGCTCGACATCGACCCGGTCACGTCGAGGGCGAGCGCGACGCGCAGCCGGCTGTTGCCCCATTTGACGTAGGAAGCGACGCCGACCTTCATGTATTTGTGGCCCACCACGCCCATGAAGCTGGTCTTCACGTCGGTCGTGGCGCCGATCGTGACCTGCGATCCGCCGGTCGCCGAATAGGTCACGGTCACGAGCGCATTGGACGCTTCGGGCCGGTTGAAGAGCGCCTTGAAATAGTCGGTGGCCTTGGACTGAAGCTGGCTGCTGTTTAGCGTCGGCGCATCCTTCGACAGCATCAGCGCCGTCGAGTCGGCGGCGGCCTGCATCGCGGCCTTGACCGAGTTGGCTTGGCTGTAGTCGACAGCCGCGCCCACGAAGCTGACCATCGGGATCGTCGCCAGCGCGAACGTGACGGTGACATTGGCGCCGGTCGCGGCGCAAAGCGCGCGCAGGCTTGCGCGCAGTCGGTCGAGCAATCGCTTCGTCGGCATGGCGGCCAGCCCCGAATTCGAGCGTTGGGAGGCCATTGCTGACCGCCATTTCTAAACGGGGGATGCGGCCACTGCGTAAAGTCGAGCGTGAATTCCGCGGCAAATCCGAGCTGAATTTGCCTCAAATGCGACAAGCCCGGCCGCGGGGCCGGGCTTGCGCAGCAATCGCGGTAGCGCCCGATCTATTTGGAGACGCGCAGGTTGGACAGCGCGGTGCCGATCGAGTTGAAGGTCGAAACCAGCTGGTTTGCGCTCTTGAGTTCGAAGAACTTGCTGGCCTCGCTCGCACACTCCTGCATGACCTTCTGGGTCGGATCGCCGCCGGTGTTGACCTGGATGGCGTAGATCGTGATGCCCGCGGCCTTGACGTTGTTGCAGAGCAGCTTCTGCCGCGCGTCAATCGACGATTGACTTTTGTGATAGCGGTTCTCGGTGTTCAAGCCGTCCGACATCAGGATGATGACTTCGGTGTACTTGAAGTTCGGGTCCTTGGCCGGGATCGTGAAAGGAGCGGCCGTCAGCGTCTGGAACGCCCAGGCGATGCCGATCGGCTGGTTGGTCATGCCCTTAGGCGACATGGCGTCGACCTTGGCGCTCAGCGCATTCCAATCGTAGGACAGCGCCATCAATGACGTCGGACACTGGTCGTACTGTTCGGCCGGGAACAGCGTCGACTTGTTGCTCGTGGTCGGCGCGGCATTGCTGATGTCGTAATTCTGGTCGCGGTCGGTAACGCAGCCGTTCCAGGTGTTGTGGTTGTCAGGTACCCACGTCGTCGACGTTGTGCACTTCTTCTTCTTGCCGCTAGAGCCATAACAGACGGTCGTACTCACGTCGTCGCCGTTCTCGGAATCCCAGCCGTCGTAACCGCTGTGATCCGCCCAGCTGACCCACGGCTGTGTGTAGTTGCTCTTGCCGACATTGACGTCTTTGTTGAAGGGGACGATCGAGACGTAAACGTCGCCGTCCTTGGCCGCCGCCGCCTTCATCTGGTTCAGGAGATTTTTGGTCGCGGTCTTAAGCGCGTCCATTTTGCCGTCGCTCGACATCGAGCCGGTGACGTCGAGCGCCAGCGCCACCCGCAGCTTGGTGGTGCCCCACTTTACCTGGGATTCGACGCCCACCTTCATGTAGGTGATGCCCATCAGCCCCATGAAGTTGGTCTTCACGTTCGACGTGGCGTTGACCTTCACTTGCGAGCCGCCGGTGGTGGTGTAGGTCGTCACGACCTGCAGGCCGGTCGCCTCGGGGCGGTTGAACAGCGCCTTGAAGAACGCGTCGGCCTTGGTCTGAACCTGACTCTGGTTCAGGGACGATGCCTCCTTCGAAATCATCAGCGCGGTCGAGTCGGCGGCGGCCTGCATGGCGGCCTTTACCGAGTTGGCCTGGCTGTAGTCGACCGCGGCGCCGACCGCACCGACGACCGGGATGACCGCCAGCGCGAATGTGACGGTGACGTTGCCGCTGTTCGCCCTGCGCAATTCGCGCAGCAGCGTCTTGGCGCGTTCGACGATTGCGTTGATGGCCATGGCAGCCTGCCCTGTGGTTCGCTTTTGCAGCTTTTGTCTGCCTATGACGTAAACGGGACGTGTTTAAACAGCGTAAAGTCGATTGCAGAAACTCCGGCAAATGCCGTCGATCGGACGGCGCGCGCCTCAAAGCGCACGGCGTCGTAAACGGCCGTTGAAACGGTCGGTCGGATTCTCGTCAGTGCGTTAGAGTTTCGGAAACCAAGCCGGGGCGGCGGCGGCGAATTCAGCAGGTTTGCCGCCGCGGCGTCATTTGGTGATCCGCAGGTTGGCGAGGTTCTGCGCGATGGAGCTGAACACGCTGTTGAGCTGCAGTGCATCCTGGACGTCGTAGTACATGCTCAACTTGGTGGCGCAGTTCTTCAGCAGCGTGGCGTCGCCGTTGATCACCCGCACGGTGTAGAGCTTGACGTTCGCGGCCTTGATGTTGTCGCAGGCCTTCTGCGTGCGCAGGTCGATGGCCGATCCGCTGGTGGTCCAGCGGTTCTGCGTGTTATCGCCGTCGGTCAGAACGACGACGACCTTGTCGAGGTCGGGCGCGTACGCCGGCGCGTTGAACGGCTCGACCGGGGAGAGCAGCTGAAAGCCCCAGGCAAGCCCGATCGTGACGTTGGTGTTGCCGGCCGGCGTCATGGCGTCGATCTTGGCGTGCAGCGCGGACCAGTCGTGGCCGAGTGTGATCATCGCGGTCGGGCAGGACGAGGCCTGGTTGGCGCGGAACATGGTCGCCGGCGCGCCGGAGATCGGAACCGTGTTGGAGACGTCGTTGTTCTGGTCGCGATCGTAGACGCAGCCGTTCCAGGTGCTGCGGGCGGCGGGGGTCCAGACCTTGCCGTTGGACTCGCAGGAGCTCTTCTTCTTGTAGGTCGTATTGCTGCACGTGCCGTTGTTGGCGTCCCAATCCGTCCAGTCGATCCAGGCTGCGTCCACATAGCCCTTGCCGACGTTGACGTCGGTCGCGAACGGCACGATGGCGACCTGGACGTCGCCCGGCTTCTTGGCGGCGGCTTCCAGCGTGTTCAGGAGATTGTGCGCCGCGGTTTTCAACTGGCTCATCTTGCTGCTGGACGACATCGAGCCGGTGTTGTCGAGCACCAGCGCCAGGTTGAGCTTCTTGATGCCCCACAGGACCTCCGACGAGGCCGACAGGTCGATCTCGGAATGCCCCAGCAGCTTGGTGAAGATGGTCTTCACCGTGCCGCTCGCGGTGAGCTTGAGCTGGAAATTGCCCTCCTGCGGCGCGCTGAACACCGGGGTCACCTGGACCGCGTTGAGCTCGGGCCTTGTGAACAGGGACGTGAAGTAGTCCTTCGATTTCTGGGACAGTTCCGCGCCGCTCAGGTCCTGGGCGTCCCTGGACAGCATCAGTGCGCTGGAATCGAGCGCCGCCTGCATCGCGGTGCGCACCGAAGCGGCACGGCTGAAGTCGACGGCCGCGCCCACGAAGCCGAACAGCGGCAGGGCCGCGATCGCGAGCATCGGTGCGACGCTGGCGTCGCGGTTGTGCAGGAAGCGGCGAAGCAACAGCATGGGTCATGCCCCCGGTTGAGCCGAGTTCCGCGCGGCGCCATTGGTTTGGGAGGGTTTTTTATGGCCTTCGGCGTGAATCTCGCGGTTCTTATGCGCGCCGGGCATTGAGATTGCATGGCTGTGGATGACCGGAATTTCGGCAAACTTGCCGCCAATGGTTCGCGATTGCGTTATGGGCGTTTAACTCTATCTTTGGGGCATCGGCCGCGATGGCCGCGCGGTGGCCCGTCATCCGCCTGTGTATGGCGGGGGGACGGCGATCTGGCACGGCGGCGGATGGGCCCCTAAAATGAGACGATGACTGCCAGCCAAGGCCCGAAATGCTTGCCGATTCAGCTATGCAAAATCCGATGAACGGTCTTTCCGGCGGGCTGGACCGCGGGGCGTCGGCGGGGTCATCCGGCCGGGGTTCCCTTCCGGCGCGGCTCGCCGGCGACGACGACAAGAAGCGCGGCTCCGAGCGCGGGCCCGGCACCGCGGTCATCACCAAGACCAAGCCGCAGACCAAGCGGCCCAACCTCTACCGGGTGCTGCTGCTGAACGACGATTACACGCCGATGGAGTTCGTGGTTCACGTCTTGGAACGGTTCTTCAACAAGGACCGCGAGGCCGCCACCCGGATCATGCTGCACGTCCATCACCACGGGATCGGGGAGTGCGGGGTCTATACCTACGAAGTGGCCGAAACCAAGGTCACCCAGGTCATGGACTTTGCCCGCAAACACCAGCATCCTTTGCAGTGCGTCATGGAGAAGAAGTGACGGAACGAAGGCCCTGGGGAGGGCGTCCAATACAAAAGCGGAAGAGCAACTGATGCCCACGTTCTCGCGCAGCCTCGAGCAATCGCTTCACCGGGCGCTCGCGCTCGCCAACGAGCGCCATCACGAATACGCTACGCTCGAGCATCTGCTGCTGGCGTTGATCGACGACCAGGACGCAGCTGCCGTGATGCGCGCCTGCAACGTCGACGCCGAAAAGCTCAAGCGCAACCTGGTCTCGTATCTCGAATCCGAGTTGGAGAATCTCGTCACCGAAGGGGGCGAGGATTCCAAGCCGACCGCGGGCTTCCAGCGCGTCATCCAGCGCGCGGTGATCCATGTGCAGTCGTCCGGCCGCGAGGAGGTCACCGGCGCCAACGTGTTGGTGGCGATTTTCGCGGAGCGCGAGAGCCACGCCGCCTATTTCCTGCAGGAGCAGGAGATGACGCGTTACGACGCGGTCAATTACATCAGCCATGGCATCGCCAAGCGGCCGGGCATGTCGGAGGCGCGTCCGGTCCGCGGCAACGACGAGGAGTCCGACAACAAGGGCTCCGGCGACGAGCCGAAGAAGAAGGGCGACGCGCTCGACGCCTACTGCATCAACCTCAACAAGAAGGCCAAGGAAGGCAAGATCGACCCGCTGATCGGCCGCGAGGCGGAAATCAACCGCACCATCCAGGTGCTGTGCCGCCGCCAGAAGAACAACCCGCTTTATGTCGGCGACGCGGGCGTCGGCAAGACCGCCATCGCCGAAGGCCTGGCGCGCCGGATCGTGCACGGCGAGGTGCCGGACGTGCTGAAGAACGCGACGGTGTTCGCGCTCGACATGGGCACGCTGCTCGCCGGAACCCGTTACCGCGGCGACTTCGAGGAGCGGCTCAAGCAGGTGATCAAGGAGATCGAGGCCTATCCCGGCGCGATCATGTTCATCGACGAGATCCACACCGTGATCGGTGCGGGCGCGACCTCGGGCGGCGCGATGGATGCCTCGAATCTGCTCAAGCCCGCGCTTGCGGGCGGCACGATCCGCTGCATCGGCTCGACCACTTACAAGGAATACCGCCAGTACTTCGAGAAGGATCGCGCGCTGGTGCGCCGCTTCCAGAAGATCGACGTCAACGAGCCGTCGATCCCCGACGCCATCGAGATCATGAAGGGCCTGAAGCCGTATTTCGAGGCCTACCACAAGCTCAAATACACCAACGACGCGATCAAGTCGGCGGTGGAGCTTTCGGCGCGCTACATCCACGACCGCAAGCTGCCGGACAAGGCGATCGACGTGATCGACGAGTCGGGTGCGGCGCAGATGCTGCTGCCGGAGAGCAAGCGCAAGAAGACCATTGGCATCAAGGAGATCGAGACCACGATCGCCACCATGGCGCGGATCCCGCCGAAGACCGTGTCCAAGGACGACGCCGAGGTGCTTCGGCATCTCGAGCAGACGCTGAAATCGACGGTCTACGGCCAGGACAAGCCGATCGAGGCGCTGGCCGCCTCGATCAAGCTCGCCCGCGCAGGCCTGCGCGAGCCGGAGAAGCCGATCGGGTGTTACCTGTTCTCGGGTCCGACCGGCGTCGGCAAGACCGAAGTGGCCAAGCAGCTTGCGGCCGGCCTTGGCGTGAACCTGACCCGGTTCGACATGTCCGAGTACATGGAGCGGCACACCGTCTCGCGGCTGATCGGCGCGCCTCCGGGATATGTCGGATTCGACCAGGGCGGCCTGCTCACCGACGCCATCGACCAGCATCCGCACTCCGTGCTCCTGCTCGACGAGATCGAGAAGGCGCATCCGGACCTTTACAACGTGCTCTTGCAGATCATGGATCACGGCAAGCTGACCGATCACAACGGCAAGCAGGTCGATTTCCGCAACGTGATCCTGATCATGACCACGAACGCGGGCGCTTCCGACCTGGCCAAGCAGGCGTTCGGCTTTACCCGGTCCAAGCGCGAGGGCGACGACCAGGAGGCGATCAACCGGCTGTTTGCGCCCGAATTCCGCAACCGGCTCGACGCGATCGTCACCTTCAATCACCTGTCGCCGGAGATCATCGCCAAGGTGGTGGAGAAGTTCGTGCTTCAGCTCGAGGCACAACTCGCCGACCGCAACGTAACCATCGAACTGACGGACGAGGCGAGCCGGTGGCTGATCGCCAACGGCTACGACGAGCTGATGGGCGCGCGGCCGATGGCGCGCATCATCCAGGAGCACATCAAAAAGGGCCTCGCCGACGAGGTTCTGTTCGGCAAGCTCAAGAACGGCGGCCACGTCCGCGTCGCGGTGGTCAAGGACGAGGACGGCAGGGATAAACTCGGCTTCGAGTTCCTCGATGGCCCGGTCACGCCCAAGCCCGAAAAATTGCCGCAGGCGCGCGCCAAACCGCGCAAGCGGACGGCAGCGAGGCGCAAGCCGCCTGGCCCCAAGGGCGATGGCGGCGGCGGTCCGCCGCGCGGCGGGTCGGTGCCGAAGGTCCCGCTGGTCAAGGTCTGATCCGACAATCGACTGCGATTGGCCCGGCCCCGAGCCGGGCCAATTTGTCTTCCGACTGCCCTCCATGCGCGATGGCCGGTTGCGCCGCCGCCTGCGGCATGTGACGAACGGAGCGCATGCCCGAACCGGCCTTCGCAACGTCCGGCACCGCTGCCGGGGCATTCCTTCACGGCACCCGCGTCGCGCTGACGTCGGTGTTCGCCTTCGTCATCGTTTTCACCTACATCGGCTACGGCGCGCTGTGCCACGATTACGGCTTCTCGGTCGGCTGGGCGATGCTGTCGACGGTGCTGCAGTGGGCGGGGCCGGCGCAGGTCATCCTGGTCACCGGGCTCGGCCCCGGCGCGCTGGTCCTTGAGACCGCGATCGCGGTGTCGCTGTCGAGTGTGCGCCTTCTGCCGATCGTGGTCGCACTCCTGCCGATGGTGCGGCGGGAGAATTCGCGCCCCTGGCAGCTTGTGATCCCGGCGCATTTCATGGCTGTGAGCGTTTGGGTCGAGGCGATGCGGCATGCGCCCACGCTGCCGCGCGAGCACCGCATTCCATTCTGCAATGGCGTCGGCCTGACGCTGCTGACGCTCGGCACCGTGTTTACGGCGGTGGGCTACTACATGCAGGCGGCGCTGCCGGCGCTGTTCGGGGCTGCGGCGATGTTCATCACCCCGATCTCATTTCTCGTGTCGACCGCCCGTAATGCGCGCATCCTCCTGGAGAAGGCGGCGCTGGCGCTGGGTCTGTTGCTCGCGCCGGTGCTGGCCTATGCGGGCGTGGGATTCGACCTGCTCTGGACCGGCGTGATCGGCGGCACGCTGGCTTATCTGCTGCACCGCTGGCAGCGGCACAGGCAGCGGAGCGCTAAATCTTCGGGTCCCGAATCTTCGAGCACCATGCCATGAGCTTCGCCATGGAGCCCTATCTGGCGCTGCTGCTGATCGGCTTCCTGCCGAGCGAGGCGTGGCGCTGGCTTGGCATCGTGCTGGGCCGCGGGCTCGACGAAAACTCCGAGATCATCCTGTGGGTGAGGGCGGTGGCGACCGCGCTGATCGCGGGCGTCGTGGCGCGCATCGTGCTGATCCCGCCCGGCGCGCTGGCCGGCGTGCCGCTGTCGGTGCGGCTCGTGGCGCTCGGCGGCGGCTTTCTGGCGTTCCTGTTCATCCGCCGCTCGGCGTTTGCGGGCGTGCTCGCGGGCGAGGCGCTGCTGATCGCGGGCGCGCTGGCGTTCGGAACCTGAGCCATGTCCGAGCCGTCCGCCGAGAGCCCGCCGAAGTCCGCCGCCAAGGCGTTCGCGGACGGATTGCGGAGCGCCTTCGGCTCGGTGTTCTTCTATGTCCTGCTCGGCAACTACCTCGGCATCGGGGCGCTGGCGCATGAGTTCAACTTCAGCGTCCTCTGGATGGTGCTGTCGACGATCCTGATCTGGGCTGCGCCCGCACAGCTCATTTTGATATCGACGCTCGGAACCTCGACCCTGATCGAGGTGGCGATCGCGGTGACGCTCTCCAGCGTGCGGTTCCTGCCGATGGTCGCTGGATTGCTGCCGACGCTGCGCGCCGAAGGCACACGGCAGCGCGATCTCGTGCTGCCGATGCATTTCACGGCGATCAGCGTCTGGGTCGAAGGCCTGCGGCTTGCAGGCCTCCTCCCGCGCGCCGAACGCGTGGCGTTCTATAACGGGCTCGGCACGGGACTCATGTTCTCCGCGGCCGTTGCGAGCGCTGGCGGTTATTACCTCGCCGCCACGCTGCCGCCGCTGCTCGCCGCGGCGTTGCTGTTCTTCACGCCGATGGCGGTGCTGATGGTGTCGGCCCGCAACAGCCGCACGCTGCTCGACGGGCTTTCCTTCGGGCTCGGCCTCGTGGTCTGGCCCGCCGTCGCGGCCATGAAGCTCGGGCTTGAGCTGATGTGGACCGGGCTGATCGCGGGGACCATCGCCTATGTCGTCCACCGCGTGCGGGAGGGCGTGCGATGAGCGCGACCATGGCCGAGATCGGCCCTTACCTCGCGCTGATCCTGGTGGGCTTCCTGCCCAACGAGGTCTGGCGTGTGCTGGGCCTCGTGCTGGTGCGCGGGCTCGACGAGCGCTCGCAGTTCATCGTGTGGGTGAGGGCGGTCGCGACCGCGATGCTGGCGGGCGTGCTGGCGCAGCTCATCCTCGCGTCGTCGGGCGCGCTCGCCGCCGTACCGCTCTGGGTGCGGATAGGGGCCGCGGCGGTGGGCCTGCTGGCGTTCTTCGCGGCGCGACGTTCGGTGTTTGCAGGTGTCGCGGCCGGCGTCGGGGCGTTCGTTCTGGGTGCATATCTAATGGGGTATTGAATTCGGCCGCCGACCCAACGGTCCGAGCCTCGGGTTGATGTTTCGAGGCGCGGCTCGCGTCGGCCGGCGTTCGCTACCGAGCGCTGGCCGACAGAAAAGATTTGGACAAGAACGCAAACGTGTTGTCCGCGAGGGGAATTGCGTCTGTGTCGTGACCGGCTTTCAAGAGTCCGCTTGCCGACAGCACGCCAGCGAGCGGTGCGGGACGGGGAATCTGCAACTGGTCCCTAAGGCGGCTCGAGAGCCGGACGGCGTGGAGCGCTTCCGCGTCACGGCCTGCCCGGTGACTCTCGAGAGCGAGCGCATCGAGACAGGCCGCCGCTTCCGTCCTGTACCGCCCGCGAACCACGATCTCCGCCGCGTCGCGCAAAGACAGGCCGTCGGCGATCTCGGCATCCGGTCCAAGAACGGCGAGGAGGCTTACGGCGAGGGCGATCTGAGGTTCGTTTGCGATCTTGCGGGAAAGGACGAGCGAGTTCTTCAGACAGACCTTCGCCGCATCGGTATCGCCGCCCATCCAATGCAGCAGGCTCATCATGATTTGTGTGCGCGCGACCCCCCAATCGTGCTGGAACGAAGCAAAGGCTTCCATCGAACGTTGAAGAGTCGACTTGGCCGCGGCAAGATCGTTTCTGAGATGCAGATGCACTTCCGACCAGACCATTAGGGTCACGGCCGCTTCCAGCCGGAGATCCCGTTCGATAAAAACGTCGCAGGCGGACGCCAGCGCTTCGTCGGCACCCGCCAAGTCGCCGGCCTCGGCCCGGAACAGCGTGTCCACCAGACGAAGTCTCGCCGCCGTCACCGTGTCGAGCGCAGGTTTGGCGGCGACCGCTTCCCCGATCCAGGCGCGCGGTTCCGCACTTGCATCCCGGATTTGATAGAAGACGGCGGCATTCCAGGAAAAATCTATGACGTCCTTGAAATTTCCGCTATCCAGCGATGCCCTCATGACCGCACGCAAGTTCGCGCGCTCCGCGTCGAAGCGCGCCATCCAATCGCGCTGGTTCGGACCGCACAGATACGGCATCGCCTGATGGCTGAGTTCGATGAACCACGCGATGAACCGCGTTTGCACGATTTTGACTTCGCTGGACTGCCCAAGCCGGTCTGCGGCGTAGTCGCGGACCGTCTGCAGCATGTGGAAGCGCGGCGCAACGTTCTGCGACTCGTCCGACGGTAAGATCAGACTGCTTTCGAGAAGAGCGGTCAGGTCGTCCACCACGTTGACCGTAGCGTCCTCGCAGACCGAGGTTGCGGCGTCGAGGGAGAAACTGCCCTCGAATACCGAAAGTCTGGCCAGCAACCGGCGCTCGCTCGGCTTTAGAAGCTCGTAGCTCCAATCCAATGTGGCCCGAAGCGTCTGTTGCCGGGCCGGCAGGTCGGCGCTCTTCGAACGCAGCAGCTCAAAGCCCGAGCGCAGCCGCTGCACAATCTCCTGTGGTGGCAGCAGGCGAATCCGAGCCGCGGCGAGTTCGATGGCGAGTGGAAGGCCGTCGACACGCCGGCAGACTTCGGAGATCGAGTCCAAGGCGTTCGCGTCCGGCGAAAACCTGGGATCGATCCCGCGGGCACGGTCCAGAAACAGGTCGATTGCCGGCTGCGTGCCCGGCGCCACGCCGGCTTCCGTTCCTGGCACCGGCAACGGCGAAATTGGCAGTTCCTGTTCGCCCGCGATCCGCAGGGCACGCCGGCTGGTGGCGAGCACTTGCAGATTGGGGCTGCGTTCGAGCATTTGCCGAACCGCCGTTTCGATGCCCTCGATCTGTTCGAGATTGTCGAGTACCAGCAGCGTACTGCGGCCTTCCAAGTGATGGGCGAGCGCAATCTCTGGCGACCAGGTTCCTTCCGTTCGTATCCCAAGCCGGTCGACAATAACGCGTGCAACCAAAGAGGCTGTCGTGACCGTTTCGAGCGGGATGAAGTGGATGCCGTCCGGATACTTCGCCGACAAGGCGGTCGCGGTGGCTTGGGCAAGCCTGGTTTTGCCCACGCCGCCGGGGCCGGTGAGCGTGAGCAGCCGGGCGCCGGTCATGAGCAGGCGCTGTACCGCGCCGATTTCATTTTCGCGCCCGTATGTCCTGGTTAGTGGGACGGGCGAAGTCGCGGTCGGTGTCGGGGAGGTGGGCCGGGCGGCGGCGGCCTCGAAGCGCTCCGACAAAAGCAGCGCCAGGTCGCGCCCGACCAGACCGACCAATTCGTCGAGGGAGCCGAAACGCTTGTAGGAGGCGGTGTCGTCCGCCTGGAACTGCTTGATCAAATCCCCGAGCCGTTCTTCCCGTTGCGGTGCCGGGTCCTTGATGTAGAGCAACCGGGGCTGGTTCACCGCCAGCCGGTACTCGTCCTCCAGTCCCGAGATGTCTTCGCCCTCAGCGATCCATCCGTAGCGCTGCCAGTAGATGCCCAGAAACACTTGGCTTTGAGCCAGGTACGTCCGATAGAGCGTCCGCGGCGCATGCGGGCGGGCGCCGTCCTCGAACATGACCGGCACGAGGTGGAGCCGTTCGATCGCGGCTTTGACCGCCTGACGCTCAGGCGCAAGCTCCCCCAAGGTAGAGCTGATGAAAACCCGCAGCCGTTGGTCCGGCGTGCGGATGAACGGTGTAACCGAATGGGCAACGGCGGGTGATGGCGGGGACTGCTCAGCCATGCTCGTTCAGCTTGACGACGGAAATGCACGCCATGCCGGCGCGCGCTTCCTTTGGGATTCGACTTATCACCGGCAATCGAGACAATTCAGTCGGACGATAGCTTTGCTCGGTCGCACAAACTGACACTACGACCTAGCTCCTGAGTGCCGCCGCGAGCTTCGCTGCATGGTCGGCCAGCACGTCCGGCTTTTCCTTCTCGCTTGCCGGCGGCTTCATCGGAACGCCTATCTTGCGCGGGATTACGTGAACGTGGAGGTGGAACACCACCTGTCCGCCGGCGCTCTCGTTGAACTGCTGGATGGTGACGCCTTCGGCGCCGAACACCTGCATGGCGGCCTTGGCGATTTTCTGGGCTGCCTCCGCGACCGCGGCGAGATCGCCGGGCTCGGCGTCGAGCAGGTTGCGGGCCGGCGCCTTCGGGATCACCAGGGTATGGCCGGGTGCGCGCGGCATGATGTCGAGGAACGCGAACACCTTGTCGGTCTCGTAAACCTTGTAGCTGGGCAGTTCGCCGCGCAGGATTTTCGCGAACACGTTCTGCGGATCGTAGGCGGGCATGTCCGGTCTCCGGCGTGGCGTTCCGAGCGAGGGCCTATTCCTGCTCGACTAAATCCTTGCGGAACGGGGCCGCCGCCGCAAGCTCTTCGCCCGCTGCGTCCACATAGGCCCGCTCGCGCACCAGATAGTCGGCAATGGCCCGCCGCAGGCCGGGATCGGCGATGTAATGGGCGGAGTGGGTCGTGGTCGGCATGTAGCCGCGCGCCAGCTTGTGCTCGCCCTGGGCGCCTGCCTCGACGCGCTTGAGTTTGCGCGCGATGGCGAAATCGATGGCCTGGTAGTAGCAAAGCTCGAAATGCAGGAACGGGTGGTGTTCGACCGCGCCCCAGTGGCGGCCGAACAGCGTCTCCGAGCCGATGAAGTTGATTGCGCCCGCGATCCAGCGCCCGGCGCGCCTGGCCATCACCAGCAGCACCTTGTCGGCCATGCGTTCGCCGATCAGCGAGTAGAACTGCCGGGTGAGGTAGGGTCGGCCCCATTTGCGCGAGCCGGTCTCCATGTAGAACTCGAAGAATGTGTCCCAGACCTCTTCGGTCAGGTCGCTGCCGGTCAGCCAATGCACTGTGACGCCGTTTTCCAGCGCGTCGCGCCGCTCGCGCCGGATCGTCTTGCGCTTGCGCGCCGACAACGCTTCGAGGAAGGCGTCGAAGGTCGCGTAGCCTTCGTTCAGCCAGTGAAACTGCTGGTCGGTGCGGTGCAGAAAGCCGTTGTCGGCCAGGAAGCGGCACTCGCCCTCGGGCATGAAGGTGACGTGCACCGAGGACGCCTCGTGCCGGCGGCACAGCTCCACCAGGCCCGCGGTGAGTGCCGAGCGCACCGGCTCGACCGCTTCGCCCGGGCGCACCAGCAGCCGCGGCCCGGTCGCGGGCGTGAACGGCACCGACACCTGGAGCTTGGGGTAGTACTGGCCGCCGGCGCGCTCGTAGGCCTCCGCCCAGCCGCGGTCGAAGACATATTCGCCGCGCGAATGTGACTTCAGGTAGCAGGGGACAGCGCCCAGCACGTGGCCGCTTTGGTCCTCGAGGGTCAGGTGTTGGGGCTGCCAGCCGGTCCGCGCGGTGGCCGATCCCGATTCTTCCAATATTCGAAGAAAGTCATGGGAGACAAATGGGTTATAGGGGAACTCTTCGATTAATATATGAGCAGGCTCGCGTGCTGTTTCAAGATGTGGAAACGGATCCTGCGATGCCGGATTGGCGCACGCGTCCCAGGCTGGCGCGGCGATTTCGGAGATTTTCGTGACAACACGAATGTGCAGGTTGGGTGCAGTCATCGAGACGGATTTACCACGCATCGGGCCGTTCGGCCTGCCGCTATTGTCTGCGGCTCAAGCATGCGTGCAATGGCCATGGCCGCATGGCTACCGTCGCGGGCATACAATCATTTCAAAGCCGGTCGGTGTGCCGTCCCAGCTGCGCTCCGGTACGGCCATGCAGCCCCGTGGGACATCTCCGCAGCCGGCGCGCGTGCAGGCGATCCGGCGTTGCGCGGGCCGCACCGCTCGCTTCTTGGTCTTGGTGGCCCGCTTGGCCTGCGCCGACCACTCCGCGGCCGCGTCAATGCGGACTTCTGCCATGGTGTTGAGCTGCGGTTGTGGCACGGGGTCCGTGCCGGCCTGCGCCGGTGCTGCAAGAAATGAAGCGGCTGCGACGAAGGCGATCAAGGGAGCGATCGGCATGTCCTGCTCCTGTGCTGCAGACGTCGGCGCGCAGTCGCCCGTCCGGCTGCGGCCGCTTTCGTCGGCCTAGGGCCGGAAACCTTCGAAAATGATCTGATCGGCGTAGCGACTGGCGCGTGCGCGATCTTCGGCACTGCGAACCGTCCAGGTCAAGAGGGGCAGGCCGAGCGCGCGCCGCGCAATCGTCGGGACGGTGGAGGGAAGGTCCTGAACGCGATAGGCGAGAAACTCGATGTGCGCGGCCAGCGCCCGCCGGACGTATCCCGGCATCGACACGCCGCGCGAGGCGCCGTCGCGGTTCTGTGCAACGAGGCCGCGGACGATCCCCGGCGCAGCCTCGCGCAGGGCTGCGACCAGCGCGGGATCGAACGACATGGCCGCGGCGGGACCGACATAGCTCGACAGCACCGAGGCTGTGCGCCTTGCAATGTGCAGATTGCCGTCGAACCGGCACTTCATTTCGACAACCAATGTCACCTTGCCGGCGACGAGGTCGCAGAGTTCGCCGAGCGTCAGCATCCGGTCGGCGGTGGTGCGAAACGCGACCTGCCGAAGCGCTGCGGCGGTCATGGTGTCGAGCCGCTCGCTGCCTTCGTTCAGGCGGCCGAGCGCATCGTCGTGATGGACCATCGCCTCGCCGTCGGCGCTGATTTGCACGTCGCATTCGATCGCGTAGTTGCCGGCGATGGCCGCGCGAAACGCCGATGCCGAATTCTCGACGATGCCGGCCGCGGCGTCGTGCAGCCCGCGGTGGGCGACAGGGCGTGCGGTCAGCCAGTCGCGCACGGCGGCCGCGTCACGACACTTCGAACGCGCCCTCGACCTCGACCGCGGCGTCGAGCGGCAGGGCAGATACGCCGATGGTGGTGCGCGCGTGCCGTCCTTTGTCGCCGAACACCGCCACCATCAGGTCGGAAGCGCCGTTCATCACCTTAGGGCCGTCGCCGAAGCCCGGCGCGGAATTGATAAAGCCGCCGAGCCGCACTACCCGCGTCACCTTGTCGAGGTCGCCGAGCGCCGACTTCAAATGCGCGATCAAATTGACCGCGCAGGCACGCGCGGCCTTCGCGCCGTCGTCGATGCTCACGCCGGCGCCGAGCTGGCCCTTGGCGACGAGCTTGCCGTCGGCGTCGAAGCAGAGCTGGCCCGAGACGATCAGCAGATTGCCGCTGCGCACGAACGGTACATAGTTGGCAACCGGAGCTGCCGGCGTCGGCAGCACGATCCCCAGTTCGGCAAGCTTTTTGTCGACGACACCCGGCATAACGGTCCTCCTGCTCGGCGGCGGAACCAGAATCGGATTTGCCGGTCCGGACGCCCTCGATTTGCCGTCTTTCTCTTCGCCGATCACAGAAGCGCTTGCAAGCGCGGATCGGGCGGCGCCGTTGCGGCTCTCGAACCGCACGCCTATCTTGCGGCCTGAATTCGAGGAGAATGCAATGCTGGCGGCCAAGGCGCCTCTTACCCTTTTTGCGTCGGCCATCGTGCTGATGTCGATGCCGATCCCCGGTCACGCCCAGGCGAGCGCGGTCGCGCTCGCGTCGCACCGGGCGGTGTACGACCTCAAGCTGGCGGATCGGGCCGGCAAGCAGGCGATGGAATCGGTGCGCGGGCGAATCCTGTACGACTTCACCGGCAGCGCCTGCGAGGGTTACGCGCTGCAGTTCCGCCAGGTTTCCGAGCTGAACAGCGGCGAGGGGCGGGTGGCCGTGAGCGACCTGCGCGCGACGTCCTGGGAGGACGGAGCGGCCAAACGCCTGCGGTTCCATTCGCAGAATTTCTTCGACCAGCAGCTCAAGGATTCCATCGACGGCCAGGCCGAGCGAGCCGCTTCCGGCTTTTCGGTGCGCCTGACCAAGCCGAACGCGAAGTCGGTCGACTTCAAGACCGAGGTCGCGTTCCCGACCGAACACGTCCGCCTGATTATCGGTGCGGCGCGCGAGGGCAAGACGCTGCTGCAGGTTCCGGTGTACGACGGTTCCGACACCGGCGAAAAGATCTACGACACCCTGACCGTCATCGGCCGTGCGATCGCGCCCAACGCGCAGATGCCGGCCGATGCTCTCGCCAAGAACGGCGAATTCGCCAGGCTCATGCGCTGGCCGGTGACGATCAGCTATTTCGACCGCGCCAAGGCGGCAGAGGGCGGCGAGCAGACGCCGGTCTATGCCATCACCTTCGAGCTCTACGAGAACGGCGTGTCGCGGGCGCTGATCCTGGACTACGGCAGCTTCGTGCTCAGCGGCGAGATGACCTCGATCGAGATGAAGGACACCAAGCCGTGTCCCTGACGCGGCGGTGAGGTTCGCGAAACCCTACTCGTCGTTGTCGAGCGCGAGGCCCTTGATCACGGCCTCCTGTCCGAACTTGCCGCGCACGCGGTCGACCGCGCGTTCCGCGGCCGCTCGCCTCGCCGCACCGCTGTCGATCAGATCGCCAGGGTCTGCCTCCGTCGCGTCCGCCAGCGCGCTGACGCCGACGCCGAGCAGGCGGTAGCGCGTACCGTCGATCTCGCGCGCCAGAAGCTCGCGTGCGGCCCCGAATATCCTGCCAGCAAGCTGCGTCGGGCTGTCGAGCGAGCGGGCGCGCGTCAGGATCCGGAAGTCGGCGGTCTTGAGCTTGAGCGTGACGGTCGTGCCGGCCAGCCGCTTTTCCTTCAGGCGGTCGGAGACTTCCTCGGCCGCGGCCCACAGGCGCTTTTCCAGCGGCCGGAACGACGACAGGTCACGCGCGAAGGTGTTTTCGGCCGACACGCTCTTGCGCTCGCGCTCCGGATTGACCGCGCGGCGGTCGATGCCGCGCGCCAGCCGAAACAGCCTTTGACCTTCCACGCCGAAGCGGCGCATCAAATCGCGCTCGTCGGCTCGCTGCAGATCGCCGATGGTGCGGAAGCCGTCGCGGGCGAGGCGCTGCTGGGCGACCCTGCCGACGCCGTAGATCGTGTTCGCCGGCTTGTCGGCAAGAAACGAAGCGGCCTCGGCCTGGCCGAGCACCGCAAATCCGCGCGGCTTGTCGAGGTCGGATGCGATCTTGGCCAGGAACTTGTTGGCGGCGAGCCCGATCGACACCGTGATTCCGATCTCGCTCTCCACCCGCGCGGAAAACCGCGCCAGCACCTTCGCCGGCGGCATGCCGTGCAGCCGTTCGGTTCCCGATAGGTCCATGAACGCTTCGTCGATCGACAGCGGCTCGACCAGCGGCGTCAGTTCCAGCATCAGTTTGCGGATCTCGCGGCTTACGCCCGCGTATTTTTCCATGTTTGGGCGGATGACCGTGGCATGCGGGCAGAGCTTGCGCGCCTCGAACATCGGCATCGCCGATCGCACGCCGAAGGTCCGCGCGATATAGCAGGCGGTCGAGACCACGCCGCGGCGGCCGCCGCCGATGACCACCGGTTTGTCGGCGAGCGATGGATCGTCGCGCTTTTCGATGGTGGCGTAGAACGCGTCGCAGTCGACGTGGGCGATAGTCAGCGTATCGAGTTCGGCATGGCGCAGGACGCGCGGGGAGTGGCATCGCGGGCACCGGGCGGCGTCGCCGGCGTCTCTGAGGCAATCGCGGCAGAACGCAGGCATCAGGGAATGTCCCGCTCCCACGCGCCGCCGAGTGCGGCGCGGGCGCGCTCGACCTCGGCCGGATCGATGGCGGCATGTCCGGCGAAAGCGATCAGCAGTTCCTCGTCGCTCGACACATGATCGAGCACGCCAAGAAGGAAGCCCGCGTCGCGTGCGGCGTCCCGGATCGCGCCGGGGTCGATGCCGGCGGAGTCGAAGAAGCGCGCAAGCCGTTCTGGCTCGCCGGCGAGAAACGACAGCGCGGCGATGGCAAGCGATTGCGCGGCGTCGCGGCGTGCGGCGGCCGGATTGGTGCGGGCCGGCCGTTGTGTCATCGTTCGATTCCTCAGAGCCCATGCGGGATCGCGCGGAGCGCGAGCTTAGCAACCTGTGGGGAAGCTGGGGACAAAGTGTCGAAGGGAGCGGGGACAAGCTGGGGAAAGCGCTTCGGATTGCTGTGGACAACATTGGAAATCACGCTGCGAATCAAGGCGTTGAATTCTATCGCGGAGGACGGCACGGATGGGAGGATCGTTATGCGCCGTCTCGCGATGCTGGCGTTGTGCGCAAGCGTTGGTGCGAGTTTCGCCGGTGCGGCAGACGCGGCGCCGCGAAAGCGCGCGGTGCACAAAGCGCCGCCGCCGATGCCGGAGATCGAGCGCAAGACCAATTATCCGAGCTTTTATCTCGGCGTGCATCTCGGTGGCGGCTGGAGCCACTTGGCAGGCGACGCGTCCGCAAGTCCGAGCGGAGTGATCGGCGGGTTGCAGGCGGGCCTGAACTACCAAGTCGACAATCTGGTGTTCGGCGCGGAGACCGAACTGTCGGCGGCCGGAATGAGCGGCGGCGGCAGCGGCACGATCGGCGGCACGTCGGTTACGGGCAGCGCGAAGCACGATTGGTTTGCGACCCTCGCCGGACGTTTCGGCGTCGCAAGCGGCCGCACGCTCTACTTCCTCAAGGGTGGCGTGGCCTGGACCGAATACAAGCGCGACTACCGGTCGGCCGCGGGCGGCACGGCGACCGACTCCGGCACCCGGACCGGATGGTTGATCGGCTTCGGCATCGAACATGCGCTGACCGAAACCGTGTCTGGCAAGATCGAATACAACTACATGGACTTCGGCAGCAGCACAGTGACGCCGGCCACCACCGGCGGAATTGCCGCCACGGCTGCCGCGCTGAAGATCGACACGCATGTCGTCAAGGTCGGCCTCAACCAGCGCTTCACGCCGTTCAGATAGGCGCGCCCGTTAACACTTGAGGCAGATGCAGCGGAGCAGGGCGGCGGGTGCCGAAAGTCTTGTGCGCGAAAAATCGCATGAACGTCGTTGGATTTGGATGCACGGCGCCGCAATTTCGATGCTGTGCCGTGCAATTGGTTGCCGCCGTTTGCCATTCCGTAAGAATTCGTCACTAGCCTGTTAAGCATTGTGCCGGGACGCGACCGGTCCGGCGCTGCGGCGTCCGGTTCGGGCGCGCTCGGCTGTTGGTGCGGCGGGGAATGGCGGGGACGAGCCGATGGCCAAGACGGTCCTGATCGTGGAGGACAACGAGCTCAACATGAAGCTCTTCCACGATCTGTTGGAGGCGCACGGCTACCAGACCGTCGGAACCCGCAACGGCATCGAAGCGCTCGATCTCGCCCGTAAACATCGCCCCGATCTCGTGCTGATGGACATCCAGTTGCCGGAGGTGTCCGGCCTGGAAGTGACCAAGTGGCTGAAGGACGACCCGCAGCTCCGGACCATTCCCGTCGTCGCCGTCACGGCCTTCGCCATGAAGGGCGACGAGGAGCGCATCCGCGAGGGCGGCTGCGAGGCCTATCTGTCGAAGCCGATTTCGGTCGGCAAGTTCATCGAAACCATCCGGCACTTCCTGGGGACCGCCTGAGGAGTAGCGTTTCGTGACCGCTCGCGTTCTCGTCGTCGACGACGTACCGGCCAATGTGAAGCTGCTCGAAGCGCGGCTTTCGGCCGAGTACTTCGACGTTCTGACCGCGATGAACGGGGCCGAAGCGCTCGCGATCTGCGACAAGGCGGAATGCGACATCGTCCTGCTCGACGTGATGATGCCGGACATGGACGGCTTCGAGGTCTGCCGCCGCATCAAATCCAATCCGGCCACGCACCACATCCCGGTGGTCATGGTCACAGCGCTCGACCATCCGTCCGACCGGGTGCGCGGGCTCGACGCCGGCGCCGACGATTTCCTCACCAAACCGGTGTCCGACGTGGCGCTGATCGCTCGCGTGCGCTCGCTGGCGCGGCTCAAGATGATGACCGACGAGCTTCGCATGCGCGCGCTGACTTCGCGCGAAATCGGGCTTGGCAGCGCCGAGAACGACACCATCGCCGATGCCGGCCGAGGGGGCCGTATCCTGATCGTCGACGACCGCGCGTCGTCGGCCGAGCGGCTCGCTGCGATGCTTGCCGCCGAGCATACGGCGGACGTGGAGCTCAATCCGTCCGACGCGCTGTTCCATGCCGCCGAAGGCAACTACGACCTGATCGTCGTGTCGCTGGCGCTGCAGAACCACGATGCACTGCGCCTGTGCAGCCAGATCCGGTCGCTCGAACGCACGCGCAACGTCCCGGTCCTTGCGGTCTGCGACGGCGAGGACAATGCTCGCCTGATCCGCGGCCTCGAAATCGGCGTGAACGATTACCTGATGCGCCCGATCGACCGCAACGAGCTGTCGGCGCGGGTGCGCACCCAGATCCGCAAGAAGCGTTACACCGAACGGCTGCGCGACAACGTCCAGCAGTCGATCGAGATGGCGATCACCGACGCGCTGACCGGACTGTACAATCGCCGCTACATGGAAACCCACTTGTCGTCGCTGGTGGAGCAGGCGGTGTCCCGCGGCAAGCCGCTGACCGTGCTGGTGCTCGATATCGATTTCTTCAAGTCGATCAACGACACCCATGGGCACGACGCCGGCGACGACGTGCTGCGCGAATTCGCGACGCGCGTGCGCAAGTCGATCCGCGGCATCGACCTGGCCTGCCGCTACGGCGGCGAGGAGTTCGTGATCGTCATGCCGGAAACCGACATGGGCGTCGCGGCCATCGTCGCCGAGCGGTTGCGGCGGCGCATCGCCTCCGAGTCGTTCGCGATCGGCAACGGTACGCGCGCGATCGAGGTGACGATCTCGATCGGTCTTGCGACGCTCGATGCCGACGACAACGCCGGAACCATCCTCAAGCGCGCCGACCAGGCGCTCTATCGCGCCAAGCGCGACGGCCGCAACCGCGTCGTCGCCGACGCCGCGTAAATCCAGATTCCACGCCATTTTGCGCCGAATCCGGACGCGCCTGCGCGCGTCAACCATAACGCTTTACGTTGACGCGCGAACGACAGAGTAAACGGGCGTTATCAAATTGCTTTCGTCGGTCGATCCGATAGCGTGACCGCACTTGGGAGGCGGCCGGTATCTGGAAGGCTCGGTTCGATCGTTCGGATCGCTGCGCGGTTGCTCTCCTAAAACGATAACCCTGCGGTTCGCTCAGGTCCGCCGCATCTCTTGAGTCCGTGGGGTTCGGCCGGCCTGGGAGCGATGCGAGTGGCCTCCTCATGACATCGCTCCCGGCCGGCCACCTTTTTTCTCGACATTGCCGCTGAGCCTGCCGCGTCGGCGATCGAGCCGGCTGCGCGGAGACTCCCGAAACGACAAAGGGCGCCGCAGCGGCGCCCTTTTCAGCTTTGCGTGGATGTCGCGCGGCTTACTTGATCTTGGATTCGACGAACTCGACGTGCTTCTTCGCGATCGGGTCGTACTTCTTCATCTTCAGCTTCTCGGTCATCGTGCGCGAGTTCTTCTTGGTGACGTAATAGAACCCGGTGTCGGCGCTGGAGATGAGCTTGATCTTGGTGGTGACGGCCTTGGCCATGGCATCCTCAAAAGGGTTAGCGGCGTTGCGGGCAAACTAAGGACCGGGGCCGGAAAGTCAAGAAAACGCGTCACACCCGGGAGCTAAAGCCATTCCCGGACCCGTTTGCCGTGCAGCACCCGGTAGAAAGGCACCGGCAGGCCGGGGTCGAGGCCGGCCTCGATCCTTGCCTGCAGGTCCTGCAGCGCAAGCTGGGTGATGATCATCAGGTCCAGCGACTTGGTCTCGTCGAGCGGCAGCCAGACCAATTCCACCAGCTCCGCCTCGGGCCCGACCTTGCCCTCGATCCGGTGGGCGATGGCGCTCGCATCCACGGCAAAGAAACGGGTGTCGTAGCGCCGCGGCCGCCGCGGCGGCGTGATAGCGCGGGCAATGAAATGGATGTCGGCCAGCGCCGGATGCACATTCGCTTCGGCGAATGCGGCCCAGGGGCCTGCGGGTGCTGCCGGCGGCTCGGCGCGCTTCTCGCCGAGCAGGAGGCCGGTTTCCTCGAACGTCTCGCGGATTGCCGCCAGCGCCAGCGCCTGCGCCTTGGCGGCGCTCGGGCGTTTGGTGTGGCGCATCAGCTTGTCCTGGGTGCGCGGATCGAGCGGCCGCGACACGCTCATCTGCCGGTCGCCGGGATCGACCCGCCCGCCGGGAAACACGAACCGGTCCGGCACAAAGGCGTGGCCCTTGTGCCGCCGGCCGAGCAGAATCTTGGGCTTGCCCGAACTGCGGTCGATCAGAATCAGAGTCGAGGCGTCCTTCGGCGGCAGGTTCGGATGCGTCGGATTGGCATCCGTGGAAAACTTCTGCATCAGCTCGGTCATGGCCGACGCTTATCACGGCGGCGCGGGCCGCGCTCCCGCGCTTGCGCATGGCTTCGCCCCGCGCGCGGGCGTTGACCGGGGCGTTCTCCCCGGGCCGTTCCGGGGCCGGCCATGCGGCCCTCGGACAGGAGTTCGAACCGCAGCGCGCCCGCGACCGGCGCGGCCTCGACCAGCCGCACCGTGACCCGGTCGCCGAGCCGGTGGGTCTCGCCGCTGCGGCTGCCGACCATGGCGTGCATGGCCTCCTCGTAGCGGTAATAGTCGCGGCCGATGGTGCGGGCCGGCACGAATCCGTCGGCGCCGGTGTGATCGAGCTTCACGAACAGGCCGGCGCGCGTCACGCCCGAGATGCGGCCTTCGAACGTCGCGCCGATCCGGTCGGCCAAGTGGTGCGCGATCAGGCGGTCGATCGTTTCGCGCTCGGCCTTCATGGCGCGGCGCTCGGACGCGGAAATCTGCGCGGCGATCTCGCCGAGCGCGCGCACGTCGTGGCCTTCCGGCAGGCCGTCGTGGCCAAAGGCCTGGGTGCGGATCAGGCCGCGGTGCACGACCAGATCGGCGTAGCGGCGGATCGGCGAAGTGAAATGGGCGTAGCGGCGCAGGTTGAGGCCGAAGTGGCCGTAGTTCTCGGCCGCGTATTCGGCCTGCGATTGGCTGCGCAGCACCACCTCGTTGACCAGGGTTTCGACGTCCTGGCCCTTCACGCGGTCGAGGATGCGGTTGAACTGTTCGGCGCGCATCGCGCCGCCCTTGGGCAGCGAGATGTGCAGCGTTTCAAGAAATTTCCGCAGAGCCTCGACCTTCTCCAGCGACGGCTCGTCGTGCACGCGGTACACGAGCGGCGTGCGCGCCTTCTCCAGCGTCTCGGCGGCGGCGACGTTGGCGAGGATCATGAACTCCTCGATCAGCCGGTGCGACTCCAGCCGCTCCGGCACGATAACTCGGTCCACGGTGCCGTCGTGCTTGAGCAGGATTTTGCGCTCGGGCAGGTCGAGATCGAGCGGGCCGCGGGCGTCGCGCGCGCGCTTGAGCGCCTCATAGGCCTCGTACAGCGGCTTGAGCGCGAGATCGAGCAGCGGCTGTGTGTCCTCGTCGGTACGGCCGCCGATGGCGGCCTGCGCCTGCTGGTAGTTCAGCTTCGCGGCCGAACGCATCAGCACGCGGTGGAAGGTGTGCGAGCGCTTGCGGCCGTCGCGGCCGACGATCATGCGGACCGCGAGCGCCGCGCGATCTTCGTTCGGACGCAGCGAGCACAAATCGTTCGATATGCGCTCGGGCAGCATCGGCACCACGCGGTCGGGGAAATAGACCGAGTTGCCGCGGTGCAGAGCTTCGCGGTCGAGCGCCGAACCTGGCCGGACATAGTGCGCGACGTCCGCAATCGCGACCGTGACAATGTGGCCGCCGGGATTGGCCGGATCGGGATCGGGCGCGGCGTGCACTGCGTCGTCGTGGTCCTTGGCGTCGACCGGATCGATGGTGACAAGCGGCAGCGTCCGCCAGTCCTCGCGCCCGGCCACGGTCGCGGGCTTGGCCGCATGCGCTTCCGCCTCGGCCGCGACCGGAAACACATGCGGGATGTCGTGGGCGTGGATCGCGATCAGGCTCACCGCGCGCTCGCTCTTGAGCGAGCCGAGCCGCTCCTGGACCCGCGCGGTCGGAAGCCCGAAACGGCCATGGCGCTCGACGCTGACCGCGATCAGGTCGCCGTCCTGGGCGTCCTTGGTGGCGTCGCGCGGGATCGCCAGTTCCTTGCCAAGCTGCTTCTTGTCGATCGGCACCAGCCGCCCGCCGCCGGACGGCAGCGTGCGGAAGATGCCGAGTGCGCGGACCTTGGCCTTGGCGACGACCTTGATGACGCGGCCGCTGTAGCGCACCGCGTCGTCCTCGTCGGCGGTCTCCTCGACGCGCAGCAGTGCGCGGTCGCCCACGCCCGCGACTTCGCCGGGACGCGGCTTGCGCGGCGTCAAGATGCGGATTTTCGGCACCGGACCGTGCGCATCCTCGTCCCATTCGGTCGGGAACGCGATCAGTTCTCCGTCGGCGTCGCGTTCGGAAATGTCGGCAAGCGCCACCGAGGGCAGGGCGCCCGGATGGTGGAGCTTCTTGCGGCGCGACTCGATGCGTCCGGCGTCGGCGAGTTCGCGCAGCATGCGCTTGAGCTCGGCGCGGCGCTCATTCTTGAGATTGAACGCGCGCGCGATCTCGCGCGTGCCGACTTTGCCGGCCCGTTCGCCGATGAAGGCGAGAACCTCCTCCTTCGACGGAAAGGGCGCTGACCTCGGGGGATGTTTAGCCAATGATGCGCCTGGCACGGATGCAACGGCCGCGCGGCGCGCGGCCAGACGCTGCAAACTTAGGGATTGCCCGGCTGCAATGCCAGCCGATCATTCGGCGGCGACTTTGGACTTCTTGGCGAGCTTGCCCTTGCCGCTGGCGGCGGCCGCGCGCTTGGCAACGGCTTTCTTGGGCTTTGCGGATTTGGCCGCGGGCTTTGCGCTTGGCGCGGCCTTCGCAGTGTTTCCACGCGCCGGACGCTTCCGCCGCGACGTCGATCCGCCGCCGCGCGCCGCGCGGGCGTCGAGCAGCGCCACCGCCTCGTCGAGCGTGATGGTCTCGGGCGTCTTGTCGTTCGGCAGGTTGGCGTTGACGCCGTCGTGGCTGACGTAGGGGCCGTAGCGGCCGTTCTTGGCGACGATCATGCCGCCCTTCTGCGGATGCTCGCCGATCTGCTTGCCTGGGTCGGCGCCGAAGCGGCGGCCCTTGCCGGGATTGGCTTTCTTCTCCTCGATCAGCATCACGGCGCGGTTGAGGCCGATGGTGAGGATGTCCTCGTCGCCGCCGATGTTGGCGTAGGTCTTGCCGTGCTTCACGTAAGGACCGAAGCGGCCGATGCCGGCGACGATGTCCTCGCCGTCGTCGGGGTGCTTGCCGATCAGGCGCGGCAGCGACAGGAGCTTGACCGCGCGGTCAAGGTCGATTTCGTCGGGTGCGACGCCCTTGGGCAGGCTGGCGCGCTTGGGCTTCACAGTCTCGCCGGCTGCGTCCTTGGTCGCCTCGCCGAGCTGCAGATAGCTGCCGAAACGGCCGCTGCGCACGGTGACTTCGAGACCGGTCTCGGGGTCTTCGCCGAGCTTGCGCATGCCGCCGCCGTTGCCGTCGGGACCGACGGAAAGCTGCCGGGTGTATTTGCACTCCGGATAGTTCGAGCAGCCGATGAAGCCGCCGAAGCGCCCGAGCTTGAGGCCGATCTTGCCGGTGCCGCAGTTGGGACACTTGCGCGGATCGCTGCCGTCCTTGCTGGGCGGGAACAGGTGCGGCGCCAGCATCTCGTCAAGCGCGTCGATGACCTGCGCGACGCGCAGTTCCTTGATCTCGCCGACCGCGCCCGTGAAGTCGCGCCAGAAGTCGCGCAGCACGTCCTTGTAGGGCAGTTCGTTGTTGGAAATCTTGTCGAGCTGCTCTTCGAGGCCTGCGGTGAAATCGTATTCGACGTATTTCTGGAAGAAGTTCTCCAGGAACGCCGTCAGCACGCGGCCCTTGTCCTCAGGCACCAGCCGCTTCTTGTCGAGCCGCACATAGCCGCGGTCCTTCAGCACCTGAAGGATCGAGGCGTAGGTCGAGGGCCGGCCGATGCCGAGCTCCTCCATGCGTTTCACGAGAGAGGCTTCCGAGTAGCGCGGCGGCGGCTCGGTGAAGTGCTGGGTGGCGGCAATCTCGCGCTTCGACAGGGCGTCGCCCGCCGCCATCTCCGGCAGGCGGTTTGCGTCCTCGTCGTCGCTCTTGTCGTCCTGGTCTTCGGTGTAGAGCGTCAGGAAGCCGTCGAACTTCACCACAGTGCCGGTGGCGCGCAGGTCGATGGTGCGGCCGCCTGCTTTGGCTGCGATGTCGACCGTGGTGCGCTCGAGTTCGGCCGACTCCATCTGGCTCGCGATGGTGCGCAGCCAGATCAATTCGTAGAGCTTGGCCTGGTCGGATTCGAGCAGGTTGCGGATTTCCGCCGGGCGGCAGGCGAGGTCGGTCGGGCGGATCGCCTCGTGCGCCTCCTGGGCGTTCTTTGACTTCGAAACGTACTGGCGCGGCGACGAGGGCACGTATTTCGCGCCGTAGTCGGTCTCGATCACGCGGCGGGCGGCGGCGATCGCCTCGGGCGCGATATCGACGCCGTCGGTTCGCATGTAGGTGATGAGGCCGACGGTGTCGCCGCCGATGTCGATGCCCTCGTAGAGCCGTTGCGCGATCCGCATGGTGTGCGCGGGCGCGAAGCCGAACTTGCGGCTCGCCTCCTGCTGCAAGGTCGAGGTCATGAACGGCGGGTAGGGATTGCGGCGTGCGGGCCGCGCCTCGACCGAGCCGACCGTGAATGCAGCCTGTTCCAGCGCGCGCTTGAAGTCTTCGGCCTCTGCGCCCGAGCCGATGTCGAGCCGCTGGATTTTCCGGCCGTCGGCGCCGACGAGCCGTGCCTCGAAGGCCTCGCCGCGGGGCGTCGCAAGCGTCGCGACCAGCGACCAGTATTCGCGTGCAACGAACTTCTCGATCTCCAGTTCACGGTCGCAAACGAGCCGCAGGGCCACAGACTGGACGCGCCCCGCCGAGCGCGCGCCGGGAAGCTTGCGCCAGAGCACCGGGGAGAGGGTGAAGCCCACGAGATAGTCGAGAGCACGGCGCGCGAGATAGGCGTCGACCAGCGCTCCGTCGATCTGGCGCGGGTTCTTCATGGCGTCCGCCACCGACTGCTTGGTGATGGCGTTGAACACCACGCGCTCGACCGGCTGCTCCTTGAGCGCCTTCTTCTCCTTCAGGACTTCAAGCACGTGCCAGGAGATCGCTTCGCCCTCGCGGTCCGGGTCGGTGGCGAGGATCAGCTTGTCGGCCCCTTTGACCGCGCGTGCGATGTCGCCCAGGCGCTTGGCGGCCTTGTCGTCGACCTCCCAGATCATGCGGAAATCATGTTCCGGGTCGACCGAGCCATCCTTGGGCGGTAGGTCCCGGACGTGACCGAACGACGCCAGGACCTCGTAGCCAGGCCCCAGGTACTTGTTGATCGTCTTCGCCTTGGCGGGCGACTCAACAACGACGATTTTCATTGATTTCCAATGCGTTGGGTGACAAATGGGGCTGGCAGAGACGCCATTCGGCGGCCCGACTCGCCCGCGAACATGGGTAACTCATCCCTACCTGTCAAATCGTGAAGGCACGCAAGAGGTCCCGAGACGACTGCTCTGCAAGCGGAAATCGTCCACACGCGACTGCAACTATTGCGTGCGTCATTGAATATATTCTCCCATAGGGATACGGTTCCTCGGGGCCGGCTGGCGCTTACGCCAGCTCCTGGGCGATGCGATGTCGGGGAACTCCAGCAGCGACGGGGAGGGCGATCAGGCGGCAGCGGCCGCCTATGTCGCGGAGCTGTCCGGGCAACTGGCGGCGATAGCCCGCCGGCACGGCCTGGACGCGCTGGGTTAGCTGCGCGAAGAATCATGCGCCAAGCCTACACCAGCGACACGAGCCCGCCGCCGTGCCGCTCCAGCCGTCCCGCGATGTCCAGCTCCAGAAGAACGGTCCGCACGATGGCGGGCGTGGCCCCGGACAGCCGCACCAGATCGTCGATGCTGCACGGGGTCGGTCCGAGGAGCGCCACGATGCGGCTTCGCACGCCGGAGTCCGGCTCCGAAGCCGGGACATGCTCGCGGTCGGGCTCCTCGGCAGGCAGTTCGGGCGGCCGGCCCAGGATCGGCTGGATCACCGCCAGCACGTCGGCTGCCTCGGTCACCAGCGTTGCGCCCTGCTTGAGCAAACCGTTCGTGCCTTCGGCGCGCGGATCGAGCGGCGAGCCCGGCACCGCGAACACTTCCCGGCCCTGTTCCAGCGCCATTCGCGCCGTGATCAGCGAGCCCGAGCGGCGTGCCGCCTCAACGATCACCACGCCGACTGCGAGCCCGGAAATCAGCCGGTTGCGGCGCGGAAAGTCGCGGCCGCGTGGCTCCCATGCAATCGGCATTTCGCTGACCGCCGCGCCACGGTCGAGGATCGTCTAAAGCAACGGGATATGTTCCGCCGGATAGACGTGGTCATGGCCGCCGGCGAGCACCGCGACCGTTCCGGTCGGCGCGCTCGCGCGATGCGCCGCGGCGTCGATGCCGCGCGCCAGCCCCGAGACGATCGTAAACCCGGATTCGCCAAGCTCGCGTGCAAGGCGCTCGGCGAATTTGACGCCGGCGGCGGAGGCGTTGCGCGATCCGACCAGCGCGATCATCGGCGCTGCCAGCGACGTGAGTTGGCCGCGGACCGCGAGCAGGGGCGGTGCATCGTCGATCATGCGCAGCCGCGCGGGGTAGTCCGGTTCGCCGAGAGCGATTAACTCGATGCCGCGGCGGCGAGACGCTGCAAGTTCGCGCTCGGCGTCCTCCAGCGTGCAGATGCGGCCCGGCCCGGCTGCTCCGCCCCGCCGCGCCAGTTCGGGCAGGGCGTCGAGCGCGGTTCGCGCCCCGCCGTAGCGGTTGATCAGCATCCGGAACGTGCGCGGGCCGACGTGCTCGCTTCGGATCAGCCGAAGCCAATCCAGCCGTTGCTCATCGGTCAGGCGCATTCCCGCCGCAGATCGATCTGACGCCATCCCGGCCTCCCGCTCAGGAACGCGCAGAATTGCGCCCTTTGGCAGCGTTGACAACCGGAAGTAGTCCCCCGCCGCCAGCGCCAGCGAGAGCGAATTGTTTACCACGCGCCGCTTACCCTGCAGGTGACGATTCAGGTCTCGACGCGCGGATGTTTCCCCAGTCCTTCAACGCCCGGGTCAGAGAACGCATGGCCGTATGGGGCGCCGTGCTTGGATTCCTGTTTGCTCTCTACGCCGCCATCCAGGTCATTCATTCCTGGCAGTCGGCGCAGATCGCGGTGGACCGCAGCCGGGCCACGGCCGAGGCGCAGGCGTTTATCTCCGGCGGCGCCGCGATGTATCCCGACGAGACGTCGCGCCTGGCGGTCGGCCAGAATCTGATCGGGGCGATCAGCGAGATCGACGATCGCCAAGCCTATCTTTCGGCCAATCACCATCAGAACCAGGTTCTAATCGCGCTGCTGGCGCTGTTCGTCGTCGGACAGATCCTGTTCCTCGAATTCCGCTGGCTGATCGGTCCGGTGGTGCGGATCGCCAACTTACTGCGGTCCGCAGAGCGCGCGCCGCAGGCTTTGCGATCCTACGCGTTGCGGCGCGACGAGATCGGCGCCTTTGCGCGCGCGCTGACCGATCATTTCGCGCTGGTTCAGAGCCAGCAACAGGCGGCGCAGGCCGAACAGACGAGGCTGTCCGACCGGTTGCGCCATCAGGAGGACTTCCGGCGCGAGAGCCTGTCGTTCCAGGAGCGGATCGGCGACATTGTTCGCAAACTCGAAGGCCATGCCGGCCGCATGTCGGACGCCTCCCGGGAGCTGGCGACGATTTCGGCCGAGGCGCAGTCGCGCGCAGGCGCGTCGGTGCAGTCGACCGCCCGGGTATCCGGCCATGTCGACGTGGTGGCGTCGTCGATCCGCGACATCGCGACAACGCTGACGAACGTCGCAGAAGAAGCCGATCGCACGTCGACGGTCGCAGCTACGGCGCGAACCATTGTCGAGGCGGCGCAGGACGACGCCAAGGCGCTGAACGAGGCGGCGCGTACGATCGAGCAGGTTGTGATGCTGATCGAGGACGTCGCCGAGCAGACCAACCTGCTCGCCCTCAACGCCACCATCGAAGCCGCGCGTGCGGGCGAAATGGGCCGCGGCTTCGGCGTGGTCGCGCAGGAGGTCAAGCAGCTCGCCACGCGGACGTCGCAGGCGACGGTCGATGTGCGCGGCAGGCTTCAGGGCATCACGGAATCGTCCAAGCGCATCGCCGAACGCGTCACGACGCTGGTCGGCTCCATCGAGCAGGTCGCCGCGGTTACAGGCGCGATCGCGCAGTCGACGCGGACCCAGGACGCCAACTCGCAGGCGATCACCTCGAACACCAGCAAGACCGCGGCCGATGTGCACGAGGTCGCCGCCACGGTGAAGGATGTCGCCGGCATGATCTCGGATGCCAAGCAGGCCGCGGATCTGGTGACGAAAGTGTCCACGGACCTGGGCCAGCAGGCAACCGACCTGCGCGGCGCGGTCGAGCGCTTCATCGAGACGACGGAAAGGATTGCGTCATGAAATCGGCGGTCGCTGACGCATCGCATCCCGTTGACGAAGCCGTTGCGAGGCGCAGATACGCCGTGCGTCAGTACCGCATGCCGGCGAAAGTGTTTCATTGGCTCACCGCCGTGCTGATCGTGTTCATGGTGTCGACCGGGGTGATCGCCAAACAGCTCAGCGGCGGCCCCGCGGCCGACCTGCTGTTCGGTCTGCACAAGCTGTTCGGCGCGGTGACGCTTGCGGTGCTGGCGTTGCGTGTCGGCTATCGCCTGTTCCGCTCGTTGCCGCCGCACGCCGACCAGCCGCAATCGCGGCCGATGCTGCATTGGACGCTGTACGCGGTCGTGATCCTCGTGCCGCTGCTCGGCTGGGCCGGCGTTTCGGATTTCGGTGCGCGCGACGCCGCATTCGGGATCGTGCTGCCGGCGATCTGGCCCGAGGGCCTGGGTTACGACGCGCTGCTCCTGAAATGGCACGCCTACGCCGCCTTCGCCTTGCTGGCGCTGGTCGTGCTGCACATCGGCATCGCGATCCAGGACTACATGACCGCAGACCGGCCGCCGCCGCACGCCGGCTGAGCGGACGTCAGGGTTTCGGCGCGTCCGGCGTCCGAGCGCCGATCTTGGGCTCGCTGCCCCGCATCAGCCGCGCGATGTTGCCGCGGTGCCGGACGAACACCAGTACGGCGAGAGCCAAAAACACCAGCGCCGCGCGCTGGCCGGTCCAGTGCCACAATAGCGGCGGAACGCACGCGCAGGCGATCAGCGCGGACAGCGAGGAGTAGCGCGTCAGCGCCGCGACCGCGCCCCAGATGACGCCGAAGGCCGCCGCCACCGGCAAGGAGACGGCGATCAGGGCGCCGATGAAGGTCGCGACGCCCTTGCCGCCCTGGAAGCGCAGCCAGACCGGAAACATGTGGCCTGCGACCGCGCCGAGGGCTGCGGCCAATGCGGCGTCGCCGCCGTTCGCGCGCCGCATGATCAGCACCGCCGCCGCGCCCTTGAGCGCATCGAGCAGCAGCGTTGCCGCGGCCAGGCCCTTGCGGCCGGTGCGCAGCACGTTGGTGGCGCCGATGTTGCCGGAGCCGACGGTGCGGATGTCGCCTGCGCCCGCGAGCCTCGTGAGGATCAGTCCGAACGGAATCGACCCGAGCAAATAGCCGACGGTCAGCGCCAGCAGCGCGGCGGCCGGAATCGGCATGGCCAAATAGAGATACGGTTCCAAAGCGCGTGCCCCCGGCGCCGATGCCGCAATCGTATCACACGTATTCGTAAACTGTGCGCCCGGCGACGATGGTGCGCACCGCGCGGCCCTGCATGCGCGCCTCGTCGAACGGCGTATTGCGGCACTTCGACTTCAAATTGTCGCGGTCGAGAATCCAGGGTTCGTCGAGATCGACCACCACCACGTCGGCCGGCGCGCCCGGCCGCAGCGTGCCGCCGGGGAGGCCGAGCAACTCGGCGGGCTTGGTCGACATGGCGTGCAGCAGCTTGATGAGTTTGATCTCGCCGTTGTGCACGAGACGCAATCCCGCAGGCAACATGGTCTCGATGCCGACTGCGCCCGCCGCGGCCTCCGCGAACGGCAGACGCTTGACCTCGACGTCCTGCGGATTGTGGTCGGACATGACGACGTCGATCAGGCCCGATGCGAGCGCCTCGACCAGCGCCTCGCGGTCGTCCTCGGCGCGAAGCGGCGGCTCCATCTTGTAGAAGGTGCGGTAGGACCCGACGTCGTTTTCGTTGAGCGTGAGGTGATTGATCGAAGCCGACGCGGTGACCGTGAGCCCCGCGTCCTTGGCGCGGCGCAGCACGTCGAGCGAGTCCGCGCAGGTGACCGAGGCCGCGTGATAGCGCCCGCCGGTGAGGGCCACGAGCCGCACGTCGCGCTCCAGCATGATCGTTTCGGCGGCCTTCGGCACCCCGATCAGGCCGAGCCGCGCGGCGAACTCGCCCTCGTTCATTACCCCTTCGCCGACCAGCGCCGGGTCCTCGGTGTGGTGCACGATCAGCACGTCGAAGTCGCTGGCATAGATCAGAGCGCGGCGCATGACCTGGGCGTTGGTGACGCTCTTGAGGCCGTCGGTGAAGGCGACCGCGCCGGCTGCTTTCAGCAGTCCGATTTCGGTCATTTCCTCGCCGGCGAGGCCTTTGGTCAGCGCGGCCATCGGATGCACGTGCACGATGCCGGTGTCGCGCGCGCGGCGCTGCACGAAGTCGACCATGGTCGGGTCGTCGATCGCGGGCGTCGTGTCGGGCTGGCAGACGATGGTGGTGACGCCGCCCGCTGCCGCGGCCTGGCTCGCAGAGGCGATGGTCTCGCGGTGCTCGGCGCCGGGCTCGCCGACGAAGGCGCGCATGTCGATCAGGCCGGGCGCGACCACGCGGCCGCGGCAATCGACCACTTCGGTGCCTTCGGGCACGCCGGCCGCGCCGATGCCGCGCTTGGCTTCGCGGATCGTGCCGTCGGCAATCAGCAGGTCGCCGGGAAAATCGAGATCGCGAGACGGATCGACGATCCGGGCGTTCGTCAGCAGGATCGGGCGGCGGTCTGAGAGCATCGGTTATGCATTCGGCAGGTTGCGGGACAGCGCTTCCAGCACCGCCATGCGCACGGCGACGCCCATCTCGACCTGTTCGCGGATCAGGGACTGCGCGCCGTCGGCGACGATTGAGTCGATCTCGACCCCGCGGTTCATCGGGCCAGGATGCATCACGAGCGCGTCCGGCTTGGCGAAGGCGAGCTTTTTCTGATCGAGGCCGAAATACGCGAAGTACTCCTGCGTCGAAGGCACAAACGAACCGTTCATGCGCTCGCGCTGGAGCCGCAGCATCATCACGATATCGGCTCCGCGCAGTCCCTCGCGCATGTCGCGCGTTACCTCGACGCCGAAGCGTTCGATGCCGAGCGGCAGGAGAGTCGACGGTGCGACCACGCGCACCCGTGCGCCGAGGGTGTTGAGCAGGATGATGTTGGAGCGCGCCACCCGCGAATGCAGGATGTCGCCGCAGATCGCGACCGTGAGATTCTCGATCGCGCCCTTGTTGCGGCGGATGGTGAGCGCGTCGAGCAGCGCCTGGGTCGGGTGCTCGTGCTGGCCGTCGCCGGCGTTGATCACCGAGCAGTCGACCTTCTGGGACAGGAGTTCGACCGCGCCCGACGCATGATGCCGCATCACGATGATGTCGGGGTGCATGGCGTTGAGCGTTACGGCCGTGTCGATCAGCGTCTCGCCCTTGCGGATCGAGGACGACGACACCGACATGTTCATGACGTCGGCGCCGAGCCGTTTGCCGGCCAGTTCGAACGAAGCCTGGGTACGGGTCGAGGCCTCGAAAAACATGTTGATCAGGGTGCGGCCGCGCAGGCTCGCGGTCTTCTTCTCGACTTGCCGGTTCAACTCGACGAATTCTTCCGCAAGATCGAGCAGGCCGACGATATCGGCATGCGAAAGTCCTTCGATGCCCAGCAAATGGCGGCTGCTGAGGACGAATGTGGACTTGTGGGCGATGTTCATTAAAGCGGAACCTATAGGCGCGGCGGCGCGTCCCGGCAAGGGCGCGTTCGGACGGTCCACAAGCGGCGAAGGGCGATTGTGGCAGGCGTGCTAGACTGTCCGCGTCGGCGCTCCGAGGGAGCCGTGATGGCAGGCCGCTTCGACACCCACGAGGTCATTAACCAGTCGCCGCCGTTTCAGGACGTGGACCTGTACGGCAGCGACCGGCCGTTGCAGGAAGCGGTGGCCGCGAACGTCGCGGGCGCCGAGGCCGAGGCGCTTTCGGCCTTCGGTCTGCGCTGGGGCGCGGCCGCCATGTTCGAACAGGCCCGGCTCGCCAACGCGAATCCGCCGGTGCTCCGGAGCTTCGACGCCGGCGGCAGACGCAGCGACACAATCGAGTTCCATCCCGCCTACCACCACTTCATGGCCGAAAGCGTGGCTGCGGGCCTGCACGCGTCGACGTGGCGGCCTGACGCCACGCCCGAGGCCGCGCCGGCGGAGGTCGCGCGCGCGGCGCGCTTCTACATGGTCGCCCAGGTGGAGAACGGGCACATGTGTCCGATCACCATGACGCGGGCCTCGGTCGCTGCGTTGTTCGAGGAACCGTCGCTGGTCGGCATGGTCATGCCAAAGCTGACGTCGCGGCATTACGATCCCGTGTTCCGGCCATGGCGCGAGAAAGCCGGCATCACGCTCGGCATGGGCATGACCGAGAAGCAGGGCGGCACCGACGTTCGCGCCAACACGACCGCCGCCGCGCCTGCGGGGGACCACTATCTCCTGACCGGCCACAAGTGGTTCATGTCGGCGCCGATGTGCGACGCGTTCCTGGTGCTGGCGCAGGCGCCGGGCGGGCTGACGTGCTTCTTCCTGCCGCGATTCAAGCCCGACGGCAGCGTCAATGCGCTGCGGTTGCAGCGCCTCAAGGACAAGCTCGGCAACCGCTCCAATGCGTCCTCGGAGGTGGAGTTCGCGGATGCCTATGCGCTGCGCGTCGGCGAGGAGGGCGCGGGCGTCCGCACCATCTTGCAGATGGTCCAGCTCACGCGTCTCGACTGCGCGATCTCGTCGGCCGGCATGATGCGGGCAGCCGTCGCGCAGGCGTTCCATCATTGCCGGCACCGGACGGTGTTCCAGAAACGGTTGATCGACCAGCCGATGATGCGGACCGTGCTGGCCGACATGGCACTGGAAAGCGAAGGTGCGGTTGCCGCGGTGATGCGGCTCTGCCGGTCGTTCGATCTGGCCGCTGTCTCGCCCGCCGAGGCCGCGCGCGCGCGGCTGCTTACGCCCGCGATCAAGTACTGGGTCTGCAAGGCCGCGCCGGCGCTGGTCTATGAGGCGATGGAGTGCCTGGGCGGCAACGGCTACGTCGAGGACGGTCCGATGGCGAGGCTCTATCGCGAAGCGCCGGTCAATGCGATCTGGGAAGGCTCCGGCAATGTCGTTGCACTCGACGTGCTGCGCGCCGCAAGCCGGGACGGCGAGGGCGCGCGCGCGGCGATCGACGATCTGGCGCGCGAGGCTGGCGATTGTGCCGGCGCGGCGGAAGCGGCCGAAGCGATCGGACGCGCGCTTGCGTCGCCGGGCGCCGAGGGTGATGCGCGCATCGTGGTGGAGCGGCTCGCCCGGCTTGCGGCGGCGGCTGCGCTACGGGCGAGCGCGCCTGCTGCCGTTGCGGAGGGCTTTGCCCGCTCCAGGCTCTCGGGCGAACGCGGCGCGACCTACGGTACGGCCATGATCGATTCCGGCGTGTCGGCCTTGCTGCTCGAGCGCGCTTGGCCGTCCCAATAGCCACCGGCTTCCCGGTCACAAGCCTGTGAGATGCAGCGCGCGCGGAGGCGGCGTGGAACCTCGGCGTCCGCCAAACGTTGACTTGCGAGACCGGCGGCACGCGCCCGGACCGAACGACGCGGCGTGTCCGAGCGAGCCGGTTAATCCCCTCGAACGGTGGAGATTGAAATGAAAGCGATCGCGAAACCTCTGGCCGTCATCGGCGTTGCCGGCGCTCTGGCGCTGGCTTCGGCCACTGCGTCCGATGCGCGCCCGCGCGGCTGGGCCGCGGCCGGCATCGGCTTTGCGGCCGGCGCCCTGATCGGCGCTGCGGCGGCGAATGCCCACGCAAACCACTACTATCACAGCCACTATGCCTATGCGCCCGGCTACTACTACGAGCCGAGCTACACGTATGTCCCGGCGCGGACCTACACCTACGCTCCGGCTTACGACTCCTATGCCTATGCGCCGGTGCCTGCCTATGCGCCGGTGGACAGCTGGCGTTACAGCGCGGGCGGCTGGCCGCAGAACGATCCGATGCGCGAGCGGCAGCTGACCGGCGGCGATTACTAGGCCGTCACAGCTTGACGCGAGAGGGCCGGCGCAAGCCGGTCCTTTCATTTTTGCATTTGCGCCAGCCGGTCGAGCGCCCCCTGCAGAATGAACGCCGCGGCGTGCTGGTCGATCACTGCTGCGCGCTTGCCGCGGCTGACGTCGGCGGCGATCAATTCGCGCTCGACCGCCGCGGTCGAGAGCCGCTCGTCCCACAGCGCGATCGGAAGTTCGGTGAGATTGGCGAAGTTGCGCGCGAAGGCGCGCGCCGACTGCGCGCGCGGTCCCTCGCTGCCGTCCATGTTCACCGGCAGGCCCAGCACAAAGCCCGCGCATCGCCGCTCGCCCGCCAAAGCCAGTACGCGCCCGGCGTCGGCCTTGAAATTCGTTCGCGCGATCGTTTCGACGCCGGTTGCGAGCTTGCGGTCCGGATCGGAGACGGCCACGCCGACCGTCTTGGTGCCGAGGTCGAGCCCGATCAGCGCGCCCCGCGGCGGCAGGTGAGGCGCAATGCCGGCGACGCTGGCGATCAGAGCGGACATGCATAGGTTCCTGCGCCGAATTCCGCGCAGGGTCAATTCGTGAAAAGCGCCGGTGCGCCGTTGCACTCGGCATCGGGTTTTGGGATACGGAATTGCGGTTCCGCCGATTTTCCTGCCCTTGAGAAATTGCCATGACGCAAGACATCGATATGCGCCAGTTCGCCCGCAGCGCCGGGCGCAATCAGGCGTTCACGGCCGGCAGTATCGTCTTCAACAAGGGCGATCCGGGCGCCTGCATGTACATCGTGCAGTCTGGCGTCATCGAAATGGTGATCGGCGACACCGTGATCGAAACGGTCGGGCCGAACGAGGCGATCGGATTCATGTCGATGATCGACGGCGCGCCGCGTTCGTCCACCGCCCGCGTCAAGGAAGGCTGCGAACTGTCGGCCATCGACACGCGCAAGTTCCGCTTCATGGTCGACGAGGTTCCGAACTTCGCCCACTACATCATGAACGTCATGGCGCGCCGCATTCGCGGCATGGGGCAGGCGATCAAATAGCCGCCGAATGCCAAAAGCCGCGGCTGTGCCGTCGCGGCAACGATGCGGTAACCACGCTTGTTCGCCCGATCTTAGACTTGGCCCCCTAGAACGCCGCGGGAGAACGCCGGCGGCCATGGACCGCCGGCCGCGACGAGGCGCGACATGGGGACGGGCGAGGCGGCCGCGGCTTGGCGGCTTCATCTGCTCAACTGGTATCTGCTCGGTGCGATCGGCGCGGCATTTGCGCTGGCGCTCGCGCTGACGGATTTTTCTCTGTCGCCGATCAACTTCGCCGTCGGCTGCGGGTTCGTCGCGGTCTATGCCGCGTTCTCGTTCTACAACGCGCTCGCGCCCCGCCGCCGCGACCCGCAGGTCGTGTACGTCCTCGGCGGCACGGCGCAGATCGTGCTGACCACGCTGCTGTTCGCGCCGTTCACGTACATCGCGGCGGCTGCGAACTTTCCGATGCAGGACGCCAATCTCCTGGCCATCGACCGGGCCTTCGGCCTCGACTGGCTGGCGTATGTGACGTTCGTCGATGCGCGGCCGACGCTCGCCTCCTGGCTCGACTTCGGCTACAGCATGATCAAGTGGCCGCTGTTCATCGTGCCGGTCGTGCTTGCGGCATTGGCGCAGTATCGCCGCCTGCAGGAATATACGCTGGCCTTCGCGCTGGCGCTGATCGCGACCACCGTGAGCTCGACGCTGGTTCCCGCCATCGGCGTGTTCCAGCAGATCGGTGTCGCGGTCACCGATTTCCCGAACGTTAATCCGGTCGCCTACCTCGGGCAGGTGCAGGACCTGCCGGCGGTGCGCGGCGGCGGCCTGCGCGTGCTCGACGTCGGCGCGCTGTCGGGCATCATCACATTTCCGAGTTTCCACGCCGCATCCGCTGCGCTCTACACCTGGGCGCTGTGGGGATCGAAATGGTTCCGCCCCATCGCCGTCGTGTCGAACCTTGCGATGCTGGCGGCGACGCCGATCACTGGCGGACACTACTTTGTCGATCTCGCGGCCGGGATCGCAGTTGCCATCCTGGCGATTGCTGCGGCGAAAGTCGTCGGCCGTCGTCTCGCCGCCGAAGCCGCGAACGCGCAAGCCGCGCCGCAGCCGGCGTGACTGCAACGGCTCAGGCAGTCAGAAGCCGCATTCGCGTGCCCCAAGGGTCGGCGGTCTCGATGCCGCCGTCGATGGCGCCGACCGGCGCGCCGGTTGCGGCAATCGCCGATCGGGTCGCATCGAACATCGCGGCATTCTCCGCTTCCACCGAGAACCACGCCAGGCCCGCGCGGTTGTTGTCGCGTTTGCGTGCGCCGTGGCTGTGCCAGACGTTGGCGCCGACGTGATGGTGATAGCCTCCGGAGGAGATGAAGGTCGCGCCGGTGCGCTGCCGCGTCACCTCCATGCCAAGCCCGCCGCAGTAGAACCGCTCCGCTTCGGCGGTGTCGCCGACGCGCAGATGGATGTGGCCGACGCGCAGGCCCTCGGGCGCCGCAGGATAGGCCGCGGTCGTGGGATCGACCTCGCGGATGATCGCGTCGATGTCGAGCGGGTCGGTCTTCTGGAAGATCGTCTTGCCCTCGCGGCGCCATTGGTCGGCTTGGCGGTCGGAATAGACCTCGATGCCGTTGCCTTCCGGGTCGTCCAGGTAAATCGCCTCGCTGACGTCGTGGTCCGACGCGCCGGTGATCGGCACGCGGGCCTTCGCCACGTGCAGGATCCAGCGCGCCAGGTCCGCGCGCGTCGGCATCAGGAACGCGGTGTGGTAGAGGCCGGCTTCGGACGGATCGTCGGGCCTGGCGTCGGGCCGGTGCTCGAGTTCGAGCAGCATGACGCCGCCGGTGCCGAGACGGACGAAGCGGCCGGTGCGCTCCATGACGGTGAGCTTGAGCAACTGCGTGTAGTAGTTCGTCAGCAGCTCCAGATCGCGCGCGATCAGGCCGACGGCGCCGATGCGCAGCGGGGTGCGATTGGCGAACGTGGGCGTGGCCGAAGGATTGGGTGCGTCCATGGCGTCTATATCGTTCTTCGGCGGCCTGGATACAACCTCATTCGCCGGCGCTGAAACGCCGCTCCGCCGGGGACGAAGGCTGCGATGGCCGGGCCGCTAGGCGCGCGCGGCGGCAGGCGGCATAGTGCGCCGCGAAATTGCGCAGGGAGCCGGCCATGTGGCCCGACCGACGACTGATCGACCTGTTTCGGATCGAGCATCCGATCCTGCTCGCGCCGATTGCGGGCGCGATGGATGCGGAGCTTGCGATTGAAGTCTGCGAGGCGGGCGGGCTGGGCTCGCTGCCGACTGCAATGATCGATCCGGCCCAGGTCCGCTCGGAAATGGCTCGGATTCGCGGCGGCACGCGAAAGCCGGTCAATCTCAATTTCTTCAGCCACAAGCCGCCGGCGCTCAACAATGCGCATCAGGTGCGGTGGCGGGAGCGGCTCGACGCTTATTACCGCGAACTGAACATCGATCCGGCCGCGCCGGTGCCGGTCACAAACCGCGTGCCGTTCGATGAAACGCTTTGCGGCATAATGGAAGACCTGAAGCCTGAGATCGTCAGCTTCCATTTCGGTCTGCCGGAAGCCGGATTGCTCAAGCGCGTGAAAGCGACGGGCTGCAAGCTGATCAGCTCGGCCACGACCGCTGAGGAAGCGCGCTGGCTGGAAGGGCAGGGCGTCGACGCCGTGATTGCGCAGGGCTACGAGGCCGGCGGTCACCGGTCCATGTTTCTGACCGACGACCTGGCGGCGCAGGTGGGAACCTTCGCCTTGGTGCCGCAGGTGGTCGACGCCGTGAAGGTGCCGGTGATCGCTGCCGGCGGGATCGGCGATGCGCGCGGCATCGCCGCGGCCTTCATGCTGGGCGCCGCGGGCGTTCAGATCGGCACCGCGTTCATGCATTGCCCGGAGGCGAAGATTTCCGCGTTCCATCGCGCCGCGCTCAAGTCGCTGCCGAGCAACGGCACCGTGCAGACCAACCTGATGACCGGCCGTCCGGCGCGCTACATCGTCAACCGGCTGGTGCGCGAAGTCGGTCCGATCAGTGACCTGGCGCCGGAGTTTCCATTGGCCGCAGGCGCGCTCGCGCCGCTGCGCGCCAAGGCCGAGGCGCAGGGCTCCGCCGATTTTTCGCCGATGTCGTCGGGGCAGGCCGCCCCGCTCGGCCGCGCGATGCCGGCGCGCGAACTGACACGAGCGCTCGCCGCGGAAGCGCAGGCGCTGATGCAGCGGATGGCAGGATAGCGCCGTCAACGCTTGCTCCATCCATTCCCACGCTTCGTGCGAGGAGGGATAAGTGCGTCTGCCGCTCGCGCTGTGCGCATCACTCCCTCCATGTTGTCGTGAGGCCGCGTTTCATCGCCCGGGGTTTTGTCACGGCGCCCGGTCGCCGGTGTCTTTTTTCTCCACCCTCGAAAGCCCGAGGGGGTGAAGCGCCGACAGGCGCCGGTGCGGATCGCCGCACCGCGTGGCCCGCCTTGCGGTCGGGCCGGTCCAACTTGGGACCGCCGGCTCATGACGCGAGCCGGCGCGCCTTTCGGCGCTTCACCGCGGGATTTTGGGCGCCGGGACCGTAGCTTCCGGGACTCGGACGGAAGACTCTTCGCCCTTCCGATCCAGCGGCTTTCGCCGCCTTCGTCCTGTCCCGTTCAGCCCACCGAAGGGCGGCTCTCCGTAGTGAGAGCGGACGGTGACCCGGGCCTCCCGGGTGCCGGTCTGCGAAACCGGCCCGCGGGCGCCGCATCCCATCCCGCTCGCATGACGCCTCATGAAAACGCCCTCGGTGGATGGGACAAGACAATATTCCGCAATATAGGAACATAGTCAAGAGGCTTGCCGCACGAAACCCGGCACTGCTTTATGGCGTCGGATTCTTTCATTCCCACCGAGGCGCCATATGTCCGTCGACGCCGCAACCGTCCGCCGCATCGCGCATCTGGCGCGGATTGCGGTCGCCGAGGACGAGGTCGAGCACCTGCGGGGCGAGATCAATTCGATCCTGGCCTTCGTCGAGCAACTGTCGGAGGTGAAGGTCGACGGCGTCGAGCCGATGACCTCGGTCACGCCGATGGCGATGAAGAAGCGCCAGGACGCGGTGACCGACGGCGGCGACGCCGAGGCGGTGCTGAAGAACGCCCCGGCGCGCGAGGGGAATTACTTCGTGGTGCCGAAAGTCGTAGAGTGACCGCCGGCGACCACGGATCGGATTGAACGGACGAACTGCCCATGTGCATGGCCTGCCAGGAGATGGAAATCTACTACCAGTATCTCGACGCGCTCGAGGCCGAGAAGCGCATGGCGCAGCCGTGGCAGTGCGAGGTGATCCTGTTTCCGGCGGATGACGAGCAGCCGCAGACCGCCGCGAAGTCCGAGACCGAAGCCTTGCCGGATTTCATCAAGTCCGCACCGGTGCGCGCCGCGCGCGGCAAGCGCGCCAAAGCTAAAGCCAAGCCCGCAGCCTTCGCCTGCGACACGCCTGAATGAGCGAATTGACGTCACTTACCATCGCGGACGCCCGCGACGGACTGAGGAAGAAATCGTTTTCCGCAGCCGAACTCGCGAACGCGCATCTCGCCGCGATGGAGAAGGCGCGCTCGCTGAACGCCTACGTCCTCGAAACGCCGGAGCGCGCCGCCGACATGGCCAAGGCCTCCGACGCCCGCATCGCCAAAGGCGAGGCGGGGCCGCTGGAAGGCATTCCGCTCGCAATCAAGGACCTGTTCTGCACGCAAGGCGTCCGCACCACCGCGGGCTCGAAAATCCTGCACAACTTCGAGCCGACGTATGAATCGACGGTGACGTCGCAGCTCTGGCGCGACGGCGCGGTGCTGCTCGGCAAGACCAATCTCGACGAATTCGCCATGGGCTCGTCGAACGAAACCTCCGCGCTCGGGCCGGTGACCTCGCCGTGGCGGCGCAAGGGCGCAAATACGCCGCTCGTTCCCGGCGGCTCGTCGGGCGGCTCGGCGGCGGCGGTCGCGGCGCGCATTGCGCTCGGCTCCACCGGCACCGACACCGGCGGCTCGATCCGGCAGCCGGCGGCGTTCACCGGCATCGTCGGACTGAAGCCCACGTACGGCCGCTGCTCGCGCTGGGGGATCGTGGCGTTTGCGTCCTCCCTCGACCAGGCCGGACCGTTCGCGCGCACAGTGCGCGACACCGCGATCCTGATGCGCTCGATGGCGGGCCACGACCCGAAGGACACGACCTCGGCCGACGTGGCCGTGCCGGACTACGAGGCGGCAGCCGGCAAGTCCATCAAGGGCATGAAGATCGGCATCCCGAAGGAGTACCGCGTCGACGGCATGCCCGCCGAGATCGAGAAGCTCTGGGAGCAGGGCCGGGCGTGGCTGAAGGATGCGGGCGCCGACCTGGTCGAGGTCTCGCTGCCGCACACCAAGTACGCGCTGCCGGCCTATTACATCGTGGCGCCCGCGGAGGCCTCGTCCAACCTCGCGCGCTACGACGGCGTGCGCTACGGGCTGCGCGAGCAGGGCCGCGACGTCATCGGCCTCTACGAGGCGACGCGCGCCAAGGGTTTCGGCAAGGAGGTGCGTAGGCGCGTGATGATCGGCACCTACGTTCTGTCGGCCGGCTACTACGACGCCTACTACGTGCGCGCGCAGAAGGTCCGCACCCTGATCAAGAAGGACTTCGAGGACTGCTTCAAACAGGGCATCCACGCCATGCTGACGCCGGCTACGCCGTCGGCGGCGTTCGGCGTCGGCGAGAAGGGCGGCGCCGACCCGATCGAGATGTATCTCAACGACGTGTTCACGGTGACGGTGAACATGGCGGGTCTGCCGGGGATCGCCGTGCCCGCGGGGCTCGACGGTCAGGGCCTGCCGCTCGGGCTGCAATTGATCGGCCGGCCGTTCGACGAGGAAACGCTGTTCTCGCTCGGGCAGGCGATCGAGGACGCCGCAGGACGATTCGAGCCGGAGCAGTGGTGGTAGCGCGACTCGCGCGCGGCATGCGCGCGATTGAATCCCTCGCGCATTGCACGCGGCCGTACCGCAGAACGATTCTGTGATTGCCGTTAATCACAGTTCGTTTGCCGCAGCCGTTTGGCGCACGCAGCGGTTGCCATTGGCGACGGACCTGCGCGAGATTGAATCCGCAACGATTCATGTCTGGGGGGACTGAATGACTGCGGATCAAATTCGCGAACTCGTGCGTCTGTCCTACGCGGCCTATTTCGACGGCGACCGCGAGGCCTTCGTCGATCATTTTCACGACGACATCGAATGGCAGTTTTACAGCCCGCCCGAGGCGCTTCCGATTCCCAATCGCGTCACCGGCAAGGTGGCGGTGCTCGCGGCGCTCAAGCGCATCGACGAGGTGGTCGAGATGGTCGACGACAAGCTCGAAGTGGTGGTCGCCGACGTCGATCGTGCCGCGGTGGTCAGCAACCGCGCGGTGCGGCTGCGGGCGAACGGCCGGGTCCTGCGCTACAAGGTCGCCGCCTTCCACCGCTACCGGGACGGCAAGCTGATCGAATACACCGCCTTCCTGGACGGCTTCGACCTGCTGCAGCAGACACTGGGCCGCGAGATCGCCGTGGAGCAGGCCTATCCGGAGTAGCCGGCGCGGTGCGTTCCGCTAATTCTTTCAATGCTATAGAGCGGCGTACTCCCCCGGTTCCGGCTGCCTTGAGACTGCCTTAAGGCCATGCGGTTAAGGATCGGCCGGGAGCCGTGGGGAGCAGTCCCGCCGATGTTTCGCATTCGCGCCATAGCGCCTGCAGCCGCGTTCGCGCTTGCGCTCGCGGGCTGCGCGACCATCCACAACGAGCCGGTCAATCGGCCGTTGAGCGGAGCCGCGCGCCACACCATCGACCTGGGGCGCGACGTCGCCACCTACTCGGACGACCTGCTGATCGGGCTCGCCTTCTCCGGCGGCGGCACGCGCGCGGCGGCGTTCGCGTTCGGCGTGCTGCAAGAGCTCGACGAGACGCGAACCGGGCAGGGCACGCTGCTCGACCGCGTCGACTTCGTGTCCGGCGTGTCCGGCGGCTCGGTGCTTGCCGCCTACTACGGCCTGAAGCGGCGCTCAGCGCTCGCCGACTTCCGCGAGCGGTTTCTGCTGCGCGACGCGGAAGAGTCGCTGTCCGGCCTCAACCCGAACAGCGTCGCGCGCGCGTTTGCCGGCGGCATCAACGACGCCAGCCAGTTTCCCCGCTGGCTCGACCGCAACCTGTTCGAGGGCGCGACGTTTGCCCAGATGCGCCACGACCGGCGGCCGCGGGTGTGGATCAACGCCGCCGACATCTACAACCGCACGACGTTCGTGTTCGGGCGCACGGCCTTTACCGCGATCTGCTCGGACCTCGACGCCTATCCGGTGGCGCAGGCGGTCGCGGCGTCCGCCGCGGTGCCGGTGGTGTTCGCGCCGATCGTGATCGAGTCCTACCCCGGCGACTGCGCGGCGCGCCTGCCGGCCTGGATCGAGCGCGCGCGGGCCAATCCCTCGGCGCCGCCGATGCTGAAGACCTTCGCCGACGCCATGGGCCGCTACCGCGACGGCTCGATGCGCTACATCAAGCTGCTCGACGGCGGCCTGGTCGACAATTACGGGCTGTCGGGATTCACCATCGCGCGGCTGTCGTCGGACACGCCTTACGGGCCGCTGACGCCGGAGCAGGCGGTCAAGCTGCGGCGCGCGCTGTTCGTCGTGGTCGATGCCGGGCGCGGGCCGTCGGGCGACTGGACGCGCACCGTCGCGGGGCCGAGCGGCACGGAGCTGGTGATGGCGGCCGCCGACACTGCGATCGACGCGAGCGTGCGCGCAAGCTTCACCGCCTTCGACAGCACCACGGCGGAGTGGCAGGGCGCGCTGATCCGCTGGCGCTGCGGGCTATCGGCGGAGCAGAGGCGGCGCTACGGGGCGCCGGCGAACTGGAACTGCCGGGACCTGAAGTTCACCGTCAATCGCGTCGCGTTCGACCAGCTCGGCGCGGAGCGCGCGGCCGAACTGAACGCCGTGCCGACGCGGTTCAAGCTGCCGCCGGAGCAGGTCGACCACCTGATCGCGGCCGGCCGCGACGCGCTGCGCGCCAACAAGGCGTATCGCGATTTTCTGGGCAGCCTCGGCCGCAGCGCGCCGGCGCGGCGACCCGTGCCGCCGAGGCCGCAGCCCGTGGCGGGAATGCCGGTCGCGGCCGTTGCGGCAGAGCCGCGTTAGCTTTTTTGATTTGACGCGTTTCTTAACGCGAACCGGTCCCCACTTCGCTCGAAAACGCTATGGCCTCAGGCCGGCTCCAGCCCGTGCTTCTTCATCACCGGCAGCCGCGCGGGCGCCGCAAGAAAGCGCGCCAGCGCACGCGCGCCGTCGGGGTTTTTCGCGCCGGAATGCACGCCGCAGCAGAACCGCGTGATGCACTGGATCTCGGCGGGCAGGGGGCCGACGACGTCGATGCCGCCGATGTGCACGAGCTCGCTGATCTGCTGGAAGCCGATCTCGGCCTCGCCGGTCGCGACGATCGAACCGATGGTGCCGCCGGACGGCACGCCGCGGTGCTTGGCCTTCACCGCGTCCGCGATGCCCATGCGCTCGACAAGTTGCGCCATGTACACGCCGCTCGGGCCGGAGGTGTAGCCGACGGTCTTTGCCGCGAGCAGCGCCTGCTTGAGCCTGTCGGCCGAGCCGATGTCGGGCTTCGGCGCGCCTTTTGCAACCGCGACGCCGATGCCGCAGGTCGCGATGTCGGTGCGGCTGCCGGCCTGGATGCGGCCCTGCTCGATCAGCTTCTCCAGCTCCACGCTGGAGACGATGACGAGGTCATACGTTTCGCCCGCCGCCATCCGCTTCATGATGTCGGTGGTGCCGGACCAGGTGGTGAGCACCTTGCTGCCGGTCTCGCGCTCGAACTGCGGCACGAGCTCCAGATAGGCCTCGCGGGTGGCGATGGAGGAAAGGACTTCGACGTCCATACGTTCGGCTTTCACTTTCCCTTACGGCTCAGCGCATTCTCGGCGACGATTTCCGGCTGGAACCGGAACAGGCCGGAATAGGCCGGGTCCACGGTGATCCGCACCCAGTGCATGTCCGGCGAGCCGAAGGTCTCGACGCGGGTGAAGTTCTCGAACGCGCGATTGGACTTCTTGCTGTACAGCGGCTTGTCGATGCGCAGCAGATGCGTGTCGCCGTGCAGCAGCACGACCGGGCGGTCGTAGCTTTCAAGCTCCTCGGCGAGCAGCGCGACGTAGTCCCCGAAGGCATCGCCCGCGGGGATCGCCGGCGCCCCGGTGCGGCCGACGAACGGCCCGAAATAGCGGCCCTTGGCGGCGGGCGGCCAGTGGTTCTCGAAGCCCGGATTGGCCTGGATCATCAGGACAAGCCCGCGGCTTCCGTCGGCGCGGGCCTTGGCGAAGGCCGCCTTGATCCAGGCGAGGTTGGCGGCCTTGCGCTCCTTCTGCTCGGCGTCCATCTCGGGCGAGCGGCCGGAGTTGTCGTTGCTGCCGACGACATGAGCGGTTGCGAAGGTCACGCCGCCGATCGACCAGCGCTGGTTCTCGACGTAACGGGCGTGCGCCGGATCCGACGACTGGCTCTCGACCGGCATGGTGCGCCCGCCGAGGCTCGTTCCTTTCGGATAGAACGTCGCGCGCACGGCGGCGAGCGCCTTCAGCGGATCGACCGGGTTGGGCTTCAGGTGATGGCAGTCGGTCCAGTCGTTGTCGCCGGGCGTCAGCACCAGCGGATGCCGGACGCGCTGGAACGACGCCAGCACGCGCTTGTTGCTCGCCTCGGTGCAGGGCACCGAGGAGCGGTCCGGATTGCGGTTGTGCGGCCGCGGATCGTTCTGGAAGTCGCCGACGTGAATGACGAAGGCCAGATCGGAGGCGTTCATCGCCGCGATCACGCGCTCGAACTGCTGCTCTTCGGACTTGCTGTAGCCGGTGTCGCCGACCAGGCCGAACTGGAAGGCGGTCTGGGCCGCGGCCGGCCCGGCCAGCAGTCCGAACAGGGCTGCGCCCGCGAGCCCGCGGGCCAGGCAATTCCTGCGCATGACATCCCCCGTAGATGGTCTTCGTAGACCGGTTTGACGCTGTTCGCGCGGCCCGCGTCAACGGATGCCGCGATAAATCTCGGCGATCGGAATCTCAAGACCGAGCGCAGGCAAAGTCAATCGACCGTCGCGGCCCTCGACGATCTCGGGTTCGGGATCGAATCCGGAATCCTCCCGGTACCAGACCCAGACTTTGGGTTCGTCGGGCGAGAGCACGAGATAGACCTGCAGCGTGGGCAGGCTCAGATATTCCTCGCGCTTCCTGCCGAAATCGACGTGGAGGGTGCCCGGCGAAAGCACTTCCGCAATCAGGATCGGAGCCTTGGCCTGCAAAGCATGACCGTCTTGCTGAGCCGGTTCGACGACGATGTCGGGAAATCGGACACTGGACCCGACGTGGACGGCAAAGACTTCGGCCGCAACGTCGTAGCGTTCGGCATCGAGCCTGGTCCTGAGCGCCGCCTGAAGATTGCCGGCCACGACTGCGTGATTCCTTGTAACCCGAACCATCATCATGGCGCGCCCCCCTGCGTATTCGCAGCGCTCCTCGCTCTTCTCGATCCAGGCGAGGAAGGCCTCCTTGGTCATGGGCACCGGCGTATGGACGGTCATCGGGCGCGCTTTCGTGCGAATTGTCCTCAGGCTTTCGGACCGCGTGCCCATAAGATAAGACATTCCCGACCCGACATAAACCGTTCGACGACGCCCCCGGAGTGCCAAGGGCCCGACATGACTGCTGACGTCCAAGCCGCCGCCCGCAAGAAGCTGATCAAAGGCACGACCGGCGATTGGGAAATCGTGATCGGCATGGAGGTCCATGCCCAGGTCGCCTCCAACTCGAAGCTCTTTTCCGGCGCCTCGACGGAGTTCGGCGGCGAGCCCAACAGCCACGTCTCGCTGGTCGACGCCGCCATGCCCGGCATGCTGCCCGTGATCAACGAGGAATGCGTGCGGCAGGCGATCCGCACCGGGCTGGGGCTCAATGCGAAGATCAACCTGCGCTCGGTGTTCGACCGCAAGAACTATTTCTATCCCGACCTGCCGCAGGGCTATCAGATCAGCCAGTACAAGCAGCCGATCGTCGGCGAGGGCATCGTCGAGGTCGACATGCCCGACGGCGAGCGCGTCGCGGTCGGCATCGAGCGCGTGCATCTGGAGCAGGACGCCGGCAAGTCCCTGCACGACCAGCATCCGAACCTGAGCTACGTCGACCTCAACCGCTCGGGCGTGGCGCTGATGGAGATCGTGTCGAAGCCCGACATCCGCTCGGCGGAGCAGGCGCAGGCATTTCTCACCAAGCTGCGTTCGATCCTGCGCTACCTCGGCACCTGCGACGGCGACATGGAGAAGGGCAGCCTGCGCGCGGACGTGAACGTCTCGGTGCGGCGGCCGGGCGAAGGGCTTGGCACGCGCTGCGAGATCAAGAACATGAACTCGATCCGCTTCATCGGCCAGGCCATCGGCTACGAGGCGCGCCGCCAGATCGAGATCGTCGAGGACGGCGGCACGATCGACCAGGAGACGCGGCTGTTCGATCCGAACAAGGGTGAGACGCGCTCGATGCGCTCCAAGGAAGAGGCGCACGACTACCGCTATTTCCCCGATCCGGACCTGCTGCCGCTGGAATTCGACCAAGCCTATGTCGACGCGCTGAAGGCGGGGCTTCCGGAACTGCCGGACCGGAAGATGCGGCGCTTCGTCAGGGACTTCGGCCTGTCCGTCTACGACGCCGACGTGCTGGTCGCCGAGCGCGCGACCGCCGACTTCTTCGAGACCGTAGCCAAGGGCCGCGATCCGAAGGCCGCCGCCAACTGGACGATCAACGAATTGACCGGGCGGCTCAACAAGGAAGGCAAGGGCATCGAGGCGTCGCCCGTGAGCGCGGCCCAGCTCGGTGCCATCCTCGACCTGATCGGCGAGGGCGTCATCTCCGGCAAGATCGCCAAGGACCTGTTCGAGATCGTCTGGAGCGAAGGCGGCGACCCGCGCTCGATCGTGGAAGCGCGCGGCATGAAGCAGGTGACGGACACCGGCGCGATCGAGAAGGCGGTGGACGACATCGTCGCCGCCAATCCGGACAAGGTCGCCGACGCCAGGACCAACCCGAAGGCCATCGGCTGGTTCGTCGGGCAGGTGATGAAGGCGACCGGCGGCAAGGCGAACCCGCAAGCCGTCAACGCCGCGCTCAAGAGCAAGCTCGGGCTCTGACGCCGCCGCGCGCCGGGCGTTGAACGCTCGCGCGCGCATTGTCCGGCGACTCGAAAAGCGAATCACCGCGCACCGATTCGCACGGTTTTGATCGAATCCGGTCCCGCGCAATGCCGATTCAAGGCGCTCTGTGGAAAATTATTTTGATCGGGGCAAAGGCGACACAGCGCTTGGATTTGCAGCGGACAAACGCCGCCGAGCGGCGTGAGTTTTTGTCGCGCAACGGCGAACGCGCGCGTTTGTGCGAACGCGCAATAACGCCGATGAAATAAGGGTTTTCAATGCGTGCGATAATTGCCGCGCGAACCGACTGCGGATCGAGCGCAAGCACGCGCATGACATCGCGCGTGCAAGCGGCGCACGCGCCGGCGCGGCGCAAAAGTGCGCCGCGTACACACTCCGTTAAGTGGAGTCGGTGTTTTTTCTGTCGCGCTGGTGTAATCGGAATGCAGTGCGCGTCGATTCCCGACGGCACTGTTTCGATATCGCCACTTAATCCTGGCTAGGAGGGCTGCAATGGCGAAGAAGAGAAAAGCTAAGGCGAAGAAGGCCGCGAAGAAGACCCGCCGCAAGAAGAAGTAGCGCGGGCTCGATCTTCGGCCTTAGCGTCGAAGGTTTCGTCTTGACGGGCCGGTGATCGTATCCAGCCGGCGGGCGCAAATGCCCCAGGCGGGAATCGTCCCGGACCCGATTGACGGCAGAGGGCGTCGACGAGACTGAGAGTCTCGTCGACGCCCTCGGTGTTTTCTGAGGCGGGCTTGCGCGGGGTGCCGCGGCTCACGCCTTCAGGCAGGTCTTGAGAAACTTGCGGTACTCGGCCTGGCCCTTGACGTTCTTTTCCTTCTTGTGCGCCTGCCACTTCGCGCCGCAGTCCTTCATCTTGGCCTGCTGCGGGGTGAGCTTCTTGGCGGACTTCTTCGGGGCCTTTTCGGACTTGGTTTTTTCGGATTTGGCCTGCGCCAACACGGGCGCGGCGGGCGCAGCAATCAAGGTGGCTGAAACGGCGAGCGCGAGCATCATCTTCAGCATGGCAACGGCTCCGTGGTTTGAAAGCATGGAGTCTAGCCTTTCAGGCAGGTGCTGAGAAACTTGCGATATTCGGCCTGACCCTGGACGTTGTGTTCCTTCTTGTGGGCCTGCCACCTGGTTCCGCACTCTTTCATGCGCGCTTGTTGGGGTGTGAGCTTGTCGGCATCCTGTCCGTCGGCCCGTTTTGGAGCGGGCTGCGGCTCGGCGGCAGGCGGCTTGGCTGGCTGGGCGTCCGAAGGCGCGCTGCCGGAGGTTGCGGCCTTGCTCCGGCTCATGCCGACATGGGCGACCTGGATGCCGAGCTGCTGCGCCTCGGTCACGTCCAGCCACGTCATCGACTTCGGACCCGCCATGGTGATGTAGATGATGGCCTCTTCCGGCAGGCCGAGCTGACCGAGATAAGAGCCGAGCACGGCGTTGCCGGCGCCCGTTTCCTTGGCCCGACCCGATTTGACGACATATGCAGCGTGGAATCCGATCTTGCCGCTCCGGTCGATGAAGCGGCGCGTGCCGCCGAGCCATGCGACGGCGCACGCCGACGCGCATCGCGCGCCATCGGGTACGATCGTGGCGTAGTTTTTGAACCGGATGATCTTGCCGATCTCGATGCCGGCAAAGAGCTGTCCGCCGGGGCTGTGCATCGCCACGACAGCGTGTTGAATGCCCGAGGTCTTGGTGCGGAACGTGTCGACGTCGCCAGCGACCATCTCGCCGCGGAGCACGATCAGCGCCGGGCCCTTGTCGCGCTTGTGGACCTCGATGGTGGCGGCGGCCGCCGCGCACGGCGAGAGCGATAACGCGGCAATCAGGAATTTGAATGCATGTTCCTGCAATGCCCGGATCGACAGTTCTACGCTCTGCAACATGTCAGCCCCCACACCGTGACGCGGTAGCATCGGGCGCTGCGCGCCGGACCAACAACCCGACCTGCTACAACCTGTTCCGATCGTCCTAAACCTAGAATTGAAAGACAAGGGGAGAACGCCCGTGCCGAAGCCGAAATCGCGGCCCCGCCGGCCGAAGCCCATCGACCTCTACTACTGGCCGACGCCGAACGGACAGAAGGTGTCGATCATGCTCGAAGAGTGCGGGCTGCCCTACAACGTGATCCCGGTGAACATCGCCAGGGGCGATCAGTTCGATCCGGCGTTCCTGAAAATCTCGCCGAACAACCGCATGCCCGCGATCGTCGATCGTGACGGACCGGGCGGGCGGCCGATCTCGGTGTTCGAGTCGGGCGCGATCCTGCAATACCTCGGCCGCAAGACGGGGAAATTCTATCCCGCGAACGAACGCGCGCGCGTCGCGGTCGACGAATGGCTGTTCTGGCAGATGGCGAACCTCGGACCGAAGGCAGGCGAGGCGAGCCACTTCCGCCGCTACGCGCCGGAGCCGGTGCCCTACGCGCAGAAGCGTTTCAGCGACGAGGTCGACAGGCTGCACGGCGTGATGGACCGGCGGCTTGCGGACCGCGAATATCTCGCCGGGCGCTATTCGATCGCCGACATGGCCTGCGTCGGCTGGATCAGGCTTGCGGAACGCCTGGGCGAAACCTTCCAGACCTTTCCGCACGTGAAGCGCTGGCTCGATACGGTGCGCGCGCGGCCGGCGGTGAAGCGCGGCATGGGCATCCGCATCGAGGCGGCGGGCAAGGTCGACGTGATGGACCCGAAGGTGCGTGCGGTGCTGTTCGACCGGCGCGCGCGATGAGCGGCGCAAAGCAGGGTTATCGGAACGCCAACGCGGGCGGTTAGCGGTCGGTTAGCGGGCGTTTGGCGGTCCTGGAGAATCCAGCAGCGGCAAGGGTTTGCGTCGCTAACGGACGGTTGACGCGGAACCGTGGCTTCGACGCATTCACCGCCGATTCATCGCAACGCTTAAACTGCGATTCAAATTTCCTCCCCATGATCGCGCCATCGGATCGGGACACCGATCGGGGCTCAGCGCGCCGCACGACAGGGACGGCGGCGCGCGGACAGGGGGAGGCCTTCAATGGCTCGCTATGAGATGTCCGATGTCGCGGGCGCAGGCCTCGCGGAAGCGCCGGCGACAGCCGACGTGCTGTTCGAACTCGGCATGATGTACTCGAGCGGCCGCTCGGTGCCGGCGGATCTCGTCGCCGCGCACAAGTGGTTCAACCTCGCGGCCATGAAGGGCAACGCGGAAGCCGCGCAGCGGCGCCGCGAGGTCGCGGCCGAGATGAGCGACGCCGAGATCGGGCAGGCGCAGCGCGCCGCGCGCGACTGGCTGAAGGCGCATCCCGAGCCGTCCGCGGCTGCGGCCCCGGCGCTGCGCGCGGCGGCGTAACGCCGCGCGTTTGCAGGGGCGGGCGCTCTGCCGGCGCGCACTGGCGTGCGCGCCTTGTCAATGCCATATCGGTCGGGCATACCGATTCCGCCGGAGAGGTGGCCGAGTGGCTGAAGGCAACGGTTTGCTAAATCGTCATACGGTTTACCCCGTATCGTGGGTTCGAATCCCACCCTCTCCGCCAGTTCAATCGCAGATGTAAAAGCCGGCCGCACGAACGACGTGCGGCGATTTCGATCGCGCCATGCGCGCAAGGCGCGGCGGCGCTCCATCCTGCTCGCGTTTCGGTCTGCGTCTGCGTTCTCGCGCCTTCGCCTCGCGGCCAGCACCGATCTGCTCCGGATTCATGCGCGCGCCGTGTCCGGATAACGCGGCGGCGCTTCTCGGAATGGGCCTGCGAGAGAGCGCGTGCCTGGCCTTGCCTCAACCGCAAAGATTCGGCGGCCGCGACCTTGTGCGTCGTGCGCACCCGAACGGGTGCGGAGGCGTCCCTGATGCGTGTTCCAATTCCGGAATCGGGCAGACCGACGGGGGCGTCGCGTGCCGTCCCGTTGCACCGGCACCGGAAACCGGGACTCGCCGCAAATCCAGGCGGCATCTGCATCAGATTGGGACAAAGGCGGTTGTTGGCGCGCCGAGCCGGGCGCAAAAGCGGCTTTTATTGCCCCCAAAATGACTCGAATCGGTTTGATTTTATTGGGGTTGTCCAGAGTTCAACGGCCCAGTCCAAAGTTGTTCACAGGTCGCGTGCCTTTCGTGCAACACCGCTTGGGAATCCAGCGTTTAGGCCTGTGGGAAGGGGGTGTTCACGATTGCCTGACCGACCTTCTGGGCTAAGGTGATCGTGCGACGGAGGGGGGCAACCCCGGGTCGCCCCAACCGGAATGCCGCGTAGCGTATGGGATTTCGGGTGGTTCGGGGAGATAAGGGGACCTTCCAGGGGTGCTTGCACCCGACGGAGACCGAACCCTCCCAGTGATGGACAACACGGAGGACCAACAATGAAGATGGTGAAAAGCTTGCTCCTCGGCTCCGCGGCGGGACTCGTTGCGGTTGCAGGAGCGCAGGCTGCCGACCTTCCCGTCAAGGCCAAGCCGGTCGAGTACGTGAAGGTCTGCTCCCTGTACGGCGCCGGCTACTACTACATCCCCGGCACCGATATCTGCATGAAGATCGGCGGCTACGTGCGCACCGAATGGTCGTACGGCTCCGGCGGCGACGCGACCGCCGGCCCGT
>VGEP01000027.1 GCA_016869215.1 Alphaproteobacteria bacterium | reverse complement strand
ACGGCCGGGGCCGCCGCGTCCGCCGCCGGGGCCGCCGAACGCCGGCTTCGGCTTCATCGGGATCAGGCCTTCGCGCTGGGCGCGCTTGCGGGCGAGCTTGCGGGCGCGACGCACCGCCTCGGCCTTTTCTCTGGCCCGCTTTTCGGAGGGTTTTTCGTAATGACCGCGAAGCTTCATCTCGCGGAAAATGCCCTCGCGCTGCATCTTCTTCTTGAGCGCCTTGAGGGCTTGGTCGACGTTGTTGTCACGGACGAGAACCTGCACGCGTCGTTCCTTCTGAAGTCCAAATCTGGATGCCGGACGGGATGGGAGCCTCAAAAGGCTCGCCGAGTCGGGGGTCGGTAGCAGATCGACGACCAAAAGTCCATCATTGCGGGCGAACCCCGCCGCCAAGCTCACCGCCGGCGCCGACCTGTGCATAGCTCCGGGCCGGTTCCATCCTGCGGGCGTACCCGGCTCAGGCGATGATGTCGGGCGTGAGCTGGTCCTCGATCTGGATGATCCGGTCGCGCAGGACAAGCTTGCGCTTCTTGAGCCGCTGGACCTGCAACAGGTCGGAACCGGGGGCGTTATGGAGCGCCTCGATCGCGGCGTCCAAATCGCGGTGCTCCTGCCGCAGCCGGGCCAACTGCGTTCGAAGCTCGCTGTCATCCTCTTGCTTCATCGCTGCCGCTGCCTGGAACGCCTCATCGGCGGTCTTGGCGGAACTCCCCCCGGCGGGCGCAAATCCAGGAACCAATACAAAATCCTGATAACGCATGACTTTCGCCGTTTGCAGTACAACGAGGCGGCAGCCGCCGATGGCTAAGCCCGCCTCTCAGCGCACCAATTGAGATAGATATTATCGTCATTTTCTCAAGGCCGATTCAAGGCGGGCCCGGATGGTGAAAAATCAAATAATGGGGATTTCCCGCGCCGCAAAATGAAGTCGCAATCGACTTGCCGGGGGGTGCGTGTCAAACTGAACGAGTCAGGGGTGTTGTCTGAACTGTCCTTAGGAGCCATCCCATATGACCATTCACGCCCATCTGTCGGAATTGGAGCGGCGCCATCAGGCGCTTGAGCAGGAGATCGCCGACGCTATAAGCCACCCGTCGTCCGACGATCTCAAAATCGCCGAGTTGAAGCGCCGTAAGTTGCTGGTGAAGGACGAAATCGAGCGCCTGCGTCAAGGGCCCGAGGTCAGCCTGCACTAGCCCACCGACAATCCAAGCGTATTTCTGTTCAGTTTCCGCCGCCGGCACCCTGTAGGGGTGGCCGGCGGTGTTGTTTCATCGGTCTGGGATCCGGCACCCTGGACACCGTCCGGTGTTGCGCCGCCGCCGCCGAACGGACCGCCCGGCCAGCGGCGAGCGATCGATCCAAACGGCCCGCGAGACAGGATGAACTGCGCCGTTAACCGGGCACGCTAACCAACCGTACTAACCACGCCGCGCAACAATCGCGGCGCCGGGATTGGTTTGCCGGAAGGCGTTCGCTACGCCTACGCCATGCGGGGAATTGGGGCATCTGCGCTGAGCAGGCGCGCGTTTCTGGCCGCGGGCGGCGCTTCGCTCGCGGTGCTCGGTTTGGCGCGGCCGCATGCGCAGGACGCAGTCGGGGTGCGCCGTTCGCTCCGCGCCATGGCGGCCAACGATCCTGATCTTGTCGCCTACCGCCGCGCGGTCGCGGCGATGAAGGCGCTGCCGCGCTCCGACCCGCGCAACTGGCTTCGCTTTGCCGACATCCATCGCCAGCACTGTCCGCACGGCAACTGGTATTTCCTGCCCTGGCACCGCGCCTATCTCGTGGCGCTGGAGGCGATCTGCCGCGAGCTTTCGGGCAGGCCCGACTTCGCATTGCCGTACTGGGACTGGACGCTGCAACGCGGCGTGCCGGCGGCGTTTGCGGCCGGCGACCGCCGCACCAACCCGCTCAACCATTCCCGGCCCGGCATGCCGCGCAACGCGCAGTTCGAGGACGACATGGTCGGCCTGCCTGTGATCTCGCGCATCATGCAGAGCCCGGACTTCGAGGCATTCGGCAGCACGCGGCCGTTCGGACAGAACGGCATCGATCCGCGCTGGCAGCAGGTCGAAGGCGCCAAGACCGAGCTTGAATTCAATCCGCACGACGGCGTCCACATCGCGCTCGGCGGCGACATGGCGGACACGCCGCTGTCGGCCCGCGATCCCTTGTTCTTCCTGCATCACGCCAACGTCGACCGCCTTTGGACGGAATGGAACCGGCGCGGCAACGCCAACAGCCCGGACCCGATGTGGCGCGAATTCGTGTTCGAGAACAATTTCTATGCTCCGGACGGTTCGCCCTGGAATGTCGCGGCCGGAAACCTCGGCGCGACGCCTCCGCTCGGCTACCGCTACGACGACGACGGGCCGTTCGCGGCCGATGTGGCGATCCCGCGTGGCGACCGGGCAGCGGCGCGGCTGCGCGCGTTTCGCGAATTCGGGCAGAGCCTGCTGGCCTGCGCGGGCTCAGGCGGGCGCGGCGAAATTCCGCTCGCCTCCGGCGCGTCGATCCGCGTTGCATCCGCGCAGACGCGCCATGTCGCCTCACGCGACCGGCCCATGGCGGTTTCCGTTCCGCTCGGCGCCGCGCTCGGCGAGATCGGCGGACCGATGGCGATGGCCGGGCGGCCCGGCCGGACGCCCGCAGGCCGCCGCTACGTGTTCGCGATGCTTTGCGGGATCGAGCCGCCGCCCGACATCACGACGCGGGTCCGCGTGTACTGCGGCGGCGAAGCGTCGGCGCGGATGCGGCCGGGCGATCCCGGCTATGTGACGAGCTTCGGATTCTTCGGCGGCAACGGCGCAAATGCGCACCACGGCAATTCCCGCGGTTCGACCGTCTGCATCGACCTCACGCCCGCGCTGTCTCGCATGAACGGCTCGCGTGCGATGCGCGGCGACCGGCTGACTGTGCAGCTTTTGCCGACATGCAGGAGCAACGCGCCGAACGCAGCCGACGTCCGGCTGAGCCGCGTCGAGATTGTGGTTATCTGAGCGCCGGTCTCCTTGCCATGGTTGTGACTCGTGCCCTGACATTTGCCGCACTGTTTGCGCTGGCGCTGCTGGTTGTTCTCGGCGTTGCCGGGCGGGCGCAGGACCGCGCGGCGCCGGTTCGCGCCACCGTGCAAGTGCCGCTGCCCAATGCGGCGACGCTGACGCTGGAGGTCGGCATACGCCTTGCCGCTCTGCCGGCCGGCGGTCATCCGGGCGCCGTCGTGCGTCTGCTGGGCAGTGCGGGCGCGGCCATGGAAGTCGGCCGGCTCACGCTCATGCCGTCGGCGGCAAGCGGTCCGCAGCGCTTTCAGTTCAACATCTCGGATGCCGTGCGCCGCCTCGGCCTCGCGGGCCGGACCGCCGAAGTGGAAATCGAACCGATCGACCGCGCGGGCGGCGTTGCTCTTTCGCCGCTCGCAATCGAAGGCGCGCGCGTCGTGACTCGGCAGCGCTAGCGGATCGACTTCCGCGCGCGTTCCACGATGTCCTTCGGCGACTTGTAGAGCTTCTCCACCAGCTCCTGCACCTTCTCGCCCGACAGCGGCTCGATGTCGACGCGCGATTTCTCGGCGTCGGCCCGGAACTGCGGATCGTCCATGGTCATGTCGAAGGCACGGCGCAGGACCGTCAATTGTGCCGGCGGCGTCTCCGGCGGCGCGATATAGGAACGCTGGAACACGCTCTGGCTGATCACAAGCTCCACCGCCTTGCGGTCGTCGGGATTGGCGACGAACTTCATCACATGCGGCACGCCCATCTTGGTCAGCTCAGGGTGCGGTTCGAGCGAGACCTGGAGCAGCACGTTGGCCTTGTTGTCGCGCAGCCAGTCGGGCCGTTGCGACTTGAAGCTCGACCAGTCCCAGCCGCAGACGCCGTCGAGCTCGCCGCGTTCTATGGCGAGCGCCATGTCGGGCGTGCCGCGATAGCCCGCGACCACGTCGTAGATCGCGCCGGCGGTGCGCTTGTGCAGGTAGCCGTATTCGTAGGTCGAGTCGTTCGGACCCGAGCCGCCGAACTTCGCCGGCACCGTGCGGGTGTCCTCGAACCTGGAAATCTTGGTGCCCTTGAGCGTCACGCAGACACGCGTCCCGCTGTTGGCGGTCCCGATGTACTGGACCTTGGTCGGGTCGAACATCGGCTTGGTCTTGTCGTCGAGCAGCGGGCCCATGATCGCGCCCGGCATGATGGCGCCGATGGAAGTGCCGTCTTTCGGCGCGACCGCCGAAATGTATTGCGCGGCCTTGTTGCTGCTCGCGCCGGGCATGTTCTTGACTACGATGGTCGGGTTCCCCGCGATGTGGCGCCCGAGGTGCCGCGCCACGGTGCGCGCGTAGATGTCGTAGCCGCCGCCCGCGCCGCCGCCGACGATCAGTTCGATGGTTTTGCCGGAAAAGCCCTGCGCGGCGGCGGGCGACGAATGTGTCAGCGCCATGGCCGCGAGCGCGGCGGCGACGACGGGCCCCATTGGGACCCTATTGGTCGGTTCCTTGGCCAACATGGCATCCTCCCCGGTTTTCGGCTTTGGCCGCGAGGTTAGGGCAGGCGCGGATGGCGGACAATCGGGTCCGGAGGAGCGGCGCGGTAGCCGATTGCCGCAATTCGAGGCGGGGGCGGGGATGGCGTCCGCTGCCCGATTGACCGCGGTCCAGCCGGCTTCTAGGCTGCCGCTGCAATGCAAAACGAGTCCAGCCCGATCCTCCGTTCGCTCCGCGCCGCCCGGCTATGCGTCGCGGTGCTCGCCGCTGGCGTGCTGCTGGCGCAACCGGCGTCCGCATTCACCGTCGAAGGCGGCGATACCAACTGGGCGCCGAAGTTCAATCTGGAGGAGCAGGCGCGGCAGTTCCGCTCGCCGAACTCCAATGCCTTGCCGGACACGCGCGACGGCGGATCGTCCCGGAGCGGACTGTATTTCGGCGTCGATCGAAACACGTCGCCCTTTAATTCGCCGTTCGGGCTGGAAAACCGCTCGCGCATGGATCGCCAGCATTACGACCGGATGTTCGATCCGAGCTATCAGTTCAATTCGCGCTGAGGCGCAAGATATCAAGGGATGAGCAGCGGGCTGTTCTTCGGGATCGCCCTTTGTATTTTGGACAGCACCGCGCTGCGGCGTCTCACACCCCCTTCGCCATTTCCCTTAGCTTGAACTTCTGAATCTTCCCCGTGCTTGTCTTCGGCAGTTCCGCGAACACCACAAACCGCGGCACCTTGTAGCCGGCGAGATTTGTCCGGCACCACGCCACCAGCTCCTCCGGCGTTGCCTTCGCGCCCGGCTTCAACTCCACGAATGCGCACGGCGTCTCGCCCCATTTGTCGTCGGGCTTCGCCACCACGGCGGCAGCCTGCACCGCGGGGTGCTTGTAGAGCGCGTCCTCCACTTCAATCGATGAAATGTTCTCGCCGCCGGAGATGATGATGTCCTTGGAACGGTCCTTGAGCTGCACGTAGCCGTCCGGATGCATCACGCCGAGATCGCCGGAGTGGAACCAGCCGCCTTCGAACGCCTTCTCGGTCGAAGCCTTGTTCTTGAGATACCCCTTCATCACCACGTTGCCGCGGAACATGACCTCGCCCAAGGTCTCGCCGTCGCGCGGTACGGGCTTCATGGTCTCGGGGTCGAGCACATCGAGCGCTTCGAGCGGGACGTAGCGCACGCCTTGGCGCGCCTTCTTCGCTGCCTGTTCGTTCGGCGGCAGCGCGTCCCATTCGCGGTGCCATTCGTTGGTGGTGGCGGGGCCGTAGGTTTCGGTCAGGCCATAGACATGGGTGACGTTGAATCCCGCGGCCTTCATCGCGGCGAGCACGGCCTCCGGCGGCGGGGCTGCCGCGGTGAAGAACTCGACCGTGTGCGGCAGCGGCTTTTTCTCCTCGGCCGGCGCGTTCAGCAGCGTCGACATCACGATCGGCGCCCCGCAAAGGTGCGTGACCTTGTGCTGCGCGATGGCGTCGTACATGGCCCGCGCGCGCACCTGGCGCAGGCAGACGTGGGTGCCCGCGACCACCGACAGCGTCCAGGGGAAACACCAGCCGTTGCAGTGGAACATCGGCAGCGTCCAGAGATAGACTGGGTGCCGTCCCATCGCGCCGGTGAGCACGTTGCCGATGGCGAGGAGATACGCGCCGCGGTGGTGATAGACCACGCCCTTGGGGTCGCCGGTGGTGCCGGAGGTATAGTTGAGCGCGATGGCGTCCCACTCGTCGTCCGGCATTTTCCACGCGAAAGCGGGATCGCCGCCGGCAACGAAATCCTCGTACTCGATCCCGCCGAGCCGCTCACCCGCGCCGGAAAATTCCGGATCGTGGTAGTCGATCACCAGCGGCTTGGCCTTGCAGAGCGCAAGCGCCTCCTTCACGACCCTTGAAAACTCCCGGTCGACGATCAGCACCTTGGTCTCGGCGTGGTCGAACTGGAACGCGATCACCGCGGCGTCGAGCCTGGTGTTGATGGTGTTGAGCACCGCGCCGGCCATCGGCACGCCGTAGTGGCATTCCAGCATTGCCGGCGTGTTGGCGAGCACGGCCGATACCGTGTCGCCGAGCCCGATGCCGCGCTTCGCCAGCGCCGAGCCGAGCCTGCGGCAGCGCGCGTAGAACTCGGCGTAGGTCCGGCGCAGCGGGCCGTGCACAATGGCGGTGCGATCGGGAAACACCGACGCCGCGCGTTCGAGCAGCGTGAGCGGCGTGAGCGGCTGGAAATTCGCGGGGTTCTTGTCGAGGCCGGTGTCGTAGGGAGTGTCGGTCATGGCGCGGCAAGTCTAGCATCCGCGCAATAGCCCGCCAGTGCTGCGGCCCGCAGACCGCGGCCGCCTATCTGAGCAGGTCGAGGACGCCCGGCTTCTTCTCGGTCTCGGCGCCGAGCGCCTGCAATTCGCGCAATGCTTTGACCTGATAGCCCGGATAGCGTTTCATCGCCTCGCGCAGGTCGGCTATCGCGTGCTCACGCTCGCCCTTTTCGCGATAGGCGAGGCCGCGGTCGAGGAAGACCGGGAACGTGTCGGGCTTGAGGCGGATGACGTCGCTGTAGTCGGCGATGGCGAGGTCGAGGTTGCCTTTGGCGCGGTGCGAGGCGGCGCGCAGGCTGTAGCCCCAGTCGGATTGCGGGTTGAGTCGCAGATGCTCGCTCAAGTCGGCAATCGCGCGGTCGTGGTCGCCCTTCTGCTGATGGGCAACCGCGCGGGCGGCGTAGGCGCTGGGCTCGCCCGGCTCGATGCGAATGGCTTCGTTGTAGTCGGCGATGGCGCGGTCGTTGTCTTGCGAGGTCCGATGCACGTCGCCGCGGTAGCGATGAATGTAGGCGACGCCCAGCCTGAGTTCTATCGCGCGGTCGAGGTCCGCGAGCGCGCGCCGGCTTTCACCCATCATGTGCCGGCTTCGGCCGCGTTCGCTGAGGACGACCGGACTGTCCGGATCGATCCGGATGGCCTCGTCGAAATCCGCGACCGACCGCTCCAGTTCTCCGTTCCGCTGATAAAGCTTGCCGCGTGAGAAGTAGGCATAGGACGAGCGCGGCGCAATTTTGAGCGCGGCATCGTAGTCCGCGAGTGCGCCTTCGGCGTCGTGCATCATCTCGCGGGCGAAACCGCGCTCGCTCAGGACAAACGCGCGCTGTTCCGGCAGGAGACGCACGTTCTCGGCGAGACGGGTGCAGGCAACGATCCGCAGGGCGAAATTGTCGGATCTGCAGTCATCGACGTCCTGCCGAATGTCGGTCTGTTGAACCTGAGCGGCGAGCGCGGCCAGCGTCAGCAGGGATTTGATGGTGAGCATAGGCGAGCCCCAATGGAATCGGGGCTGCGCGCCCCATTCGGCCCTTAGTCGAACGGCGCCGGGTCCGGGTTCAACAGGGCCGCTACCCGTAGATCAGCCCCATGACGCCCTGCCGGGTTAGTTCCAGCCCGATCAGGAACACCAGCCAGTTGGTGATCTTGTAGAAGATCGCCTCGGGCGTGACGCGCACGAGATAGATGCCGAGGTAATTGGACGCGATGGCGAGCGGAAACAGCGCCAGCGACGTCCACAAGCCCGTGGTCGTGAACTGGCCGAGCGCGAAATAGGGCGCGACCTTCATCGCGTTGGCGGCGGCAAAGAACATCACCGTGGTGCCGACGAACAGCATCTTCTCCAGCCGCTGCGGCAGCACGAACGCGTAATACGGCGGCGCACCAATTTGAATGAGCGTGGTGGTGAAGCCCGACAGCGCCCCCCAGACCACGCCGCTGGCAGCCGGCGGCCGATCCTTGGGCACCGGACGGTTGCGCCGGATGATGGCGTAGGCGACGAAGCCCAGCGCGATCAGCCCGACCAGCAGCCGCACGAAATCCTCCGAAACGTAGGCCGCGAGCAGCCAGGCCGCGCCGACACCGACGACGGCTCCTGGAATCAGCACCTTCAGATTCCAGGGGTCCCAGACCTTGCGATAGACCCAGACCGAGAACGCGTCCTGCACCAGCAGGATCGGCAGCAGCAGCGCCGCGGCCTCGAGCGGCGGCATGATCAGCGCCAGCATCGGCGTCGACACCATGCCGACGCCGGAGAAGCCGCCCTTCGACAGGCCGAGAAACACCACCGCCGGCACGGCGAAAACGTAGAACAGCGGGTCGGTGATGATGGTCATGGCCGGCGCACCTGTAGCGTTTTCAAGCGAAGTGGATACCGGTTCGCGTGAAGAAAACGCGTCGACAGATAGCTAAAGCGGAGAAGCAAGCTGCGCGCCACCCGAATTATTGCATGACGCCCGATTGCGCTCTGTCGTATCGGCGCGGCCTATCCTTGCCACAACTCCACGAGCGAGCTTCGGATCAACTCGACTGCCACGACCATCATCAGCACATAGGCGATGCGGAAAAACGCGTCGTTGGACACCCGCCGGATCAGCCAGATGCCGGCGTAGTTCGCCACGACCGCGATCGGCACCAGCGCGAGCCCGACCAGCATGTTCTCCTGCGTCAAGAAACCGAGCGTGGCGAAGCCCGGAATCTTAATCAGGTTGCTGGCCGCGAACAGGATCGTGATCGTGCCGATGAAGGTGAGCTTGTCGAGCCTCTGCGGCATGAGGTGGATCTGCCACGCCGGCCCGCCGGCGTTGGCGAGCATGGTTGTGACGCCGCCGACCGCGCCGATGATCGCGCCGCTGGCCACGTTGGGCTTCGGCATGAAGCGTTCAAGGCGCGCGCCGAGCCAGTACCGCAGCACGAACAGCGCCGCGATCAGCCCGACGGCGAGCCGGATGTGCGCGGAGGTGAGCGAGGCCGCGAGCAGCCAGGCCACGCCCATGCCCAAGACCATGCTGGGCAGCATGATTTTCAGATTCCAGGCGCTCCAGTCGCGCCGATAGGCCCACAGCGTGACCGCGTCCTGGGCGAGCGCAGTCGGCAGGATGATGGCCGCGGCCTGCAGCGGCGGCACGTAGAGCGACATCAGCGGCAGCGCCATCACGCCGAGGCCGAGGAAGCCGCCCTTCGACACGCCGAGCAGGCAGACGCCGAGCAGGGACACGGCCATGAAGGCAGGATCGGAGAGCAGTTGCACGAGCGACCCGGCAGCGCGAGGGCAGGGCGCGCATTTAGAGCGGAGAAGGCAAGCTTGCGCCAGATCGATTCCGAGATGCGACCGATGATCTAGCCGCTTGCCTTAGACGTGCTGCGGGCGCGACAATCATTACGGGAGAAGCGCCATGGACGCGAAAACAAGCCGCTATCACGAAACCTATGCGCGCTGGCAGCGCGATCCAGCGGGCTTCTGGATGGAAGCGGCCGCCGGCATCGACTGGATCGAGAAGCCCAAGACCGCGTTCGACCCGAACGCCGGCGTCTACGGCCGCTGGTTTCCCGACGGCGTCTGCAACACCTGCTACAACGCGATCGATCGCCACGTCGAAGCCGGGCGCGGCACGCAGGCCGCGCTGATCTACGACTCGCCGGTCACCGGTACGAAAGAGACCATCACCTACGCCGCGCTTCAGACCAAGACCGAGATTCTCGCCGGCATCCTGCATCACAATTTCGGCGTCCGGAAAGGCGACCGCGTCATCCTCTACATGCCGATGGTGCCTGAGGCGGTGGTGGCGATGCTCGCCTGCGCGCGCATCGGCGCTGTGCATTCGGTGGTGTTCGGCGGTTTCGCGCCGAAGGAACTGGCCACCCGCATTGACGACGCCAAGCCCAAGGTGATCCTGTCGGCAAGCTGCGGCATCGAGGTCGCCCGCGTTATCCCTTACAAGCCGCTACTCGACGAGGCGATCGGTCTCGCCCGGCACAAGCCCGACGCCTGCCTGATCCTGCAGCGGCCGCAATGCACGGCGGAACTGACGCCCGGCCGCGACCATGACTGGCACAAGACCTGGGAGCACGCGGTGGTCTGGGCCCACAACGTGCTCGAGCCGGTGGCGCTGCAAGCGACCGATCCGCTCTACATCCTCTATACCTCGGGCACGACCGGAATCCCGAAGGGCGTGGTGCGCGACAACGGCGGCCATATGGTTGCGCTGAAGTGGACCATGCAGAACCACTACGGCGTGAGCCCCGGCGAGGTGTGGTGGGCTGCCTCCGACATCGGCTGGGTGGTCGGCCACAGCTACATCGTTTATGCGCCGCTGTTTCACGGCTGCACCTCGATCCTCTACGAGGGCAAGCCGGTCGGCACGCCCGACGCCGGCGCATTCTGGCGCGTGATCTCCGAGTACGGCTGCGCCGCCATGTTCACCGCGCCGACCGCGTTCCGAGCCATCAAGAAGGAAGACCCACAGGGGAAATTCTTCGCGCAGCACGACCTGTCGAAATTCCGCACGCTATTCCTGGCTGGCGAGCGCGCCGATCCCGACACCATCGTCTGGGCCGAAAACCTGTTGAAGAAACCCGTCATCGACCACTGGTGGCAGACCGAGACCGGCTGGGCCATCGCCGGCAACCCGGTGGGGCTCGGCATGCTACCGGTCAAGCACGGCTCGCCGACGGTGGCGATGCCGGGCTACGACCTGCGCATCGTCGACGAAAGCTGCAAGGAACTACCGCGCGGAACCATGGGCTCGATCGTGGTGAAGCTTCCGCTGCCGCCGTCGTGCCTGCCGACACTCTGGCAGGCCGACGATCGCATGAAGGAAAGCTATCTCTCCGAGTTCCCCGGCCATTACAAGACCGCGGACGCGGGCTACGTCGACGAGGACGGCTACGTCTACGTGATGGGCCGCACCGACGACATCATCAACGTCGCAGGGCATCGGCTCTCCACCGGCGGCATGGAGGAGGTGCTGGCCGCGCACAAGGACGTCGCCGAATGCGCGGTGCTCGGCATCAAGGACGATCTGAAAGGCGAGGTGCCCTGCGGCTTCATCGTGCTCAAGGCCGGCGTCAACCGCCCGCACGAGGAAATCGAGCGCGAGTGCGTCCAGCTCGTGCGCGATAAGATCGGCCCGGTCGCGGCGTTCAAGCTCGCGATCACGGTGGCGCGCCTGCCCAAGACGCGCTCGGGTAAAATTCTCCGCGGTACGATCAAGAAGATCGCCGACGGCGACCCCTGGACCATGCCCGCGACCATCGACGACCCAGCGATCCTCGACGAGATCGGCGGGGCGCTGAAGGGGAAGGGCGTGGGGGGGTAGCGCCGCGCCGTCTCCTTTTAGCCTGTCCTAGTAGCAATTACGCGGATGCACCCGCACCCAGCGGCCGTCGCTGCGCCTGAGGTAACAACCGTCGCGCCAATCGTAATACGAACTGCGCCTGATGCGGCGGCCTTCCGAGGCGATGATAGCGCCCGTCGTCGCGCCGATGATCGCGCCGATCGCGGCGCCTTCGCCACGGCCGGTCACTGCGCCGCCAATGATGGCGCCGGCCGCGCCGCCGAGCAGTGCGCCGCCAAGCGCGTCCTGGGCCGAAGCGGGTTGAACGGGCATCAGCGTCGCCGCTGCAATCAGCGTCGCGGCCATGAGATTTCGAATCATGGAAGCCTCCATTCTGGTCGGGGCCGCGCGCCGTCCGCCGGGCCGCGGAACCGTCCTTATCGATGTTTGCCCGCGCCGCCGCCTTGACGCAAATCAACGGCCGGTGGGGAGAATTCGATGTCGGGACCCGCGCTCAGAGATTACCGGCGCCGGCTTTCAGTCCGCCTCCGCCCGCACCAGGTCGGCCAGCATCCGCCGCGCCTGGAGTTGCGCCGCGTCGGCGCCGATGTGCATCAGTCCGTCGAGGTCGCCGGCTTCGAGGTTGTGCTGCTGCGCCTCCAGCATCGCCTTGTCTTCCAGGAAGGTGTTGCGCGCGCCGTTGAACAGGAGCTGCGACATCTCCGCGTCGTCGAGCGCGAAATTGCGCGCGAAGCCGAAATGGTAGTGACAGCTCGCGTCGGTCTCCGGCGTGACAAGATGCGTCGACCAGATCGAGATGCCCTGGCTGCGGTCGCCTTCGGGCGCGCCGGTTCCGGTCTTGGCGGCGCCGACGTCCATGTACACGGTCGACGGCGACTTCCAGGTCGCATGCTGCCAGCGGTCGACGTTGCCGGTGAACCCGCCGGCCTTGGCGAACAGCGGCGGAGGCTTGAAGTCGATCATCCAGCGACCGACCCGCACGCCGTCGTTGATGCGCTCGGTCTTGGTCGGGGTCGTGGCCTCGCGCGGATCGCCGGCGATGGTGGCGGCGTGCAGGTAGGAGACGTGGGTGTAGTCGAGCAGGTTGTCGATCAGGAGCTGGGCGTTGACCTGAAGGTGCAGGTAGCTCGGCGTCGCGGTCCATTCCTTGCTGTCGAGCCAGGGCAGTTCGACGATCTTGCCCGGATCGGCCAGCGCCGGATCGCCCATCCAGACCCACACTGCGTTCCAGCGCTCGACCGCCGGATAGGCGCGCACCTGCGCACCCGCAGGCACGTCGGCCTGGCCGGGGATCGCCACGCATCGGCCGTCGGTATCGAACTCGAGGCCGTGGTAGCCGCAGCGCAGTCGGTCGCCCGCGACCTGGCCGAGCGACAGCGGCGCGGCGCGATGGCAGCAGCGGTCGGCGAGCGCGCCGGCGCGCCCGTTCGCGCCGCGGAACAGGACCAGCTTTTCGCCGAGGATCGTGCGCGCGATCGGCTGGTCGGCGAGCTCCTTCGACCAGATCGCGGTGTACCAGCCGTTTCTGGGAAATCGCATGCCCGTCTCCGTTGGGTGCCGGATATTGGATGCCCGATGGCGGCGCGTGCGCGCGCAGGCGACAGGCGAAAACGATAGGCCAGCGCCTGCAGTGCCGGCAAGCGGCGAAACGGCAGGCAGCTTGGTTCCGCCGGTACCGTCCCGCGCGACCTACGTTGCGGCCTCGGGGCCGGCCGGCTGCGTCGTCACGCGCCTTGAACGCCCTCTGCGGTTGTGGAAGCCTTGCGAGAAGCAAGCCGCGAAGGCCGAACCAAAACAGGGGAGAAGACAATGCCAAGGATGCAGGCTCCGACCGTCTCGGCACTGGTCGCCGCCGCGGTGATGGCCGTTACGCCCGCGTCAGCCGACCCGGTCGCCGACTTCTACAAGGGCAAGACACTGTCGATCGTCATGGGCACTGGGCCGGGCGGCAGCTTCGATCCCTATGGCCGCACCATCGCTCATCACCTGAGCAGGCACATTCCCGGCAATCCGAACATCATCGTCGAGCACATGCCCGGCGCCGGCGGCGTGATCGCGGCCAACCACATTTACGGGTCCGCGGCGCAGGACGGCACCAAGATGCTGCTGTCTCACGCCATCGTGCTGGCGGAGAAGCTTACGCCGACCGGCGTGCGCTTTCAGTCGGCCAAGTTCCAGTGGCTCGGCGCCTACGACGCGATCTCGCAGATGATGGCGCTTTGGCACACCGCCCCCGCCAAGACGCTCGATGACCTCAAGAAGCGCGACGACATCGTCATTGGGTCGTTCGCCAGAAACCACCTTACCTATCACTGGGCGTCGCTGCTGAAGGATGCGATCGGGGGCAAATACAAGATCATTACCGGCCTGCGCAGCGGCAACGACAACAACCTCGCCATGGAGCGCAGCGAGATTCACGGCTGGACGCCGTCGTGGGAGAATCTCAGCAATTCGCGGCCGCAGTGGATCACCGAGAAGAAGGTCAACCTGCTCGTGCAGTTCACGCTGAAGCGCAAGCCGTATCTGAAAGACGTGCCCACGCTGATCGAGGTCACCGCGCCGGACAAGCGTGACGTGGCGGAGTTCGTCATATCCGGGACGCCGGTCTCGCGCGCGATCGCGCTCGGGCCCGAGGTTCCGGCCGACCGCGTGGCGGCGCTGCGCAAGGCGTTCGAAGCGCTGATGAAGGACAAGGAGTTCCTTGCCGATTGCGAGAAGCGAAAGCTCGCCATCGAGCCCACTGGCCACCAGGAACTGCACGCGATGATCGGCAAGATCGTGTCGGCGTCGCCGGAACTCGTCGGCCGCGTGAAGAAGGCAATCGGCCAAGAATAGCAGGCGGCGGCGCATTGGCTCTGCCCACACCGACGTAATGCGCCGGCCCACCTCGTTGGGCCGGCGTTTGTTTTTTGCGTTGTTGCGCCGCGGCATTGCACAGAGCCCGAGGGTCGTTTTGGCCGCTGGAGGATTGCGCTAAACTTCCGTCGACGCCGGGCGACAAGCAGCGTCGAAAAATCAAGGGGGAAAGCTCATGTCCATGCAAGACACCGGTTCGCAGCCGTCGTGGCTGACCTGCACCGACGGGATGGCGAACGCGTGGCGCGATTTCCTGCTGTTGGCAGGGCGCGTGATGTTCGGGTGGATTTTCGTGTCCAGCGGATGGCGCAAGCTGATGGATGTTCCGGGGTTCGTGAAGACCATGCCGCGTCGCGACCTGCCGGAGTTCCTGGGCTATATCGCCCCGCCGGTCGAGTTCGTCGGCGGAATCCTGCTGCTGGTCGGGTTCGCCACCCGCTATACCGCGCTGGTGATGTTCCTGTTCCTCATCATCGCGACATTCAGTTCGCATCGCTACTGGAACTTCCCGGAAGCGCAGCAGGGCAATCAAAGCAGCCACTTTTGGAAGAACATTTCGATGATGGGCGGCAACGTTCTGTTGTTCCTGACTGGCGCCGGACGCTACGCAGTCGACGCCATGCTCCGCCGCAAGTAGGCCGGTGCAGTGCAATTGCGCCCGGCGCGGAAGGCGCGCCGGGCGGCGACAAGTTCGCGCCGTGCGGCGCGAGTGGCGTATTTTTTTGCTGGGGCAATACGTCCGCCCCTTCAATATCTTGCGAAATGTCTTGAACGGCGCGAGAGCAGGCGCTACCTGAGGTCGGCGCGAGCCGCTTGGTTTGTCTTATATCGGCGGCGCTCGGCCCGTATGTCGGCCGGCACCCGCGCGCAGTTTCGTACGAAATGCAGCGATAGCCGGCATGACCACGACGCAGAAAGCCGTCGGCGATGCGCCGACGCATGACGAAATCCGGGCGGAAATCGACCGCATCACGGTAAGCGACGTGTTTTCGCGCTCGCCGCAGCTCGGCTCGTTTCTGCGGTTCGTCGTCGAGGCGGTGCTGCACTGCAAGGCCGACCGCATCAAGGCCTATACCATCGGCGTGGAGGTGCTGCGCCGCGACGCCAAGTTCGACCCGCAACTCGATCCGATCGTGCGTGTCGAGGCGACGCGGCTGCGGCGCGCGATCGAGCGTTACTACAGCGGGCCCGGCGCCGCCGACCCGGTGATCGTCGATCTGCCCCGTGGCTCGTACGTGCCGACATTCAGAAGGCGAGAGTTCGAACCCGAGGGCGTCCTGCAGCGGGCCATCCCCGGCGCCGTTCCCCGGCTCCCCAGTCCGGTGGCGCTGGGCCTGGGGGCGGCGCTGATCGTGGTTGCGGCGCTTGCCGCGGCTTTTCTCACACATGGCGACAATGACCAGGCGCGGGCGCGCCCCGAAGCCTACGCGCCGATGAATGGGACGCCCCGTCCAGGCGACGGAATGCCGGTCGTCCATGTTTACGTCCCGCAAGTTCTGTCGAGCGGGCTCGATAATGTCCGGCTGATCGCCTCAATGTTCGACGCCATGAAAGCCGCGTTCCCGCGCTTCGGCACGACAAATCTCTTGTTCGAAAACCCCGCGGCGGCGGCGGCCGGGACGATCGATTACGGGCTGTTCAGCACTATCGACGGCATTCCGGGTAGGCCGAGGAGCGTGCAGCTTCGGCTCGTGGATGCTGGCGATGGCCTCACGGTGTGGTCGGGCGACTATCAATTTTCCGCCGATCGCCAAGAAACGGGCGCAGTGGAGAAGCGCATCGCCGCCGAAATCGCCTCCCGCCTGTTTCAGCCGTTCGGCGTCATCAGGGCGCATCAGCGCACGAAGCATCTGTCGAGCAACGCCGGCGACCCGCGTTACCGCTGCGTCGTGGAAGCCTCCGAGTCGTTCCGGTCTTTCGATCCCAGGCAGCATGTGGGCGCCCGCGACTGCCTGGAGCAGTTGATCGCCAGACATCCGGATTTCGCCGACGGCTTCGCTTACCTTGCCGCACTTTATTACCGGGAATTTCAACTTGGCTTTGGAGCCAAGGCCGGCGATGCGCCCGCGCTTGATCGCGGCCTGCGCGTTGCGCGCCGGGCAATCGAACTCAACCCGGAAAGCGCTCGGGCCTATCAGATGCTGTTTGCGGTGCTGTTCGGCCGCCGCGATCTGGATGCGGCGTTCGCTGCCGGGGAAAGGGCTCTCGCACTCAATCCCTTCGACCGGATCATCGTCAGCGACTATGGCGGCCGGCTGATTCTGGTCGGTCAAGTCGAGCGTGGCATGGCATACATGCAGCAGGTCGGCGACATCGGGGCCATCCGTCCGAGCTGGTATCATTTCTACGTTTTCCTGGGGCACTATCTGACCGGCGACGTTGCGGGCGCAGCCTCGGAGGCGAGCCAGATCACCGTGCCGCCCTTTCCCCTGGGTTATGTCGCCCGGGCGCTGGCGGTTGGGGCGCAGGGCGACCGCGCGGCCGCGCGGCGCGAACTGGAACGCCTGCATGCGCTCTATCCGGCCTGGCGGGACGACGCGCGTCAGCAGTTGTTAAGATTTATCCCGGCGAACGACGTATCCGACCGGCTGCTCCGCGAACTCGCGGAACTCGGTGCGATGGCAAAGTCCTGATTTCCGGCCGCAATTTACAAACTCATATACTATTGTATTTCCAATATATTTTCCGGATGTGCGCCGCAGCTAACTGAAATTTGCTTGCGGTTGGCGGCCGCAGTCGCCATGTTCCGCCCGCTGGCCCGAATCGGGCCGCCCGCTTACAGGCCGAACGCTCAGGCGTTTTGCCCCTTCGGAAGCGTGCCCATAGATCGATCATGGCGCGCGATCCGCTGCGGGAAGAGCAACATCTCTCTTTTCGACCGGTGCGCGCCGCGGCAACGAGGCGACGATGTCTAAACCTGCTTGCGAACCTTCGCCCCAGGGGCAGGAGGTTATTTGGCTCGACGACACCGAGAGCGGGCGGTCGGCCCCGTCCCGCGAGACGGTGCTCTCCATCGGCAACGTGGCGCGGATGTTCGGGGTATCCCGGCTGATGCTGCGCTATTTCGAGTTCCGCGGCCTGATCCGGCGGGGTCATGTCATGGACGGCCAGAGGGTCTACGGCTGGGCCGACTGCGAGCGGATTGCGTTCATCGTCAAATGCCGCCGCGCTGGCGTTCCGCTTAACGATCTGACCGGTATCATCGCCGCCACCGAGGAGGACGCAACGTCCTCGGCCTTCAAGCAGGGCCAGGAGCAGTGCATGGCGCTGGTCGACCGGCTGGAGCGAAAGCGCAAGACGCTCGACGCGGCGCTCTCGGAACTCAGTCACGTTTATGCACTGCTGACCGGCCGGCTGTTCAACCGGAACGGCGCGAACCACGGTTGCTGATCCCCGCGCGGCGCGGCGCCACGGTCCGCCGCAGCAGGACGATCGCTCAGGTCAACTCGAACTGCAGCTTGGCGAGGCGGGCATAGAGCCCGCCGCGCGCGACCAGTGCGTCGTGGGCGCCTTCTTCGACGACGGCGCCCCGGTCCAGCACCAGGATACGGTCGCAGGACAAGACGGTGGCGAGCCGATGCGCGATCACCAGCGTCGTGCGGCCGGCCATCAGTCGGTTCAGCGCGGTCTGCACCAGCGTCTCGCTCTCGGCGTCGAGCGAGGAGGTCGCCTCATCGAGCAGCAGCAGTGGTGCTTCGCGCAGCACGGCGCGTGCGATCGCGATGCACTGACGCTGTCCGCCCGACAGCGTCACGCCGCGTTCGCCGACCGGCGTATCGTAGCCTTGCGGCAGCGCGCGGATGAATTCGGCCGCCGCCGCGACCTCGGCCGCGCGCTCGATCTCCGCATCGGAGGCGTCCGGCCGGCCGAACCGGATGTTGTCGCGCACGCTCATGGCGAAGATCGCAACGTCCTGCGGCACCAGCGCGATATGCCGCCGCAACTCCGCCGGGTCGGCGTCGGGCAGGCGCACGCCGTCGAATGTCACCGCCCCGGATGCCGGATCGTAGAACCGCAGGATCAGGTGGAAGATCGTGCTCTTGCCCGCGCCAGAGGGGCCGACGATCGCGACCCTCTCGCCGGGCCTGACGCGGAAACTGACGTCATGGAGTACGTCGGTGTCCGGCCGCGCCGGATAGGCGAAACGCACGCGCTCGAACGCAACCTCGGCGCGCGGCTTTGCGGCCAGGGCGACCGGACTGGCGGGCGCGCGGATCGCAGGCTCGATCGCGAGCAACTCGGCGAGCCGCTCGGCGGAACCCGCCGCCTGCGACAGCTCGCCCCAAACCTCGCTCAACTGGCCAAGCCCGCTCGCCGCGAACACGGCGAACAGTACGAACTGGCTGAGACGCCCCGGCGTGATCGCGCCCGACAGCACGTCCTGCGCGCCGACCCAGAGGATGACGACGACGCTCGCCGAGGCGAGGAAAATGATGACCGCGGTGAGCACCGCGCGCGCCTGCGTCGAGCGGATCGCCGCAAGGCAGGCGCGCTCCACCGCCTCGGCAAAACGCGTGCCCGCCAGCCGTTCGTTGGTGAAGGCCTGCAGCGTGCGCACCGCGCCGATCAGTTCGGCGGCATAGGCGGAGGCGTCGGCGAGCGTGTCCTGCGCCGTGCGGGTGCGGCGGCGGACCGAACGCCCGAACCCGACCAACGGCAAAACGATCACGGGGATGGCGGCAAGCACAAAAGCCGAAAGCTTTGGGCTCGTGACCACCATCATGGTCGCGGAGCCTGCGAACAGCACGAGATTGCGCAGCGCGATCGACACCGACGCGCCGACCGCGGACTTCATCTGCGTGGTGTCCGCGGTGAGGCGCGAAATCAGTTCGCCGGTCTTGGCGGTGTCGAAGAACGGCGCCGACAGCGACGTCAGATGGCCGAATACGGCGCTGCGCAGGTCCGCGACGACGCGCTCGCCGAGCGTCGTGACGAGGTAGTAGCGCAGCGCGCTTGCCACCGCGAGCACGGCCACCACCATGATCAGAACGCCGAAATACTGGTCGATCAGGCCGACGTTCTCGGCCGTGAATCCGAAGTCGATCATCCGCCGCACGGCGACCGGAACCACCAGCGTCGCGATCGAGGCGGTGAGCAGGGCCGCGAGCGCGAATGCGGCGCGGGTGCGGTAGCGCAGCGCATAGGGGACGAGCAGCCTGAGCGGCCGCAATTTGGCCTTGCGACCCGCGGCTGCCGGGGGTCCGTCTGCCGCCGGCGCGGGAGGATCGAGGCCCCGATGGCCGGCCGTGTCGTTCATGGAATCTGCCCAGTTCCGGGGATGCCCGGCGTTTGCCGGCCGGGTCCGCGCCGCCGTCCGCGGCCGGACAATGCCCCGGACCGCCGCCTCAAGGCAATGCAACAGGCGCTTGTCCGGGTGTCTCCCATCCTGTATAGAACCGCGCAATTCCAGCGACATTCCAGCCGAGCGGCCCGCCGCGGCGGAGCTTTGAGAGACAGCGATGAAGCCCGACACCCATCCGGACTATCACACCATCACGGTCAAGATGACCGACGGCACCGAGTTCACCACGCGCACCACCTGGGGCAAGAAGGGCGATGTGCTGCACCTCGACATCGACCCGAAATCGCACCCGGCCTGGACCGGCGGCCAGCAACAGCTGATGGACCGGGGCGGCCGCGTGTCGCGCTTCCAGAAGAAGTTCGCCAACCTCGGCATTGGCGGCAAGAAGTAGCCGTTTCGGCGCCAGAAATCGAAACGCCCGCGCAAGCGGGCGTTTTTGTTTTGGGAGACGCGGTTGCGTCAGCGAACGTCGCTCTCGAACGCGGCCTTCAAGAGGCCCATCTGGCGCTCGACCGGATTGCCGACGGTCGGGCGGTCGGGCGCGAGCGGCGGCGCGTAGATGTTGGCGTCGAGCCGCCGGACCTGGTCGTTGAGCCGCTTGGAGCGGTCGATCAGCACGCGCAGTTTCTCGGGCAGGAGCTTGATGGTTTCGGGATCGCCCGGCTCGCCTGCGGCGAGCTTGACCTTGGACTTTTCCTTGTTGGCCTGGGAGAGCGACATCTCCCCCTCCTTCACCGCGCGATGCAGCAGCAGCCAGGACGCAAGCTGCATCAGCCGCGTGGTCAGCCGCATGCTCTCGGTCGCATATGACAATGCCGCACGGCGTTCGAGTTTCTTGGATTCCTGGCGGCCGGGCCCATCGAGATAGGCCGCGGTTTCCTCCACCAGCGCCATGCCGTCGCGGAACAGGGCCGCAAAGGCCTGGGAACTCGCCAGCTTTTCGCCGAAGGACACAGGCGCCGCTTCGTCCGCGGGACGCTCATTCATTTCGCACGCTCACCCCAACCAATCCGTCGATAAGACCGGGCCCGGAGGGGACTGTCCAGCGTTGGCGTCACGAAGTTTACAAAATGGTAACCGTCCGTTCAGAAAGTGCCCCGAAACGAAACATAAAAAAGAGCCGCCGTTGCCGGCGGCTCGAAGTTGATAACGGGAGGCGTCAAACAGAGTGGACAGGAGCCACTCAATGTCCATGAAGATGGACAGGTGGTAGTAATGAAGGGGAAAGCTTAATTAACCGTTAAATCCCTGGTTCCGAAAAATTATGGTTAATGCCGGGTGAACAAATCCGGCGCCGTTCCGGGGTGCGAGCGTCCGCCGAGGCGCGTGAGCGCAAAGGCGGAACGTGCGCTCGGTCACTTCTTGAAAAACAAATCCGCCGCCGACTTCGACGCCTGCTTGCTCGCCATGTTGGCTTCCAGGCGCGCGATCTCGTCCTTGAGAATTGCGACGCGTTCGGTCAGTTCGCCGACCGACAGCAGCGTCAGGTCCTGCCCGATCTCATGGACGATTTTCTTTTTCGGCCGGTCGTCGTCGTCGATGGCTGGCATCGCCGGTCTCCATGCAGGTGCGAAAAATAGCCCCGCCGGATGCGGTTGTCACACCGGGCCGGGCCGATTAAACAACCCGCCATCCCGGACAATCGAGGACCGACATGACGCTGCCTGCACGCATGACCGTAATCGCCATCCGCGCCCCAGGCGGGCCCGAGATGCTGGTGCCCGAGGAGCGCTTGGTTCCGGCGCCGGGACCGGGGGAAATCCTGGTGAAGGTGGTGGCTGCGGGCGTGAATTTTCCGGACGTGCGCCAGCGCCAGGGAACCTATCCGCCGCCCAAGGGCGCGACCGACATTCCGGGCCTGGAAATCGCGGGCGAGGTCGCAGCGGTCGGTCCCGACGCCAAGCGTTTCAAGCTCGGCGACAAGGTCTGCGCGCTCGTGGTCGGTGGCGGCTATGCGCAATATTGCCTGGCCTACGAGAGCCACGCGCTGCCGGTGCCCGCGACGCTGTCGATGGTCGAGGCCGCGGCGATCCCCGAGACGTTCTTCACTTGCTGGCAGAACATGTTCGTGCGCGCCTCGTTCAAGGCCGGCGACTGGGTGCTGGTGCATGGCGGCACGTCGGGCATCGGCACCACCGCGATCATGCTGGCCAAGGCCTTCGGCGCCCGTGTCATCGCGACCGCGGGTTCGGACGAGAAGTGCGCGGCGGCAAAGAAGCTCGGCGCCGACGTCGCCGTGAATTATAAGACCGAGGACTTTGTCGCGGCCACCAAGCAGGCGACCGGCGGCAAGGGCGCGAATCTGATCGTCGACATCGTCGGCGGCGATTATATCGACCGCAACTACGACGCCGCGGCCGACGAAGGCCAGATCGTGCAGGTGTCGTTCTTCGGGGGCCCGAAGGCCACCGTCAATTTCGCGCGGCTGATGCAGAAGCGGCTGCTTCACACCGGCTCGACCTTGCGTCCGCGCACGGTCGCGGAGAAGGCGGCATTCGCGCGCGGCATCGAGGAGAAGGTCTGGCCGCTGGTCGCAGCCGGCAAGATCCGCCCGGTGATCGACTCGACCTTTCCGCTGGACCGGGCCTCCGCCGCCCATGCGCGCATGGAAACGAGCCAGCACATCGGCAAGATCGTCCTGACGCTGTGACGCCTAATGCTGCGCAAGCCGGGGCGTGGAGACGCCAGACAGGGTGCCGCGGCCATGCTGCAGCGCGGGAAGGCCGTGGAATTCCTTGCTCTTGGGTCCCCGCAAAGCTACTCATCTTGCGTGGGGACACGTTGCGGGAGAGGCCTCCCGCCTGGGGCGATGCCAGCCCCGATTTTGGCGCAATGCTAAGGGCTTAACTCGTGGTCTGGACGGTGCCTGGGTCACGAGACAGCAGCGGAGGTTGTGCTTTGGGCTGGCTGCGCACCGCGCCCCTGGCGGTTTTCTTGATCGCCGCGATCCTTGGCGCCGCCCCCGGCCATGCGGTCGAGGCGGTGAGCGTCCGCAGCGATCTTACCGCGATCGATCTCACCGGCGTCGTCGAAATGCACAAGTCCGATACCGACCGCCTGACCGTGCAGGCGGCGGCGGGCCCCGATGGCATCGTACGCCGCATGCAGCAGCCGGCCCGCGAGGGCTCGACCAACTGGGCGGTGTTCGCGCTCGCCAACTCCGGCGACGAGCAACTCGACCGGCTGATCGTCGTGCCGCACTACCGGATGGTCGGCTCCGGATTGTTCCTGCCCGATCTCGGACTGTCGCGCGTGGTCACCATCACGCCGAGCTCGGGCGAACGGCCGGAGGAGCAGTACAGCGCCATCGCCGACGTCTACCGGGTCGTTCTCGATCCCGGCACGGTGGTCACATACATCATGGAGCTTCGCACCGACAAGCTGCCGCAGCTCTATCTGTGGGAACCCGACGCCTACAAGGACAAGATCAACAGCTTCACGCTCTACCACGGCATCGTCATCGGCATCGCCGGCTTGCTGGCGCTGTTCCTGACCATCCTGTTTGTGGTCAAGGGCAGCGTGATGTTTCCGGCGGCGGCGGCGCTCGGCTGGGCCGTGCTGGTCTATATCGGCATCGACTTCGGATTCTGGGGCAAGGTGTTCGACATGAGTTCGGGCGCCGAGCGTATCTGGCGCGCCTCGGGCGAGGCAATTCTCGCCGGCACGCTGCTGGTGTTCCTGTTCGCCTATCTCAACCTTGGCCGCTGGCACGTGCGCTACATGCACATCACCATCGGCTGGCTCGCGGGGCTGACCGCACTCGTGGCCATTGCGCTGATCGATGCGTCGATCGCGTCCGGCATCGCGCGGCTGTCGCTGGTGCTGATCGCGTTCCTGGGCTTCGGCCTTGTGGTCTATCTGTCGACTCACGGGTTCGACCGCGCCGTGCTGCTGATCCCGACCTGGTTCCTGATGACCGTTTGGGCGGTCGCCATGGTGCTGACGGTTACGGGCTGGGTGACCAACGATATCGTCGCCCCTGCGCTGCTCGGCGGCTTGGTGCTGATCGTCATGCTGATCGGGTTCACGGTGATGCAGCACGCCTTCGCCGGCGGCATCACCAACAGCATCGTCACCGACGTCGAGCGCCGGGCGCTGGCGCTTACCGGCGCGGGCGACATGATCTGGGACTGGGACGTGTCCGCGGATCGCGTCTTCACCAGCCCCGAGACCGAGCACCTGATCGGGCTCAAGCGCGGCTCGCTGGAAGGCCCCGCCGCGCGCTGGCTCGAAGTGCTGCATGCGCTCGACCGCGACCGGTTTCGTGCGGCGCTCGACAGCGTGCTGGAGCAGCGCCGCGGGCGGCTGGTACAGGATTTCCGGCTTCGCACGCCGGACGGCCATTACCTCTGGTTCTCGCTGCGGGCTCGGCCGGTGGTCGGCTCCGATGGCGAGGTGGTGCGTCTTGTTGGCACGCTGACCGACGTCACGGAATTCAAGAACGCCGAGGAACGGCTCCTGCACGACGCCGTACACGACAACCTGACCGGCCTGCCGAACCGGCAATTGTTCCTCGACCGGCTGGAGTCGGTCATGGCCTTCGCCAAGGCCGATCCGTCGATCCGCGCCACCGTGGTGGTGATCGACCTCGACCGCTTCAAGCAGGTCAACGACTCGGTCGGGATCGCGGTCGGCGACTCGATCCTGCTCACGCTGGCGCGGCGGCTGGCGCGGCTGCTCAAGCCGCAGGACACGCTGGCACGGCTGGCCGGCGATCAGTTTGCGATGATCCTGCTGTCGGAGAAGGACCCCACGCGGCTGATCGCATTCGCCGAAACCATTCGGCGCACGCTTCGCTCGCCGATTGCGTTCAACGACCGCGAAATCTTCCTGACCGCCTCGATCGGGCTTGCGCTGGGCGACGGCCAGCCCAACCGCACCGAGGAGGTTTTAAAAGACGCTGAGCTTGCGATGTATCACGCCAAGCGCATCGGCGGCGACCGCATCGAGGTGTTCAAGCCGCCCATGCGGGCGCGCAAGACCGACCGGCTGACGCTGGAGTCCGAGCTGCGGCGCGCGCTGGAGCGCGAGGAGATCACCGTGCTGTACCAGCCGATCGTGCGGCTGGAGGACCGCTCGGTCGCGGGCTTCGAGGCGCTGGCGCGTTGGGACCATCCGAAGATGGGACGGATGTCGCCGTCGGAGTTCATCAGCATTGCCGAGGAAATCGGCCTGATCGTCGACCTCGGCCTGTTCGTGCTGGAGCGCACCTCGCGCCAGCTCAGCGCGTGGCAGCGCAACATCCGCATGCGCACGCCGGTGTTCGCGAGCGTCAACGTATCGTCGCGCCAGCTTCTGCGCCACGATTTGATCCACGACCTGCGCACGGTGCTGTCGCGCGCGGGCCTGGCGCGCGGCTCGCTCAAGCTCGAATTGACCGAGTCGCTGGTGATGGAGAATCCCGAGCACGCCGCGCAGTTGCTCACGCGCATCCGCGAATTGGGTGCAGGGCTGGCGCTCGACGATTTCGGCACCGGCCATTCGTCGTTGTCCTACCTGCAGCGGTTCCCGTTCGACACCATCAAGATCGACCAGTCGTTCGTGCGCACCAACAACAAGGGCACGCGGCCGGTGCTCCTGCGCTCGATCATCTCGCTGGCGCACGATCTCGGCATGGATGTGGTGGCGGAGGGTGCGGAGACCGACTCCGATGCGGTCGAGCTTTACCAGCTCGGCTGCGAATACGCGCAAGGTTATGTGTTCGGCGAGCCGATGACGCCCGAGGCAGCGCGCAAGCTCTTGCAGAACGAGCAGCTCGAACTGGCGCGGGGATAGGGCATGATCTCGATATGTGGGAACCGGTTTTCGGACCAGATCATGCCCAAATAAAAAGATAGGCGAAGCGTCTTATTGAGCGCAGCCGAATCAGACCCCCGCGCCGCCCGCGCGTCAGGCGTGTCCGACTTCGCTTGACAGCATCCCCGGCCGGATGCCGATCTTCGTCATCGCGCGCTGGTATTTCGCCTCGATGTCGTCGCCGAAGATCAGTTCCGGGTCGGCGGGGCAGTGCAGCCAGCCGTTGTGCTGCAGCTCGTTTTCCAGCTGCCCCGGCGCCCATCCGGCATAACCCAGCGCCAGGATCGCGCTGATCGGCCCGTCGCCGCGGGCGATCGCCTTGAGGATGTCGAGCGTTGCGGTCAGGCACACGCCGTTGTCGATCGGCAACGTGGAATTCTCGATAAAGAAGTCGGCACTGTGCAGCACGAAGCCGCGCTCGGTCTCCACCGGTCCGCCCTTCAGCACGGTGACGCCGCCGGCGCTGCGCGGCAGGCTGATGCGCTCCGCCGAAGGGATCACGTCGAGCTTGACCAGCAGGTCGGCGAAACTAACGTTCGCGGCCGGCTGGTTTACCACGATGCCCATGGCGCCTTCGGAGGAATGCGCGCACATGTAGATGACCGAGCGGGCGAATCGCTCGTCCTGCATGGTGGGCGTGGCGATCAGCATCTGGCCGTCCAAAAAGCCCTGTGCGGAGGCCTTGACGGAATTCTTGGCTAAGCTCTTGCGTGGCGCTTTCATTGCGTGAAGGTTACCCCCAAGCCGGGTCGATTGGAAACGAAACTTCCGCCGCTGCTTTGGGCGTTCACGTCCTTTTCAATGGCTTGTGTGCATGGTCTCGATTAGATCGGAACCATTATGAGTAGAAGGTCTCATCTTTCTGCCCGCATTTGGCCACCGTTTGTGCCAGCCGCAATTGTGGCGGCCGTTACGGTTATCCTGCCGCAGTCCGCATCGGCAAGTGACGAATCCGCGTGGGATCGCGACGTCAGCTCGGCGGCGCGCTTGGTAGGCGGCGGCGAGCGGACGCAGGCCGGCAAGCGCGTCTTGAGCGCGGGCCTGCAGATCAGGCTCAACCGCGGCTGGAAGACCTATTGGCGCTACCCCGGCGATTCCGGAGTGCCGCCCGCATTCGACTTTTCCGCCTCCGTCAATGTTGCCGCGGTGGAGGTGTTTTACCCGGCGCCCAAACGTTTCCCCGACGGTGCGGGCGGCCATTCCATCGGTTATGACGGCGAGGTCATCCTGCCGCTGCGCGTGGTGCCGAAGGATGCATCGCGTGCGGCGACGCTGCGACTCAATCTGGACTACGCAGTCTGCGAGAAGGTCTGCGTGCCGGCCAAGGCCAAGGCGGAACTCAAGCTGCTCGTCGGATCGCGAACGCATGGCGACGCAATCGCCCGCGCGGAGGCGCTGGTGCCGAAAGCCGGCGCAGTCGGCGATCCGGGTGCGCTCGCGATCCGGTCGGTGCGCCGCGAGGCCGGCGCGTCGAAGCCGCGCATGATCGTGGACGTCGCCGCGCCGTCGGGCAGCAACGTGGCGCTGCTGGCCGAGGGGCCCACGCCACAATGGGCGCTGCCGGTGCCGGAGCCGGTCGCGGGGGCAGGGCCCGGCATGCAGCGCTTTGCGTTCGATCTCGACGGGCTGCCGCCTGGCGCCGCCGCCGCCGGCGCGATCCTGCGCCTGACGGCGATTGCCGGAGAGCAGGCGATCGAGGTTCCGTTCCGGCTCGACTAGCTGCCCACTGGCGGAGCGACCCTAAATCCGGGTTCCACTTTCCGGGGCCATGTTCTAACGTGCGCCCACAAACATTCCCCCAACCATGCGAGAGGATGGAACGCCATGGCGATCAAGGTCGGTGACCGCGTGCCGAACGGCACGTTCACGGTGATGACGGCGGAAGGGCCGAAGCCGAAGACCACGGACGAATTGTTCAAGGGCAAGAAGGTGGTGCTGTTCGCGGTGCCCGGCGCGTTCACGCCGACCTGCCACAAGAACCACCTGCCAGGATTCGTGACCAACGCCGCCGCCATCAAGGCCAAGGGCGTCGCCACCATCGCGGTGACCGGCGTCAACGACGTATTCGTCATGGACGCCTGGAAGAAGGCCTCCGGTGGCGACGCCATCGAATTCTTGGCCGACGGCAGCGCCAACTGGGCGAAGGCCGTGGGGCTGACCGCCGACCTCACCGAGCGCGGCCTCGGCGTGCGCTCGCAGCGCTATGCCATGGTGGTCGACGACGGCGTGGTCAAGACGCTCAACGTCGAGGATGCGCCCGGCAAGGCCGACATCTCCGGCGCGGATAATCTGATCAAGAGCTTGTAGCCTCACCGCTGTCATTCCGGCACCCGCCGCCATGATGCGTCGAAGACGCGCGCGTGAACGGGTCGACGGCGGTTCGGCAGGAGTGAGAGCCGCTACTTCCCCTGCGCCCGGACGTCCGCGATCGCCTCGACCGCGAGGCGATCGGCGCGCTCGTTCAGCTCGTGGCCGGCGTGGCCCTTGACCCACCGCCAGTGCACGGTGTGGCGCTGGATCGCCGCGTCGAGCCGCTGCCAGAGATCGACGTTCTTCACCGACTTCTTGTCGGCGGTCTTCCAGCCGTTGCGCTTCCAGCCGTGAATCCACTTAGAAATGCCGTCGTGGACGTATTTGCTGTCGGTGTGAAGCTCCACCGTGCAGGGCTTGTTCAGCGCTTCGAGCGCGGCGATGGCCGCCATCAGCTCCATGCGGTTGTTGGTGGTGTGCGCCTCGCCGCCCTTCAACTCCTTCTCGTGCTGGCCGAAGCTCAGGATCGCGCCCCAACCGCCGGGGCCGGGATTGCCGGAGCACGCGCCGTCGGTATGCACGATGACGTGCGGGCCTTGCGTCACGCGCGCGCCCTCTCGGCGTCGAGCCCGTAGTCGCGCACGCTTTGCGCCTTCTGGTGGAAGCGGAGCTTGCGGAAATATTCGAGCGGATTCTTCGGCCGCACCAGAGCGCCCTCCGGCACGTTGAGCCAGTCGACCAGCCGCGTCAGCAGGAAGCGCATCGCGGCTCCGCGCGCGAGCAGCGGCAGCGCATCGAGCTCCGCCGCCGACAGCGGCCGCGTTGCGGCATAAGCAGCGAGCAAGTTGCGGCCCTTGGTGACGTTGTAGGAATGGTCGGGCTCGAAGCACCAGGCGTTGAGGCAGATCGCGATGTCGTAGGCCAGCGTGTCGGTGCAGGCGAAATAGAAGTCGATGAGGCCGGAGAGTTTGTCGCCCAGGAAAAACACGTTGTCGGGAAACAGGTCGGCGTGGATGACGCCTTGCGGCAGGTTGCCCGGCCAGGAGTTCTCCAGCAGCGCAAGCTCTTCGGCGATGGCGTCGCTCAGGCCATGCTGCACGCTGTCGGCGCGCGCTGCGGCCTGCTCGAACAGTGCGCGCCAGCCTTCGACCGAAAGCGCGTTGCTCCGCTTCTGCCTGAAGTCGGCGCCCGCGAGGTGCATCCGCGCCAGCGCCTCGCCGACCGCGGTGCAGTGCTTCGCGTCCGGCCGCCGCATCCACATGCCGTCGAGGAATGTCACGATCGCGGCGGGCCGTCCGCACAGCCGTCCGAGCGCACGGCCCTCGCGGGTCTTCACCGGCTGCGGGCAGGTGATGCCGCGTGCGGCAAGGTGCTCCATCAGCGCAAGGAAAAACGGCACGTCGCCCTCGGCGACGCGCTTCTCGTACAGCGTCAAAATGAAATGGCCACGGCCGGTGTGGACCAGGAAATTGGAGTTCTCCACGCCCTCGGCGATGCCCTTGTAGGACAAGAGCTCGCCCAGATCGTAGCCAGCAAGAAACTGGCTCAGGTCTTCGCTGGAGATGTCGGTGTAGACGGCCATGGGCCTACTACGGCACTGCGTCGGCGGGGTCCGTCAAGTGCCTCTTAGGCGGTCGCGCGCTCGCGCAATTGCCGCGGCAGCGGGAAGAACATGCCGGACTCATCGGCCCCGGAGACCGTCTCGACGCTAAGGGCGAAGCGCTCCGCGAAGGCATCGAGGATTTCCTCGACCAGCACTTCCGGCGCGGAGGCGCCGGCGGTGACGCCCAGCGTCCCGATGCCTTCGAACTTCGACCAGTCGATCTCGGAGGCGCGCTGCACCAGCACCGAATAGCGGCAGCCGGCACGCTCGGCGACCTCCTGCAGCCGCCGCGAATTGGACGAATTCGGCGCGCCCACGACCACCAGCGCGTCGACCCGCGGCGCCACGCGCTTCACCGCCTCCTGGCGGTTGGTGGTCGCGTAGCAGATGTCTTCCTTGTGAGGCGCGACGATGTTCGGGAACCGCTGCTTCAGAATGTCGACGATCTCGGCGGTGTCGTCGAGCGACAGGGTGGTCTGCGTGACGTAGGCGAGATTGTTGAGGTCGCGCGGCGTGAACGTCTGCGCTTCTTCGGCGGTCTGAATGAGCTGGATCGCCCCGTCCGGCAGTTGCCCGAGCGTGCCGACCACTTCCGGGTGGCCGGCATGGCCGATCAGCAGGATTTCGCGGCCGCGCTTGTGATGAATTTCGGCCTCGCGGTGGACCTTGGTCACCAGCGGACAGGTGGCGTCGAGTGCGAAGAAATTCCGGCGCTGCGATTCGGCGGGAATCGATTTCGGCACGCCATGCGCGGAAAAGATCACCGGCGCATCGGTGTCGGGGATTTCGTCGAGTTCCTCGACGAATACCGCACCTTTGGCCTTCAGGCTTTCGACCACATAGCGATTGTGGACGATTTCGTGGCGGACATAGACCGGGGCGCCGTAGCGCTTGAGCGCCTGTTCCACCGAATCGATGGCCCGCACCACACCGGCGCAGAAGCCGCGCGGCGAGCAGAGCAGAACCTTCAGTCCTGGTTTGCCGGATTGCGCCGCGATTTCAGAGGGATTTTCCGAGGTCATGGCCGAGAAATGATGGTCCGGACCATGGCCTGTCAAGCGGACGCCCAAACCATTGCGTGTCCGGGGGGTAAGTGCCTATATTCCGGCCACTTTCCAGTCATCCGTCGATGACAAAGGCCTCGTCCGGAAGGGCGGGCGGGGCGCAGGAGGAGATTTATCCATGCAGGAAGCGCCGCTGATGCCGAAGGCGACCGCCGTCTGGCTGGTGGAGAACACCGCGCTGTCGTTCGACCAGGTCGCGGAGTTCTGCAAGCTGCATCCGCTGGAGGTGAAGGCGATCGCCGATGGCGATGCCGCCCAGGGCATCAAGGGCCTGGACCCGATCCAGACCGGGCAACTGACCCGCGAGGAGATCGAGAAGGCCGTCTCCGACCCCGACCACAAGCTCCAGCTGTCCAAGCCCAAGGTCAGCCTTCCGGAGGCCAAGCCGACGAGCAAGCGCAAGGGGCCGCGCTACACCCCGGTGTCGCGCCGCCAGGACCGCCCGAACGCGATCCTGTGGCTGATCCGCAATCATCCGGAGCTCAAGGACGCCCAGATCATGCGGCTGGTCGGCACCACCAAATCGACCATCCAGGGCATCCGCGACCGCACCCATTGGAACGCCGCAACCCTCAGTCCGCTCGACCCGGTGACGCTCGGCCTCTGCTCGCAGATCGACCTCGACTTCGAGGTCCAGCGCGCGTCGAAGGAGAAGCCCGCGCCCGCCGAGCCCGGCGCGACGCTGCTGCCTGCAGCGGTCACCACTGCGCCGCCGCCTGTCGAGGAAGTGGCGGCGCCGTCCGCCGCCGTAACCAAGGCCAAGGACGACCTCGATACCGCTGCGGTGTTCGCGAAGTTGAAACAGCTCGGCGGCAAGCAGGAAGACAAGGCTGAATAGCGGCGCGGCACGAACTGCCGTTCACTGTCATTACCGGGCCGGCGCGAAAGCGCCGTGTCCCGGTGATCCCGTTTAGGAGGGTACCGCGTCCCTTAGCGAGATGGCCGGGACAAGCCCGACCATGACGACGCGGCAAGTCGCCACCAAAACCATTGGCATGAGGCGTCTGCTCTAAGGCCGCCAGCGCATCCGGTACACCCGCCGGCCCGATACCGGGTTCACGTCGTCGCCGGCGTGAATGAAGCCGTGCTTCTCGTAGAAGCGGATGGCGCGGGTGTTGTCCTTGTTGACCAGCAGTTCGACGCGTGCGGGCGACAGCCGCTTGGCTTCGTCGAGCAGCATCGTTGCGATGTTGCTGCCCCAGAACTCCGGCGCCACCACGATCTGGTCGAGATAGCCGGTGCCCGGCTCGACGGTCACGAAGCCTTCCAGCACGCCGTCCGTCTCCGCGACCACGATCCGCGCTTGCGGCACCAGCTCGTCGCGCCATCGCGCGCGCCACCAGGGAAGACGCGCCGCAAAGTCGATCTGCGGATAGGCCGCCTGCCAGGTCCGCCGCCAAAGTTCTACCGCCGCGTCCTCGTCGGCGGCGGCGTAGGGCCGAAGCTTGAGGGATTGTTCGCTCACCGCTCGGTCAGCTTGAACTCGATGCGGCGGTTGCGGGCGTAGGCCTCATCGCCGGTGCCCGGATCGATCGGCTGGAATTCGCCGAAGCCCGCGGCGACGAGCCGCTGCGGCGCCATGCCTCGCGCGATGAGATATTGCACCACTGCGATGGCGCGCGCCGCCGACAGGTCCCAGTTGGTACGGCCGCCGCCGGTGATCGGCCGCACGTCGGTGTGGCCGTCGACGCGCAGCACCCAGGCGATGTCCTGCGGAATCTGCTTGTTGAGTTCGAGCAGCGCGGCCGCAATCTTGTCGAGCTCGGTGCGGCCTTCGGGCTTGAGCACCGACTGGCCGGTATCGAAGAACACCTCCGACTGCAGCACGAAGCGGTCGCCGACGATGCGGATGTCGGGCCGGTTGCCGAGGATGGTGCGCAGGCGGCCGAAGAAATCGGAGCGGAAGCGCGACAGCTCCTGCACGCGCTGCGCCAGCGCAAGGTTGAGCCGCTGGCCGAGGTCGGCGATGCGGGCCTGCGCCTCGCGGTCGCGCTTCTCGGACACTTCGAGCGCCTGTTCGATGGCGGCGAGCTGGCGGCGCAGCGCCGCGATCTGCTGGTTGAGCACCTCGACCTGCGCCAGCGCGCGCAGCGAGATGCGCTTTTCGGCGTCGAGCTGCTCGGACAGCTCCGTGACCTTGCCCTGTGCGGTCGCGGTGCCGCTGCCGAGGTCCTCGTAGAGTCCGCGGTAGCGGTCGCGCTCGCCTTCGGCCGCCATCAGGCTCGCGCGCAGTTGCGCGATCTGCTCGTCGAGCGAAATCTTGCTCGCCTGTTCGAGTGACAGCATCTCGCGCAGTTGCGCTATCTGCGCCGACAGCCGCGACAGCGCCGTGTCCTTGCCGGTGACCTCCTGCGACAGGAAGAACTGGATCACCGCGAACACCGACAGGATGAAGATGATGCTCAGAATCAGCGTCGACAGCGCGTCGACGAAGCCGGGCCAGTAATCCACGCCGCGTTCGCGGCGTCCGCGGGCAAGGGCCATGGTTGTTTCGCTCGGTCTTCCAAACGTGCGGTCAGGATCGGCCCCGATTGGGGCCGAATTCCCGTCCGCCTACTTCTGCACGCGCTCGTGCGCCAGGTACTCCAGCAGCCGCCTGATCTCCCGGTGCTGCTCGGCCTGCGAATCGACCCAGTCGCGGATCATCTGCTGTTCGGTGCGCATGTGATGAACGAGGCCCTGGATCGCCTCGGCGAGGTTCGCCATCGCCGTGGTCGCAGCCTTGCTCGATCCCGATTCGGAGATCGCCTCGCGCAGCCGTTCGATCGCGGCTCCCATTTCGCCGCCGGTGTGCCCGGCCGCTCCGGTCAACAGTTCGTCGCCGATGTCGCGCACGGTGGTCGCAAGCCAGTCCTCGAGGTCGGTGTGGAAGCGGTTCTGCGCCTGGCTCATCTGCAGGTCGAGGAAGCCCAGCACCAGCGAGCCCGCGAGCCCGAACAGCGACGACGAGAACGCGATCCCCATGCCGGCGAGCGGCGCCGCGAGCCCTTCGCGCAGCGAGTCGAACACCGCGCTCGCCTCCGTGCCGACGTTGAGGCCCCTGATCACGCCGCCGACCGAACTGACGGTCTCGATCAGGCCCCAGAACGTGCCGAGCAGGCCGAGGAACACCAGCAGGCCGGTCATGTAACGCGACATCTCGCGCGCCTCGTCGAGCCGGATCGCGATCGAGTCGAGGATGCTGCGCATGGTCTGCGACGACATGGTCATGCGGCCGACGCGGTCGCCCAGGATCGCGGCCATCGGGGCCAGCAGCACCGGCTGCCGCTCGACCGCGATGCCGGGGTCGGCGAGGCGGAAGCCGTTCACCCAGGCGACCTCCGGGAACAGCCGGATCACCTGGCGGAACGACAGCAGGATGCCGATCAGCAGAACGCCGATGATCAGCGCGTTGAGCGGCGGGTTCGCCTTGAAGGCGGTCCAGATTTGCGGGCTGAGCACGATAGCGATCAGCACGCAGAGGATCAGGAACACCAGCATTCGCACCAGAAAGATGCGAGGCGAAGAAACCTTGAAGGGATCTGCGTCTTTCGCCATGGCCGGCCTTCTCGTCGCCGAAGCACGAGCCTCATTATGGCACGGTCGGCGCGAATGCAACGTGGGTTATTGTGCGGCGGACGATGGCGCAATCGAGCCGTGCATGCGGCTGCGGCGCGTCAGGCCTTCGCGGTCTTGAGCGCGGCCAGCAAATCCCGGTGAATGGCCTCGTTGCCGGCCACCACGTCGCCCTTGGCGAACATGGCATCGTGGCCCTCGAGGTCGGTGACGAACCCGCCGGCCTCGCGAACCATCAGCAGGCCGGCCGCAATGTCCCACGGCTTGATGTTGCGTTCCCAGTAACCGTCGGTTCGCCCGGCGGCGACATAGGCCAGATCGAGGGCGGCGGCGCCGAACCGGCGCAGCCCCGCGACCTTGTCCTGCACCGCGCCGATCTCGCGCAGCCCCAGCGCCAGGTCGCCCCGGCCGCGGTGCGGCAGGCCGCAGGCGATCACCGCGTCGGCCAAGGTCTTGCGGCCGGCGACTCGGATGCGCTTGTCGTTGAAGAAGGCGCCCTTGCCGCGCTCGGCCAGGAACAGGTCGTCGGTGATGGGATTGTAGATCAGGCCCGCGACCATGGTCCCGTCGCGCTCCAGGCCGATGGAGATACAGAACTGCGGGATGCCGTGCAGGAAATTGGTGGTGCCGTCGAGCGGGTCGACGATCCAGCGGTGCGACTTGTCGGCGCCTTCGCGGCTGCCGCCTTCCTCGCCGAGGAAGCCATAGCCGGGCCGGGCCTTGCTGAGCTCGGCATAAAGGATGTCTTCGGCGCGCCGGTCGGCGGCGGTGACGAAGTTCGCCGGCCCTTTGAGCGAAACCTGAAGCTGCTCAATCTCGCCGAAATCGCGTTTCAAACCGCGAGCGGCCTTGCGTGCGGCGCCGATCATCACGTTGAGCACGGCCGAACGTTGCATTATCGATCCTGCGGTTTCGCGGGTGCAGATGCCCCGATGCCGGAACCGCCGTCAAGGCTTTGCGGTCAACGTTTGGCCGGATCGTAGGGGTCCGGGAAGGGCGTGGGCCCGAGCGGCTTCATGCGCGCAATCCATGGTTTGGCAATGTCCTCCGCCATGGCGCGATCCGTGGGCTTCATCTTGCGGACGAATTCTTCCAGGAACTGCTCATTGTTGCCGCCGGCCTTGGCGATCAGATGCCAGCGCGCCGCCTGCACGGGATCGGTCTTGATACCCCGTCCGGTCGCATACATGAACGCAAGCCGGCTCTGCGCCGCCGGGTTGTTCTTGCGCGCGGCCTTGAGCATGTAGGTGCCCGCAAGCTTCTCGTTCTTGGCCACACCCGCGCCGTTGAACAGGGCGATGGCGTATTCGACCTCGGCGTCGGTGTAGCCGGCGAGCGCTGCCGCACCGAGCAGGCGTGCGGCTTCCTGCGCGTCCTTCGCGACGCCGCGGCCGTCCTTATGCAGCGTTGCGAGCGCATATTGCGCCTGCGGGCTGCCCGCCTGCGCGGCGGAGCGGAACAGTTCGGCCGCGCGCGCGAAATCCTGCGGAAACAGGTGGCCTTCGATATAGAGCAGGCCGAGGTTGTAGGCGGCGATGGCGTGGCCGAGCTTTGCCGCCGCGGTCAGCAGCCGCGCCGCGTCGTTGCGGTCGTGCGGACCGCCGCGGCCCGTGATGCGGAACATGGCAAGCGCGAACATCGCCTCGCGGTCGCCGCGCTCGGCAGCGAGCCGGTACCACTCCGCCGCCTTCTTGTCGTCGTTCGGTACGCCGAGGCCGTCGGCGTAGAGCTCGCCGAGCAGCGTCATCGCCTTCGGGTCCGACTTTTCCTCGACGCGGCGTGTCGCCTCCCGGAACGCGGTGACGTAAAGCCCACGCTGGAACGCGCCATAGGCGATGTCCACGTCGCCGGCCGGCGACTGTTGCGTGGCTGGAAACGAGGTCTGCGGCGAGGTGCTGCCGACCGCAGGCTTGCGCTGGGCCTGCGCGGGCGCATCCGCAAAGGCGAGCGCCGCAATCGCAATCAACGTGCATCGCGTCAGCGCCGGAATCATGCCGCCGGCTCCGGCGTCTTGAGTGCAGCGGCCGCCGCTGCAACGGCCGCCGCAGGGCCGCGGGGATCGCTCCAGATCCAGTCGCCCACCGCGACGAAGTCGGCACCCGCCTCGGCGAGCGCCGCAATCTCGTCCTGGTTCGCGGCATAGGCGACGCAGGGCACCTCGAACAAGTTGGCCCACCAGGCGACGCGCTCCACAATGGCCTCGAACGACGGGCGCCGGCCCGAGGCGTCCGGCTCGCCGAACATCGCGTAGTCGGCGCCGCGCTCGCCTGCCAGCATCGCGTCGTGACGGGTGGGTAGTCCGCCGCAGCCGGCGATGCGCGCGGGCTTGAGACCGTCTACCGCATCCGTAAACGCCGCAATCCCGTTCAGGTGTGCGCCATCGGCCCCGGCGCGGGCGGCGAGTTCCGGGCGTCCGTCGAGCACCAGCGCCGCGCCGGCATTCTGCACGACGGGGGCCAGCACCTTGATCCGGTTGATCAGGGTGCGCTCGTCGGCGTCCGCGAGCCGCAGCAGCACCGCGGCAACTTCGGCGGCCTTAACGGCCTCCGCCAGCGCGGGCGCAAACTCCGCCGGGCCCCCGACAGCCGGGGTTGTGAGGTAAAGCCGGGGGGCTTGGCTCGTGGCGTCGTTCGGTTGCCGCTGGGTTGATGAGCCGGGCATGGACGCTCGGATGCGGTTCCAATAGGGCGGAATGGGGGCAATTTCGCCGCGCGGAGTCAATGCCGCGGGGCGCCCGTGCAGCGTGCCGTTATTGGGAGCCTTGCAGGCCGAGCTTGGTGACCAGCGAGCCCCATTTCTCGCCTTCGGCGCGGATATAGCGGCGCTGCTCTTCGACCGAGGCGACGCCGATCGGCAGAAGCCCGATGTCGGCAATCCGTTTGCGCATTTCGGGCGCCTCCATGATCCGCTTCATCTCGCCATGGAGCTTTGCGACGACCGACGCCGGCGTTTCCGACCGCGCGATCAGCGCGTGCCAGGACACCGCCTCGAAGTCCTTGGCGCCCACCGCCTCGCCGAGCGGCGGCAGGTCGGGCACCCGCGGCAGCCGTTCCGACGCCGTGACCGCGAGCGCGCGCAGCTTGCCGTCGCGGATCAGCGGCAGCGAGGCGCCGGCTTCGGCGAATGCCATCGCCACGTGGCCCGCCGCGACGTCGGCGATCGACTGCGGGCTGTTGCGGTAGGGTACGTGCGCGAGGTCGAGCCCGAAACGCTGCTTCATGTATTCCATCGACAGGTGTGGAGCGCCGCCGACGCCCGACGACGAATAGCTGAGTTTTCCCGGGCGCTCCTTGACGTACTTGATCAGGTCCGGGACCGACTGGATCGGCAGCTTTGGATCGACCACCAGAATGAACGGCGATTTCACGTAAATCGCGATCGGCACGAAGTCTTTCTGCGAATCGTAGGGCACGCTCTTCATCAGGGTCGGGCGGATCGCCATGACCGCGCTCGTCGTCACGGCCAGCGTATAGCCATCGGCCGGCGCAGCCTTGAGTGCGGAAATGCCCACGAGGCCCGCGCTGCCGGGCTTGTTCTCTACCACCACGGTCTTGCCGAACGACTTCGACAATTGCTCGGCGTAGAGCCGCACCGCAATGTCGAGGCCGGTGCCGGCCGCGAGCAGCGGCATGATCGTGATCTGCTTGGACGGATAGTCCTGCGCATGCGCGTGCACGGCCGCGAGCAGGACGGCATACGCGGCCGTGCCGGCAATTCTGACTGCGATGGAATTCATGTCCGTCCCCGGTCTGCATCAACGGCAGTCCGGGAGCCTAGGCTTTCGGCGAGGCCTGCGGCAAGGCGGCGCTTACGCCGCCTTCTTCTCCAGGTCCTGCTTCCACTGGCCCCTGGAAGCGAGGCCGTTCATCGCCGCGCGGTGCGCGAACACGCGCTGCGCCGCCGCGACATTCTCGGACTTGCCCGACCACGCCTTCTGCGGCGCGTGCTGGAGCGCGCGGCCGTAAGAGAACGTGAGACTCCAGGGCAGGTTGCCGATCTTGTTCATGGCGTCGAGGTGCGCGGTCGCCTCCTCGTCGGATTGGCCGCCGGACAGGAACGCGATGCCCGGGACCGCGCCCGGCACGCAGGCCTTGAGCATTTTCACGGTCTTTTCCGCGACCTCTTCGACCGATGCCTTCTTTGCGCTCTTCTTGCCGGAGATCGCCATGTTCGGCTTCAGCACCATGCCTTCCAGCGCGACCTTCTGATAGTAGAGCTGCTGGAACGTCTCCTTCAGCACGAACTCGGTGACCTCGTAGCAGCGGTCGATGTCGTGGTCGCCGTCCATCAGGACTTCCGGTTCCACAATCGGAACGATCTGCGCCGCCTGGCAGAGCGCGGCGTAGCGCGCCAGTGCATGGGCATTGGTCGAGATCGCGGCGTAGCTCGGAATGCCAGCGCCGATGTCGATCACCGCGCGCCACTTCGCGAAGCGCGCGCCCTGTTCGTAGTACTTAGGCAGCCGGTCGGGCAGCTTGTCGAGGCCCGCGGTGATCAGTTCGCCCGGGCAGTTCGGCAGCGGCTTCGTGCCTTCGTCGACCTTGATGCCGGGGATTGAGCCGGCCTTCTTGATGATCTCGACCAGCGGCGTGCCATCCTTGGCCTTCTGCCAGATGGTCTCGTCATAGAGGATGACGCCGGAAATGTGCCGCATGCCCTCAGCGGCGCGGAACAGCATCTCGCGGTAGTCGCGGCGATTGTCCTCGGTGCATTCGACGTTGATGGCGTCGAACCGCTTCTTGATCGTGCCGGTGGATTCGTCGGCCGCCAGGATGCCCTTGCCGGGCGCGGTCATGGCCAGCGCCACCTTGTTGAGTTCGGCGAGATTCATCGCGCTCTCCCTTTGAAATCGTTGCGGCGATCCCGGGTCTGCGGCGCACCGTTCCACGCTGCGCCGCGCCCGGGATAACCGCTTCGCGGTCATTTTACCCTTAACACCTCGACGCCGGGCAAGGCCTTGCCCTCCATCCACTCCAGGAATGCACCGCCGGCTGTGGACACGTAGGTAAAACGGTCCGCAGCGCCTGCGGCGTTCAGCGCCGCCACGGTGTCGCCGCCGCCGGCGACCGAAACCAGATGCCCCGCCGCGGTCCGCTCGGCCGCAGCTTCCGCGACCTCGATCGTGCCGGTGTCGAAGGGCTCCATCTCGAACGCCCCGAACGGCCCGTTCCAGACCAGGGTCTTGATCCGCGCCAGGACGGACACGGCGTGTTCGATGCTGCGCGGGCCGATATCGAGGATCATGTCGTCCGGTCCGACGGCGTCCACGGACACGCTGCGCGATGGCGCGTTCGCCTCGAACTTCTGCGCCACTATGGCGTCAACCGGCAGTACCACCTCGCAGTTCGCCACCTTGGCCTTGGCGAGGATTTCGCGCGCGGTACCGGCCAGGTCCCTTTCGGCGAGCGATTTGCCCACGTTCTTGCCCTGAGCGAGCAGGAATGTGTTGGCCATGCCGCCGCCGATCATCAGCACATTGACCTTGGCGACGAGATTTCCGAGCAGCTCCAGCTTGGTCGAGACCTTGGCGCCGCCGACGATGGCTGCAACTGGCCGCTGCGGCGCCTCCAGCGCCTTGGACAGCGCCTCAAGCTCGGCCTGCATGGTGCGGCCGGCGTAGGCGGGGAGCTTGCGGCCGAGCCCTTCCGTCGAGGCGTGTGCGCGGTGTGCCGCGGAGAAGGCATCGTTGACCCAGAGGTCGCCGAGTTTCGCCAGCGCCTCGACGAACGCCGGATCGTTCTTCTCCTCGCCCTTGTGGAAGCGCGTGTTCTCCAGGCACAGCACGTCGCCGTTCTTCATCTCCGCGACCGCGGTCTCGGCCACGGGGCCGATGCACTCCGTGGCGAAGGCGACCGGGCGCTTGAGGATGCGCGCGGTTTCTTCGGCGACAGGCTTGAGCGAGTCCTTCGGGTCGGGGCCCTTGGGCCGGCCGAAGTGCGCGAGGATGACGACCTTGCCACCCTTGCCGGCGATCTCGGCGATGGTCGGTGCGATCCGCTCGATGCGCGTTGCGTCTGTGACCCTGCCGCTCTCCATCGGAACGTTGAGGTCGACGCGCAGCAGCACGCGCTTGCCCTTGACGTCCACATCGTCAAGCGTGCGGAACGCACTCATTGTCGGCCCAGAGCGTCGGTCAGACCAGTTTGCCCATCGCAACGGCCGTGTCAGCCATGCGGTTGGAGAAGCCCCATTCGTTGTCGTACCAGGACATCACCCGCACCAGCGTGCCGTCCATGACCTTGGTCTGGTCCATGTGGAACACGGAACTGTGCGGGTCGTGGTTAAAGTCCATCGAGACGTTGGGCGCGTCGGTATAGCCGAGGATGCCCTTGAGCTGCTGGTCGGCGGCGCGCCTGATCGCGCCGTTGATCTCGTCCTTGCTGGTCGGCTTCTTGGACACGAACTTGAAGTCGACCACGGACACGTTCGGCGTCGGCACGCGGATCGCGACGCCGTCGAGCTTGCCGTTCAGCTCCGGCAGCACGAGGCCGACGGCTTTCGCAGCGCCGGTCGAGGTCGGGATCATGTTCAGCGCCGCCGCGCGCGCGCGGTAGAGGTCCTTGTGCAGAGTGTCGAGTGTGGGCTGGTCCCCGGTGTAGGCGTGGATCGTCGTCATAAAGCCCTTGTCGATGCCGACCGTGTCGTTGAGCACCTTGGCGACCGGGGCGAGGCAGTTGGTCGTGCACGAGGCGTTGGAGACGACCTTGTGGTCCTTGGTCAGCTTGTCGTGGTTGACGCCGTAGACCACGGTGAGGTCGACGCCGTCGGCTGGGGCCGACACCAGCACGCGCTTCGCGCCCGCGGTCAGGTGCAGCGAGGCCTTGTCCTTCGAGGTGAAGATGCCGGTGCACTCCAGCGCCACGTCCACGCCGAGGTCCTTCCACGGCAGCTTGGCGGGATCGCGCTCGGCGGTCACCTTGATCGCGCCGTTGCCGACGCTGATCGTGTCGCCCTTCACGGTGACCTCGCCGGGGAAGCGGCCGTGCACGGTGTCGAACCGCAGCAGGTGTGCGTTGGTCTCGACCGGGCCGAGGTCGTTGATCCCGACCACCTCGATATCCTTGCGGCCGCTCTCGGCGATGGCACGCAGCACATTGCGGCCGATGCGGCCGAAACCGTTGATGGCAACCCGGACTGACATCACGCAACTCCCTTCAATCGTATCTCTTAGCTCTTGCCCAGCTTCTTCAGCGCCGCTTCGGCCACCTTTTCGGCGGTAATCCCGAAGTGCTTGTAGAGTTCCTTATAGGGCGCGCTGGCGCCGAAATCACGCATGCCGACGAACGCGCCGTCGGAACCGATAATGGCGTCCCAGCCCTGGCGCACCGCGGCCTCGACCGCGACCTTCGCCGGCGCGTCACCGATGACGGCGCGGCGTGTCTCCTCGGATGTAGCGAGAAACAGTTCGAAGCACGGCACCGAGACGACGCGGGCATGCACGCCCTTCTCGCGCAGGAACTTGCGCGCCTCGACCGCAATCGCAACTTCGGAGCCGGAGGCGAACAGCGACACCGTCGCAACGCCGTCCGCCGGCACGATCTCGTAGGCGCCGGCGGCGCAGCGGTTCTTCTCGTCGTGGCCCAGGCGAAGCTGCGGCAGGTTCTGGCGCGTCAGCGCCAGCACGCTCGGCGTCTTCCGCGCCTCAAGCGCGAGCTGCCAGCACTCCACGGTCTCGACCGCGTCGCAGGGCCGGAACACATTGAGGTTCGGGATCGCGCGCAGCGCCGCCAGATGCTCGACCGGCTGGTGCGTCGGGCCGTCCTCGCCGAGGCCGATGGAGTCGTGCGTCATCACATGGATCGCGCGCACGCCCATCAGCGCGGCGAGCCGGATCGAGGGACGGCAATAGTCGGAGAACACCAGGAATGTGCCGGAGAACGGGATCACACCGCGGTGCAGCGCCATGCCGTTCATGGCAGCGGCCATGCCGTGCTCGCGCACGCCGTAATGGATGAAGCGGCCGGCATAGTCCGACGCCGTCATCGGCTTCATCGACTTGGTGCGGGTGTTGTTGGAGCCGGTGAGATCCGCCGAGCCGCCGACCATCTCCGGCACCGCCGGGACAATGCTCTCCAGCGCGAACTCGGACGCGGTACGGGTGGCGATCTCCTTCGGCGCAGCCGAGAGTGCCTCCTTCACCGCGCGGACCGCTGCGTTGAGCGTGCCGGGCAGATCGCCGCGCATGCGGCGCTCGAAGTCGGCGCGCTTGTCGGCGGGCAGCGCTGCGATGCGCTTGTCCCATTCCTTGCGCATGGCCTTGCTGCGCTGGCCCGCGGCACGCCAGGCGGTGAGTGCGTCGGCAGGCACCGCGAACGCGGGCTCCGACCAGTTCAGCTTCTCGCGCGCGCCCTTGATCTCGTCGGCGCCGAGCGGCGAGCCGTGCGACGAGGACTTGCCGGCCTTGGTCGGCGCGCCATAGCCGATGACGGTCTTGCAGGCGATCATCGTCGGCTTGTCGGACGTCTTGGCCTTGGAGATGGCGGTCGCAATCGCGTCCGGATCGTGGCCGTCGATGCGGCTGGCGTTCCAGCCGCAGGCCTCGAAGCGCTTCACCTGGTCGACCGAGTCGGCGAGCGACAGCGGCCCGTCGATGGAAATGCCGTTGTCGTCGAACAGCACAACCAACCTGTTGAGCTTCAGATGTCCCGCGAACGCGATGGCCTCCTGGCTGATGCCCTCCATCAGGTCGCCGTCGGAAGCGAGCACGTAGGTGAAGTGATCGACCGCCTCGCCGCCGAACTCGGCCGCGAGATGCCGCTCGGCGATCGCCATGCCGACGGCGGTGCCGAGACCCTGGCCCAGCGGGCCGGTGGTGGTTTCGACGCCCGGCGTGTGGCCGTATTCCGGGTGGCCCGCGGTGATCGAGCCGAGCTGGCGGAAGCGCTTGATCTGGTCGAGCGTCATCGCCTCGTAGCCGAGCAGATGCAGCGCCGAGTAGATCAGCATCGAGCCGTGGCCCGCCGACAGCACGAAGCGGTCGCGGTCGGGCCATTGCGGATCGGCGGGATCGAATTTCAGGAACTGCGTGAACAGCACGGTCGCGATGTCGGCCGCGCCCATCGGCAGGCCGGGATGGCCGGATTTGGCCTGCTCGACCGCGTCCATCGAGAGCGCGCGGATTGCGTTCGCCATGCGGTCGTGTTGGGCGCGATTCATGGTCGAACTCACGGTTTCACGCTCGCCCGGCCGCGACGAGGGCGCGGCGGCGGCGTTCGAAGCTGATGCGGTCATGGGGGAGCCTGTCCGGATGGGGCGTGGGATAGCACGGCGCATGGCCTTGGAGTCAATGTGACGGCGCATGCGTCGGCCCGCCATGCACAGGGCCGCGAAAAGGCCGGGATAACGCACCGTCGCGGCGTTGACGCAGAAGTGCTGCGGCACGTAAGGTTTCCGTTCCAATTGCTTGTGGAATCAGCCGTTTTCCGGCGCCTGCTGGCGCCATGCGGCCGGGGCGCGTGAAGGCCTGTGCCCTGGCCGGCGCGGACGGAGGATCATGCGATGGCCGGGCAGACCGTGATCGAAGCCGCGACCGAGCGCCTGAGCCGTGCGCTCGATCTGATGGAAGCCGCGGTCGACCGCCGGATCGAGATCGAGAAGAGCCGCGCCATTCTCACCGAGCAGGTCCACGCCCTCGATGCCGACCGCGCCAAGCTCGCGGCCGATCTCGACACCCAGACCGCCCGCGCGCGGCGGCTGGAAGGGGCGAACCGCGAAGTTGTCAAGCGAATCGACGCGGCGATGGAAAACGTGCGCGCGGTGCTGGAATCGCGCGAGCGTTGACGGCGTGCAACGGGAAGCGAGGACCGCGTGGCGCAGGTGAACGTCACCATCAACGGCCGCCAGTTCCGCATGGCCTGCGCGGACGGCGAGGAGGCGCATCTGCAGTTGCTCGCCAAGGCGCTGGACGAACGCATCTCCGGGCTGCGCACCCAGTTCGGCGAGATCGGCGACGCGCGGCTGACGGTGATGGCGGCGCTGCTGATCGCAGACGAACTGTCCGAGATCGGCAAGAAGGTAGTGAAGCTCGAAGCCGAACTCGCGGGGCTTAAGGGCACGCAGTCGTCCTCGGCCGACAACGCGCAGTCGAAGGAAGCCGCCATCGCCGCGGCGTTCAACGCCATGGCCGAGCGGATCGAGGGGTTGGCGAAGAAGCTCAACCAGGTGTCCGGCGGCGGCGTGGCGCAGGGGTAGTCGCAGGCGAGGGGACGGAGTTGCCTCGGAAAACCCGCAGGAAAGCCTCGCACGTCAGAAGACGGAACGCCGCCAGCCGCGGTTTCGTCTGGAGGCTCGCGATCCGCGATCCGATCGAGGTCTACGACGACTACATCGACGATGTCGTCCTGCTTAAATTCGGGCAGGACGATCCCGCATCGATCGAAGGCCTGGTGATCGACTTTCGCTACTACTCGCGCGACGGCGAAACGACTCGCAGATCGATCTTGTGCCAGCAATGCGGACGAGTCGGAGAACGCATCTATATCCGCGGTTACTGCCCATTTCGCGAAGAATTGCGCACGTTTCGTGTCGACCGCATGAGCGAAGTCATTGCGATTATGTCCGACAGGGACTTGCCGGTTGAAGATGCCGCCGCCTTCTTCGCTGCCTATGCCGCGGACGAAACGGAAGAAGACAACAAGCCAAGTCTTGCCGCGTCGGACGGTTAATTCAAAGTCCCAGTGGCGCGTTGCGCTCTGACTCACTACATTCCCCCTCGCGGGGCTGCGGGGTGCGTCTGGAGTCACTTCCCCGGGGCCTTACGATCCCTACGGGAGCTGTCCCTGACCGGGTCCGTGGATCCGGACATATGGCGCCCACCTACTTCTGTAGGTTCCCGGGATCATAGCTCCGACGGCCACTGCGGCTCCGCACTTTGGCTTCCAAGGGACTTTTCGAAACCGCTCCGCCTTCTTCGCACACCGCTTTCGGTTCGGTCATGGCCACTATTCCGGTTGACGAGTTCAAGGCCGAATTGCGCCGCGATGCGCTCCAAAAGCGCGAAGCCATCCCGCCCGATCAGCGCCAGGCCGCCGCCGAATCGCTCGTCAACCGCGCGCTGCCGTTCAGGATCGTGCGCGGCATGACGGTGTCCGGCTACGCGCCGATGAAGAGCGAGATCAGCCCGCTGCCGCTGATGCGCAAGTTCGAGGCCGCGGGCGCACAACTCGCACTGCCGGTCGTCGTGGCGCGCGGCAAGCCGCTGATTATGCGCGCCTACAAATTCGGCGATCCGCTCGCATCGGGCGTCTGGGGCATCCGCGAGCCGCACAACGACGCGCCCGAAGTGTGGCCCGACGTGCTGCTGGTGCCGCTCGCCGCCTTCGACCGCAAGGGCCACCGCATCGGTTATGGTGCGGGCTACTACGACCTGACCATCAACCGCCTGCGCCTGCTCAAGCCCGCGGTCGCCGTGGGGCTCGCCTATGCCGCCCAGCAGGTTCCGGTCGTACCCTACACGCCCCGCGACGCCCGCCTCGATCTTGTGCTAACCGAGCGCGAGACCATCGACTGCGGCAGAAGGTGAAATGCGAATCCTGTTCATTGGCGACTTGGTCGGGCGCAGCGGGCGCTCCGTGGTGCTGGAGCGGCTGCCCGGCCTGATCGCCGACTGGAAGCTCGACTTTGTCGCGGTCAACGGCGAGAACGCCGCCGGCGGCTTCGGCATCACCGAGGCGATCTATCAGGATCTGCTCGACGCCGGCGCCGACGCCATCACGCTCGGCAATCACGCCTGGGACCAGCGCGAGGCGCTGGTGTTCATCGAGCGCGCGCCGCGGCTGATCCGGCCGCTGAACTTCCCACCCGGCACGCCGGGCCGCGGCGCGGCGATGGTGGAGGCCAAGAACGGCGCTCGCGTGCTGGTGATGAATCCCATGGGCCGCATCTTCATGGACCCGCTGGACGATCCGTTCGCCGCGGTGGACCGCGAGCTGACGGCTTGCGCGCTGCGCTCCGGTGCGGATGCGATCGTCATCGACGTGCACGCGGAGGCGACCAGCGAGAAGCAGGCGATGGGCTATTTCGCCGACGGCCGCGTAAGCCTCGTGGTCGGCACCCACACGCACGCGCCGACGGCGGACCACCGCATCCTGCCGCGCGGCACCGCCTTCGTCTCGGACGTGGGCATGACCGGCGACTACGAGTCGGTGATCGGCATGAACCGCGAGGAGCCGCTGACGCGCTTTCTGCGAAAGATTCCGCAGGGCAAGTTCGAGGCGTCCATGGGCCCGGCGACGCTGTGCGGGCTCGCGGTCGAGACCGACGACACCACGGGCCTTGCGTCGCGCGTCGGCGCGGTCCGGCTCGGCGGCAGGCTGGAAGAGGCGCGGCCGGCGTTCTGGGGTTGATCGTCCGCGCGGCGGCGTCCTATATCAGCGGCGAAATCCGACGAGAAACGGAACGCATGGCCGGCCATTCGCAATTCAAGAACATCATGCACCGCAAGGGGCGCCAGGATAAGGCGCGCTCCAAGCTGTTCTCCAAGCTCGCCCGCGAAATCACCACCGCCGCCAAGCTCGGCCTGCCGGACCCGACGATGAACGCGCGGTTGCGGGCCGCGATCATCGCGGCGCGCGCCGAGAACATGCCCAAGGACGGCATCGAGCGCGCGATCAAGAAGTCGCAGGGCAGCGACGCGGAGAGCTACGACGAGATCCGCTACGAAGGCTACGGACCGGGCGGGGTCGCGGTGATCGTCGAGGTCTTGACCGACAATAGGAACCGCACCGCGGGCGACGTACGCGCGACCTTCACCAAGGCTGGCGGCAATCTCGCCGAGACCGGCGCGGTGTCGTTCATGTTCGACCGCGTCGGTGTGGTGGAGTACGACGCCGCCAAAGCCAGCGCGGATGCAATGTTCGAGGCCGCGATCGAGGCCGGCGCCGAGGACGTGGCGTCGAACGAGGGTGGCCACGAAATCTACACCACGACGGATTCGCTGCGCGACGTGGCCAAGGCGCTGGAGGCCAAGTTCGGCGAGCCGCGCAAGGCCGCGCTGGTCTGGAAGCCGAAGAACACGGTCGCGGTCGACGACGAGCAGGGCGAGAAGCTGCTGGGCCTTCTCGAAACGCTCAACGAGCACGACGACGTGCAGAACGTCTACGCCAATTTCGAAATGTCGGACGCGGCGCTTGCCAGGATGAGCGCGTGATCGCGGGCTCCGGCAAGTCGCTCATTTGTACGCATCCAGGAAATTCGGCACCGCGATCCAGTCCAGCATCGCCTCGTCGGTTTGCAGCAGTTCGTGCATGCGGCGGTCCTCGTCGGTCTTGAGGTCGACGCCCATGTGGGTGCCGAGCTTGCGCGAGTGCATCACGATGGTGTTGCCGACCGGCTGGCGCTCGGCGTTGTAGGCTTCGAGCGCCTTGTCGATGTCGTTGTGGCTGTCGAGCGCCTTCGCCAGCGCCTCGGCGTCGTTGCCGGCCTTGGCGACGCCGAAGCCCATGTGCGGGCGCGGATTGGCCGCGGCGTCGCCAACCATGGCGACGCGGCCGAACACGATGCGCGGCGCGAGGACGTCGTAGATCGGCGTGATGAACGGCTGCTTCATGGTCATCACGCAGTCGAGCATCACATCCGGCATGATGTCGCGCGCGTCGGCATACATCTGCGCGATCAGGTCCTTGCGGATCAGCGGCGGCGGCACCGAATGCTCGTGCTGCACGCCGCGCTCGTCGACGTTCATCTCCTTGAGCGTTGCGGCGTCGGCGACGCGATACCAGATGAAATTGTAGCGGCGGTGGCCGGGCCGCAGATCGTCGTTGAAGCCCGAAATGGGATAGGTGATGACCTCCTGCCGCGGCGGCAGGTAGAACACGAAGTACGGGAAGATTTCCTTCAGCGTCTTCGGCGCGAGATCGGCCTCGTTCGGCGAGCCGCGCCAGATGTAGTAGCCGGCGTAGATCGGCTGCAGTTCCGGCGCGACCTGGCTGCGCACCGACGAGCGGATGCCGTCGCCGCCCACGAGGATGTCGGCCTCCTCGACGCGGCCGCCGTTGAAATGCACGCGCACGCCGCCGCCGTCCTGCTCGACGCGCTCGAACGCCCAGCCGAGGTGATAATGCGCGGGGTCGATGGTGGCGCGTAAGAGCCGCTGCAGCCGGTCCCAGGAGGTAAGGATTTGCCGCAGCGGCCGCTCGGCGGTGACGCGGCCCTGCCGGTCGATGGCAAAGCGCTTGGGGACCTCGATGCCGAGGTCGCGCGTGCCCGCGCCGCTCGCGTCAAGCGCGTGCAGCAGCTCCGGGTGAGTGGTAATTCCGGCGCCGCGCCCGACCAGTTCCACACCCGAGCGCTCGTAGACGTCGCAGTCCCAGCCGATACGGCGCAGGAATGCGGCGGTGAACAGGCCCGACATCGAGCCGCCGACGATGATCGCCCGCCGCCCGCGGCGGCGGGATGGCGCGTCTCCCGGCATGGCCTGCGATGCTAGGGCATGATCCTGGAAATGAGCTATCGGATTTCGAAATAGGCCATGCTCGAATGCCGATGTCCGCCGGCAATTTCGGGCCGGTCATCGCAGGATCGGATCGAACAGCGGAATGCTCAACAGCGCCGCGAGCGCGATGATCGCGTAGGCGATGCCGCGGTATAGCCGGTCCGACGCGCTCCGGAAGAAGAACGAGCCGCTGGCGACGCCGGCAATGTAGGGCATGCCGAGGAGCAGCGACAGCGCAAGCGTCTGCGCGGTGAACAGCCCTTGCCACGCATAGACCGCGACCAGCACGACTCCGCAGAGGATGAAGAACACCATGATGTTGGCGCGCACCGAGACGGCGCTGCCCGCCTGACCGACACGGCTTAGCCAGTAGAGGATCACGGGAGGCCCTGCGATCTGCACCGCGCCTGCGCTTACGCCCGCGAACAGGCCGACGCCGACCGTGACCGGTATGCGCGGCTCGCCGTGAAAACGCCAGCCGACCGCGAGCGGCGGCAGCAGGCTCAGCACGACGATGGCGATGCCCCAGCGCAGCACGATCGGGTCGAGCGTCAGCAGCAGCCAGGTTCCGAACGGCACGCCGATCGCCATCGCAATCGAGATCGGCCACACTTCGCGCCAGTTGCAGCGCCGGACCTCGGGCAGCGCGAACGGCGTCGAGCACAGGAAGTCGACCGCGAGAATCGTCACTGCGGCGATACGCGGGTCGTAGATCGCCGCGACCAGCGGCATGTAGATCATCGCCCCGCCGAAACCGGAAAAACCGCGCACCAGCCCGGCCAGCGCCGAAATCGCCGCGGCTGCGATCAGGCGGCGGTCGGCGATGGCCTCGGCGAAGGTCGCGCTGTCGGGAAGGTCGATCACGGGATGGTCCGGCGCATCCTCTGTACCAGCCGCGCCCGGCGGGCGCGATTGGGGAGAGCGGGGACCTGCCATGCGGCTGCTTTGCGCGCGCCCCGGGTGGGTCTATCAACAAGGCACCATGGGCCGCGCGATTCGCATCCTGGGCATCGATCCGGGCCTCCGCCGCACCGGCTGGGGCGTGATCGGCGTGGAGGGAAACCGCCTGATCCACGTCGGCTGCGGCTCGGTTGCGACCGTGGACAAGGCGGGCCTCGCCGAGCGGCTGGTGCAGATTCACGATGGGCTTGCGCGCGTGATCGAGGAGTTCCAGCCCGACGAAGCGGCGGTCGAGGCGACGTTCGTGAACAAGGACGCGAGCGCCACGCTCAAGCTCGGCCAGGCGCGCGGGGTGGCGCTGCTCATTCCCGCGCGTGCCGGAATCGCGGTGTCGGAATACGCCCCGAACCTGATCAAGAAGACCATCGTGGGCGCGGGCCACGCCGAGAAGGACCAGATCCGCGCCATGCTGCGCGTGCTGTTGCCGAAGGCCGATCCGCCGAGTCACGACGCCGCCGACGCGCTCGCCATCGCGATCTGCCACGCGCATCACCGGCAGAGCTTGGCGCTGAAGGTGGCGGCGCGATGATCGGGAAGCTCAAGGGCATTATCGATTCCTACGGCGAGGACTTCATTGTCCTCGACGTGCAGGGCGTCGGCTATCTCGTGCATTGCTCGGCGCGCACCTTGCAGGCGCTGCCGGCGCCGGGAGAAGGCGTCGCGCTGTCGATCGAGACCCATGTACGCGAAGATCAGATCAGGCTGTTCGGCTTTATGACCGACGCCGAGCGCGAGTGGTTCCGGCTGTTGCAGACGGTGCAGGGCGTCGGCGCCAAGGTCGCGCTGTCGGTGCTGGGCGCGTTCAAACCCGGCGATCTTGCAACCGCCATTGCGCTCGGCGACAAGGCCACGATCAAGCGCGCGCCCGGCGTCGGGCCGAAGGTCGCGGAACGCATTGTCACCGAGTTGAAGGACAAGGCCCCCGCACACACCTCGCTCGACCCGGCGGTGGTGAAACTGTCGGGCGACCTCTCCGAGAAGCGCGCGCCGCAGCCCGTCCTCGACGCCGTCTCGGCGCTGGTCAATCTCGGCTACGGTCAGCCGCAGGCCGCGGCCGCGGTCGCCGCTGCAAAGCGCGACGCCGGCGAGAGCGCGGGGACGGCGCAATTGATCCGGCAGGGGCTCAAGGAGTTGAGCAAGTGAGCCTGGCCCAAGCCGACCGCGAACTGATCGAAGCCGCGCGCGAAGCGATCCGCCGCCGCTACCGATTCGACTGGCAGGAAGTGGGCGCGGCGCTGCGCACCCGCTCGGGCAAGATTTTCACCGGGGTCAGCCTCGACGCCTATCTCGGCCGCATGGCGGTCTGCGCCGAGGCGGTGGCGCTCGGCCAGGCGATTACGGTTACGGGCGAGACCGGCATCGACACCGTGGTCGCGGTTCGCCACCCCGCGCCAGAAGAGCAGGGCCGCGCTATCTCGGTGGTGTCGCCCTGCGGCGCCTGCCGCGAACTGATCTGGGATTACGATCGCGACGCGCGCGTCATCGTGCCGGGGTCGGGTGGCCCGGAGGTCGCCGCGATTAGCGAATTGCTCCCGAACAAGTACAATCGCGACCGAGGAGCCTGACGCTTGGCCACCACGCCCCGACGCCTCGTCACCGCCGAACGCCGCGAGGAGGACACCGCGGAAGCCTCGCTGCGCCCGCAGCGGCTTTCCGAGTTCGTCGGCCAGCAGCAGGCGCGCGCCAACCTGTCGGTGTTCATCGAGGCCGCGCGCGCACGCAAGGAAGCGCTCGACCACGTGCTGTTCGTCGGTCCTCCGGGCCTCGGCAAGACCACGCTGGCGCAGATCGTCGCGCGCGAACTGGGCGTCAACTTCCGCGCCACGTCGGGGCCGATCATCGCCAAGGCCGGCGACCTCGCGGCGCTGCTCACCAATCTGGAAGAGCGCGACGTGCTCTTTATCGACGAAATCCACCGGCTCAATCCGGCGGTGGAGGAGGTGCTTTATCCCGCGATGGAGGACTTCCAGCTCGACCTCATCATCGGCGAGGGGCCGGCGGCGCGCTCGGTCAAGATCGACCTCGCCAAGTTCACGCTGGTCGGCGCAACGACGCGCGCGGGGCTCCTCACCAATCCGCTGCGCGACCGCTTTGGCATTCCGGTACGGCTCAATTTCTACACCGAGCCGGAGCTGGAGCTGATCGTCAACCGCGGCGCGCGCGTGCTCGGCATCGGCATGTCGCCGGACGGTGCCAACGAGATCGCGCGGCGCTCGCGCGGGACGCCGCGCATTGCCGGCAGGCTTCTGCGCCGCGTGCGCGACTTCGCCCATGTCGACAAGGCCGACACGGTCGACCGCAAGCTCGCCGACCGCGCGCTCTTGGAGCTCGAAGTCGACGCCGCGGGCCTCGACGCCATGGACCGGCGTTACCTGACGACCATTGCCGAGCACTACGGCGGCGGGCCGGTCGGCGTCGAGACGCTAGCCGCCGCCCTGTCGGAGCCGCGCGACGCCATCGAGGAAATCATCGAACCGTTCCTGATCCAGCGCGGCTTGCTCCAGCGCACGCCGCGCGGGCGGCTGATCACCGCCGCGGCCTTCCGGCACCTGGGGCTGGCGGAGCCCACGCGCGACCCGTCCCAGTTCGGCCTGTTCGCGCAGGATGACGACTGACGCCAGAGCATGATCCCGAAAAGTGGGTCCCGGTTTTCGGACGAGATCATGCGCAATCGCTGGGTCTCGTGAACCCGCCGCGCCTCTCGCGATACCAACAATACAATCGAACCGCCGGGCGACGCAGGCAACGCGTCCGGCTGCGGGAGGACCGTGCCGTGGACTTAATCGAAGAAGCAAAATCGCTCGCGACCAAGGCGATCCCGGGACCCGGAACGCCGGAGGAGGCGAAGCGGGTCTTCGACGCCATGCCGATGGCGGAGCTTGCATCGCTGTGGTGCGCGCTGGAGCGGATCGGACCGCGCGACGTGACCGAGGGCAGCTGGGCGGCCACGCGGTATTTCGATGACCTGCCGCACGAAGCGCCCGAGCGCGCCTTCGATCTGGTTCTCGCGGTGCTGACGTCCGAGACCGACAAGTCGGTGCGCATGCAGCTCAACAACCGGCTGATGACGACGCTCGTTTACGGCCACGGTGCCGACATGATCGACCGCATCGAGTCCGAGGCGCGCGGGAATGCAGGCCTCCGGTGGCTGCTCGGCGGGTCCGCCTGGTGGTGCTCCGACTTGGCCGTCAAGGCCCGGCTGGAGAAGCTCGCCGACAAGGAGACCTGGGACGCAGACAAAGAGGCCCGCGACAATCCAGAGCACGAGATCGACTTCGACGAGCTGACGATGTCGCAACTGGCGCGGGTTTGGGTCGAGCAGCAATCGAAGCCCGACAAAGACCGTGACAACAACTGGCACAACCTGTCGAGTTTGGAGCTCGAACTGAAGAGCGAAGAGCGGGAGCTTGCCCTCGATCTGGTGCTGGAAATCCTCAAGATCGAGACCAACCCGATGCTACTGGCGGTGCTGGCGGCGGGGCTGCTGCAGGACACCATCGAGGACGACACCATCGAGCGCGTCGAGCGCGAGGCGGCCGCCAATGAAAAGTTTCGCGATCTGCTCGGCGGCGTGTGGTATTCGAGCAAATCGGACGACGTGAGGGCGCGCCTGGACGCGATCGTGCAAGGCAAGCGCTGGTAAAGCGAGGCAGTGTGAGGAGGACGGATGCGAACGATGGAAGGGGGATGTCACTGTGGGCGCATCCGGTTCCGGGTCACCGCCGAACTTGACGGCGTTACCGTCTGCAACTGCTCGATTTGCACCAAGAAGGGCATCTGGCATCTGATTGTGCCGCGCGAGCGGTTCGAACTGCTGAGCGGCAAGGACGACCTTGCGACCTATGAATTCAACACCAGGGTCGCCAAGCATCGCTTCTGCAAGGTGTGCGGTATCCACCCATTCTACATTCCGCGTTCCGATCCGGACAAAATCGACGTCAACGCCTGCTGCCTGGACGACTTCGACACGCTCGGGATCGAGCCCAAGCGTTTCGACGGCCGCAACTGGGAGGCGGCGATGGAGAAGGACGTGCCGTGGCGCTGAAGCGCCTGCTTCTCAGATCGCCTGCGCCGCCCAGGCGACCAGTTCCGCCGCAGCCTGCCCGAACGCGCGGTCGAGGGCTGCGGCCGCGGCGGCCGCGTCCGTGACCTCGGTCGGCACGGTGTTGCGGAACACGCGCGACGCAACGATGCGGCCGTTGTCGCCGACGATCTTGGCCGACAGCTCGACCTCGGCTCGGACCGAGGGCCTGGTCGAGATCTGAAACGTACGGACGTCGATCGCGAGCTGAAAGTCATTGGTCAGCCCATCCGACTGCCGCCCTACCGCGGTGAAATAGTTCGAGTTCTCGATCGCCTGGATCAGCTTCGACTGCACGAGCTTGGGAACGTTGTCGCTCCACTTGGCGTCGGCGAAGCTGGCGTCCTTGGGCGCATCGGGCCGCACCACGATGCGCTGGCTGTCCAGCATCAGCACCGCAGTCGGATCGCCGACGCCAAGCTGCGCCTTCGGCGGCGCCTTGCCGAGCGGGGGGAATTCGCGCGGCGCGGTGAGGTCGTAGACCGCCGCGGCCGCCGCGGCTGCGCCGCCGCCGGTCATGCGCTCGAGCCCGACGACGATGCCGTCGATGCGCGCCGAATTGCGGCCCAGCGCCTCGGCGAAGGTGCTGATGTTGGCGATCGCGGTCTTGAAGGCGGTCTGGTTCTCCGCGAGAATGTTGTCGAGCCGCTGCAGCACGGTGCGCGCCGCCTGCGTCATGGTCTGCCAGGCCATCGGATCGGCCGCGATCACCGGCGGCTTGCCGTCGGTCGAGACGAGCCGGGGCGCCTTGGGATCGCCGCCGTTCAGCGTGACCACCGCGACGCCGCTGATGCCCTGGAAGTCGATTCCGGCCTTGGTGTCGGCGCGCACCGGGGTGCCGGTCGCGACCGCGACGGTGGCGACGATGCGGCTCGGGTGCTCCGGATCGAGGTCCAGGCTCGTCACCTCGCCGACGCGGATGCCGTTGAACAGCACGGCCGCGCCGACCAGCATGCCGGACACCGAGTTCTCGAACTGCACGCGATAGGGGGTGCGTTCGCCGAGTCCTCCGACATTGCTGAGCCAATACACGAAACCGAACACGGCTGCGGCGACGGCGAGGACGAAGGCGCCGATCAGGACGTAGGGGGCTCGGGTTTCCATCGGTGCAACCTCAATTCGGCATGGCCGCATGAACGCGGGTTCGTTTCCCGCGGAAATAGGCTTTGACCCAGGGATGCTCGGATGCGAGCACGGCGGACATCGGTCCCACCACCACGATCTTGCCGTCGGCCAGCACCGCGATGCGGTCGCAGACGGTGTGCAGGCTGTCGAGATCGTGGGTGACCATGAAGACGGTGAAGCCGAGCGTGCGCTGAAGCGTCTTGATCAGCGAGTCGAATTCGCCGCCGGAGATCGGGTCGAGCCCGGACGTCGGCTCGTCGAGGAACAGGATTTCCGGATCGAGCGCGAGCGCCCGCGCCAGCGCCACGCGCTTGGTCATCCCGCCGGAGAGCTGCGAGGGAAATTTCTCGGCGTCGTCGGGGCTGAGCCCGACCATTTCGAGCTTCGCCATCGCCATCTCGTCCATCAGCCGTTGCGAGATGACCAAGTTCTCCCGCATCGGAAACTGGACGTTCTGACGCACCGTCAGCGAGGAGAACAGCGCGCCTTGCTGGAACAGGATGCCCCAGTGGCGGCCGATGGCGCGGATTTCTTCGAGTGTCGCCGTGTCGCGGTTCATCCCGGCGACCTGGATGGTGCCGGACCGCTTGGGCAAGAGGCCGATGATCGTGCGCATCAGCACCGACTTGCCGCTGCCGGAAGCGCCGACGAAGCCGAGGATTTCGCCGCGCCGTACGTCGAGGTCGAGGCGGTCGAGCACGACCTGACGGCCGAATCCGACCACGAGGCCGCGCACGCGGATGGCAACGTTGTCTGTGCCGGCGTCCATCGCTCACCATCCGATCGAAGCGAAGAACATGGCGAACAGCCCGTCGAGCACGATCACGAGGAAGATCGACTTCACCACCGAGGTCGTGGTCTGCAGGCCGAGCGACTCCGCGCTGCCCTTGACCTTGAGCCCTTCGCTCGCCGCAACGACGCCGATGACCAGCGCCATGAACGGCGCCTTGATCATGCCGACCTTGAACGAGGTGACCGACACCGCCTCGTGCAGGCGCGCGATGAAGATCGACGGGTTCATGTCGCCGTAAAACCATGCCACCAGCCCGCCGCCGTAGAGTGCCGCCATCGAGCCGATGAAGGTCAGAAGCGGCAGCGCGATGACCAGCGCGATCACGCGCGGCAGCACCAGAACCTCGACCGGGTCGAATCCCATGGTGCGCAGTGCGTCGATCTCCTCGCGCATCTTCATCGAGCCGAGTTCGGCCGTGTAGGACGAGCCGGAGCGGCCGGCGACCATGATCGCCACGATCAGCACGCCGATCTCGCGCAGGAACAGGATGCCGAGCATGTCGACGACATAGGCGTCGGCGCCGAATTTTCGGAAATGGAAGAAGCCCTGCTGCGAGATGATGCAGCCGATCAGGAAGGTGATCAGAACGATGATCGGCACCGCCTGCCAGCCGACGCGGAAGAGTTGATAGACCGCCGAGGTCAGCCGGAACCGGCGCGGATTGAGCAGCACACGCACCACGGCGGCGCTCAGTGCGCCGAGCATTTCGAGGAAGGTTTGGGCGCTGTCCCTGAATTGCGCCGTGGCGCGGCCAATCCGCTCGAGCGCATCGATCAGGGCGTTCGGTTTTTGGACCTCCGCCGCGGGGCGCCGGTTGACCTGCGTGACCTCTTCGAGCAATCCGCGATAGCGCTGGGGCAGTTCCGCGAACGCCGCCTCGCGGCCTGCGCCGCTGCCGGCCCGGATCGTGCGCTCCAGCAGCCAGGCGCCGAGCGTGTCGAGTTCGTCGACGGCCTCGATGTCGATCGTCGTCTTGCCCGCTTTCGCGATGTCGGCGGCGACCGCCTCGACCTGCCGCTCCAGCGTTTCGGCATGCACCGAGATCCACGGCCCCGAGGCGATGAGCCGAAGCCGCCCTTCCGAAAGCGTGCCGGTCAGGCTTGGCAGGCGCGTTCCGGCAGTTTCGGAGCTGGCGCTCATGGTGTTTCCATCAAGCAATCCTGATCCCCTGGAACATTGATGTGTGTCAACCGGTTGTCCGGCTGCGGGAAAGCCTCGCGACGGGTCCCCCGATGATGCTACCTAACGCGACGGAACGCGGCGTGCCGAACGGGAATCGAATGCCGGATACACAATCGAACGCGGCCGCTCTCGACGGCGAAATCCGCGCCGGCGGGCACCGACAGCCGGTGCGGGTCTATTACGAGGACACCGACTTCACCGGCATCGTCTATCACGCGAGCTATCTGCGGTTCATGGAGCGCGGCCGCAGCAACTACCTGCGGCTGCTCGGTGCCGACCAGCGCGCGCTGTTCGAGGAGGCGCAACGCGAGGCGCCGGGCTTTGCGTTTGTCGTCCGCGCCATGACCATCCAGTTCCGCAGGCCCGCCCGCATGGACGACGTGCTCGACATCGTCACCGCACCGAAGGAAATAAAGGGTGCTTCGGTGGTTTTGCATCAAGAGGTGCGGCGCGGCGGTGAATTGTTGGTGGAGGCCGACGTCCAGGTGGCGTTCATTTCCGGCGACCGCGCGCGGCCGATTCCCAAGGCGCTGTGGGAGGCGATGAAGGCCGGCGAGGGCCCGTCCGCGGCGAAAACCGGCGCGCAGTAACCGTCCCTTAACCCAAATAACGCTGGCTAGGACCGGCTGACCGGTACGGTGCCTCAGTTTGGTCAATTTTCGCGGGATTTTCAGGCCCCGGCCGGTGGTGGACGGCTTGAAGCACTTGCGAAATCCGATCGTCGGTACGGACCGCATCGCGGGCCGGCGCATCGGCATTTTGGGGGCCGCGAGGCAACGTTCCGGTTGCGGGCGGCGACGATCGGGCGGGCTTGCGCCATCCGGTGTCGGCGCAAGGCGGTGGCTCGGAGGGACGTAGGCGATGAATCCTGGCGACGTGGCGCAGGCGGCGCTGCCACTCACATCCTCCGACCTGTCGCTGTTCGCGCTGTTCTGGCAGGCGCACTGGGTCGTCAAGTCGGTGATGCTCGGCCTGCTGGTCGCTTCGGTGTGGGTGTGGGCGATCGTCATCGACAAGCTCATGCTGTTCGGACGCACGCGCAAGGCGATGGACCGCTTCGAGCAGGCGTTCTGGTCGGGCCAGTCGCTTGAAGAACTTTACGGCTCGCTGTCGTCTCGGCCGGTGCATTCGATGGCGGCGCTGTTTGTCGCCGCCATGCGCGAATGGAAACGCAGTTTCGAGAGCAAGAGCCGTACCTTCGCGGGCCTTCAGACCCGTATCGAAAAGGTCATGGACGTTACCATCGCGCGCGAGATCGAGCGCCTGGAGCGGCGTCTGCTGGTGCTCGCCACCGTCGGTTCCGCCGGCCCGTTCATCGGCCTGTTCGGTACGGTGTGGGGCATCATGACGAGCTTCCAGTCGATCGCAGCCTCGAAGAACACATCGCTTGCGGTGGTCGCTCCCGGCATTGCAGAGGCGCTGTTTGCGACCGCGATCGGCCTGATTGCGGCCATACCGGCGACGATTTTCTACAACAAGTTCGTGTCCGAGGTGAACAAGCAGGCCCAGCGCCTGGAGGGCTTCGCCGACGAGTTCGCCGCGATTCTGTCGCGGCAGATCGACGAGCGCGCTTGACGCGGGGATAGCCATGGGTGTCAGCGGCGGCGCACATTCCGGAGTGTTCGGCAAACGCCGGCACAGGCGCAGCCCGGTGATGAGCGAGATCAACGTCACCCCGATGGTCGACGTGATGCTGGTGCTGCTGATCATCTTCATGGTGTCGGCGCCGCTGCTCACCGTCGGCGTGCCGATCGATCTTCCACAGACGCAGGCCGCGAGCCTCGATCAGGCCGACAAGGAGCCGTTGGCCGTGTCGGTCAACACCAAGGGTCAGGTATTCCTTCAGGATTCCCAAATCAGCATCGACGAACTGGTGCCCAGGCTGAAGGCGATTACCGAAGCGCGCGGCGGCAACGACGAGCGCATCTACGTGCGCGGCGACCGCGCGGTGGATTATGGTACGGTGATGAAGGTGATGGGACGGCTCTCCGCTGCGGGCTTCCGAAGGGTCGCTCTGGTGACGGAGGTTGAGCAGGGGTCGTGAAGCGTCCGGAAATGAAAACCGGTTTGACCATATCGGCGCTGGCGCATGCGGGCCTGTTGTTGTGGGGGCTGATCTCCTTCAACGCGCGTCCGCTCGAGGCGCGGCCGACGGATTCGTTGCCGGTCGATATCATTTCCACCAAGGAATTTTCCGAGCTGACCAAAGGCGTCAAGAACGCGCCCAAGGTGGAGGAATCCAAGCAACTGGTGGAGAAGGTGGCCGAGCCGAGGACGGTCGACGACACGTCGGCCAAGATCAGCGAGAAGCGCGAGGTCAAGACCGCGGCCGCCGAGCCGCCGCTTCCGGAGCCCCGCCCGGCCGAGGCCAAGCCAGAGAAGAAGCCGCCGCCCAAGACCGATCCGATCGCCGAGACCCTCAAGAAGGAAGAGGCGAAGAAGCGCGCCGAGGAGCGCGCCAAGGCGAAGCAGCAGAAGCAGCAACAGCAGAAGCCGCAGCCGAAATTCGACCCGATGCAGATCGCGGCGCTGCTCGACAAGCGCGATCCGCAGCGCCAGGCCGTAACCGGCGAGGCGGTTGTGCCGATGCCGTCGCTCGGCACGAGCAGCGGCAGCGCGTCGAAGATTTCGCAGAGCGAGCTCGACGCGATGCGCGCGCGCCTGATGCAATTGTGGAATCCGCCGGCCGGAGTGCAGAATCCGCAGGAGCTGGTGGTGCGTATCCGCATCAAGCTCGGCCGCGACGGCCGCCTCGCCGGCCCGCCGATCGTGCTGACCAGCGGGCGCGGCACCATATTCGAAACCGCCCGCGACAACGCCATCCGCGCGCTGTTCCGCGGGCAGCCGTTCAACATGCTGTCGCCGTCGACCTACGAGGCCTGGAAGGAAATCGAGATAACCTTCGATCCTCGCGACATGTACAACGGCTGACCGCGCCGATTTGGCAAACGAGAATCACCATGCGCGACCCCGATATTCTCCCCCCTTACGGCGTCCTTGACCGCCGCAGGCTGCTCATCGGAGCGGGAGCCGCCGCCGGTGCGCTTGCGCTGCCGGTGCAAAGCGCCCGCGCGGTGGTACAGCTCGACGTGACGCAGGGCACCGTGCAGCCGATGCCGATCGCGCTGCCGGACTTCGTCGGCGGCACGCCCGGCGATTCCGAGGTCGCGCGCAACGTGAGCTCGGTCATCACCGCAAACCTGCGGCGCTGCGGCCTGTTCGTGCCGATCGATCCCGCGGCCTTCATCGAGCGCGTTTCGAACATCGATACCGTGCCGCGCTTCGCCGACTGGCGCACGATCAACGCCCAGGCGCTGGTGACCGGCCGCATGACGCGGCAGTCGGACGGACGGCTGAAGGCGGAATTCCGGCTGTGGGATGTGTTCGCGGGCCAGCAGCTCGCAGGCCAGCAGTATTTCACCGTGCCGGACAATTGGCGCCGCATCGCCCACATCATCTCGGACGCGATCTACCAGCGGCTCACCGGCGAGAAGGGCTACTTCGACAGCCGCGTGGTATTCGTCGACGAGTCCGGCCCGAAAGAGCGCCGCATCAAGCGGCTGGCCATCATGGATCAGGATGGCGCCAACGTGCGCTACCTGACGCGCGGCGACGATCTGGTGCTCACCCCGCGGTTTTCGCCGTCGACCCAGGAAATCACCTACATGTCGTTCGGCCAGAGCGAGCCGCGCGTGTTCCTGCTCAACATCGAGACCGGCCAGCGCGAGGTGGTCGGCAACTTCCCCGGCATGAGCTTCGCGCCGCGGTTCTCGCCCGACGGCCAGCGCGTGATCATGAGCCTGCAGCAGGGCCGCAACGCCAATCTCTACGTGCTCGACCTGCGCTCCAAGGTGACGACGCGGCTCACCGATACGCCGGCGATCGACACCGCGCCGTCCTACTCGCCGGACGGCACGCGCATCTGCTTCGAGAGCGACCGCGGCGGCTCGCAGCAGATCTACGTCATGAGCGCGAGCGGCGGAACGGCGCAGCGCATCAGCTTCGGCGAAGGCTCGTTCTCGACGCCGGTGTGGTCGCCGCGCGGCGACGCCATCGCCTTCACCAAGATCGGCCGCGGCCAGTTCGGCATCGGCACCATGCGGCCGGACGGCTCCGGCGAGCGCATGCTGACCGAAGGCTTCCACAACGAGGGCCCGACGTTCTCGCCCAACGGACGGATCATCATGTTCTTCCGCGAGGCCAGCGGCAGCGCCGGGCCTTCGCTTTATACGGTGGACATCACCGGGCGGAACGAGCAGCGGGTGCAGACGCCGGGGTTCGCTTCGGACCCGGCCTGGTCGCCGCTGTTGTCGTAGGGTGCGATCCGGCGAGTTGGAACCGAGCGCCGCTACGGGCTCGGTCACCTTCCCCTTTCAGGGGGAGGTAGCCCGAATTTGCCGCGCCGCTTTGCGCTTGCCAGGTGCTCCTTCGCCGCCGCCCGGCCGCGCGCGAACACTCCGGGGGGCGTGCCGTAGCGCGCCGTAAACGCGTTGATGAAGTTGGTGACGTGCCGGTAGCCGACGCGTTCGGCCACCACCTTCATCGGCAGCGCCTGCGCTTCGAGCACGGCGCGCGCGTGTTCCAGCCGCTCGTTGCGCAGCGTCTCGAACAAAGTCGCTCCGAACATCTCCTTGAAACCCGCGCCGAGGCGGGTCTCGCCCAGGCCGACCGCGGCGGCAAGCTCGGCTGCGGTCGGCGGGTTGCGCATGTCGGCGAGCAGCCGCTCGCGCGCCTCCTCGATCCGGGCGCGCTCGGCCGCGGCGAGCGGGCGCGGCGCCGGCGCGCCAAGCGCGCTCTGGACCGCGAACATCTGCAACGCCAGTCCTTCCAGCCAGGCGCGGCGGAGAACGCCGGTGATCTGCTCCGACAGCATGCGAGTCGCCACGCGCTTGAGCAGCGCGGTCACGGGCACGCCGACGATCTGGGTCCGGCCGACCTCGGGCTGTAGCAGCGGCTTAAGGCGGGCCGGGACGTCGCCGTCGCAATGGCTTGCGATTCGCTCTGCGCTCATGATGTAGCCCGACATGCGCAGCAACTGGCGCGGTGCGGGCGCAAACCGCGCCCGGCCGTCCATGGGGCGGAAGATCATCGAGCGGGCGGGGCTTAAAGAGAAGCGTGCGTCGTCGACGAACGTCACGGCGATGCGCCCCTTGACGGCGACGCTGCTGGACAGCCAGGGACCGGGGACCATCTGGGCCGGCTCGAGGCTCAGCCCACGTCGAACCTCCGCGCGGGTGAGATAGACCCGCAGCCCTTCGCCGATGTCGACGCGCTCGATCGACGCCGACCAGTGCTCGTCGTCGAACGTCATGCGGGCGCTCGCCGGCACCGCCTGCTCGGCCGTGCCCTCGCGCAGGATCCATTCGATGGCTCTCTGCGGTGCCTGCTTCGCCATTGCCGGGTCCCCTCCTGGCCGTTGGCTGCTCGAAATTGCAGGGGCGCCGTCGCACAAAGCTGTTCGCCCGAAACTATGCGATTTCCTGCGCAATCGCGCATATAACGCGAGACTTGAGCGGCCCCCGTGTCTCGCCGACGCTTTGGATAATTAGATAACACCGGCCCGCGCCTGCGCTGCCGGTGACGGCTTGTCGCATGTCTGGGGGACGGCATGGGGCGACGGTTTGAATCGCCGGGTGTGGGTGATGCCGCCGCGCTGGCGCTGGCGCTTGTTGCTGCGCTCGGGGCCGCGCCGGCCGGCGCTTCGGCCAAGGCACCTTCCCCGGCCGCGGTCGTCGCCTCCGCCTGGGGACCCTGGATCGAGGCCGGCGGCGTCTGGTCGAGCGAGCGTTCGCGGGCGGAGTCGACGCTCTGGCTGCCGCTGTGGCAGAGCCGCACCAGCCTTTTGTTCGCCGACCTGCGCGGCAAGCTGTTCGAGGAGAGCGTCGCCGAAGGCAACTTCGCGCTCGGCTTCCGCCACATGCTGCCCAACGGCTGGAACCTCGGCGCCTGGGCCGGCTACGACGTGCGGCGCACGACGACCGGCAGCCTGTTCCGCCAGGCCGCGTTCGGCCTGGAAGCGCTGCACCCGGTCTGGGACGTCCGCCTCAACGGCTATGTGCCGCTGTCGGCGCCCGCGCCGGGCGGCAGCCTCGCCGAGGTGCAGCTTTCCGGCCCGCAGATTGTCATGACCGGCGGCTTCGAAGTGCCGCTCTACGGCCTCGACGCCGAGATCGGCGTGCGGCTGCCGTGGACATCGGATAAGCACGAGCTGCGGCTCTACGGCGGCGGCTTCTGGTTCGACCACGAGGACGCGCTGCGCGAGGTCGCGGGCCCCAAGGCGCGGCTGGAGTGGCGGGTCGCCGACGCG
>VGEP01000026.1 GCA_016869215.1 Alphaproteobacteria bacterium | reverse complement strand
ATGATATCGACATGGAGCCAGAAAAATTGGCGGCGTAATCAAACCCAGAATCCATCTTAGCCAAGCCGCCAAACTGTCCCGGAAACCGGGACCATCTCTGGCCGTTGTACATTTGTCCGACGCCACAAATTAGCAGCGATAACAGGAGAGCGATTCCCGGCGATTTCGGAGCGGCATCACCACTCAACAGGAGCGCAGCGCCGGCAAGGTTTGCGGCGTTGTTTGGAATATTGTTGGTCACCTGAACAATGGTACCGCCACCGGTTGTGACCGTAGAAACTTGCGGTTGCTTAGGTTGCGACCGAAACAACGCGCCAAGCAATGGTTCGTTCTTTGCCTGCACCCACGCAGTTCCACCCTCCTGGCACAGGAAATCCGATTCTTGAACTTGTCCCTCAGCGACCATGCGTTTGACTTCATGCCCCGTGTAGGGGCCGTAATTCTTCCCGTCGACGTGAGCAAACCATCGCTTGTCCAAGGGATGCGGTGGCAACGCACCGGAATCCGCTTGGCGCATCGGAATGGCGCCAGCATTCGGCCTTGGCGGAATATTGTCGTCGGACATGGTGCGCCCAATTGGATTTGTTGACCCGGCAACGGAAGTCATCATCATTCAATACAAGTACGGGTTGTGCAATGCCAGTTGGCGACATTCTCTTGCCTCGCAAGCTAGGGTAACCCGTTGCCTTGCAAGCGTGTCTGCCGTTCCATGCGCACCGACCTGTTCGACTTCGAACTGCCGCCCGAGCGCATCGCGCTCAGGCCCGTCTCGCCGCGCGACGCGGCGCGGCTTCTGGTCGTGCGGCCCGGCGGCGCGCCGGAGCTAGAGGACCGGACGGTCCGCGACCTGCCGGACCTGCTTCGCGCCGGCGACGCGCTGGTGGTCAACGACAGCAAGGTGATCGCCGCGCGTCTCGTGGGCCGCCGGATCGGCCGCGGCGCGGAGCCGAAGATCGAGGCGACGCTGATCCGCCGCATCGACGGCTCGCGCTGGCGCGCTTTCGTGCGGCCGGCAAAGCGGCTTGAGCCCGGCGACACCATGCGCTTCGGCGACGAGGGCAGGGTGTGCTTCCTCGGCCAACTCGACGCCAATGTGGAGGAGAAGGGCGAGGGCGGCGAACTGACGCTGTCGTTTGCGTTTCACGGCGCGGTCCTCGACCAGGCGATCGCAGAGCGCGGCGACATGCCGCTGCCGCCCTATATCGCCGGCAAGCGCGCGCCCGACGAGCGCGACCGCGAGGATTACCAGACGCTGTTCGCGCGCGAGGAGGGCTCGGTGGCCGCTCCGACCGCGGGTCTGCATTTCACCCCGGCGCTGCTGGAGCGGCTGACGGCGCGCGGTGTGGCGCTACACAAAGTGACGCTGCATGTCGGGCCGGGCACGTTCCTGCCGGTGAAGGCTGACGACACTGAAGGCCACAAGATGCATTCGGAGTTTGCGACCGTCGGCGACGAGACTGCCGCGGCGCTGAACGCAGTCCGCGCGCGCGGCGGCCGGATCGTGGCGGTCGGATCGACGGCGCTGCGGACGCTGGAGAGCGCCACGGCGGACGATGGAACGATCGGGCCGTGGTCGGGGGACACTGCGCTGTTCATTGTGCCGGGCTACCGTTTCAAGGCGGTGGACGCGATGCTGACCAACTTCCACCTGCCGCGCTCGACTTTGTTCATGCTGGTATCGGCGTTCTGCGGACTCGATACGATGAAGCACGCCTACGCGCATGCGATCGCGGCAGGGTATAGGTTCTATTCCTACGGCGATGCTTGCCTGCTGTTCCGAACCCGATGACCGACTCCTTCTCCTTCCGCCTGATCGCGACCGACGGCGCATCGCGCCGAGGCGAAGTCGTCACGCCGCATGGAACGGTGCAGACGCCGGCGTTCATGCCCGTCGGCACCCAGGCGACGGTGAAAGGGCTGACGGTCGAGCAGGTGCGCGGAACCGGCGCTGAAATCCTGCTGGGCAACACCTATCACCTGATGCTGCGGCCGGGCGCGGAGCGGATCGCGGCGCTCGGCGGGCTGCACACATTCATGAACTGGCCGCGGCCGATCCTCACCGACTCCGGCGGCTTCCAGGTCATGTCGCTGTCGCAGCTTCGCAAGATCGACGACGGGGGCGTGACCTTCCGCTCCCATGTCGACGGCGCAACGGTGGAGCTGACGCCGGAACGCGCAATCGAGATCCAGACCCTGCTCGGCGCCGACATTGCCATGCAGCTCGACGAGTGCATCAAGTTGCCGAACGAGCGCGCGGAGCTTGAACGCGCGATGATCCTGTCGCTGAAGTGGGCCGAGCGCTGCAAGCGCGCATTCGAGGGCTCGCCGCCGGGGCGTGCGCTGTTCGGCATCGTTCAGGGCGGCGACGATGGCGCTTTGCGGGCACAGAGCGCACGCGGATTGGCCGATATCGGATTTCCCGGCTACGCCATCGGCGGACTCGCGGTCGGCGAGCCGCAGGAGACCATGCTGCGGGTGGTCGCCGACACCGCGCCGCAGCTTCCCGCCGACAGGCCGCGCTACCTGATGGGCGTCGGCACGCCCGACGATCTGCTGGAGGCGGTCGCGCGCGGCATGGATATGTTCGATTGCGTGATGCCGACCCGCAACGGCCGTCACGGCCATGCCTTCACACGCTTCGGCGCGCTCAACCTCAAGAACGCCCGTCATGCCGACGATCCGCGGCCGCTCGATCCGGAGTGCCCGCATCCGGCGGCGCGGACCTATTCGCGCGCCTATCTGCATCATCTCGTGCGGGTCAACGAGATGCTGGGTGCGATCCTGCTGTCGGAAATGAACGTCGCCTATTACCAGACGCTGATGGCGGGCATGCGCGCTGCGATCGAGCAGGGCGCGTTCGAAGGATTTCGTGCAGCGACGCGCGAAGGCTGGGCGCGCGGCGACCTGCCGCCGCGCGGGTAGTTTCGTACCGCGCCCCACTCGACGGCCGCCCGGCGCGGGCGCAAAATAAAACGCTTCCAAATAACAAGGCGCGCAAAGCGCCGCCGCCATTCACGCTCGGGGAGGTCCGCCGCCATGGCCATCAATCTCAAGGTCAACGGTTCGAGCCGGAGCGTTCCGGCCGAGCCGGACACGCCGCTGCTTTACGTTCTGCGCAACGATCTTCAGCTCAACGGAGCCAAGTTCGGCTGCGGGCTTGCGCAGTGCGGCGCCTGCACAGTCATGGTCGACGGCAAGCCCGTGCGTTCCTGCGTCACGCAGATTGGCACGCTCGGCGGCGCCGAGATCACGACCATCGAGGGCCTCGGCACGGCGCAGAAGCCACACCCGCTGCAGAAGGCCTTCATCGACGAGCAGGCGGTGCAGTGCGGCTATTGCATCAACGGCATGATCATGTCGGCGAAAGAGCTGCTCGACCGGAAGGCGCGCGTCAGCGAGGCCGACGTGCGCGATGCGCTTGCCGGAAACCTGTGCCGCTGCGGCACCCACAACCGCATCGTCGCCGCAATCCTGCGCGCCGCCAAGGAAATGGGGAGGACCTGACCATGAACGCTCCGACCCTCACGCGCCGCGGTTTCAACAAGGGCGCAGGCGGCATCGTGCTGGCCTTCTCGCTGTTGCCGGCCGAGGTGCTGGCGCAGGCCGCCGCCGCGCGGTTGCCCGGAAGCCTCAACAACAACCGGTTGCTCGACGCCTGGATCAGGATCAACGCCGACGGCACCGCCACGGTCCACACCGGCAAGGTCGAACTCGGGCAGGGCATCCTGACCGCGCTGTGGCAGATCGCGGCCGAAGAGCTCGACCTGCCGCTGTCGCGCGTCACCATTACCCAGGTCGACACCAGCCGCTCGCCCAACGAAGGCTTCACCTTCGGCAGCCAGTCGATCGAGAACAGCGGCGTGGCGCTGCGGCTCGCGGGCGCGGAAGCGCGCGCGATCCTGATCGAGCTTGCGGCGAAGAAGCTTGGCGCCGACGCCGCCGCGCTCAAGGTCGCCGACGGCGTCATCAGCGCACCGGACGGAAAGCGCGTCACCTACGGCGAGCTTGCCGCCGAGGCCAACCTGAAGCGCGAGGCGAGCGCGAAGGTGCGGCCCAAGCCGGCCTCCGAGCACAAGATCGTCGGCAAATCGATTCCGCGGCTCGACATTCCCGCCAAGGTCATGGGCGGCGCGGCCTATGTGCAGGACCTTCGTCTGCCAGGAATGCTGCACGGCCGTGTGGTGCGTCCGCCGCGCTACGGCGCAAAGCTCGAAAGCGTCGACGAAGCCGCGGCGCGGCGCGTGCCGGGCGTCGTGGCGGTCGTGCGCGACGGTTCGTTCCTCGGCGTGATCGCCGAGCGGGAGGAAAACGCGGTCAAGGCGCGCGCGGCACTGATCGCCGGCGCGAAATGGTCGGGCGGCGATACGCTGCCGGACCCTGCGAAGCTTTACGAGCATCTGCGCTCGCGGCCGGCGCAGACCACGGTGTCGAGCGAGAAGAAAGCGACGGTGCTCGCCAGCGCCAAGGTAATCGAGGCGACCTACAACAAGCCCTACATGTCGCACGCCTCGATCGGCCCGTCCTGCGCGGTGGCGCAGTTCGCCGACGGCCGGTACACGGTCTGGAGCCACGGCCAGGGCATGTTCCCGCTGCGCGTCGATCTCGCCAAGGCGCTGAAGGTGCCGCCGCCGCAGATCCGCTGCATCCACTTCGAGGGCTCCGGCTGCTACGGCCACAACGGCGCCGACGACGCCGCGCTCGACGCGGCGCTGCTCGCGCGCGCCGCGCCCGGCCGGCCGGTGCGCGTGCAATGGATGCGCGACGACGAGTTCGCCTGGTCGCCCTACGGCTGCGCCATGTCGATGAAGGTGAAGGGCGCGCTCGACGGCGGCAAAATCGTCCACTGGGACTACGAGCTGTGGAGCAACACCCATAGCATGCGGCCGGCCAATCCTGCGGGAAACAACCTGCTCGCGAGCTGGCACGTTGCCGACGCGCAGAAGCACGGTTCGGTGACCAACGTACCAATTCAATTTGGCGGCGGCTCCGACCGCAACGCGGTGCCGCTCTACGACTTCCCGAGCCAGCGGGTGGTCAACCATCTGGTCGGGGAGATGCCGTTGCGCGCGTCCGCGCTGCGCACGCTCGGCGCCTATTCGAACGTCTGGGCGTCGGAGTGCTTCATGGACGAGCTGGCGCTGGCGGCCGGCGCCGATCCGGTCGCGTTCCGGCTCGCGCACATGACCGACCCGCGCGCCAAAGCTGTGATCGAGAAGGTCGCGGCGATGGCCAACTGGAAGCCCGGCGAAAAGGGCAGCCTGAGCCGCGGCCGTGGCATCGCCTTCTCCAAATACAAAAACCTCGCCTGCTACGTCGCGGTGATCGCCGACGTCGAGATCGACCGTGCGAGCGGCAAGGTGCGGGTGCGCGAGGCCTGGGCTGCGACCGACGCCGGCTTGGTGATCAATCCCGACGGCCTGAAAAACCAGATCGAGGGCGGCATCGTCCAGACGGCGAGCTGGACGCTGCTGGAAGAGGTCCGCTTCGACCGCAACGGCATCCGGACCCGCGACTGGAGCGGCTATCCGATCCTGGCCATGCCCGACGTGCCGAAGGTGTCGGTCGAACTGATCAACCGGCCGAACGAGCGTCCGCTCGGCTCCGGCGAGGGTTCGCAGGGCCCTGCTGGCGCCGCCATCGGCAACGCTGTCGCGCATGCTACCGGCAAGCGGCTGCGCGACCTGCCGCTCGATGCAGCGCGCGTGAAGGCCGCCCTCGGGTAGGCGAGCGCAAGGCAAGACGCCGGTCCGCGTTCGGCGGTCCGGCGTTGCAGGTCGGCTCAATTCGCCGTCAGACCGTCACATTGCCCAGTTCGACGTCGGTGCAGAAGTCCTGCCCGCAGTCGTCGCAGTGCCAAGCGTGGCGCACGCGGCCCCGGCCGGCAAATTCGCTGCTCTCCGGGACCATCTGTTCGCTGCCGCAATGGGGGCAGAACGGGCGCGTGAAATAACGGGCGAACGCGAACAAAGCGGGCGTAGCATTTTGCAATGACATGCTCGTCCTCCTGTCTGCTGACCGGCGCGCCGGGCCGGAGCGTCGTCCCTCGTCACGCGGACGTTGCACGGATTCTGTGGCCTAAGCTGGACCGAACCATGAAACTCCGGTGACCGGCCGCACGATCCAAAGCCTGAGCGAATCGCCCCAACGCTTTGGCGGGATTCGGAATTTGGAATCCGAGTGTGGCGACGCGGCGATCCGAGAGGGACCCGACCTGCGGCATCGCCGCCGCACGCCACCAAAGTTGCATTGATCGAATTCGCGGCGGCGGCCACACAGGAGTGGGTAACGTTAAGCCCCGATCGGCCTGCCGCCCGCGGGCGGCGCTGGTAGGAGTGCGTAGCTGTTGCGGACGTGGCGTGCGACCGATGCATTTGGGAACCGTTGCTCTTCTGGCGCTCTTGGCGGCGCTCTGGCTGTACGGGCTCGTCGGCCAGCTCCATTCGGGCGAGGCCGCGATGCGCTATCTCACGCTGTCGCTCGCCATCGTCGCAGTCGCCGTCTGGCGCTGGCAGCCGCGCGCGGCGCGGCGGCGGTTCCGCGACCGGCGCCGGCCTCCGCCGGATTGAGGGGCTGTCTCTTGGGGGGCCAATCGGGCCTTGCGGGCCCACGCGGCCGAATGCGGCTGGTGAGCGCGGATGGGATCGAACCATCGACCTACTGATTAAAAGTCAGTTGCTCTACCACTGAGCTACGCGCCCGGCCGGCCGCACATCTAGGCCATGGGGCGGGGCATTCCAAGCTAAAATCGCAAGTTTGCGTGTCCTTCGCGTGCCGGGGCCGGGCGCGGTTGACCTCGCCTTGGCGCTTCGATTTGCTAGGCCATCCGGGCCGGGAAGACGTGTTCGGGCGCGGCCAGCGCTCCGAGGAGAAATCCATGCCGATCGTCAATCGCGTCGCCGACCTGCATCCCGAAATCGCCGAGTGGCGGCGGGACATCCACCGCCATCCCGAGCTGATGTTCGACGTGGACCGCACGGCCGGCGTCGTGGCCGAGAAGCTCAAGGCCTTCGGCTGCGATCAGGTGGTCGCAGGCATCGGCCGTACCGGCGTGGTCGGCGTGATCAAGGGCAAGCGCGGCCAGGCGACGCGCACCATCGGGCTGCGCGCCGACATGGACGCACTGCCGATCAAGGAAGAAACCGGCGCGCCATACCAGTCGACGGTGCCGGGCAAGATGCACGCCTGCGGCCACGACGGGCACACGGCAATGCTCCTTGGCGCTGCGAAGTACCTTGCCGAGACGCGCAACTTCTCCGGCACGGCTGTCGTGATCTTTCAGCCGGCCGAGGAAGGCGGCGGCGGCGCGCGCGAGATGGTCAAGGAAGGGCTGATGGACCGCTTCGCCATCGAGGAGGTCTACGGGATGCACAACTATCCCGGTTTCCCGGTCGGCGATTTCGCGATCCGGCCCGGCCCGATGATGGCGGCGGCCGACCGCATCTACATCGACCTCGAAGGGCTCGGCGGTCACGCCGCGCGGCCGCACACTTGCGTCGACACCGTGTTGGTGGGCGCGCAGCTCATCAATCAGATTCAATCGATCGTCGCACGCAACGTCGATCCGCTGGAGTCCAGCGTCATTACGATCACCCAGTTCCACGCCGGGACCGCCGACAACATCATTCCGCAGACCGCGCAGCTGCGCGGCACGGCGCGCAGCCTGACGCCGGAGACGCGCGATCTGGTCGAGAAGCGGTTGCGCGAGGTGGTGGAGGGGACCGCCAAGCTCTACGGCGCCAAGGCCACGCTGACCTACAAGCGCGATTACCCGGTGACGCGCAACCACGACAAGCAGACCGCGTTCGCCGCGTCGATTGCGGCCGAGGTGGTGGGCAAGGACCGCGTCGACACCGCGGCCCCTCCGGTGATGGGCGCCGAAGATTTTTCGTTCATGCTGGAGGCGCGGCCCGGCGCCTTCATCTTCGTCGGCAACGGCGACACCGCGGGCCTGCATCACCCGGCCTACGACTTCAACGACGAGGTCATCCCGGTCGGGACGTCCTACTGGGTGAGGCTGGTCGAGACGGCGTTGCGGGACTGAGCGGGGCCGATCGCTAACGGCTGGCGCTGCCCGTCGATGCAGGCGGAGCGGCGGCGGCCGCGGAGGCCTGCGGCGCCGACGGGTTGAGCCAACAGGCGTGGACGCGGCCGTTGAGCGCCTGTTGCGCGTTCGGTTCGGCGGCGCCCTGCCGGATCACGCAGCGGAACGACGCCTGGATGTGCGGTCCGGGGCAGCCGAAACGGTCGTAGAGTTCGAGGTGCCGGAACGCGTTTTCGGTGTCGTCGCGCGTGAGCGCGGCGACCACGCGCCGGCCGATCCACACGCATTCGGGATTGCCGGCAGGTCCGTTGACCACACGCGCGGCCTCGGCAAGCTCGTCCGTAGGACGCGCGGATTCTTGTGCGGCGGTTTCGGCGGTCTTGCCGTTCCCGGCCTGCGCAAGGGCCGGGGCGGCCGTGAGCGTCAGCATGACGGCGCAAACAGCGGGGACCAGGATACGCAGGTTAAGTGACATGACCGCACCGATACTCGACGTGGCATCGGCCGACGCCGACGTTGTGAAACGAATTGGGATTCCGAAATGGCTGCTGTTTACGGCGCGTCTCCGACATTGCTGGAATGGCCGAACCAGCGGGCTTTGTCCAGCCGCCATCGCAATCTTGTTTAAACTGGCGCAAGCTTGCAGCGGCGCGAGTCGATTGCCAAGGGCCGTCGCGACACCGGTTGGCGGATGCTCAAAGCTGTCAGTCTGTTCACATTGGTGGCCGCGGCGGTTGTCGCGGCGTGGTGGCGAATGGGCGTTCCGGTGGAGATGCCGGCGCTGCCGATCAATGTCGGCGACAAACTGCCGTGCGTTTCCTACGTGCCGTTCCGCGGCACGCAGTCGGCGCTTAACCCGGCGGCGCGGCTCGAGTCCGGGCAAATCGAAGAGGACCTGGCGGAGCTCTCGAAGCTGACCGAATGCGTGCGCACTTATTCGGTCGAGCACGGCCTCGACCGCGTGCCCGATATCGCCCGCAAGTTCGGCCTGAAGGTGATGCTCGGCCTGTCGGTCAGCGGCGACGCCGAACGCACGCGTTACCAGATCGAAGTCGGCAGCGGGATTGCACGCCGGTTCCCCGACACTGTGCGGTCGGTCGTCGTCGGCAGCGAGGCGCTGTCGCGCGGCGAAATCGCACCCGACGCGCTGGCGGGCATGATCCGCACCGTCAAGGCGCGCGTTCCGATGCCGGTCACTTACGCCGACACCTGGGAGGTATGGCTCAGGCATCCCGGGCTTGCAGCTGCGGTCGACTTCGTGACCGTGCATACCCTGCCGTACCGGGAGCGCAGCCCGGTGGCGGCGGAAGCGGCGGCGTCGCACGTTGCCGCGATCCGCAAGCAGGTGGCGGCGGTGTTCATCGGCAAGGAGGTCATGATCGGCGAGATCGGCTGGCCGAGCGCGGGGCGCATGCGCGGGGCTGCGTTGCCGTCGCCGGCAAACCATGCGCGCTTTCTGCACGAGGCGGTCGTTCTGGGCAAACGCGAGACCTTCAACATCAACGTGCGCGAGGCCTACGACCAGCCTTGGCGGCGCGCAATCGAGGGCTCCGCCGGGGGACATTGGGGACTGCTGGGCGGCGCCGGGCGCGAACGGAAGTTCGCCTGGGGAAGCTCGGTCACGAACCGGCCGCACTGGCCTTGGCAGGCGGCAGGCGGCGTCGCGATGGCGGCGCTGGTTTTTCTGGCAGGTCTCGCCGGGGCGGGCCGCGGAGAAAACGCGCCGGGGCTGCCGGCGTGGGGCGCTGTCGCGCTCAACGCGCTGACCGCCGGGTTGCTGGCGGGCTGGATCGCCGAGGCAATGATCGTGGAGAGCTTCGGCTGGACCGGCTGGCTTGGTTCTCTTGTGTTCGCCATGCTCGCGGTCGCGGCTGCGCTCGCAGGCTCTGCCGCCATGGCATCGCGTCTTGCGTGTCCGGATTTTTCGCAGGTGCTGGGACCCGTGGAGACGCGGCCGCAAAGTCCGCTGGCGCTGACGCTCGGCCTGATTGCGATCGCGGTCACCGTCATGGCGCTGCAGGCCGCGCTCGGGCTCGCGTTCGATCCTGTGCTTCGGGACTTCCCGTTTGCGTCCCTGACCGCGGCCGCCATTCCGTTCGCCCTGCTGGTGTTGTCGTCTCCGCGGTCCGTGGGCGCGCGGCCCGCGGCGGAAACCGTGTCCGCGGTGCTGTTGCTCGCATGCGCGGCCGCCATCGCCTGGAACGAGGACATGGCCAACTGGCAGGCGATGTGGTTCTGCGGCGCGCTGCTGCTGCTCGCGCTTACGCTGCTGCGCCCGAGGGCCGCGCCAGGCTGAGCGTCAGCACGGCGACGGCCAGCGCCGACAGTCCGACGTTGTAGAGCACAATCCCGAGTCCGCCTGAGATCAGCGCCAGCGCGCAGAGCGCGAGCGACGGTCGCCAGACGCCGAGCAGTGCCGAAAGAAGCGCGGCGAACCCGAACGCCGAGGGCGCAATGGCTGCTACGGTCGCATCGCGGATTGTGCAGATCCAGCCGCCGCCCGCGCTCGCACAAGCCGCGGCCACGGTGGCGTCGCCCAGTACGCCATTGCGCAGATAGAAGCCGCAGCCGACCGCAGCCAGCGCAAGGGCGGAGAGCACCGCAAATTGCCGCGTGCTGGGGCGGAACAGCGGCACCGCGCGAGGAGGTGGAGGAGCGGAGTCCGGCGCGGGTTGCGCGGCGTCGTCGGTGACGCTCATTTCAGGGCAAGGCGCTGGTTGTCCCAGACCACGGGGCGGCAGGCTGCGCCCGCGGCGCTGATCGCGGCGCATAGTCTTGCGGCGGCTGCGGCGCTGGCGATCGGGCCCGCGAGCAGCCGCAATTCGTTTCGTCCGCGGCGGTCGCCCTCCTGCACAAAGACGACCGGCCGCAGCCCCTCGAGCTGCGCGGCATGACGGCTTCGGGCCGATGTCCAAAGCGCGCGCAGCCCCTCGACGGTGGCGGCGCGCCCGATGTCGATGCCGAACTCGGCGGGTGCCGTCGCGTCGGCCGGCTGCGGCGTCTCGCGCGACGGAGCCGGGATGGCCACTGCGGCCGCCGGCGCGGCAGGCGATGTGGCGGGCGGCGGTGCCGGTACGCTGTCGGGCGCTGCGACCGCGGGCTGGGGATCGGCCGGGGTTGGCGAAGGCGGCGGGTTCTGGACGCGCGCGATCGAGCCCGTCACGTCTTCGAGATTCCGTTCGAGGGTGGCGATCCGGGCCAGCAGGCGCTCGCGGTCTTCGGTGAGCGTGCGTACCGTCGCCGCGAGGCGTTCACCCTCCTGCGCATCGAAGGCTTGCGGGGGTTGAGGCGCCGCGGGCTTCGAGGCAATGGATTTGGGTGCGCCGGATTTGGCGCTGGGCGCGTTCTGGGCCGCCATGTGGCCGGTGCGGCTTCGATCCGGCGCGCTCAGCAGCGCAAAGACCAGAATCGCCACGGCGGCCGCGGCCGACGCGCCCCACAGCGCGAGGCGGCGAAATTCCCGCAGGTCGATGGTCGTCTTGGTTGCCGCCATGCCGCTCGCCGGTCCGAATCACCCTCTTGAAAACGTTAACAGATTCGTCCCGGCGACGCCCGTCTCGGGGTTCGGCCAAGCGACGCGCGGCCTTTTTTCGTTAAGGGCGCTCGGCTATGACCAGCGCGACCGAGGCGGAGATTCCATGAGCGGGCGGACGTGATGCGCGATCGGACCTGCCTTGCCATCGTGCTGGCGGCCGGAGAGGGCACGCGCATGCGCTCGTCGCGGCCCAAGGTCCTGCACGCCGTGGCCGGCCGGACGCTCCTTGGCCATGTGCTCGCAGCGGTCCGTGCGGCGGGCGGCGCGCGCGCCGCGGTGGTGGTCGGGCCAGGACGCGAGGACGCCGCCGCCGACGCGCGAGGCGCTTTGCCGGACGCCGAGATTTTCGTGCAAGCGGAACGGCGCGGCACGGCGCACGCGGTGCTGGCCGCCAAGGCTGCCATCGCACGCGGCGCCGACGAGGTGTTGGTGATCTTCGGCGACACGCCGCTGATATCCGCGGACACGCTCGGCAAACTGCGCCGGGCGATCGCGGAAGGGGCCGCGGTGGCTGTGCTCGGTTTCCGTCCGAAGGACCCGAAGGGCTATGGCCGCCTGGTGACGGACGGCGATACGCTCCTGAGCATCGTCGAGGAGGCGGACGCCAGTTCCGAACAGCTATCGATCGGCCTGTGCAATGGCGGCCTGATGGCGCTCGCGGGACCGACCGCGCTCTCCGTCCTGGAGCGGATCGGCTGCGACAATCGAAAGCGCGAGTACTATCTGACCGACGCGGTGGGCATCGCGCGCGGCATGAATCTGCGCGCGGTTGCGCTCGAAGTCACGGAGGACGAGGTGAGCGGCATCAACACCAAGGCGCAGTTGGCGGCGGCGGAATCGGTCATGCAGCAGCGGCTGCGACAGGCCGCGATGGACTCCGGCGTCACGCTGGTGGCGCCGGAAACCGTCCATTTGTCGGTGGACACGAAATTCGGCCAGGACGTGACGGTCGAGCCCTATGTCGTGTTCGGGCCGGGCGTCACGATCGAGGACGGTGCGACCATCCGCTCGTTCTCGCACCTTCAGGGCGCGCAGGTGGGCCGCAATGCCATCGTCGGCCCCTATGCGCGGCTGCGGCCGGGCGCAAAGCTCGAAGCCGACGTGCACATCGGCAATTTCGTCGAGGTGAAAGAGGCGACGATCGAGACCGGTGCCAAGGCCAATCACCTGACCTACATCGGCGATGCGCGCGTGGGCGCAGGCGCCAACGTCGGCGCGGGCACCATCACCTGCAACTACGACGGGGCGGCCAAGCACCGGACCGACATCGGCGCGGGCGCGTTCATCGGATCGAATTCGTCGCTGGTGGCGCCGGTCACGGTCGGCGACGGAGCCTATGTCGGGTCTGGCTCGGTGATCACGGAAAACGTCCCCTCTGGGGCGCTCGCGCTCGGCCGCGGCCGGCAGGTGGTGAAGGAGGGCTGGGCGCAGCGCCTGCAAAGCCTCAAGTCTCTCGTGAATAAGAAGGCGTAAGCGGCTGTTTTATCGTTGTTACCGCTTCGTCACCATGTCACCAAGATTTTGACACATCGAGACACGCATTTTGATTTTCCGGAAACCGGCGCGGGGGCATAAATCCGGCCGGCGCCGGTATCGGCGAAGGGGTGGGGCCAGCCTTGTGCGGGATTGTCGGAATACTCGGCCGTGAGCCGGTGGCGGGGCAACTCGTCGATGCGCTCAAGCGGCTCGAGTACCGCGGGTACGACTCGGCAGGGGTCGCCACGCTCGAAGCCGGCGCGCTGACGCGGCGCCGGGCCGAGGGCAAGCTGCGCAATCTGGAACTGCGGATTTCCAGGGAGCCGCTGTCGGGCACCATCGGCATCGGCCACACCCGCTGGGCAACCCACGGTAAGCCGACCGAGAGTAACGCCCATCCGCACGCCACCGACCGCATCGCGGTGGTCCACAACGGCATCATCGAAAACTTCCGGGAACTGCGCGACGAACTCGAAGCCAAGGGCGCGAAGTTCGCCAGCGATACCGACACCGAGGTGGTGGCGCATCTCGTCACGCAGGGAATGAAGGAGGGCCTCAAGCCCGCGGACGCCGTGAAGGCGGCCCTGCCGCGGCTGCGCGGCGCGTTCGCGCTGGCCTTCCTGTTCGGCGGCGAAGAGGACCTGCTGATCGGTGCCCGCAAGGGCTCGCCGCTCGCCATCGGCTACGGCGAGGGCGAGATGTATCTGGGCTCCGATGCCATCGCGCTTGCGCCTTTCACGGACACGATAGCGTATCTGGAGGACGGCGACTGGGCGGTGCTGACCCGCAATGGAGTGCAGGTTTACGACGCCGCGAACCGCAAGGTCGAGCGCCAGGTGCAGAAATCGAATGCATCGGCGTTCCTGGTCGGCAAGGGCAACCATCGCCATTTCATGGCGAAGGAAATCCACGAACAGCCAGAAGTCGTCGGCCACACGCTCGCGCACTATCTCGACATGGCGGGCGAACGCGTATCGCTGCCGATGACGCTGCCGTTCGATTTCAGGTCGATCGAGCGCGTGTCGATGTCAGCCTGCGGCACGGCGTACTACGCGGGACTCGTCGCCAAGTACTGGTTCGAGCGGTTTGCGCGGCTGCCGGTCGAAATCGACGTGGCGTCCGAATTCCGCTACCGCGAGGCGCCGTTTGCGCCGGGCAATCTCGCGGTGTTCGTTTCGCAGTCCGGCGAGACCGCCGACACGCTCGCAACGCTGCGCTACGCACGCGAGCAGAAGCAGCACGTGCTGTCGATCGTGAACGTGCCGACGTCCACGATTGCGCGCGAAAGCGACGTCATCATGCCGACGCTCGCCGGTCCCGAAATCGGCGTCGCCTCGACCAAGGCATTCACCTGCCAGCTTGCGGCGCTGGCCTGCCTCGCCATCGCGGCCGGCCGCGCCAGGGGCGTGCTGACGGCCGAGGACGAGCGCAATCTGGTGCGGGCGCTGATCGAGGTGCCGCGGCACATTTCCGAGGCGCTGCGGCTGGAGCCGGAGATCGAGGCGCTGGCGCGCGACCTGGCGAGGTGCCGGGACGTACTCTACCTCGGCCGCGGCACGGCCTATCCGATCGCGCTGGAAGGCGCGCTCAAGCTCAAGGAAATCTCCTACATCCACGCCGAGGGCTACGCCGCGGGCGAGCTCAAGCACGGCCCGATCGCGCTGATCGACGAGTCCATGCCGGTGGTGATCGTGGCGCCCTACGACAAGAGCGCGCGCCGCGAAGGCGTGTTCGAAAAGACCGTGTCGAATATGCAGGAGGTGGCCGCGCGCGGCGGCCGCATCATCCTGATCACCGATCCCAAGGGCGCGCAGGAGACGTCGCTGCCGACGCACAAAACGCTTGTCCTGCCGGACATGGCGACCACAGTTACGCCTATTGTCTATGCCATTCCGGTTCAGCTCATCGCCTATCATACGGCGGTGAATATGGGCACCGACGTGGATCAGCCGCGCAATCTCGCGAAGTCAGTGACCGTCGAGTGAGTCTGGGGCGATGAATTCGGCCGACAACAACGGAAATGGGCGGCAACCGCTTTCCATTCCGGGGATCGCGGACGATCCGTCCGCGCACCAGTCGGTGCTGGCACGGCTGCGCAACTATTTCCTGACCGGCCTGATCCTGGTCGGACCGATCTACATCACGCTGAACCTGACCTGGTGGTTCATCAACTGGGTCGACGACACGATGCGGCCGTTCATCCCGATTGGGCTGCGCGCGGAAACCTATCTGCCGTTCAAGGTTCCGGGCTACGGCCTGGTCATCGCGCTGTTCGCGCTGACGATGCTCGGTTTCCTCGCGGCGGGACTGGTGGGGCGCACGCTGGTCGAGTTCAGCGAGAACCTGCTCAACCGCATGCCGGTGGTGCGGCCGATCTACAAGACCATGAAGCAGATTTTCGAGACCATCTTCTCGAAGTCGGGTTCGAGCTTCCGCAAGGTCGCGCTGGCGGAGTTCCCGGCCGGCATGTGGTCGGTGGTGTTCCTCTCGCATTCGCCCGGAAGCGAGGTTGCGCCGCATCTGCCGGGCGCCGACGACTACGTGTCGTGCTTCCTGCCGTGCACGCCGAACCCGACCACGGGTTTCTTCTTCTACGCCAGGCGCAAGGACCTGATCGAGATCGACATCTCGGTCGAACAGGCCATGACCCTGATCATGTCGGCGGGTATGGTGCAGCCGAACGCGTCGGCACAGAAGAAGCTCAGCGCGTTGATCGAGACCGGCCGGGCGAGCCGCGCGCCGGGCGCGCCCGCGACGCCACCTTCCAGGGCCACCGTCGAATAGCGCGCCTGCCGGCAGGGCCGGCGGTCCAAAGCCATGCAAGATCGGCTGGAGGCCCGGCGCCCGGCGGCGGATCGAGACCCTCCCGCCGCGTCCGCAACGCCGTTACGATAGCCCGGTGCACGGCCTTTGCGTCGGGGGCTCGCGTCCTCGATCCATCCAAGACCCGGTTCGAAGCCGGCAACCGCATTCGGGAGTGACGCGCATGCCCAAGTCCTATCTCGTGTGTCGCAAGGACGAATTGAAGGAGGGCGACCGCAGGGTCGTGTCCTGCGACGGGACCGAGATCGGCGTGTTCAATGTCGAAGGTCAGATCGTGGCCTGGCACAACGAATGTCCGCACCGCTCGGGGCCGGTGTGCCAGGGCCGTATCTACAAGCGGGTGATCGAGCCGGTCGCCGACGACGGCACGGTTCGCGCGCTGGCCTACGACGAAAAGGTGACCAACATCGTCTGTTCGTGGCACGGCTACGAATTCGATCTTAAAACCGGCGCCAATCAGGGCTACGATAAGATCAAGCTGCGCCGGGCGCAGTTCGAGGAGAGGGACGGCCACATCTATGTCGTCGTCTGAGGACAGGCGGGCGGCCGAACGGGCAAAGGTGTCCGCGGATTCGCGTGCCAACGATCCTTACGCCTGGATCGACCGCTACGCCGCCGACTTGCACCGCGCCGCGAAGGACCTTGCGGCGAACGGCGAGGCCTCGCGCGTCTCCGACGAGGCCGTGGCCCAGATCATCACCGCCGCGGTGCGGCTCTACTACGCCAAGTCGGAACTTGAAGACCGCCCGGTTCCCGCGATCGTGCAGGAAGGCGCCGAGACCCTGACGCCGACCGAGATGCTGGTCGCGGTGTCGGAAATGCTGCGCGACATCGGGCTTGGGCCGATGGAACTCGGCCTGTGGTTCCGCCGCAGGCCCGGCGAGAACGATCCAGGCGATATCGACCGCCGACAAACGGAAATTCTTGCGAGGAGCAAGCCATGAACCAGCCAGTCGTGGGCGTGCCGCAGATGCTGCCGGCCCAGGTGATCGACACCTCGACCGACAGTCGCGAAATTCTTCGTCACGCCCGCATGGCCGCGCGCCGGCGCAAGCTGCAGGATTGGTTTGTGGTCGACGTCGATGCGCACCACGTCGAGACGGTGTCGTGGCAAGAGGTCGTGCAATACATCGACGATCCAGTGGTCCGCGACCAGGCGCTCTATTTCCATCGCGACCGCATCGGCGCGCCGCCCTATGGCCTCAACGGCGACCTCGGCCTGCGCTACCAGAGCGTCGGCGGGCGCATTCCGCACCAGGACGGGTTGCGCGAGAAGGTCGAGGACACGAGCGTACACCGCGACGTGACGCTGACGCGCCGCGCGATGGACTCGCTCGGCGTCGACAACATGGTGGTGTTCCCGACGCCGATGCTGTTCCTCGGCCTGCATCCGCAGCCCGAAATGGAGGTGTGGCTGTCGCGCGCCTACAACAAGTGGATGCAGGAGAAGCTGCTGTCGGCCGACGACCGCATCAAGTTCCTGGCGGTGCTGCCCTACAACACGCCGGAAGAGTCCGAGCGCGTCGTGCAGGAGACTGCGGGCAAGAAGGGCATCATCGGCTACGCGATCCCGTCGACCCGGCACGCGCCGGTGCATCACAACAAGTATATGCGGCTCTACCGCATGATCGAGGAAACCGGCATGCCGGTTTCCTTCCATGCCGGATACCACTGGGACGACCCGTCGCTGAAGACGGTCAATAGATTCCTCGGCATGCACGCGCTGGGCTTTGCATGGCCCAACATCGTGCATTGCACCAACTGGATCCTGAACGGCATCCCGATCCGATTCCCCAAGCTGAAGGTGATCTGGATCGAGTCCGGCATCGCCTGGGCGCCGTTCCTGATGCAGCGGCTGGACGACCAGTTCCTGATGCGCCCGTCGGAGGCGCCGCATCTGAAGCGCCTGCCGTCCGAATACATGCGCGATCATTGCTGGTACACGACGCAGCCCATGGAGGCGACCAACCTCAAGGCGCTGGAATGCACCATGGAAATGATCAAGGCCGACACGCAGCTGCTGTTCGCGTCGGACTGGCCGCACTTCGACTTCGACGTGCCGAGCGAGATCACCGACCTGCCGTTCCTGTCGGAGCAGGCCAAGCGCAACATCCTGGGGCTGAACGCCGCCAAGATTTTCAATCTCGACCCGACGCCGGTGAAGCAGCTCTGAAGCATGATCCCGAAAAGTGGGAACCGGTTTTCGGTAAAGATCATGCGCAACAGAGCTGCGTTTCATCCGGCGCGCAGCAGCCGGATCGCCTCGTCGCGCTCGAACAGATAGAGCAGATGGCGCAGCGCCTGGCCGCGCGGCGCGGCGAGGTCCGGATCGCGTGACAGGATGAGTTTTGCGTCGTCGCGCGCCGGCGCGACCAGGCCCGCGTGCACATCGAGTCGAGCCACACGGAAGCCCGGCACGCCGCTCTGGCGGGTGCCGAGCACGTCGCCTTCACCGCGCAGCCGCAAGTCCTCCTCGGCGATGCGGAAGCCGTCCTCGGTCTCGCGCAGGATTTTCAGCCGCGCCGCCGCAGTCTCGCCGAGCGGCGCGCGGTAGAGCAGGAGGCAGGTCGAACGTCCGCTGCCGCGTCCGACGCGCCCGCGCAGCTGGTGGAGCTGCGCGAGCCCGAACCGCTCGGCGTGCTCGATCACCATCACGGTCGCCTCCGGCACGTCCACTCCGACCTCGATCACCGTGGTGGCGACCAGGAGCCGTGTCTCGCCGGCGGCGAAGCGCGCCATGGCGCGGTCCTTGTCGGGACCCTTCATTTTGCCGTGCACGAGATCGGCGCGTTCGCCGAAATGCTGTTTCAGTTCCTCGAAACGCTGCTCGGCCGCGGCGAGGTCGGTCTTTTCGGATTCCTCGACCAGCGGGCAGACCCAATAGACCCGGTGGTCCTCCGCGATGGCGCGGCCGACCGCGGCCACCACCTCGTCGAGCCGCGACAGCGGGATGGCGCGGGTGTCGATCGGCTGGCGGCCCGCGGGCTTCTCGCGCAGTTCGGAGATTTCCATGTCGCCGAAAAAGGTCAGCGCGAGCGTGCGCGGGATCGGCGTCGCGGTCAGCACCAGCATGTCGACGGCCTGGCCCTTGCGGGCGAGCGCGAGCCGCTGATGCACGCCGAAGCGGTGCTGCTCGTCGACGACAGCGAGCGCCAGATCGCGGAATTCGACGTCGTCCTGGAACAGCGCGTGGGTGCCGACGATCAAGTCGATGTCGCCGCGGCCGAGGCGCTCCAGGGTTTCGCTGCGTTCCTTGCCGCGTTCGCGCCCGGTCAGGACGGCGACGCGGATGCCCGCCTTCTCGGCGAGCGGCAGTATGGTTTTCAGGTGCTGGCGCGCAAGGATTTCTGTCGGCGCCATCAGCGCGGTCTGCCGGCCGGCCTCGATCACGGTCGCGGCCGCGAGCAGCGCCACGACGGTCTTGCCCGAGCCCACGTCGCCCTGCAGCAGCCGCACCATGCGCTCCGGCCGCGCGAGGTCGACGACGATGTCGAACACCGCACGCTCCTGCGACGGCGTCAGAGAATAAGGCAGGGCGGCGACGACTTTTTCGCGCAAAGCGCCCTCGCCGGAACTGCCGCGGCCTGGCTGACGGCGCTGGTGCTCGCGCACCAATGCAAGCGCCAACTGGCCCGCCAGCAATTCGTCGTAAGCGAGCCGCGACCACGCCGCGTTCTCGGGGGTCACGTCGGCCGGGGTCTCGGGACGATGCAGCGCATGCAGCGCCTCCGCGAACGACGGCGAGTCCGAGCGCCGAAGCCATGCCTCGTCCTGCCATTCCGGCAGCATAGGCAGCTTCGCCAATGCGCCATCCATGGCGCGGCGGACCTGATTGAGCGACAGGCCCTCGGTCAGGGGATAGACCGGCTCGACCAGCGGCAGTTTGTCGAGGTCCGCCTCGCTCACCACCCGGTCGGGATGCACCATCTGCAAGGTGCCGTCATAGAACTCGGCGGTTCCCGATACGATGCGGCGCTCGCCGACCGGCAGCAGCTTTTCCAGGTAGTCGCGTTTGGCGTGGAAGAACGTCAGGGTCAGGTCGCCGGTCTCGTCGCTGGCATAGACCTGATACGGCGCACGCGGACGGTTGGGCGGCGCGGGGCGGTGCCGGTCGACGGTGACGAGCACGGTTGCGACGGTGCCCGGCACGACGTCGCGCAGTTTCGGCCGGGCCCGGCGGTCGATGGTGCCGGCCGGCAGATGCAACAGCAGGTCCGCGACGCGCGCCGGCCCTTCGTCGCGCCCGAGCAGGTGGCGATAGAGCTTCTCAAGCTTCGGCCCCACGCCGGGCAGGCTGGTGAGCGGCGCAAACAGCGGATCGAGCAGCGAAGGACGCATGGCAGGCACGCTGCACGCGTTTTTGACGCGCTTCAACAAGCAGGCATAATTAGTGGAATTCAATGGAGAAACGTCAATGACGGCATCGCGGGTTTTGACGTTCATGATGGCCCTGGCGGCCCTGGCCGGCGCAGCGCAGGCGCAGGATTATCCGACGCGCCCCGTGACCATGGTGGTGTCGGCCGCGGCCGGCGGGCCAATCGACGTGTTCGGGCGGCTGCTCGCCGAACGGATGGCCGGCCCGCTCGGACAGCGGGTGGTCATCGAGAACGTCGGCGGCGGCGGGGGCACCGTGGGCGGCGGGCGCGTCGCCAAGGCCGAGCCGAACGGCTACACGAGCCTGCTCGGCACCATCGCGACCCACACCAATCCGCTCCTGCACACCGAAAAGCGCCCTTACGATCCGGTGGCGGATTTCGTGCCGGTGGGCCTCGTCGCCGAAATTCCGCTGATCCTGATCGCGCGCAAGGATTTTCCCGCGAACACGTTCGAGGAATTCGTCGCCTACGCCAAGGCCAACCAGGGCAAGATGAACTACGGCTCGGCGGGCGTAGGCTCTGCGGCGCACCTCGGCTGCGTCATGCTGGAGCGCGCGATGGGCGTGAAAATCCAGCACGTGCCGTACCGCGGCACGGCGCTCGCGATGCAGGACCTGGTGGCCGGCCGGCTCGATTTCCTGTGCGAGATTGCGGTTACGGCGGTGAAGAACATCCAGTCCGGCACCGTGAAGGGGCTGGCCAATCTGTCGCGGGCGCGCACGCCCGTGCTGCCCGATCTGCCGACGGCAGCGGAGAAGGGCCTGCCGTCGGTGCAGGCATACACCTGGACGGCGGTGTTCCTGCCCAAGGGAACGCCGCAGCCCATCGCGGACAGGCTGAATGCTGCGACGGTCGCTGCCATGAACGCGCCCGGCCTGCACGAGCAGTTGCAGAATCTCGCGGCTACACTTGTTGCGCCGGACCGGCGGTCGCCCGACTATCTCGGACGTTTCGTCCGCGAAGAATTCGCAAAATGGGGCGAAGCGATCCGCGCCGGCGGCGCATTGCCGCAGTAGACGGCGGCTTTCATATCGAAACGTCGAGCGGACCGGCGCAGACGCGCCGTGACACGGCGCTGTGCCGCTTCATCCAACGTGCTCTCGTGAAATATTAACCGCTCATTAACCATTGAAATCTAGCTTCTTCCTTGGGCATCTGACGGTCTGCCGCCGAATATTTCACCATCGACGTGAAACGACGCTGCGACCGGGCTGCTCCGTGGGGCGGCGGTGGTGTGCATGCCGATCAGCCCAGCGGGTGCGGGACGAGGGCGGGGCTCGTGGGAATGTGCTGCGGTGAGATGCACTTGGCGGGCAATCCGCCGATGCGCATCGTCCGAGATGAATTTGGAAATGCCGCCATTCTCTGCGGGCGGTCACGTTGCATGCACGCGTGATGGCGGCGCTCGCGCTTTCCCGAACCATGGGAAGATCGCAGCAGTCCTGCGTTTCCCCGCAATGGAAATTCGGTGCGTCGCGTGTTCGCACGCGTGTTGGCGTGGCGGCGCTTGTCCCAGCCTATCCAAAGCGGCTTGCGCCGCAATTCAGCGTCGAGCGAGGAGACGGACATGAATAGTATTGCAGGGAAAATTCTCTTGGCCCTGGCCGCCGTGGCCGTGCCGGCTCTGGCGGTTGCAGGCTTTCTCGGTTGGACGCTCATAACCACGGTCGAAGAAGTCGAAGCCGATTTTGAGTCGTCGCTGTCAATGACGCGCCGGATCGGCGCTCTCCGCGTGCTGCTCGAACGCGAGAACGGCCTAGTGTTCCGGCTCCCGGCGGAGTCGGACCAAAGCAAAATTGCCGATTATGTCGGGCAGATGGAGGACGCAAGTTCGAGCATCGACGGGGAAATCGAGTTGGTCCTCGCCAATCGCCGCGTCGTCACGGAGGACATGGCGAAGTCGATCCGCGGCGACCGCGCCGCGGCCAAGGCCAGCGCGGAAAAGATCGTCGAGGCAAGCCGCAAGGGTGATCGTGCAACGGCGGGCGCGCTGGCCAGCAGCGACTTCGATTCAAGCATGAGCACCGCCACGGTACTCCTTGAAGCGATTGCAAATAACGTCAACGGGGTTGCCGAATCCGCGCGCAACAATCTCCGCGAATCGTCGGCCTGGGCTTGGCTGATGGCGCCGATCGGATTCGTTGCCGTGATGGTTGCGCTGGGGCTTGGGCTTTTGATGGTTCGCCGCAGCGTGGTGCGTCCGCTCGGCGAAATCACCGCCGGGATGGGCAGGCTGACGAGCGGCGACCTCGAAGTGGAGGTGTCCGGCACCGGGCGCAAGGACGAAGTCGGCCAGATGGCGCGAGCGGTGCTGGTGTTCCGCGATGCCGCTGTCGAAAAGCAACGGCTGGAGGGCGAGGCGGAGGAGAATCGGCGGACGGCCGAAGAGGCGCGGCTTCGCAACGCGGAGGCGCAGGCCAAGGCCGAGCGCGAGCAAGCCGAGGCGCAGGCGCGAATCGCCGAAGAACGCGCCGCGGCCCAGGCAAAGGTCGCCGAGGAGCAGGCCCGGCTTGCGAGGGAGCAGGCGGAGTCGCAGGCGAAACTTGCCGAGGAGCAGGCGCAGGTGGTGCGTGCGCTCGCCGAGGGTCTTGGCGCGATCGCCGCAGGCAATCTGAATTATCGTCTCGACGACGAGTTCACCGAGGCCTACCGGCAGATTCAGGCGGATTTCAACGCCGCCATCGAACGTCTGCACGAGACCATGGGGACCATTTCCGTGGCGACGCGCGAAGTCGCGACCACGACGGCGGAGATTTCGGCGAGCACGACCGACCTGTCGCAGCGCACCGAGGAGCAGGCAGCAAGCCTCGAGCAGACCACGGCGTCGGTGGACAAATCTCCAAGACCGTGCGCAAGAACGCCGAGAGCGCGCAGCAGGCCAATGGTCTCGCGGGCAACACGTGTTCGGTCGCGGACAAGGGCGGCGAGGTCGTGGCGCAGGCCGTCGGCGCGATGGCCCGGATCGAGGAATCTTCGCGCAAGATTGCCGACATCATCGGGGTGATCGACGAGATCGCCCGGCAGACCAACCTGCTGGCGCTCAACGCTGCGGTGGAGGCGGCGCGCGCGGGAGAGGCCGGCCGCGGCTTCGCGGTCGTGGCGTCGGAGGTGCGCTCACTCGCACAGCGGTCCTCGCAGGCTGCGAAGGACATCAAGGAGCTGATCACCAACTCGTCCGGTCAGGTCCAGGAAGGCGTGGACCTTGTGAACCGCGCCGGCGCGTCGCTGACCGAAATCGTGGGTTCGATCAAGCAGGTCGCCGACATCGTCTCGGCAATCGCGGAGGCGAGCGTCGAACAATCGCAGGGCATCGAGGAGGTCAACACCGCGCTGTCGCAGATGGACCGCATGACGCAGCAGAACTCGGCGCTGGTCGAGCAGAATGCCGCGGCTGCGAAGTCGCTGGAACAGCAATCGCACGAAATGGCCGAACAGGTTCGCTACTTCCAGGTGACGGAACGCACGGGTTCAGGGCGGTCCGGAGAGCGGGAAGCGGCGGGGCAAGTCGCTGCGTAGGACACTGGAAATACACAGGCAACCACCGGGGCATTGCAATGACTGGGACTGACTCGCCGGCCTTAGGCCAGGCGTCGACGGGAGAATTTCGGCGTCGCAACAGTCTGGAATGGCGGCTGATCGCGCCGGTTCCGATCGTGGTGCTGCTGGCGGTCGCGACGACATGGATCGTCATGCCGCGGGTGGTGGCGCAAAACTCCACCAACGACGCGATCCGCAGCGGCGTGCAGATCGCAGAGCAGTTCAAGACGATCCGCGGCTACTACACGCAGAACGTCGTCGGCAAAGTCGCAAAGTCCGGCGCCCTCAGGCCCGGCATCGATCATGCCTCGAACGAGAAAATGATTCCGCTGCCGGCGACGATGATCCACGATCTCAGTGCGCTGCTGGCGAAGAAGGACACGACGGTCAACCTGTACAGCGCCTACCCGTTCCCGAACCGTAAGGGCCGCCAGCTCGACAATTTTCAGCAAGAGGCATGGAAGTTCCTCAACGCCAATCCGACGTCGACGTTCTCACGCAACGAAATCCGCAACGGGCGGCCGGTCGCGCGCGTGGCGGTCGCAGACACCATGACGGTGGAGGCGTGCGTCAACTGCCATAACACCGACAGCGCCTCGCCCAAGAAGGACTGGAAGATCGGCCAGGTGCGCGGCGTGCTGGAAGTGACGTCGGCGATCGACGCGCAACTTGCGGCCGGCGCAGCCCTCAGCAACTCGATCATCATCGGCGCCATCCTGATCGGTGCGATCCTGCTCGGCATCGTGATCTGGGCGGCGCGCAGCGTGACCAGGCCGCTGACCGGCATGGTTCAGACCATGGGAGAACTGGCGCGCGGCCGCAATGACGTCGAGGTTCCGGGAGCGAACCGCAAGGACGAACTCGGCCTGATGGCGCGCGCGGTGCTGGTGTTCCGCGATGCGGCGGTCGAGAAGGAGCGGCTCGAAAGCGTCGCGGAGGAAAACCGCCGTGCCGCCGACGAAGAGCGCGGGCGCAACGCCGACGCGCAGGCCAAGGCCGAACGCGAGCAGGCCGAGGCGCAGGCGCGGATCGCTGAGGAGCGCGCCGCGGCGCAGACCAAGGCTGCCGAGGAACAGGCCAGGGTCGCAAAGGAACAGGCCCGGCTTGCCGAGGAACAGGCACAGGTGGTGCGTGCGCTGGCCGAAGGGCTCGGTGCGATCTCGTCGGGCAATCTGACCTTCCGCCTCGACGACGACTTCACGGACGCCTACCGGCAGATCAAGGACGATTTCAACGCGACCATCTCGCGCCTGCACGAAACGATCCAGACGATCTCGCTTGCGACGCGCGAGGTCGCGAATACGACGGGAGAAATTTCGGCGAGCACGACGGACCTGTCGCAGCGCACCGAAGAGCAGGCCGCAAGCCTGGAACAGACCACGTCCTCGATGGAACAAATCTCCCAGACCGTGCGCAAGAACGCCGAAAGCGCGCAGCAGGCCAGCGATGTCGCGAGCAATACCCGCGGGGTCGCGGACCGCGGCGGCGAGGTTGTGGCGCAGGCCGTCGGTGCGATGGCCCGGATCGAAGAGTCCTCGCGCAAGATCGCCGACATCATCGGGGTGATCGACGAGATCGCACGGCAGACCAACCTGCTGGCGCTCAACGCGGCGGTGGAGGCGGCCCGTGCCGGCGATGCGGGCCGCGGCTTCGCGGTGGTGGCGTCGGAGGTGCGCTCGCTAGCGCAGCGGTCGTCGCAGGCTGCGAAAGACATCAAGGAGCTGATCACCAACTCATCGGGCCAAGTGCAGGAGGGTGTCGACCTCGTCAACCGGGCCGGGGCGTCGCTGAGCGAGATCGTGGGTTCGATCAAGCAGGTCGCCGACATCGTCTCCGCGATCGCCTCCGCGAGCGCGGAACAGTCGAGCGGCATCGAGCAGGTCAACACGGCGCTGTCGCAGATGGACCGCATGACGCAGCAGAACTCGGCGCTGGTCGAGCAGAACGCGGCGGCGGCGAAATCGCTGGAACAGCAGTCGCAGGACATGGCCGAGCGCGTGCGCTTCTTCCAGGTCGGCGGCGAGGGCGGAGCGGTTCCCGTCGCCCGCGCACGGAACGGCGGGCGCTCGATCGCAGCCTAGTTCGAGGCCGCGCCGGCAGGCGCCTGGATGGATTGCCGAACGGGGCCGTTGCGCGAAAGCGTTGCGGCCCCGCGGTCATCGGCGTCTGTGCCGCTGACATCGCCCCCGGTCCGCTCTATATAAATCCCGCACCCGGCGCCCGCCGGGTTTTCGGCGTTGGAGACGGCATGACCGGAAGCACCCGTTCGAGCGAGGGCCTGGACCCGCGGCGGCGCAGGCTGCTGTTCCGGTCGTGGCACCGGGGCATCCGAGAGGCGGACCTGATCCTCGGCCGTTTCGCCGACGTGCACATCGACGGGATGACCGACGCCGAGCTCGACGCCTACGAGCAGCTCCTCGATATCCAGGAGCAGGATTTACTGGCCTGGATGACCGGGACGCTGCCGATGCCGAAGGATGAGGACACCGCGATGTTCCGGCGGGTCCGCGACTTCCATCTCAACGGCGGGCGTTGAGCGATGGCCAAATCGCCCGCCGAATTGCTGGCGCCGCGACGCCCGCTGACGCTTTCGAACGTTGCCGACGGCGCCGAAGGGCTGGTGATCGCCGACACGGTCCGCGCGATCGCCGCGCGCCCCAATGCGCCGGCAACGGGGGCGCTGACGATCTGCCGCGATGGGCCGCGGATGGCGGCGCTGGCGCGGGCGCTTTCGTTTTTTGCGCCCGACATCGAGGTCATGCAGTTCCCGGCCTGGGATTGCCAGCCCTACGACCGGGTGTCGCCGCATGCAGCGATCGTCGCGCAGCGCATGACCGTGCTGTCGCGGCTCGCCCGCCTCAAGGGCCGCGAGAAACCCGCGGTGCTACTCACGACCGTCAACGCAGCGCTTCAGCGCGTGCCGGCGAAAGAATGGGTTGCGGCGCTCGCGCTGTCGGCTGCGCCCGGCAACGTCATCGGCATGGAAGGCGTGGTCCGCTGGCTGGAGCTGAACGGCTTCATGCGCGCATCGACCGTGCGGGAGTCCGGCGACTACGCCGTGCGCGGCGGCATCCTCGACCTGTTCGCGCCGGGCATGGACCTGCCGGTGCGGCTCGATTTCTTCGGCGACACGCTGGAGACAATCCGCAGCTTCGATCCGGAGACGCAGCGCACCGTCATGGATCTGCGCGGGCTCGACCTCGTGCCGGTTGCCGAATTCCAGCTCACCACCGACACGATCCGGCTGTTCCGAACCGGCTATGTGGAGGCGTTCGGCGCGGCGTCGCCGGACGACCAGCTCTACGAGGCGGTGACGCAAGGTCGCCGCCATCCGGGCATGGAGCATTGGCTGCCGCTGTTCCACGGCAAGCTCGACAACCTGTTCGGCTACGCGCCGGGCGCGGCGATTGTGCTCGAACCGCTGGTGGAGGACGCCGCGCGCGAGCGGCTGGAGCAGATCGCGGACTACCACGCGGCGCGCAAGGACGCGCTCGGTGACGACAGCGGCCCGGTGTACAAGCCGTTGCCGCCCGACCGGCTGTATCTGAGCGACGCGGGCTGGCGCGAGGCGTTGAACGTCGCGCCGGTGGCCAAGCTCACGCCCTTCGCGGTGCCGGACGATTCCGCTTCGGTCGATGTAGCCGCGCGCACCGGGCGCAACTTTGCCGCCGAGCGCACGGAGAACGCCGCCGGCGTGTTCGATGCGGTGACGAAGCACGTGCAGGCGCTGCAGGCCGCGGGCAAGCGCGTGGCGGTCGCGCTCTGGAGCGACGGCGCGCGCGAACGCATGAGCCACGTGTTTTCCGAACACGGCCTGCACAACCTGTCCAACGTCGGCTCATGGCCGGAGGTGCTCGCGCTGCCGAAGCCGCAGGTGGCTCTGGCCGTGCTCGGCCTCGAAAGCGGCTTCGAAACCGCCGAAGTGGCGGTGATCGGCGAGCAGGACATCCTGGGCGACCGGCTGGTGCGGCCGCGTCGCGCCGCCAAGCGTGCGGAGAACTTCATCGCCGAGGTGACGAGCCTCTCGCCCGGCGATCTCGTCGTCCATGTCGACCACGGCATCGGGCGCTTCGCCGGCCTGCAGAACATCGAGGCCGCGGGCGCGCCGCACGATTGCCTGGAAATCCACTACGCCGAGGGCGCAAAGCTCTACCTGCCGGTCGAGAACATCGAGCTGCTGTCGCGCTACGGCTCGGAGGACACCGGCGTCGATCTGGACCGCCTCGGAGGCACCGGATGGCAGACGCGAAAGGCGCGCCTGAAGAACCGCATCCGCGAGATCGCCCACGAGCTGATCAAGATCGCCGCCGAACGAAAACTTCGCGAGGCGCCGCGGCTGGCGGTCGGGCGCGGGCCGTACGACGAGTTCTGCGCGGGCTTCCCCTACGAGGAGACCGACGACCAGCAGTCCTCGATCGACGCCACGCTCGACGATCTGGCCGCCGGCCGGCCCATGGATCGCCTGATTTGCGGCGATGTCGGATTCGGCAAGACGGAGGTCGCGCTGCGCGCGGCGTTCGTCTCGGTGATGGACGGTAAGCAGGTTGCGGTCGTGGTGCCGACGACTTTGCTCGCGCGCCAGCATTTCAAGACCTTCAGCGAACGGTTCCGCGGTTTTCCGGTCCATGTCGGGCAGGCGTCGCGGCTGGTGTCGGCGGCCGATCTGAAGAAGGTCAAGGATGGGCTGGCCGCCGGCGAAATCGACATTGTGATCGGAACCCATGCGCTGCTCGGCAAGTCGATCAAGTTCAAGGATTTGGGTCTCGTCATCGTCGACGAAGAGCAACACTTCGGCGTGGCCCACAAGGAGCGCCTGAAGACGCTGCGTGCCGAGGTGCACGTGCTGACGCTGACCGCGACGCCGATCCCGCGCACCCTGCAGCTGGCGCTGACCGGCGTGCGCGATCTTTCGATCATCGCCTCGCCGCCGGTCGACCGCCTTGCGGTGCGCACCTTCGTCGCGCCGTTCGACGCGCTCACGGTGCGCGAGGCGCTGTTGCGCGAGCGTTACCGGGGCGGGCAGTCGTTCTACGTCTGCCCGCGGATCGAGGACTTGGCCGGTGCCAAGGAGTTTTTGGACAAGAACGTGCCGGAGGTGCGGGTCGCGGTCGCGCACGGCCAGATGCCGTCGCAGGTGCTGGAAGACATCATGGCTGCGTTCTACGACGGCAAGTACGACGTGCTGCTCTCGACCACGATCATCGAGTCCGGCCTCGACATCCCGACCGCCAACACGCTGATCGTGCACCGCGCCGACATGTTCGGGCTGGCGCAGCTCTATCAATTGCGCGGCCGCGTCGGGCGCTCGAAGCTTCGCGCCTACGCGCTGTTCACGCTGCCGGAGAAGAAGCGCATTACCGCGCAGGCCGAGAAGCGACTCAAGGTGCTGCAATCGCTCGACACGCTGGGCGCCGGATTCCAGTTGGCCTCGCACGACCTTGACATCCGCGGCGCGGGCAATCTTCTGGGCGAGGAGCAGTCCGGTCACATCAAGGAGGTCGGCTTCGAGCTGTACCAGGAGATGCTGGAGGAGGCGGTGACCAGCCTGAAGGCCGGTATTGCGGCACCCGCCGCCGACCGCTGGTCGCCGCAGATCACCATCGGCACGCCGGTGCTGATCCCGGAGGATTACGTGGCCGACCTGTCGGTTCGGCTCGCGCTCTACCGCAGGCTCGCCGAGATCGAGGACGAGCAGGAGATCGAGGCATTCGGCGCCGAGTTGGTCGACCGTTTCGGCAAGCTGCCGGAGGAGGTCGAGCATCTGTTGAAGGTCATGGCGATCAAGGGCCTGTGCCGCAGGGCCAACGTGGAAAAGATCGAAACCGGCCCGAAGGGTGCCGTGCTGCAGTTCCGCGACAATGTGTTCCCGAACCCGGAAGGGCTGATCGCCTTCATCGGCCGGCAGGGCGCCGCCGCGCGCGTCCGGCCGGATCAGAAGGTCGTTCTGTTCTACGATTGGGAGAAGCCCGCCCAGCGCCTGCACGGCACCACGGCGGTGCTGCGCAACCTGGTGCGGATCGCCGAGCAGGCCAAGGCGGCATAGACCGTAGCGGGAGGACAACGCTCCATGGTGGACGTGAAGCTTCCGGATCGCGCGCGGGTGGTCATCGTCGGCGGCGGCGTGATCGGCACGTCGGTCGCGTATCACCTCGCGAAACTCGGCTGGAAGGACGTGCTGCTGCTGGAGCGCGACCGCATCACGTCCGGCAGCACGTGGCACGCCGCGGGCCTGATGGTGACGTTCGGATCGACTTCGGAAACCTCGACCGAGCTTCGCAAATACACTCGCGATCTCTACAGCCATCTGGAAGCTGAAACCGGCCAATCTACGGGCTTCAAGCCGGTCGGCTTCATCGAAGTAGCGGCCGACGGCGACCGGCTGGAGGAGTACCGCCGGGTCGCCGCCTTCAACCGCTGGTGCGGCGTGGACGTGCAGGAGATTTCGCCCTCGGAGGTCAAGGCGCTGTTTCCGCTGGCGCGCACCGACGACATCCGCGCGGGCTTCTACGTGAAGGACGACGGAAGGGTGAACCCGGTCGACGCGACCATGGCGCTCGCGAAAGGCGCGCGCATGGCCGGCGCGAAGATCGTCGAGGGCGTGGCGGTGACCGGCGTGCTGCAAAGGAACGACCGCGTCACGGGCGTTCGCACCGCGCTGGGCGACGTTCAGGCCGAGTACGTCGTCAATTGCGCCGGGATGTGGGCGAGGCAGTTCGGCGAGACGAGTGGCGTCACGATTCCGAACCAGGCCGCCGAGCACTATTACCTGATCACCGAGTCCATGCCGGAGGCCGTGGCGTCGCTGCCGGTGCTCGAAGACCCGGCGTCCTACGGCTACTATCGCGAGGAGGTCGGGAGCCTGCTGATTGGCCTGTTCGAGCCGGTCTGCGCGCCGTGGCGCGTCGAGGGCATCCCCAACGATTTTTCTTTCGGCGAGATCCCGCCGGACTGGGACCGCATGGCGCCCTACATCGAAAAGGCCATGAGCCGCGTTCCAGCGACGCTGAACGTCGGCATCAAGAAGCTGTTCTGCGGACCGGAGAGCTTCACGCCCGACCTGCGGCCCATCGTCGGCGAGGCGCCGGAGCTAAATAATTATTTCGTCGCCGCGGGGCTCAACTCCATCGGCATCCTGACCGGCGGCGGCGTCGGCCGTGTGCTGGCGCACTGGATCGCCGACGGCGTTCCGGACGTCGACGTGACCGGCATCAACATCGACCGCCTGCATCCCTACCAGGCCAACCCGCAATACCGGCGCGAGCGCACCATCGAGATGCTCGGCCTGGTGTACCGCTGCCATTACCCGACCATGACGCCGCAGACCGCGCGCGGGGTGAAGAAGCCCGCGATCTACGAGCGGCTTGCGGCGGCCGGCGCGTATTTTCGCGATGTCAGCGGCTGGGAGGGCGCCGACTGGTACGCGCCCGCGGGCCACGAAGCCAAGGTCGAGAAGCTGTCCTGGGCCCGCCAGAACTGGTTTCAGTGGTGGGCCGAAGAGCACCGCGCCGCGCGCGAGGGCGCGATTCTCATGGACATGTCGTTCATGAGCAAATTTGCGGTGCAGGGCAGGGACGCCGGCCGCGCGCTCAACTTCATCTCGGCGAACGATGTCGACGGTGCGCCCGGCACGATCACCTACACGCAATGGCTGAACCGCAAGGGCCTGCTGGAAGCCGACCTGACGGTGACCAAGCTTTCCGACGAGCGGTTCCTGGTGGTCGTCACCGACACCATGCACCGTCACGCCGAGACCTGGATGCGGCGGAACATCCCCGAGGACGCCCATGCCATCGTCACCGACGTGACCTCGGCCTATTGCCAGATCAACCTGCAGGGACCGCGCTCGCGCGACCTGTTGCAGTCGCTCACCGGTGCCGATCTATCGAACGAAGCCTTCCCGTTCCGCGCCGCGCGCGAGATCGACATCGGCTCGGCGCGGGTGCTGTGCATCCGCATCACCTATGTCGGCGAATTGGGCTACGAGCTCTACATCCCGGCGGAACAGGCGGCGCATGTCTACGACCTGTTGATCGAGTCGGGCAAATCCGTTGGCCTGCGCCACGCGGGTTTGAAGGCGCTGGCAAGCCTGCGGCTTGAAAAGGGCTATCGCGACTACGGCCACGACATCGACAACACCGATAATATCTTCGAGGCGGGACTGTCGTTCTTCGCCGACTTCGACAAGCCCGGCGGCTTCATCGGCCGTGACGCTGCACTCGTGCAGAAGACCGCAGGCGTACCGAATCGGCGGCTCGTGAACGTGCTGGTCGCGGACCCCGAGCCCATGCTGTTCCACGCCGAGCCGGTGTTGCGCGACGGCAAGGCGGTCGGTTACGTGCGCGCTGGCTCCTACGGCCACACGCTCAGCGGCGCGGTCGGGCTCGCCATGGTCGAGGCCGAGGAACGGGCAAACGCCGAGTGGCTCAACAATGGCCGCTGGGAGGCCGACATCGCCGGCCGGCGCTATCCGCTGAAGGTGTCGCTGCGGCCGTTCTACGACCCGGAGATGAAGCGGATCAGGGTGTAGCTACTCCGCCTTCACGTTGCCCTTCTCGATGATCCTGATCCACTTCTCGATCTCGCGGTCGACGTGAGCGCGATACTCCTCCGACGTGGTCCCGATCGGCTGGAACCCGCGCTGCAGCAGCGCCTCCCGGAACGCCGGGTCCTTGACCGCGCTTGCGGTGATGCGTTGCAGCTTCTCAACCACGGGGGCGGGTGTGCCCTTCGGCACGATCAGGCCCATTTCGCTCGCGCTGTCGACCGAACCGAAGCCGATTTCCTCCATGCTCGGGATGCCGGGCAGTTGCGGCGCGCGGCCGCGCGTGACGCCGAGCCCGCGAACCTTTCCGGCCTCGATATGCGGCTTGATCGTCGGCACCGCGCCGAAGGTGAAGTCGGTCTTGCCGGCGAGGAAATCCTGCAGCATCGGAGCGCCGCCGCGATAGGGCACGATCACGACGTCGATGCCGGCAACCTGCCGAAACTGCTCGCCGGCGAGATGGATTCCGGTGCCGATGCCGGCGGAGGCAAACGTGAGCTTGCCCGGATTCTTCTTCGCGTGCGCGACCAGCTCCTGCGCGGTCTTGAACGGCGAGGACGGATGCACGCTGAGCACAAGCTGCGTCCGCGACAGCAGCGACACGGTGATGAAATCCTTGCGCGTGTCGTATGGCAGCTTGTCCTTGAGCAGGCCCGGGTTGGTGAAGAACGCGGAATCCATCATGCCGACGGTGTAGCCGTCGGGGGCGGCTTCGGCGACGGCCCGGGTGCCGATCACGCTCGCGCCTCCGGCGCGGTTGTCGATCACGAACGTCTGGCCGAATTCCTTTTCGATCCGCGTCGTCAGCAGGCGCGAGAACACATCGGTGCCGCCGCCCGCCGCATAGGGCACGATCAGCCGCACCGGGCGCTGCGGATAGTCCTGCGCGAATGCGGGGACGGCTGCGAGCGCGGCTGCGCCCGCGAGGAACGTGCGTCGACTTAATCCACTCATGGCTGTGTCCTTCCCCAGAGTCAGACTTTGTATTTTGCGAACAGCTCGTCTTCCGGATCGGCGCCGAGGCCAGGCCGGTCGGGCACCTCCACCGCGCCGTTCACGTCGGGCACGGTCTTGGCATAGGTGACGTGCGCGACATCGGCGAACAGGCGCTCCAGAGGCGCGTCGCGCTCCTTGCAGGCGATGCAATGCAGCGTCGCCAGATATCCCGGCCCGAAAAAGAAGGCGTGCGGCACGCAGGTGACGCCGGCCGTTTCGGACTCGCCGGCAATGCGCATGAACTGCGTGATGCCGCCGATCTTGACGATCGACGGCTGCACATAGTCCACGGCGCCGGCGGCGATCATCTTGCGGAAGTCCGAAGGGCTGGTGGCGTTCTCGCCCATCGCGATCGGCACGCCCGTTGCCTTTCGCAGCCTCGCGGCCGACTCGAAGTCCTCAGGCGGCCAGATCGGCTCTTCGACCCAGTAGGGTTTCGACGGCTTCATGCCGAGCACGGGCGCGTTGGCCTCGCCGGGCAGCCAGGCGCAGTTGGTGTCGACCTTGATCGGGATGTCCGGGCCGGTGACGGCGCGGGCGGCTGCGACCGCTTCCGGCGTGCGCTCGTGCAGCTTGATGTGGCGGTAGCCGAGTTTCAGCGCACGCTCGGTGTTGCGCTTCACGTCCTCGACGTTGCCGCTGTATTGCAAGAGCGAGGCGTAGGTCTCGACGCGCTTGCGCCTGGGGCCGTCGAGCAGCTTCGAGACCGACACGCCCTCGAGCTTGCCGCGGATGTCCCACAGCGCGATGTCGAGCCCGCTCAGCGCGTGCATGACGGGTCCGGCGCGGCCGAGCCCGTGCAGGAGACGTTCGATGCGCGGCACGAGCGCCGTGTCGGCCGGGTCCTGCCCGACGGCGAGATGCCTGATCCAGTTGTCGAAGGCCGCAATTACCGTGGTGCCGCTGCTGCCGAACGACTCGCCCCAGCCGGTCACGCCCTTGTCGGTCGTGACGCGCACGTAAAGTCCTTCGACATGGGTGCGCGGGCGGCCTGCAAACATCGGCGGCGGCGCCCAGGTGTCGAGCGGGATACGGACCTGCAGCGTGTCGATGCCGGTAATTTTGACGGCGGGCATTGCGCTCCCCGGATGCCTTGGCATTTTTGGACCGTTATACTGACCGACATGGACCGTCACGCAATCCGCATTTTCGCGGCTCTGATCTGCCTCGGCTTGGCATCGCCTGCGCTTGCCCACTCCGGCGACGCAATGGGCGGGTTCCTCGGCGGGCTTGCGCATCCCGTGCTCGGACCCGATCACATCGCGGCGATGGTCGCGGTGGGTCTGTGGGGCGCGTTCCTCGGCGCGCCTGCGATCTATCTCCTGCCGGTCGTCTTTCCGCTGGTGATGGCCGCGGGCGGCGTGCTCGGCATACTCGGGGTTCCGCTGCCCGGCATCGAGATCGGTATTGCGTCCTCGGCGGTGATCCTCGGCCTGATGGTCGCGCTCGCGCTGCGGCCGGCGCTGTGGATTGCCGCGGTACTGGTCGGACTGTTCGCCGTGTTCCACGGCTACGCCCACGGCACCGAGCTTCCGGCGGGAGCGGACGCGCTGGCCTATTCGGCGGGCTTCGTGATTGCGACCGGGATGCTGCACCTCTGCGGCATCGCGTTCGGACTGCTGGCGCGCTGGCCGCAGGGCCGGCTCGCGGTGCGCGCCGCGGGCGGCGCGATCGCCATTGCCGGGCTGTTGTTTCTCGGCCGGCTTGCGGTGTGATGCGGCGCGCGCTGGTCGCGACGGCTTTCGCATTCATTGCAGGCCCCGCGCTGGCCCATCCGCCGCCGCTCGGGATTCCTGGATTTCTGGGCGGCCTGCTGCATCCGGCGTTCGTACCCGCGCATCTGATGGCGATCGCAGCGTTCGGAATTCTTTGCGGACAGCATCGGGTCGCATGGGGCATCGCGGATTTGGCGGCCTTCGCCGCGGGGCTGGCTGCGGGACTGGGCGCGATTGCGGTCGCCTATGCGCCGCAATGGGCGGGCCTCGCGCTGTTGGTATTGGCGCTGACCTCCGGTGTGCTGGCGGCGCTTGCGAAGCCGCTGCCCCCGTTCCTCGGGCTCGCTTTGGCTGCAATGACCGGAATGGCGGTCGGTCTGGATTCACCGCCTGACACGATCAAGGTCGACGAGGCCAACCGGATGCTGGCAGGGACTGCGCTCGGCGCGGTCATTCTGTTCGCCGTTACAAGGGAACTGAGTGCCCGGCTGGTCCAGGCCCTGGCTCGCCCTTGGACACGGGTCGGAGTCCGCGTGCTCGGCTCATGGATCGCCGCCAGCGCCGCACTGGTGCTGGCGATGCAACTGTCGCGATAGGCGGCGTCAGCCGCCCGCCGCCGCCTGCTGCTGGGCCAGCAGCTTGTCGCGGTTATTGGCGACCTGCTCGATGGCGTTTGCCAGAACCTCGGGGGCCTGCGCCCCGCTGATGGCGGCGACCCCGCCCAGGATGAAGGTCGGTACGCCGTCGATGCCTGCATCTTTCGCGGCATTGGCTGCGCCCGCGACCCTGTCCACGTCGGTGTCGCTCGCGAGCAGGCCGCGGATCGTGTCGCTATCGAGCCCGATATCGGCCGCGGCGCGCACCAGCACCTCGCGGTCGGACAGGTCCGCGCCCTCGGTGAAATAGAGCACCATCAGCCGCTGCTTCATCTGGGGCGCCTTGCCCTCGGCTTGGGCCCACAGGATCAGCCGGTGGCAGTCGAGCGTGTTGGGCTGCCGGGTCATCTTTTCGACCGCGTAGGTGAGGCCCTCTTCGGCCGCAGCCGCGGCCACCCGGCCTGCGATGCTCTTGTACTTTTCGGGCGAGCCGAATTTGGCGGTCAGATACTCGTTCCGGGTCATGCCCTCGCGGGGCACCCAGGGATTGAGAAAATAGGGATGGTAGCGGACTTCCACCGGAATATCGGGTTTGAGCGCCAAAGCTTTCTCAAGCCTATGCTTTCCGATGAAGCACCAGGGGCAGACCACGTCCGAGACGACGTCGATCGTCAGGGCTTGAGGTTGCGCGGTGTCGGACATGGCGGGCCTCGCTCTCGTTGGCCCGCTAGAGGTAGGCCGTTCATCAGGCCGCGGCAACCGGGCGCGGCGTCACGCGCGTCAGCAGAGTCAGGGCGGTGTCCGACGGTTTCAGCGTGGCCAGCGTTACCGAGGGCGTCAGTGGCGGCCGGTCGCGGCCGGGCCGCAGCATGGTGTGCTTGAGCACGCTCGCCAGCCGCCGCGCCGCCACATGGGCCGCGCGAAGGTCAGTGTCGGCAAACACGAACAGAATCGATCCGTCTTCGTCGCGGCAGGCAAAGTCGACGTCGCGCACCAGACGGCTGACCAGACGTGACGCATCCATGCCGGTGCGGCGGTCGAGCGGCTCGTCGAACGAGAAACGCGCCAGCGAAAGCGTCGAGCCGCGCTCGGCGGCGTCGGCAATCGAAAGGTTGAGCGCCTCTCCGAACGCGTTCGGGTGAAACAGCCCGGTCTGCGGATCGAGCATGCCCTTGCTCTCGATCGATTGCAGGAGGCGCTTCAGCGACGATTCCAGAGCGCGCAGCCGGATCAGCGGAATGGCGCAATCCAGCAGGGCGCGCGGCTCCCGTGCGCAAACGAGATGCGGCAATCCAGGCACGTCGCCGTCGGCGCCGAGCACTGCCACCGGCAATTCGCGAAACCGCCGGTCGGCGGCGAGCGTTTCCAGAAACGCCTCGACCGCACGCCAGGGCAGGCCGTCGCCCACGATCACGCCATCGACCTCGCGCGCAGCCAGGCAACCCGCTGCGAAGTCGAGATTAAGGGCGCCGATGACACCCATGCGCTCGCCGACGGCGACGCTGAGCGCCGGATAGGCCGGCCCGCGCCCGACCACCAGTGTGGTGGCAGTGTCGAGCGGATCGCCGTCCGGCATCTCGGCGACGATGTTGCGCTCGGTCTTCAGCGTGGCGGCGCGGCCGATCACTGTGGCATGCAGCGTGCGCACGCGCAGCGCCGAAGTCACGCGCGCAATCAGCCGGTCGGGGGAGGCGGCCTCGGGGACTGCGAGCGAGCCGTCGAGCGTCTGCCCGCCGCCGCGCACGACCAGCGGCGTCAGCGGCTTCGACGCGGCTGCATGCTGCGCCAGTGCCTGTGCCGCTTCGGCCTCGGCATCGGAAGGCGGAGCGGCGACGATGACCGAAGGATTGATCGAGACCGCGGCCTTGAATGCCTCCGGCCAGGTCGCCTCGACCACGGGAAACGCGCCCGCGGCCGCGAAGGCCTGCACGAGTTCGCCGTTGGTCGTATCGGCGACGAGAAGGATTGGGCCTTGCAGCGACATGACGCGGACAAAAACGCAACGGAGACGCGAAACGGCCGCGGACGGTAAACGACGGGCCATTAACACCCCGTCAACGCGGCAGGCCCGGATGTTCGTCTCGCCCGGTGCGCCCGTCGGGCTTAAGCCGCGTCGAGCACCGGGCGGCCGCGGAACGCGCCGGTAATCAAGGGATTGGCGCCCATGGCGGACAGTGTGGCTTCGACATCGGGCGAGTCTGCGGCATTGCCGGAGAGGCGGTGCCCCAGGATCGCGTCGGGCAGGGCGCCGATGGTGGCGTCGATGTCGGCGGTCTTGACCTGATCGACCAACTCACGCTGCCGGAAGCGATAGCCACCGACATTGACCATGCCGGCAGGAGGGCCGGTCAGGGTCAGCGTGCCGGCATCGTCGTCGATGCGGCAACCGTAGCCCGTGTCGACGAAGCCCGCGTCGTCGGTGTGGAAGTGCGCCGCGCCGCTGCGCTCGACGCCCGGCGGGAAAGCATGCGACGGCACCATCGGTCCTCGGACGGCAAACGTGCCGGCCTCGGTGCGTGCCGTCTCCGCGACGGTCACGGCTCCCGCCGAACCGCGCGGCGCCTGCACGGTGCCGTAGGCGATCGCCTCCGGAAGCCCTTCGGCCTCGCGGCGGGCCGCGATCAGCGCCGTTTCGCCGAACACCTGAACGTCGATCAGCGCTGCGGAATCGTGACGCCACGCCGCACCGAGCGCCAGCCGTTCCGGCGCCGGCCACACCGCGAGCACGCTTTTCAGGTCGGCGTGCGCCAGCAGGCCGGCGTCCGCCATCTGCCGCACCATCGCCCCCGGCAGGATGACGGTGCTGCAGCGCTCGACTCCGCACTGCGCAAGGAATGCGCGCGGGTCGAACGCATGATGCAGCGACAGCAGCCCGCCGGTCATGAGCCACGGCATGACGGTGTGCGCCAGGCCCGCGAAGGAGTTGAGGCTGCAGCAGGCCAGGATCGATGTCTCCACCCCGATCCGGCCTTCCAGCAGGACGGCGAGCCCGCCGGAAATGAGCTGCAGGTGATCGCGCGGCACGGCGATCAGGCCGTGCGGCGTGATCTCGAAGGTGATGGCGGCGACATGCGCGGCCGGATTGCCCTCGCGCAGTATGTCCGGCGCGAGAGCGGACGGCTCCATCAGAAACAGGTCGTCGAGCGGAACCACGCCGTCGGCGAGTTTGGTGCCGAAACCGCAGACGTGACGGATTCCGAACAGGTTCGCGGCCAGATGCATCGCCAGATCGCAATGATCGAACGATCCGACGCGCGAACTTGCAATGATCGCCTTGGCGCCGGTGCGCCCGAGCGCCTGGACGGCGTCGGCACGCCGCCACAGCAAGGGCATGAGCGCCGGGATCATTCCGGCGCGCATCACACCCAGGAGGGTGAGGACGCCCTCGGCCGTGTTCGGAAGCTGCACGCCGACCACCGAATCGGTCGCAAGGCCGAGCCGGACCAGCCGGTTTGCGATCGCGGTCACCAGCCGATCGGCCTCCGCATAGGACAGGCGCCGCGGGGGCCCGTCGGTGAACGTGGCGCGGTTGGGCGGATCGGCAATGGCAATGGCGTCGGGCCTGCGCTCGGCGGCGTGACGGAACAGCGCATCGAGGGTGGTGCGGCTGCCGGCCTGCGCGCCGGCTGCCTTGGGATCGCCAAGGATCATGGCGTCTTCCTCTGCGGATTGGCGGGGGCGCCCGCGGGCCTGCGCCACCACGTTTCAGGCAGATATCCGAACAGGGAGGTTTCCTTGGGATGTTCGATGGCCGCCCAGCGCGCGACCCACTGCTCCTGCAGGTGGAACAGCGGCACGATGTAGAAGCCCGACATCAGCACGCGGTCGAGCGCGCGCACGGCGGCGATGAAGTCCGGGCGCTCGCGCGCCTTGAGCAGCGCCGCGATCATCGCGTCGACGGCCGGGTTCTTGGCGCCCATGTAATTGCGCGTGCCCTGCTGGTCGGCGGAGGCCACGCTCCAGTAGAACAATTGCTCGTTGCCGGGCGACAACGACTGGTCCCAGCGGTACTCGATCATGTCGTAGTCGTAGGCGATGCGGCGGCGGTCGTATTGCACCGCGTCGACCACGCGCACCCGCACCGCGATGCCCGCGCGCTTGAGGTCGCGCGAGAAGGCCAGCGCCAGTCTTTCCTGTTCCTTGGTCGTGACGAGGAATTCGAACGAGAACGCCTGCTTGGTCGCCTTGGATCGCAGCACGGTGCCGGCGAGTTCGTAGCCCGCGGCATCGAACAGCGTCAGCGCGCGCTTGAGCGTGTTGCGGTCGCGTCCGGAGCCATCGGTGACGGGGGGCTGCCAGGAGCCCTCCATGATGTCCTTGCGCACCGCAGTCGGGAACGGCGCGAGCAGCGCACGCTCGCGTTCGCTCGCGGGCCGTCCGCGCGCCGACAGTTCGGAATCCTCGAAATAGCTCGCCGAGCGCTGGTAGCGCCCGAAGAAGTAGTTCTGATTGAGCCACTCGAAATCGAGCAGCAGCCCGATGGCTTCGCGCACGCGAATGTCGGCGAACGCCGGTCTGCGGGTGTTGAAGATGAGCGCCGACAGTCCCTTCGGCAGGCCGGTCGGGAACGCCTCCTTGACGATGCGGCCGTCGCGCACCGCGGGCACGTCGTAGGCGCGCTCCCAGCGCGAGGGATCGTGCTCGGACCGCACGTCGTAGACGCCTTTGGTGAAGGCTTCGAGATGCGAGTTCGCATCGCGGAAGAATTCGGTGCGGACCTCGTCGAAGTTCCAGAAGCCGCGGTTGATCGCCAGATCGCGGCCCCAGTAGTTCGGATTGCGTTTCAGCGTCACGCTGCGGCCGGCGTCGATTTCGGCGATGACATAGGGCCCGCTGCCGAGGATCGGTTCGAGCGTCGTGTCCTCGAACGTGTTCGGGTCGACGGCGTGCTTGGCGAGGATCGGCATCAGGCCGAGGATCAGCGGCAGTTCGCGGTCGTCGGCGCCGGCAAGATCGAAACGCACCACGCGTTCCGACAGCGCTTCGGCCTTGGCCACCTTGACATAGTAGGTGCGGAAGTTCGGCCTCCCGCGGTCGCGCAGCAGTTCCCACGAAAAGATCGCATCGGCCGCGGTGACGGGCTTGCCGTCGGAGAAGCGCGCGGCGGGGTCGATGGTGAACGTCACATAGGTGCGGTCGGTGTCGGTCTCGACCGATCGCGCAAGCAGGCCGTAAAGAGTGAACGGTTCGTCGTAGCCGCGCGCCATCAGGCTCTCGATGACGTAGCCGCGGATCTGGGTCGGCGCGAGTCCCTTGACGATAAACGGATTGAGGCTGTCGAACGTCCCGAGGACCCCGTGCGTGATCCGCCCGCCCTTCGGGGCGTCGGGCTCGGCGTAGCGAAGCCGGCTGAATCCCTGGGGTAGAGCGGGCTCGCCATGCATGGCGATCCCGTGGCTGGCCTCGCCGAAAGCCGGACCCACGGCGGGGACCGGACCGAGTGCCGCGATCCAGCCTGCAGCGGCGGCAGCCGCAATCCCGGCGCGGCGGCGGCCTGGCCTTGGTCGAGGGAGAGCAACGAGCGGGGTCACGGCGGCGGCTCTGCTCCGGTCGATTCGGGACACCGGATTCCCGTCTAGCACGCGGACTGGATGGATGGGCCCCATCGGCCCGCGGTCGTGGCCCCGCGGAACCGTTATCAACGACATTCCCATGAGGCTTTATCGGGGCGCGGAATTCGGCTAATCAGGCCCGATCCAGCGTCACGCTCCTGCCTTGTTTCAGGCGTCGAGACAGACGAGGGGCGGCCCGCGCGCGAAAGCGCAGCCAAAGGGACTGTCGTTACCGATGGCGAAGGGCGGGATAACGAGGAACCAGTTGATGACCTATCGGATCGAGCCCGCGCGGGCGCGGACTGCCAGTCGAACGCTTGCCGTCGCAGGCGCAGCGCTGCTCGTTTTCACCGGAGCCTACGAGGCCGTCGCTCAGCAGCAGCAGCAACCTCAGCCGCGGCCGAGACCCCAGCAACAGCAGCAACAGCGGCCTCAGCAGCAGCCGGCGCAACAGCAACGGCCGCAACAGCCTGCCCAGCAGCAGCAACAGGCGCCGCAGCAGGCCCAGCAGAGCGATCAGCCCCAGTTGATCTTCTCGCCCTGGGTCAAGCTCTGCAACAAGGACCCCGATCCCAAGGCCAAGCAGGTTTGCGTCACCGTCAAGGACGGCCGCGTCGAATCCGGCCTGCTGGTGGTCAGCGTCGCGATCATCGAAATGGACGGCGAGCAGCGCAAGCTTCTTCGCATGAGCCTGCCCTACGGCGTCGCGCTTCAGCACGGCACGCGCCTGATCGTGGACCAGGGCTCACCGGCAACGGCGCCGTTCGTCACCTGCCTGCCGCCGGTTGTGCCGCCGGGCGGCTGCATCGCCGACTACGACGCGACGGCCGAACTGATCGGCCGCATGAAGAAGGGCCAGCTTCTCACCGTTCAGGCCATTCACATGAACGGCCAGGCGATGAGCCCGCAACTCGATCTGAAGGATTTCACCAAAGCCTACGACGGCCCGCCCACCGATCCGAAAGTGTTCGAGGCGCAGCAGAAGAAACTTCAGGAAGAACTGCAGAAGCGCGCCGAGGAGGCCCGCAAGCGGCTCGAAAGCGCCCAGCCGGCCCGCTGATCGGGCACGTTAAACGAAACGAAAAGGCCCGCCTCTCGGCGGGCCTTTTTTCATCGCGTGGGCGGATATGTCGGCCGATTGGCGGCTCAATTGAAGACGGAATGGCGCGGCCGGTACTTGCCGCTGTCGTCGCGCTCGAACACCTCGGCGACCTGGGGATGGCGAACCGGCTCGCCCGACGTGTCGGGCAGAAGATTCTGCTCCGAGACATAGGCTACGTACTCGGTTTCTGCATTCTCGGCGAACAGGTGGTAGAACGGCTGATCCTTGCTCGGCCGCACGTTCTCAGGAATCGACTGCCACCATTCCTCGGTGTTGTTGAACACCGGGTCGATATCGAAGATCACGCCGCGGAACGCAAATTTGCGATGCTTGACCACTTCGCCAAGTTTGAACTTGGCGTCGCGCATCTTGGATGGGCTGTCGAACAGTTTCTTGGACATGGTTCGCTCGTCGACTGCGTAACATAATGTGGGTTCGGCCGCTTGCAACCGTCTTAAAGGCCGTAGCGTGCGGCCAAGTCCGGGTCCTTCGCCGTGACCAGGCGCGCAAGGTCGATCATCACTTTCGCCTGCTTCCAGGTCGCGTCGTCCTGCATCTTGCCGTCGATCATCACGGCGCCGCTGCCGTCCGGCATGGCCGAAAGAATTTTCTTCGCCATCGCGACCTCGGCGGGATCGGGCGAGAACACGCGCTTGGCGATTCCGATCTGGGAGGGGTGCAGCGACCAGGCGCCGGAGCAGCCCATCAGGAAGGCGTTGCGGAATTGCGCCTCGCAAGCGTCAGGATCGGCAAAATCGCCGAACGGGCCGTAGAACGGCTTGATGCCCGCTGCGGCGCAGGCGTCCACCATCTTGGCGAGCGTGTAGTGCCAGAGGTCCTGCTGGTGCCTGGCGCGCGCGCTGCTGCCTGCAGCGTCCGACAGCACGGCGTAATCCGGATGGCCGCCGCCAACGCGGGTGGTCTTCATGGCGCGGGACGCCGCGAGATCGGCGGGGCCAAGGCTCATGCCGTGCATGCGCGGGGAGGCCACGGCAATGGCCTCGACGTTGTTCACGCCCTGCGCGGTTTCCAGGATGGCGTGGATCAGGATCGGACGCCCGATCGAGTGCCTGGCTTCAAGCTGCGCCAGCAATTGGTCGAGATAATGGATGTCCCAGGCACCCTCGACCTTGGGCAGCATGACCACGTCGAGCCTGTGCCCGACCGCGCCGACAATCTCGGTAATGTCGTCGAGCGCCCACGGCGAATTGAGGGCGTTGATCCGCGTCCACAAACCCGTCGCGCCAAAGTCGATCGCCCTGGCCATGGCGATGAAGCCCGCGCGCGCGGCAAGCTTGGCGTCGGCCGGGATCGCGTCTTCGAGATTGCCGAGCACGACGTCGACCTGCCGGACCAGCTCCGGGACCTTCGCGGTGACCTTGTCGATGTGCGGCGGCACGAAATGGATCATGCGTTCGAGCCGCACCGGCAATTCGCGCAACGGCGCGGGCGCGCCGATGGCGAGCGGCTGAAAGAACTGGCGCGGAAGCTTCATGACGCCGATACCAACGGCATAACCCATCCGATTGCAACCGCCCGCCGGGCTTGCCGGGGCGGTTACGATAGGGCACGCAAGGCGCGTGCCATCCCGGCGCGACAGCCGGGCCGACGCGACGGCGGGTGCCCGTGATCGACGTCCTCAATCTCGCGCTGCCCTATTTCGGGCTGATCTTTTTGGGGGTCGCCTGCGGGCGGCTGGTGCGCATTCCCGATTCAGGTCTGGCCTGGATGGACTTCTTCATCCTCTATGTCGCGCTGCCGGCGCTGTTCTACCGCATCCTTGCGCAGACCCCGTTCGAACAGCTCAACAACATCCCGTTCATCGTCGCGACCACGCTCAGCACATTCCTGGTGCTGGCCGGCTCGCTGGCAGTGGCCTTCGCGATCCGGCGCGACCTTGCGGCGTCGGCGATTGCGAGCCTTGCCGGCGCCTACGGCAACATCGGCTACATGGGACCGGGCCTGGCGCTGGCGACGGTCGGCGCGCAGGCGGCGGCGCCGGTGGCGTTGATCTTCGCAATCGAAACGCTGCTGTTTTTCTCCATCGTGCCGCTGCTGGTGGCGGTGGCGCAGCCGGGCGGCAAAGGCTTCCGCGCCACCGCGCGCGAGGTGCTCCGCAGGATCGTGCTTCATCCGCTGATGATCGCGTCTGCCCTCGGCGCGTTGTCGGCGGCGCTGCGGTTCGAGCCGCCGGTCGCGCTCGACCGGCTGCTGCAGTTCCTGCAGAACGCGGCCGCACCTTGCGCGCTGTTCACGCTAGGCGTCACGGTCGCGCTGCGAAGGCTCGAAGGCGTGCCGGCGGAAGTGCCGCCGCTGGTCTTGATCAAGCTCGTGGTGCATCCCGCGGTGGCGCTGTTTTTTCTTACCGCGCTCGGCCCGTTCAATCCCGACTGGGTCAGCACCGCGGTGCTGATGGCGGCCCTGCCGCCGGCGCTGAGCGTGTTCGTGCTGGCGCGGCAGTACGACACCTGGGTGCGTCCGGCGTCGAGCTCGGTGCTGCTCGGCACGCTGCTGTCGGTCGCCACGCTGACCACGGTGATGTGGCTGGTGCAGCACGGCGGGCTAGTGGTCCGATTCTAACATTCGCATGCCATTTTGGCCGGCATGTTTGCGAATGTTAGAATCAAAGGACCACTAGCACATTTGAAGTGGTAGTGGAGCTTTGGATTTGACATTCGCTTCGCGAGTTCGCGGCCAAGTGGATAGCGAATGTCAAATCCGCTCCACTACCGCAAGCTTTGGTGCGCTGACCCGATGGGGAACCCATGCAGCCGCTGACCGGCATCGTCGTGCTCGACTTCACCACGCTCCTGCCGGGGCCGCTGGCGACGCTGATGCTCGTGGAGGCCGGCGCGGAGGTGATCAAGGTCGAAGCGCCGGGCGGCGAGAACATGCGCCGCTACGAGCCGCGTTTCGACGGCGAGAGCGCGATGTTCGCGCTGCTCAACCGCGGCAAGCAAAGCCTCGTGCTCGACCTGAAGAACGATGCGGACCGCGCCCGCCTTAAGCCGCTGATCGAACGCGCCGACGTGCTGGTGGAGCAGTTCCGGCCCGGTGTGATGGCGCGTCTGGGCCTAGGCTACGACGACGTGCGGGCGATCAATCCGCGGATCGTCTATTGCTCGATCACCGGCTATGGCCAGACCGGCCCGCGCGCCGGCGAGGCGGGGCACGATCTCAACTACATCGCCAGCACCGGGCTCCTTGCGCTCAATCCCGGCCCGGCGGACCGGCCCGTGGTGCCGCCGGCGCTGATCGCCGATATCGGCGGCGGCACGCTGCCCGCGGTGATGAACATCCTGCTCGGCTTGCGCCAACGCGACCGCACCGGTGAGGGCTGCTACATCGACGTGGCGATGACCGACGCCATGTTCACCTTTGCCGCGCATGCGCTCGCCTCCGGACAGGCGGCGGGCCAGTTTCCCGGAATGGGCGGCGCGCGTTTGACCGGCGGGTCGGCGCGCTATCAGCTCTATCCCACCAAAGACGGCAAGCTCGCCGCATGCGCTGCGCTGGAGCAGAAATTCTGGGAGGCGTTCTGCGCCGCCATCGGGCTTGCGCCTGAATTCATCGACGACAGACGCGATCCCGGCGCGAGCAAGGCCGCGGTCGCGGCGATTGTCGCAGCCAGGACTGCCGATGAATGGCGTCCGGTGTTCGCCAAGGCCGATTGCTGCGTCACGATCATGGCGACGCTTGAGGAGGCGCTGACCGATCCGCATTTCGTGCAGCGCGGACTGTTCGCTCACTCGGTCGCGGGTCCGACGGGCGTGACGATGCCGGCGCTGCCGGTGCCGATCGCACCGGTGTTCCGGGACGATCCGAAGACCGTCAAGGCCATGCCGAAACTCGGCGGCGGCTAGCGTCAACGCTGAAAAAGAAAGGCGAGGTGAAAGCCGAGCGCCAGCATCCCAAGGAAGAACAAGATCCGGAAAATCTCCGGCCGGGCAAGTTTCCTGACGTATTGACCGAGCATCATTCCGAGCACGGCCACGACGACGGCCAGCAGCGAGGCCGCCGCATTACCGACGTGCAGCGTGCCGTTGGCGATCAGAACCAGCGACAGCGACGATGTCGACACTGTGAACGAGATGCCCTGCGCCTGCACCAATTCGTCGCGGTCGAGGCCGAGCGAGGCGATGTAAGGAATGACCGGCACCATGAACACGCCGGTTGCGGTCGAGACCGCGCCGTTGGCGGCGCCCATCGCCGGGCCGAGCCAAGGCTCGTAGCGACGCGGGGTCCGCAAGTTGACGTTCGAAAGCCCGAGGATGCCGTAGAGGATCAGCGTCACGCCGAGCGTCTTGCGGGCGATGCTCGCGGCTTCGGGCGTGAGCAGGCCGAGCCCGAGCGCGGTCGCGATCCAGGTGCCGAGCGCGATCGCAAGCAACGTCGGCCATAGCCGGCGCAGCAGCGGCCACAGCGCCGGTCCGGCCCAGGCTTGCCAGATGTTGGTCAATAGCGCGGGGATGATCAGCAGCGCGGTCGCCTCGCCGGGCGACATGATCAGCGCCAGCACGCCGATGGCGACGGTCGGCAGGCCCTGGCCGAGCACGCCTTTGACGAAACCGGCCAAGGCGAAAGCGAAGCCCGCGACCGCCATAATGAAAGCGAATTCGGACATGCCGTGAGTGTTCGTGCGAAGGCGGGGAGCCGCAATGCGGGCGTCGTTGAGGCTGCCTTCGTTACCCGCGAACGGCGGCCGACGCTACAGGACTTCGCCGCGCATCAGGCGGGGCTGCCATGCGGCGGGCGCGACGCCCTCGCGCATGGCGGCGCGGCGTAGCGGCCCGACGCGGCCGACCAGATACAGGCCGAGACCGCGCGCGCTTTGCGCCGGAAGGAAATCGGACAGCAGCGTGCGATTGAGCAGATCGACGGCGAATGCGCGGTTGGTGACGTCTCTGCGGCGCAGCGCGTCGTAGCGTTCGAGCACGTCGTGCGCGCCCACGTCGCCGCCGCGCCTTCGCGCCTCGACTGCGAGTTCGGCGACGCAGGCGGCGTCGCGCAGCCCGAGATTGAGGCCCTGTGCGCCGATCGGCGGAATGAGATGCGCGGCCTCGCCCACGAGCGCGATGCGGTCGCGGGCGAAGCAACGCGCGGTTTCGCTCGCGAGCGGAAACCGGCCGTGGCCCGGTTCGGCTTCGATGCGGCCGAGGATGGAATGGGAGCGCCGTTCGATTTCGGCCGACAAGGCGTCCGGGCCGAGTTTCGCGATCCGCTCCGCATGGCGGGGCGCTGCGACCCACACCAGGCTCGAACGCAGTCCGGGCAACGGGACCAGCGTGAACGGACCTTCCTCGGTGTGAAACTCCGTCGACGTATCGTTATGCGGGCGCGTGTGACGCAGATTGAAGGTCAGCGCGGTCTGCGGGTAGGTCCGGCGGTCGGTGTCGATGCCGGCCGCGGTGCGGCAGATGGAGTTGCGGCCGTCGGCGGCGACGATCAGCCGGGCGCTCACGGCTCCGCCGGAGGCAAGATCGATGCGAACGTCATGCGCGCCGGGTTCGATACGGTCGGCCGACGTGTCGAGGCGCGTCAACGCCCCGATGGCGCCGGCGTGCCGGATCAGCGCTGCGAGCAGATGGCGGTTCTCGATGTTGTGGCCGAACGCATTGAGTCCGATTTCGCCCGCCTCGAACTGCACCTCGGGCGCGCGGATCAGGCGGCCGGTGTCGTCGGCGATACGAAGCGTGCGGAGCGGCGCCGCCTGGCCCGCGCAGTCCGGCCAGACGCCGAGCGCCTCCAGCGCCGCGACCGACGACGCCAGCAGCGCCGTGGTCCTCCGGTCGTCGGAGGGTTCCGGGCCGATCAGTGCGGTTTCGATGCCCGCCGACGCGAGCGCAATCGCCGCGGTGAGCCCGGCCGGACCGCCGCCGATGACCGCCACCTCGACGGTTAATGCCTGCGCCATGGCGTGTTCCTAACGCGTCCCGGCGGCCAAGACGAGCGTTCCCGCCGCGCCAGGGTTCCGGACGGCCGGGCCGGAAACCATGATCCTGCCCGGCAATTCCGCCGTTTCGGGCGATGCGCTATCAGTCTGACGTGACCGAATTCGTACATTCGCCCGCCCTGTCGCACCTGCCGCCTTCGGTTGGCCGGCTTGGGGCGGCACTTGCGCGGCCGAAGGCCATCGCGCTCGGCTGCCTTGCGGTGCTTACAGGCGTTGGCTGGGTTGCGCTGGCGCTGATCGCCGCCGACGGCGGATGGGCGGCGCTGTGCCGGCCGGGAGCCTCCGCCGGATGGAGCGCGGCGGCGCTGGCGTTTCCGATGTGGGCCGCGATGGCGCTGGCGATGATGCTGCCGACGGCGGGGCCTATGATCCTGACCTACGCGGAGATCGCCGACACGGCGGCGGGCCGGCGCGAGGCGGCGGTGTCGCCGCTGATCTTGACCGCGGGCTACGTGACGGTGTGGCTCGGCTTTGCCGCCGTAGCAGCCGTGCTGCAGACCGCGTTCGCGCGTGCCGGATGGCTCGGCACGGGCGGCGCCGGCTGGGCGTTTTCCGGAGCCCTGTTCGTCGCGGCCGGGCTCTATCAGTTCTCCGCGCTGAAGCATGCGTGTCTCACGCAATGCCAGCGCCCGTTTCCGTTCTTCTTTGCGAACTGGACGACCGAACCGATGGGCGTGCTGCGGCTCGGGCTGCGGCAGGGGCTCCTGTGCCTCGGCTGCTGCTGGGCGGCGATGGCGGTGATGTTAGCAACCGGCGCGATGAACCCGGTGTGGATGGCTGTGCTCGGCGCGGTCATGACCATCGAGAAAATGTCGACCACGGCGCGGTTCAGCCACGCCGTGGGAATTGGATTTGGCGCGGTGGGCGCGGCGATGCTGGCCGTGGCTGCGATGTAGGTGGGCGTACGATGGACCTGAACGAAGAGCTGCGCGTCGTCGATCCCTGGTCGATCAAGGGCGAGCTGACGCTGTCGTGCAATTGCGAGGTGTTCTGCCCGTGCGTGCTGTCGCTCGGCCAGCACGCGCCGACCGAAGGCTACTGCCAGACCTGGGCTGCGGTGCGGATCGACGAGGGCCGGTTCGGCGACGTCGATCTCACCGGCGTGAAGTACGGTTTCATGGCCGACATTCCGGGCCGCCTCGGACGCGGCAACTGGACCGTGGCGCTGTTCGTCGACGATGCGGCGAGCGCGCAGCAGACCAAGGCGCTGACCTGGATCATGACCGGCCGCGCCGGCGGCTCCACCGCGCTCCTGAAAATCCTTGCCGGCAGCTTTCTCGGCGTGCGGCAGGTGCCCATCGTCTATGAGCAGCAGGGCGAGACCCGCATCGTCAAGATCGAGAAGATCGTCGACGGCGCCATCACCCCCGTTCAGGGCAAGGACAAGGGCAACGTCGTGATCCGCAACAGCAGCTACTGGATCGCGCCGGACATCACCGTGGCCCGTGCCGACCGCTCGCGCTTCCGGCTGTTCGGCCGCAACTGGAATTTCGCTGGCCGCTCGGCGGAAATCTGCCGCCTCGATTGGGGCAATCGCAAATAGAGGGGCGGCTTCCGCCCGCCGCGCGTCGACGGTAGAACAGGCGCGTGCGCACGCCCGCCTTCCTGGTTCACGTCTTCACCGCTTGCGGAGCGGCGCTCGCGCTGCTGGCGCTGCTGGCCGCGGTGCGCGGCGACTGGGCGCAGATGTTCCTGTGGCTCGGCGCAGCTCTGATCGTGGACGCCGTCGACGGGCCGCTGGCGCGCCGCTACCGCGTCGCGGAAGTGCTGCCGCGATGGTCGGGCGAGACGCTCGATCTCGTCGTCGACTTCACCACCTACGTGTTCCTGCCGGCCTATGCGGTGACGGCAAGCGGGCTGATGCCGGATTGGCTTGCCGTCCCCGCGGGCGCTGCGATCGCGGTCACGGGGGCCTTGTATTTCGCCGACCGCAACATGAAGACCGCGGACAACTATTTTCTCGGCTTTCCCGCGGTGTGGAACGTGATCGCATTCTACCTGCTGCTGCTGAAGCCGCAGCCGTTCGCTGCGTTCTCGGCCGTGGCACTGTTCGCCGTGCTGACCTTCGTGCCGGTCAAATTCGTGCACCCGTTCCGGGTGCGGCGGCTGCGCGTGCTGACGGCGGCGCTGCTTGGCGCCTGGGGCGTCCTGGCGGTGGCGGCCGTCGCCTTCGGATTGGCGCCGCCGTTCTGGATCGTCGCAGGCCTTTGCGCCATCGCGCTGTACTTTCTCGTCATCGGACTTTTGCCTGCGGAGCGCTGCGGCTAAGGTTTCGGGATCGATCGCAGGAGTGTTCATGCCAGTCCTTCTGATCACCGGCGGGGGCCGCGGCATCGGCGCGGCCACGGCAAAACTCGCGGCGGCGCACGGCTACGATGTGGCGATCAACTACAAGTCCGACGCCGCGTCCGCGGCCGGCGTGATCGACGCAGTGAAGGCGCTGGGGCGCAAGGCGCTCGCGATCCAGGGCGACATGGCCAACGAAGCCGATGTCGCGCGGATGTTCGCCGAGGCCGACAAGCTCGGGCCCCTCACGCATTTCGTCTACAACACCGGCATTCCCGGCCGCGCCGGGCGGTTGGAGGACGCGCCGTCCGCAATGATGCGCGAGGTGCTGGAGGTCAACGTGCTGGGCGCGCTCTGGTCGCTGCAGCACGCGGTCAGGCGCATGTCGAAGAAGCGCGGCGGGCAGGGCGGGGCCATCGTGCTCTTGTCGTCGGTCGCGGCCGACATCGGCGGGCCAAACGAATATGTGTGGTACGCGGCGTCCAAGGGCGCAATCGAGTCGATCACGTATGGGCTTTCCAAGGAAATCGCCGCCGACGGCATCCGCGTCAATAGCGTCTCGCCGGGCGCGAGCGAAACCCGCGTCCACGCCGATGTCGGCACGCCCGACAAGCTTGCCCGGATCGGGCCGATGATCCCGATGGGCCGCGTCGGCAAGCCGGAGGAACAGGCCGAGGCGGTGCTGTTCCTGCTGTCGGACGCGGCGTCCTACATCAGCGGCACGGTGCTGCGGGTCGCGGGCGGGCGGTAGAGCCGGTCAGCGAACGATATCGACGAGCTTGGTAAGCAGAACTCCGGTCGCCTTGGCGTCGGCCAATGCTGTGTGGCGAACGTCCGGCTTGATGGCAATTCCGAAATGCGCAAAGGCCTCTGTCGAGCCGGCGCCGGGCAGGGACAGTTTACCCGCCAGGTTGAGAAATCGAATGATGCCCGCGGTATCCAATACGCGGTGTGAGAAAATTTCGTCGTAGTAGAAGCCGGTCAAGCGGCACAGCCTGCGAACGAAGCCGACATCGAAATTGATGTTGTGGCCCGCGAGCGGTATGCGGTCCTTGCCGGTTGCGAGGAAATGCTGCTTGAGAAACGTATGAAAGGCTCGCATCGCGTCGAGCGGGGGCATCGCGGTTGCAAAGTGTGCTTTTGGATCGATGCGATTGATCTTGAGTGCCTGCTCATCGAGCGTCGGGTTGGGTTCGGCGATCATCACTTCGAATTCGGCCCCGAGCGCTCCGTCCTCCCAGATCACGCAACCCAGCGTGAGAATGGGGTGAATTGCCGGATCGATGCCGCCGGTCTCCGTATCCAGGATAAGAAGCCGTGCCATCAGGGGTCACCTTCGAATATCCGTCGATCCTTCAGATGGACGTACTCTGCCTCATCGAGACTGACCTGCTTGACCTTGGTATTGCGGAGAACCAGCAGAGTTTCGCTATATCCGCGTTCGATCGTTTTTCTGGCCTCCACGGGATCGAAATTCAGAGAGTCCGCCAGCTTCGTCGCCGGTTCGATTTCGATCATGGGGGCAGACAGGCGCGGCGCACGGCCGCCGAGATTGACGAACTCATTCTTGGCACGGTCGCAAATGGCGTCCCGCATTGATTGAGAAAGCGGCTGGCTGGCAAGCCAAGTCTTGAAGTGCTCCAGCCGTTCATGTTGCCGCTCAACCTCGTTGTTGATGCGAAACCAGCCCCGGATGATTGGGTCCATGTGAATACGGTGATAGACCTCAAGCGTGCGCATCAGGATGTCTCCAGCGCCCAGCGCCTCGCGGGCATTGACAAGGGCGCGCGGCGGATCCTGTTTGATGCAATAGACAATGCCGGGCGTACCGAGCTTCAGGCTCTCGATGTAGCGAAAGAAATACCCGGCCTCGCGTGTCGGTGTGTGGTTTCCGACACCTCCGTCGATGTACCAGCCGGTTTCCGAGTTGCCATTGTGGCTGGTCGTGATTTCGACTGGCGGGAAGAAGACTGGGATAGCTGCCGACGCCAAGAGCGCATTGGCGAGCGCCTCGTCGGTGTCAAGCCTCCGAAAGTGGTTCAGCCGCCGCTCCCGAATTGGACGATTTGCATCGTCCTCGACCAATTTGTCGATTAGCGGCGACACATAGAATGCCTTGAGTTCCGCTTTTGTGTAGTCGGTTGCGGCAATAATGAGCGGGCTTTCAACATCGCCCAGGCGCGCATGATCGCCGATCAATTTTCGCAGGCCGCTGTTGGGATAGACTGAGTATGGCGTGCGGCCCCAATTCGTCGCCCAATGCAACGCACCCTGAAACTTCGCGTTGGTGATATAGACGTCAAGGATGGAGGCATTGGTGACTTCGGTCCAGAATTTGATCAGTGCGTCGACCCCCTGAGACGCCAGTAGATACGCGTTAAGCGCGCCAGCCGATGCGCCGATGAAGCAAATCGGATTGTTCCTATTCTTGAGATGGCGATAGGCAAAGATCGCCTTGGCGACGCCGGCGCCATAGGCACCCTTGGCTCCGCCCCCGCTCAGAACGAAGCAGTCATACGACTGTGGCGATGACGTCTGCGCCGCGGCCAGCATAACCCATACGGTAGCACTTCCGGGCCTTTACGTCTTGTGCGAGCAGGGTTTCGCGACAGCTTGTGCAGTGTCAGGCCCCTTTCCTATGATGCTAACCCTTTGACGGACAAAGCGGGCCGAACGGCCGTCCGTCTCCAAGGCAGTGGGAGTCTTGTCATGGTTGCAGCAGTCCGGGTGCACAAGACCGGCGGTCCCGAAGTCCTGACCTACGAGCAAGTCGAGATCGGCGCGCCCGGGCCGGGCCAGGTGAAGGTGAGGCAGCACGCCTCGGGCGTGAACTACATCGACACTTACTTTCGCATGGGCATGTATCCGGCGCCCGCCGGCCTGCCGTTCATCTCCGGCAACGAGGCCGCGGGCGAGGTGATCGCGGTCGGCGCGGGTGTGACCGATCTCAAGGTGGGCGACCGCATCGCCTACGTCCACGCCATGGGCGGCTATGCGGAGGAGAAGCTGCTGCCGGCCGACCGCGCGGTGAAGCTGCCGGACAACATCACCTACGAACAGGCCGCCGCGATGATGCTCAAGGGCATGACCGCGGAGTACCTGCTGCGGCGAACCTACAAGGTGCAGGCGGGCGACAACATTCTCGTTCACGCGGCAGCCGGGGGCGTCGGCCTGATCCTGTGCCAGTGGGGCAAGGCGCTCGGCGCCAATGTCATCGGCACGGTCGGCGACGAGGAGAAGGGCAAGCTCGCCAAGGCCAACGGCTGCGACCATCTGATCTACTATCGCAAGGAGGACTTTGCGGCGCGGGTGAAGGAGATCACCAAGGGCGCGCTTTGCGCCGTGGTCTACGACGGCATCGGCAAGACCACGTTCCCGGCCTCGCTCGACTGCCTGCGTCCGCTCGGCATGTTCGCAAGCTTCGGCAGCGCGTCAGGCCAGATCGAGGCCTTCAACATCAACATCCTGCAGACCAAGGGCTCGCTGTTCGCGACCCGCCCCACGCTCAACACCTACGCCGCCAAGCGCGCCGACCTGCTCGACATCGCCAAGCACCTGTTCGAGATCGTGGGCAGCGGCAAGGTGAAAATCCCGATCAACCAGAAATATGCGCTCAAGGACGCCGTGAAGGCGCACCAGGACCTGGAAGGCCGCAAGACCACCGGCTCCACGATCCTGGTTCCATAGGCGCCGGAACTGCCCATTTGACGGTCATGCCCGGGTCTTGACCCGGGCATGATTTTTTCGTGCAACTCAAAGCGCTGGCCGATTCACTTCAAGCAGCCGAAATGGGCCGTCTGACCACCCACGTCCTGGACACCTCAGCCGGCCGCCCGGCGGCGGGCGTTCGCGTCCGTCTGCGCCGGGAGGGGGACGGCACGATCCTCGCGGAGGCAACAACGAATGCCGACGGGCGGCTGGACCGGCCGCTGCTCGAAGGCGAGGTCTTCAAGGCCGGGTGTTATGAGCTCGAGTTCCACGTCGGCGACTACTTCCGGGCGCGCGGCGCGGCGCTCGCCGATCCGCCGTTTCTGGACGTGATCCCGCTGCGCTTTGCCGCCGCCGAGGACGCGCATTACCATGTGCCGCTTCTGGTCTCGCCGTTCGGCTATTCGACGTACCGGGGGAGCTGAGCGTGGACGTGTTCTTCGGCGAATGGCTGAACCTGCTGCTGCGCTGGGCGCACATGGTCGTCGGCATCGGCTGGATCGGTACGTCGTTCTACTTCATGGCGCTCGACTACACGCTGCTGAAGCGCGAGAAGATGAACCCCGGCGTGCTGGGCACGTCCTGGCAGGTGCACGGCGGCGGCTTCTATCACGTCGAGAAATACACCGTCGCGCCGCCGGCGCTTCCCGACGTGCTGCACTGGTTCAAGTGGGAGGCCTATCTCACCTGGGTCACCGGCTTCGGCCTGCTGATCGTGCAGTACTACGTCCACGCCGACGCGTTCCTGATCGATCCGGCGGTGATGCCGATCGAGCCATGGCAGGCGATTGCGATCTCGATCGGCTCGCTTGCGGCCGGCTGGTTCGTCTACGACGGGATATGCCGCAGCAAAATCGGCGAGAACCCGGTGCTGCTCGCGCTCACGGTGTTCGCGCTGATCCTGCTTGCCGCCGTGCTCTACACCAAGGTGTTCTCCGGCCGCGGCGCCTTCATCCATGTCGGCGCGCTGATCGGCACGATCATGGCGGTCAACGTGTTCGGGGTGATCATTCCGAACCAGAAGAAGATGATCGCGCAGATGATCGCGGGCCGGGAGCCGGAGGCGCGCTTCGGCGAGATCGGCAAGCAGCGTTCGGTGCACAACAACTACCTGACGCTGCCGGTGCTGCTGATGATGGTGTCGCAGCACTATCCGTTCCTGTTCACGCATCCGCAGTCGTGGCTCGTCGTGGCGCTGATCCTGGTGTCGGGCGGCCTGATCCGGCACGTGCTGAACCGGGTCGAGGCGGCGGACGACTTCAACAGTTACGGATGGGCCGTCCCGGTCGCGGCCATCGTGCTGATGAGCGCGATCTACGTGACCGCGCCGCAGTCGAGTGGCGCGTCCGCGGGCCCGCCGGTAAGCGACGCGCAGGCGCTGGAAATTTCGCAGAAGCATTGCGTCAGTTGCCACGCCAAGGCGCCGATCCATCCGGCGTTCAAGGAACCGCCGAAGAACATGCCGCTGGAAACGGTCCGGGAGCTGAAACGGTACTCGACGCAGATTTACATGCAGACGGTCCAGAACCGCGCCATGCCGCTCGGCAACCAGACCGGGATGACCGACGAGGAGCGCGCGGCGCTCGGGCGCTGGGTGCGGGGTGCAAGATAGGCGATGACCCGTCAGCCCGGAGCGCGCCCATGAGCATGGCGCCGGCGTTGCCGCCCGGTCCGGTCCCGTGGGGCGTCGTGGCCACAGTTGCCTGGCTCATGCTGTCGTTCGCAGCCGGCGCGTTGGGCGCCTCGCTCCTGTTTAGTGCATGGCAGGGGACGTCGTCACCGCGCGGCACGCCGGGCTTCGACGGTGTGGCCTTGACCATTGGCGCGATGGCGGCGTTTCCGGTTCAGGTGGCCGTGCTGGCCTATGCGGCGCGCGTCCGCGGCTGGCGGATTGCTGACTACCTCGCGTTGAACATGCCGCGGCGGGGCGAGGTCGTCATGTCGTCCATCGTGGTGGTGGGCCTGATCCTCGCCTTCAACGCGCTGTGGCTCCTGATCGGCCAGGACATCGTCTCGCCGTTCCAGGTCCAGACCTATCGCTCGGCCAAGGAAACCGGCTGGCTTCCCCTGCTGCTGATCGCGATCGTCGTCATCGCGCCGATCGCGGAGGAGATCACCTTCCGGGGCTTCGCCCACCGGGGGCTCGCGCTTCCGGGCTGGGAAATCTACGCCATCGTGGTCATTGCGCTGGCCTGGGCTTTGATGCACATCCAGTATGACTGGCTCGGCATGGCGCAGATTTTCACCATTGGACTTGTGCTCGGCTGGTTCCGCTGGGCCAGCGGATCGACCACGCTTGCGATCCTGATGCATGGTCTGGTCAATCTTGAGGCCATGATCGAGACCGCGATCAAGGTGGAATTCCTGTCGTGACCTCCCTCGACCCCGAAGCGCTCGGCGCCCGCGCCTATGCCATGATCTCGGAATTGGCGGCGATTTCGGCCGAGCCGAACCGGCTGGTCCGGCTGTTCCTCACGCCCGAGCATCGCCGCGCGGCCGACGTTGTGGCGCGCTGGATGCACGAGGCGGGCCTTGCGGTGAGCGAGGACGCGCTCGGCACGTTGCGCGGGCGGTTCGGCATGTCGCGCCGCAGATTGCTGATCGGCTCGCACCTCGACAGCGTCATCGATGCCGGAAAGTACGACGGCCCGCTCGGGGTGATCGCGGGCATTCTCGCCGCCGAACCGTTCGCGCGCGCCAAGGCCAAGCTTCCCTTCGGCATCGACGTGCTGGCCTTCGGCGACGAGGAAGGCTCGCGGTTTCCCGCGACCATGGCCTCGTCGTCGGCCTGCGCCGGCGTGTTCGACCAATCGACGCTGTCGCTTGCCGACGCCACTGGCGTAACGCTTGCGTCCGCGCTGCGCGCCTACGGCAAGAGCCCGCATGACATAGCGGCGGCGGCCTACCGGCCGCAGGACGCGGCGGCCTATGTCGAGGTCCACATCGAGCAGGGACCGGTGCTGGAATCGAAGGGCGAGCCGCTCGGCGTGGTCACCGGGATCGTCGGCCAGACGCGGCTGCTGGTGACGGTGAACGGCGAGGCGGGACACGCCGGCACCGTGCCGATGCATCTGCGCCGCGACGCCTATGCGGGCGCGGCCGAGATGGCGCTGGCGCTGGAGAAGATCGTTCGCGCGCATCGCGACGACGCCATGGTCGGGACCGTCGGGCGGATCGAGGTGAAGCCCGGCGCGGTCAACATTATTCCGAGTCAGGCCGTGTTCACCGTCGACCTGCGCTCGCTCACCGACCGCACCCGCAAGTTCGCCGCCGAGCGGTTTGAGGACGAGGCGCGCCGCATTACGACGCAGCGCGGGCTGACATACACCGTCGAGACGTTCCACGAGATTGCCACCGCCGAATGCGCGCCGGTCTTGCAGGACCTCTTGGCTCAGAGCATTTCGGAACTGGGGCACAACCCGATCCGCCTGCCATCGGGGGCCGGCCACGACGCGCAAGTGATGGCGGGGTTATGCCCCTCAGCCATGCTGTTCGTGCGCTGCCGCGGCGGCATCAGCCACAATCCGGCGGAGTTTGCGAGCGTGTCGGACATGGGGCTCGCGATCGCGGCCCTGATCCGGTTTATCGAACGGTTCCAGTGATGGCGGATTTCATCGACAAAGACTTTCCGCGCGAAGTGGAGTTCCTGAAAGCCCTGGTGCGCGTCCCCTCGGACAATCCGCCGGGCGACTGCGCGCGGCACGGCGAGGCGGCGGCCAAGCTTTACGAAAAGCTCGGCTTCAAGGTCGAGCGTCACAAGGTGCCGGCCGATGTCGTCAAGCGGCACGGCATGGTCTCGGCGACCAATCTGGTGATCCGCGAACGCTTCGGGCGCGGCAAGGGCCCGGTCGTGGCGCTCAACGCGCACGGAGACGTGGTGCCGCCGGGGCAGGGCTGGTCGGTCGATCCCTACGGCGCGGTCGAGAAGGGCGGGGCGATCTACGGCCGGGGCGCAGCGGTGTCGAAGTCGGACTTCGCGAGCTACGGCTTTGCGCTGCTCGCTTTGAAGAACGATCCGCGCGGCCTCGACGGCACGGTGGAATTACACCTGACCTACGACGAAGAATCCGGCGGCTTCGTCGGGCCGAAGTGGCTGCTGGACGAGGGCATCGTCAGGCCCGACTACGCGATCAGCGCGGGCTTCTCCTATGCGGTGGTGAATGCCCACAACGGCGTGCTGCACCTCGAAGTCACGGTAAAGGGCCGGCAGGCGCACGCGGCCATGCCCGAGACCGGCGCCGACGCGCTCGAAGCCGCAACCGGCGTGCTGGCGGCGCTCTACAAGGAGCGGCAGCGGCTGCGCGGCATCAAGTCGAGGCAGCCCGGCATCGACACGCCCAAGCTCACGGTCGGGCTGATTTCCGGCGGCATCAACACCAACGTGGTGCCCGACCGGATCGTCATGCGGCTCGACCGCCGCCTGATCCCAGAGGAGAACGGCGCGAAGGTCGAGAAGGCGCTGGTCGCTTTGATCAAGCGCGCTGTGAAAGGCAAGGGCATCTCCGTCGACTGCAGGCGCGTGATCCTGGCCGAACCGCTTAAACCCATCGCGGGTGTTGAGAAGCTGGTTGATCCGTTGCAACGGCACGCGGGAAAGCTTCTGAAGACCAGGATCGCGGTCAAGGGCGTGCCGCTCTACACCGACGCGCGGCACTATTCGGCGGCCGGGATTCCGACCGTGCTCTACGGTGCGGGGCCGCGTTCGATTTTGGAGGCCAATGCCCACGGCGCCGACGAGCACATCAAGCTGTCGGACCTCAAGGCCGCGACCCACGTAATCGAGGCGACGCTGCGCGACCTGCTGCGCTCAAAGTAGCGTGGCAAGTTCGGCAAACGCGGGATGGCCTGCCTCGCCGTCATCCATGCGCGGCAGTGCCGTGACAGGAGTCGGCCCTGCGAAACGCCGCAATGTCGCGAGCGTCTCCGCGAGCGGCACCGTCGAGCCCGGCGTCTCGTTGACCGCCAGCGCGGCGACGGCAATAGAGCGGCGGCGCAGCACGTCGAGGCTCGTGAGCGTGTGGCTCAGGCTGCCGAGGTAGCTGCCCGTGACCAGCAGCGCCGGGATTTTGAGCGCTTCGATCCAGTCCAGGACCGTATGGCGCTCGTCGAGCGGGACCATGACGCCGCCGATGCCTTCGATCAGCAGCGTCCCGTCGTGACGGTCGATGGTCCGGCGGCAGAATTCCAGGAGTTCCGCGCAATCGAGCGTGCGCCCCTCGCGCGCCGCCGCCATGTCGGGCGACAACGGCGCAGCGAAGCGCCACGGCGAGACTTGCGAGATTGTATCCTCGGTTGCTTCCAGGCCCATCGCGGCAAGCAATGCACCGGCGTCGCTTGCTGCAGCGGTCGACGCATCGTAACCCGTCATCACGGGCTTCAGCGCGGCGGCCTTGCGGCCCTGCGCGCGCCAATGGCGGATCAATCCCGCCGCGACAAAGGTCTTGCCGATGTCGGTGCCGGTCGCGGTGACGAAGATGGCCGTCATGCCAGGCTGTATTTGAGTTGTATGTCGGCGCGGGACAAAATCCGCTCGCGCACGAAGGCGGCGAGCCGTTCGATCTCGGCGTCGGGATGCGATGCGCTGAACGCGAGCCGCAGCCGCGCGGTGCCTTCGGACACGGTCGGCGGGCGGATCGCGACAGCGAGAAATCCTTCGGCTTCCAGAAGCCTCTGCGCCTCCAGTGCCGCCTGCGCTTCGCCTAGGACAAGCGGCACGATGGCGCTTTCGGCGTCCGGCAGTTCGGCGAGCCGCGTAAACAGCCGTGCCTTGGCGAGCGGCTTGGCCGCGATCTCAGGCTCGCGTCCGATCAGTTCGAGGGCTGCGATGGCCGCGGCGACGGTCGCGGGCGGCAGACCCGTGGAGTAGATCAGCGTGCGCGCCCGATTGCGGATCAGTTCGATCACCGCCCGAGACGCTGCGACGTAGCCGCCGTAGGAGCCGAGCGCCTTCGACAGCGTGCCGATCTTGAGTGGAATGCCGGGGTCCGCGTGTGGGTCGAAGGTCAGATCGTGCGCGTCGTCGACCATGAGCCATGCGTCGGTCTTGCGCGCAAGCTCCGACAGATCGGCGAGCGGCGCGCGGTCACCGTCCATGGAGAACACGCCCTCGGTCACGATCAGCGCGTGGCGGCGTCCGGACCGGTGCAGGTCCATCAGCGACGCGGCGTGCCGGACGTCGTTGTGATGGAAGGCATGGACCTCGGCGCGCGACAGCCGGGCGCCGGTCCAGAGGCTGGAATGCGCCAACTCGTCGATCAGGATCAGGTCGTCGCGCCCGGCGAGGGCCTGCGCCACGCCGGCATTGACCAGGTAACCCGAGCCAAAAACGCAGGCCGCTTCCGTCCCGCGCAGACGCGCAAGCCGCTCTTCCAGGTCTTCGTAGAGCGGGTGATTGCCGGTGACGAGCCGGGAAGCGCCCGCGCCCATGCCGTGGCGCTCGATGGCGGCAATGGCCGCGGCCTTCAGCGCGGGGTGCTGGGTGAGGCCGAGATAGTCGTTGCACGAGAACGACAGCAGCTGCCGGCCCCCGCGCTCAACCCAGATTCCATCGGTGCGGCCGGTCGCAACCAGCGTCCGGCGCAGCGATCCGCGCTCCAGTTCGGAAAGCTTCGAATTTGCGAATTCGTCGAGCGATGTCATGTGGGGGGTTATACTCTCCCACAATGGAAGAGAACCACTGGTACCGCACGGGGCTGGACCACGTCTGGCTGCCCTATGCGCAGATGAAGACCATGCGGCCGCCGCTGCCCGTGGTCCGCACCGAGGGCTGCCGGATTATGCTGGCGGACGGGCGCGAACTGATCGACGGTGTGTCGTCCTGGTGGACGGCCTGCCACGGCTACAACCATCCGCACATCCGTGCCGCGGTCGAGCGGCAACTGGCGCAGATGCCCCATGTCATGCTTGGCGGGCTCGTCCACGAGCAGGCGGCGGTGCTGGCGCGCCGGCTCGCCGCGCTACTGCCCGGCGGCCTGGAGCGCGTGTTCTTCTCGGAGTCCGGGTCGGTCGCGGTCGAAATCGCGCTGAAGATGGCCGTGCAGTTCTGGCGCAACCGGGGCGAACGCGGCCGCACCAAGTTTGTGGCGTTCAAGGGCGGCTATCACGGCGACACCACGTCGGCGATGGCGGTCAGCGATCCGGACGCAGGCTTTCACGACATGTTCCAAGGTGTGTTGCCGGAGCATTTCGTGGTCACTCTGCCGACCGGGGAGGAGGCCGGCGCGGAGCTGGAGAGCGTCCTTCGTCGGCATGGCGGGCAGGTGGCGGCACTGGTCGTGGAACCCCTGGTGCAGGGCGCGGGCGGGATGCGCTTTCACGACGCCGCGACCCTGAAGCGCATCCGGGCGGCGGCGGACCGCTTCGGCTGCCTGCTGATCTTCGACGAAATCTTCACCGGCTTCGGGCGCACCGGAGCGTTGTTCGCCTGCGAGGCGTCCGGTGTCGTGCCCGACATCGTGACGCTGTCGAAGGCGCTGACGGGCGGCACGCTGCCCCTTGCCGCGACGGTCGCAAGCCGGCGGGTGTTCGAGGCGTTCTGGTCGGACGATCCGGCGAAGGCCTTGATGCACGGGCCGACCTATACGGGCAATGCGCTCGCCTGCGCAGCGGCCATCGCTTCGCTCGATCTGTTCGAGCGGGAGCCGCGCCTGCAGCAGGTCGCAGCGATTTCCGCTCAAATGGCGACCGATCTGGCGCCGTGCCGCGCGCTGCCGCGCGTCAAGGACGTTCGCGTGCTCGGCGCCATCGGCGCCGTCGAAATGGAGCGGATCGGCGATATCGAGGCGATGCGGGCGCGGTTCGTCGAGAAAGGTGTGTTCGTTCGGCCGTTCGGCAACGTCGTTTATCTCGCGCCGCCGTTCACGATTGCGCCGGATGAGCTTTCCCTGCTGACTTCGGCAGTCTTGGGAATCATAGAGGAAGGTGTGGCCGGTTAGATGGCAAGCGTTTCCAAAGTGACGTCAGCACGTCTGCGATCGAATGGCGCCGCACGCCGCACGGCGCGGCGCAGCCGCCAACGGCCCGCCCGCCAGGGCATCGTGACCGTGGTCGATCATCCCTTGATCCAGCACAAGCTCACCTTGATCCGCGAGGCATCGACGTCGACGAGCCAGTTCCGACAGCTCATGCGGGAGGTGGGGCCGATCCTGCTTTACGAAGCGACCCGCGATCTGCCGCTGACGCAACGAAGGATCAGGACGCCGGTCGCGACCGTCCAGGCCCCGGTTCTGGCAGGCAAGAAACTGTGCCTGGTGCCGGTGCTGCGCGCCGGATTGGGCCTCGTTGACGGAATGCTTGCATTCGCGCCCAACGCGCGCGTCGGCCATATCGGGCTGTACCGCGATCCGCAGACGCTCGAAGCGGTCGAGTATTACTTCAAGATGCCGGCTGCGCTCGAACGGCGGCCTGTGATCGTCGTCGATCCCATGCTGGCGACCGGACATTCGGCCGCCGCGGCGCTCACCCGCGTCAAGCAGGCCGGCGCGCGGAACGTCAAGCTGATCTGCCTGCTCGCCGCTCCGGAGGGCGTTGCCCACGTGCGGAACGAACATCGCGACGTCGATATCTATCTCGCGTCAATCGACGAAAAGCTGAACGGCCATGCCTATATCGTTCCAGGGCTCGGCGACGCGGGAGACCGCTTCTTTGGTACGAAGAAGGCCGGGAACCGGACCAGGAAACCCGGCAAGGGGACCGCCGCGCGCAACCGCTTGAGGCGTTAGAATCCGACCACCGTTCCGTGCAGGTCGTATTCGTCGGCGCGTTCGATCTTGACCGTTGCGATCTCGCCGACGCGCAGGGGCCTGCGGCTTGCGACATAAACCGCGCCGTCGATCTCCGGCGCGTCGCCCCTGCTGCGGCCCTTGGCGACACTCGGGCCGGCCTCGTCGACGATGACCTGCTGGCGCGTGCCGACCTTGCGTTTTAGTCGCCTGGTCGAAATCGTCTGTTGTTTCTGCATGAAGCGGTGCCAGCGTTCCTCGGTGACTTCCTTCGGCACGGGCGATCCGAGAACGTTCGCCGGCGCGCCGTCCACCGGCTCGTAACGGAAGCAGCCGACGCGGTCGAGCGCGGCTTCGTCCAGCCAGTCGAGCAGCATTTCGAAATCGCGGTCGGTCTCGCCCGGGAATCCGACGATGAAGGTCGAGCGCAACGTCAGATCCGGGCACATTTCGCGCCAGCGCGCGATGCGCGAAAGCGTCTTTTCCTGCGCGGCCGGCCGCTTCATGCGCTTGAGCACGTCCGGCGAGGCGTGCTGGAACGGGATGTCGAGGTAGGGCAGCACGATTCCGTCGGCCATCAGCGGGATCACGTCGTCGACGTGCGGATATGGATATACGTAGTGCAGCCGCACCCAGGCGCCCAACGTTCCGAGCTCCCGCGCCAGATCGAGAAACTTCGCGCGCACCTCACGGTCCTGCCAGCGGCTTGCCGCGTACTTGATGTCGACGCCGTAAGCCGAGGTGTCCTGCGAAATAACGAGGAGCTCCTTGACGCCGGCCTTCACCAGCCGCTCGGCCTCGCGCAGCACGTCGGCGGCCGGACGGGATACGAGATCGCCTCGCAGCCTGGGAATGATGCAGAAGGTACACCGGTTGTTGCAGCCTTCGGAAATCTTTAGATACGCATAGTGCCGCGGCGTGAGCTTGATGCCTTGGGGCGGCACGAGGTCGACGTACGGATCGTGCGCCGGCGGAGCGGCGCGATGCACGGCCTCGACCACGCTCTCGTATTGCTGCGGCCCGGTGACCGCGAGCACATTCGGAAATTTCGACGTGATCTTTTCCGGCTCCGCGCCCATGCAGCCGGTGACGATGACCTTGCCGTTCTCGGCCAGCGCCTGGCCGATCGCTTCGAGCGATTCGGCCTGCGCGCTGTCGAGAAAGCCGCAGGTGTTGACGATGACGAGGTCGGCGCCCTTGTGCTCGCGCGCAAGCTCGTAGCCCTCGGCCCGCAGCCGGGTGACGATGCGTTCGGAATCGACCAGGGCCTTCGGACAGCCGAGCGAGACGAAGCTGACCGACGGCGGGGCCGCCGTCTTGGAGGCCGCTGACTTGGAGGGGGTGGAGGGCACGGCGGATGAGCTATAGGCGTCGCGGGGCAATATCAAGCCTGCGCGCGCCAGATGCTTACCGTACATCGCGCCTGCAAGCGACTTGCGGCTTGCAATGCCGCGGCCGATCCCCCATTGAGAGTCTTGGACAGGTGGCCGAGCGGTTTAAGGCACCGGTCTTGAAATTCGCTTTCCATCGCTCCGCCCGATCCTGATCTGTCTCAGATAGTGCCGAAAAGTTTGAAAACTCAGCGGTCAGATCATCGTGCGATCTTGGGCTGGATCATCCGATCCCTTGATGTCGGGTAGCAAACCGGTAGCGGTGGGCCGCACTCCGCGCTACATCGGAAACGCGCCGGGGCTTTGCGGTTTGCTTCATCATCGCGCCCGACGAGCCCTCTCGTCAAAGAACTGCCTCATTCTCACGCCGAGCGCCTTTGACACGTGCCATAGCGTAACGATCGTCGGATTGCGCTGACCAAGCTCCAGCCCGCTGATGTAGGCGCGGTCCGCCCCTAGCCGCTCCGCAAGTTCGGCCTGCGATAGCCCGGCGGCTGTCCGCAGCCGCCGCACATTCTGTCCGACCATGCGCCGCACGTCTTCCCGCATGGGCGCAATTCGACTGGATGTGCAATTTAATGCGACGCATTATAATGCACGCCAAGAGGGCAGCTTGATGAGTTCGGTTAGGAGCGTGCGACCTAGGAGGGAAGGCATGGCTTGGTACTGGATCGCAATCGCACTGGGGGTGCTGGCGCCGTGGCTGATTATGGGACAGTCAATTCGCATAGCCTTTGAAGAAAGGGGAGCGGTTGGGGGATTAGGAACGTGGTTTGGTGCTTGCGTTCTTACAGTACCCATCCTGTTGTTCTTAAGCTGGATCGGTACGCTGATTTTCTAATGAGCGACGTTGGGCATATGTGCCGAATGATATTTTCTGGGGGCCAACTGCTGAGCCTGCGTTGATTGTTAAACCATCCGAAGGGATCAAGATGAAAGATTGGATCAAGGTACTCCGCGCCGCCGATGCCGCGGCGCGGTGGCATGTCCATCAGCGGCGCAAGGGCGCCGGCCAGGAGCCGTACATCAATCACTTGCTGGAGGTCGCGATGCTTGTTGCCGAGGCGTGCGACGGCGGCGAC
>VGEP01000025.1 GCA_016869215.1 Alphaproteobacteria bacterium | reverse complement strand
CGGCCAGCCGACCAACCGCGCGGTGGCGCTCGCGGCCTCCCCGCGCATCATGATCGACACGCCGCGGCTGCGCGGCTCGATCGCGCTCCGCGGCGGCCGCATCGACGATCTCGCGCTGACGCAATACCGCGAAACCGTGAACCCGGCCTCGCCCGCCATCGTGCTGCTGTCGCCGTCGGGCGGCCCGCATCCCTTCTATGCCGAAATGGGCTGGGTCGGCGCCGCCGGCACCACGGCCAAGCTCCCCGGCCCCGATACGGTCTGGCGCCAGCAAGGGTCCGGCAGCCTCGGCGTCGGCCGTCCGGTGACGCTCGTCCACGACAACGGCGAAGGGCTCGAGTTCCGCCGCACCGTCGCGGTCGACGACAAGTACATGTTCATCGTCGAGGACCAGGTCGCCAACAAGGGCGCCGCGCCCGCGACGCTCTATCCCTACGCGCTGATCTCGCGCCACGGCACGCCGGAGACGCTCGGCTATTTCATCCTGCACGAGGGCATGGTCGGCGTGCTCGACGACAAGCTGCAGGAGTTCACCTACTCCGACGTCGAGAAGAAGAAGTCGATCGCGTTCAACAAGACCGGCAACGCCTGGCTCGGCATCACCGACAAGTACTGGGCCGCGACCCTGATCCCCGACGCGTCGGCCAAGATCGACGCGCGCTTCATGTCGTCCACGATCGGCACGCTCAAGACCTACCAGGCCGACTACCTCGGCGAGGCCGCGACCGTCGCGCCGGGCGCAACGGCGCGCGCCAACGTCAAGCTGTTCGCCGGCGCCAAGGAGGTGACGATCGTCGACGGCTACGAGAAGGAGCACAAGATCAACAAGTTCGAGCTCCTGATCGACTGGGGCTGGTTCTACTTCATCACCAAGCCGATGTTCCTCGGCCTGCACTGGCTGTTCCTGTGGCTCGGCAACTTCGGGCTGGCGATCCTCGCCATCACCGTCTGCATCAAGATCGTGTTCTTCCCGCTGGCCAACAAATCCTACGCCTCGATGGCGAAGATGAAGGCGGTGCAGCCGGAGATGATGGCGATCCGCGAGCGCTACGCCGACGACAAGGTCAAGCAGCAGCAGGCGCTGATGGAGCTTTACAAGAAGGAGAAGATCAACCCGGTCGCCGGCTGCCTGCCGATCCTGATCCAGATCCCGGTGTTCTTCGCGCTCTACAAGGTGCTGTTCGTCTCCATCGAGATGCGGCACGCGCCGTTCTACGGCTGGATCAAGGACCTCGCGGCGCCCGACCCGACCAACCTGTTCAGCCTGTTCGGGCTGTTGCCGGAGCCGACGGCGTATCTCGGCGTGGCGATCGGCTCGTTCCTGCACGTCGGCGTCTGGCCGATCGTGATGGGCATCACGATGTGGGCGCAGATGAAGCTGAACCCGTCGCCGCCGGACCCGACGCAGAAGATGATCTTCGACTGGATGCCGCTGATCTTCACGTTCATGCTGGCGACGTTCTCGGCGGGCTTGGTGATCTACTGGGCGTGGAACAACCTGCTCTCGGTGCTGCAGCAGAGCGTGATCATGCGCAAGCACGGCGCGAAGATCGAGCTGTGGGATAACGTGAAGGAGTTGTTTGGGGTGAAGAAGGCGGAGGGGAAGAAGTAGGTCAAGAGTATCTCCGCCAGCGATGAGCATCCGCGGCTCGCAACGGCAAATTCAACTTGTGATTGGGCTTCTTTCCTGCTCCGCTAGCGCATGTTCGACGACAGCCGCTCGTTCGTGACACGAGCCTTTCTGCGCTCGGGCTTCGAACTCGATTACCGTGCCTACACGGACGACCAGGACGCAGCGCTTTTGAAGCGGCTCCGCGACTGGGACGGGCGCCCGCCTCTCACCGAGACGCAGGCGGAAGGCGCATTCACCCAATCGTTCTTCGTCGATACCTGGGGCTACGGCCAGGCGGGCGGGGAGACCGACCGGCACACCATCATCGCCAAGCTCCCCATCCCCGGCGAAGGGGCCGGCGGCGGCGCGGGCGAAGCCGACCTCGCGCTCGGCTGGTTTCGCGGCCGCACGGACGCGATCCCGCAGGTGCTGTGCGAGTTCAAGGACATCCGCTCCTGGCTCGACGCCAAGCAGAACCGCAAAGGCAGCACGCGCAGCCCGGTCGAGCAGTGCTTGAATTACGTCCGCGGCGCGCGGCGCGGCCTGTTTGGCAACGAGCCGGTGCAGCCCTGGTGGGGCCTCGTCACCGACATGAACGAGTTCCGCCTCTATTGGTGGGACCGCGCCCCGGGCGAATATATTCGCTTCTTCATCCGGCGCGCTGACCTTCTGTCGGGCGCATATGACCTGTTGACCGAGTCGGACGATGCGCGGTTCGACCGCTATCTTTTCTCCAGACTATTCTCCCGCGACATGCTGCTGTCGGAAGCCGGACGCCCGCCGCTGCTCCGGCTTGTCGAGCGGCAATGGGCGAGCGGACGCAAGCTCGAAGGCGCTTTCTACGATCGCTACAAGGAAGTGCGCGAGCGCCTCTACAACGTCATCCGGCTGAACAACCCGAATTTTCCGGGACGACCGGGCGAATTGCTGCGGCTGACCCAGAGGTTGCTGGATCGTTTCATCTTTGCATTCTTCTGCGAGGACATGGGCGAGAGGATGCTGTTCCCTCCGCAGATGCTCCGGGACTTCCTGCGAACGCGCAGCGGCGAACCGTTCTACGATGAGAACGGCCCGGAGCTGTGGGATTTTTTCAAGCGCCTGTTCGGCCTGATGAACAGCGGCGGCACGCTCAGCCGCCTCACGCTGCCGGAGATCAACGGCGGATTATTCGAGCCGGACCCGCTCATCGACGGGCTGAGCATTCCGAACCATGTTTTCGCCAAGGCGGGACAGGGCGCGAACGAGGCGTCGCTTGAAAGCGACACGACGACGCTCCTTTACCTGTGCGGCCGTTACAATTTCGCTGGGCGCGGCGACGTGAAGGAAAGCATCAGCCTTTACACCCTCGGCCACATCTTCGAGCAGTCGATCACCGAACTGGAGTATCGGGAAGGCGAGCTTGAAGGCCGTGACACTGTCGCAAAACTCTCCAAGCGCAAGCGCGACGGCGTCTATTACACGCCCGAGCCGGTGGTGAATTATCTGGTCGAGCAGACGCTCGGCCCGTGGTTTGCGGATGCCAAGGCGGCTTGCGGATATCCTGGCGCGGATGAAGGTGCGCCGACGCCGGCAGCGGCGGCAGCCTATATCGACCGCCTGAAACGCATCCGTATCGTCGATCCAGCCTGCGGCTCGGGCGCGTTCCTCATCTCGGCGTTCCGGCGGCTACTGGCGGAGCGGCAGTCGGCGGCGCGCGACGCGCAACGGGCGGCAGACGGACCACCCCATGCCATTGAAGAAGCGCCGATCGTCGCGGAAATCCTGCGCAACAACATCTACGGCGTCGACATCAACCCGGCCTCGGTCGAGATCGCCAAGCTGGCGCTGTGGCTGCATTCGGCGCGGGCGTCGTCGCCGCTGTCCTCGCTGGAGCAAACCATCCGCATCGGCAACAGCCTGGTCGGCGACGATTTCCGGGTTGGGCGTGAGATGCCGGCGGATGCCGAGGAGCGCGTGAGGCCCTTCGACTGGCGCGCCGCGTTCCCGCAGGTCTGGCCCGCGGGCCGCGACGGCGGCTTCGATATCGTGCTCGGCAATCCGCCCTACGTGAAGCTGCAGAACTTCATGAAGGTCAATCCCGACGTCGCCGCCTATCTCGGTGCGGAGCGCGGCAGCGACACCTATCAGAGTGCGCGAACGGGCAACTTCGACCTCTATCTGCCGTTCATCGAAAAGGGGCTGCGGCTGCTCGCACCCGGCGGGCGCATGGCCTACATCGCGCCGAGCCTCTGGACCGTGAACGAGTACGGCGAGGGGTTGCGCAGCGTCGTGCGCCGCGGTCGGCATCTCGACCGCTGGCTCGACTTCAAGTCGCACCAGATTTTCGAGGACGTCATCACCTACACGGCGCTGCAGTTCTACATCCGCGAGCCGCGCGACGCGGTGCGGATCGCGGCGGGTCCGAACGGCGAGATGGCGGATATCGACTGGTCCGACGCCGATCTTGCGGTGTCCTACGACGGCATCCCGGAGACCGGCGAATGGCTGATGGCCACTGGCCGGGAGCGGGCGCTGATCGAACGGCTTTCGCGCGATTGCCAGCGCTTAGACCATCCATCGCTCACGACAGCGATTTATCAAGGCCTGATCACCAGCGCCGACCACATCTATCACCTCGAACGGCTGGGGAGCGGCCGCTACAAGGGCACGCCGAAGGGCAAGGGTGCGGTGTCCTACGAGGTCGAGATCGAAGACGCGATCATGAAGCCGCTGGTCTCCGGTCCCGAAGCCAAGCGTTACGAGGAGCCGAAGACGGACACCTATCTTCTGTTCCCCTACGAGCGCGACGCGCGCGGCGCCATGCGCCTGATCCCGGCGGGCGATATGGAACGGCGTTTCCCACGCGCCTGGGCGCATCTGCAGCGATGGGAGCAGGAGCTTCGCAAGCGCGAGTCGAGCGCCTTCAATGACGACACTTGGTATCGCTTCGGGCGAAATCAGAGCATCGACAAGCAAGACATTTCAAAGTTGATCGTCCCACGTCTCGTCCAGCACATAAAATGCAGCTTGGACATGGAGGGTCGGTTTGGTCTGGACAATGTCGATGTCGGCGGGATTCTGCCTGCGAAAGAAACAGAACCAACTTTCTTGTTGGCGGTGTTGAATGCGCCAGCATGCGACTTCGTATTCCGCATCATTTCAAAGCCGTTCCAAAACGACTACCGCTCGGCCAACAAGCAATTTATCGCGCCCTTGCCCGTTCCGAACGCCTCGCCGCCGCAGCGCGCCGACGTTGCCGCCCGTGCGCGGCAGCTTCAGCAGCGCTGGACGGAGCGCCGCGACCTCCTGCAGCAGGCCGCCGACCGGCTTTCCGTGCTGGCGCGGGCGCGCCATCCGGCGCGCTGGCTCTGGCCCGACCTGCCGGACCTGCCGGAGATGACCCGGCAGGCGCCCAAGGGCCTGACCCACACTTCGGAGCGCCGCAAATGGGCGGACGGCCGCCTCGAAGAGATGGAGGACGCGCGCACCGAGGCGCTGCAGGCCGCGCTCGGCCGCGGCGGCCGGCGCGAGGCGCGCTTCGAGCGCGGCGAACTGCGGCTCTATGTGAGCGGCGCGGCCGTGCTGGGCAAAATCTATCTCGACGACGTGGCCGGCGCTCTCGCCGAAGCCTACTGGCGCTGGCTGCTGCTCAGCGGCCCAGCGCGCGACGCCAAGCAGTTCGCCAAGGACCTGCGGACCCCGCCCGCGCCGTCCGACGCGCCCGCCGCGGCGCAGTTCGTCGAGCGCGTCGGCGCCCTGGCAGACGCGGTTGCGGCGATCGAGGCCGACGAGCGGGCGTTGAACGGCATTCTCTACGCGCTTTACGCGCTCACGCCCGACGAGCGAAATCTTGTGGAGAACGAGCCGGGCCGACGCAGCGCGGCGCTGGCGGGCGGGTGAAGACCGTGCGCGAACCGCCTATGGTCGCGCGCATGAGTCAACTCCCGCTGTTCCGCCCCGAACGCCCCGAACCGGAGAAGCGCCCGCCCGACCTCGCCTATATCCGCAAGAGCCTGGCGCGGCTGCTGCGCATCGCCCGCGAGGCCGAGATCATGCCGTGGAGCGAGGGCGAAACCGAAAGCTGGGCGAAGCTGTTCCCGGAACTCGCAGCCTCGCTGCCCGCCGAGGAGGCGGAGGCGCTGACGTCGGAGTTCAAGGGCGAACTGGTCCGGCTTCGCAAGGCGGGGTGAGCCGGGAAACCGGGCGGAAAATATTCCTTGACAGCGTGACGCTGCTCCGCTAGCAAACGCGCAATCTCCCACCCTTCCATCCGCAGCGAACCGATGCGCGCCCGCCTCCACAGGCCGCGCGCACCGCCGCGCCTGCGTGCAGCACCGTCACGAGGACAGCCATGCCCCCGGAACTCAGCGCCGAAGCCTGGGCGCAAATCCGCCAAGACTACGAACACACCGAACGGCCGGTCGCCGACATCTGCGCCGGGCACGGCATCTCGACCGGCACGCTGCGCGACCGCATGCGGCGCTGGAACTGGACGCGGCGGCGCCTGCCGGTCCCGGAGGACGGCCCGCCGCCCGCGCCGCCGATGCCCGCCGTTCCGGCGCCGCCACGGGCGGAGCGGACCAGCGACGCTATCGTATTGGACGCCGACATTCCGCCCTACGGCACCGGGCCGGAACGCTTCATGCCCGGGCCGGATGGCGGCGGTCCGCCGTACGGCTTTGCCACGCCGGACGACCGCGCGATCGTGCCGCGGCTGCGAAGCGCGGTGGCGCGCGTGCTGCCCGCGATCGAGGCCAACCTTGCAACGCTCGCGGCCGGTCCCGCGCATCCGCGCGAGATGGAGCGCGCCGCACGCGCGCTCACGGCGCTGACGCGGACGTTGAGCCAGTTGAACGGGCAGTTGCGCCAGCACCAGGACGCCGTCGTTGCCCCCGCCTGCGATTGCCAGTCCCTCGACATGGACGAACTCCGCCGCTCGCTCGCGCGGAAGATCGAAGCTTTGATCGAGGAGCGCCACCGCGAGACGCTGGGCTGCGCCGCGCTGGACGAGGTGTGAGCGGTCGGTTTCCGCAACCGGGGTCCCGGATCAGCGGTGCATCGTTCGCCAACGCTCACGCTGCACCGCGTCCGGGACACAGCCTAACTCACGCCGGCGGGCTGCCCATGAAATCCCGCTTGCCGATCTCGACGCCGATCTGGCGCAGGATGTCGTAGGCCGTCGTCGCGTGGAAATAGAAGTTCGGCAGCGCGTTGCCGAGCAGGAGGCTCTGGCCGGTGAATTCGCGCACGTTGCCGTTCGGGAAGGTGATCTTGATCTCCTTGCCCTCGGTGCCGTCGATCTCGCTCTGCTTCACGCTCTTGAGGAACTCGATGGTCTTGCCGATGCGGTCCTTGAGCTGCGCGATCGTGGTCTCGTCGTTGGCGAACTTCGGCGGCTCCTTGCCGGAGAGCCGCGCCGCCGTGTTCGAGGCGTGATCGGTCGCGGCGCGCACCTGACGCACCAGCGCGAACATGTCGGGAGAGAGCCGCATGTTCAGGAGATCGGCCTCGTTGACCTTGCGGGCCGCGGCCCAGGCCTGCGCCTTGTCGAGCACGCCCGACAGGCCGTTCAGATGCTGCATGAAGACGGGAATGGAAACGGTGTACATGGAAACGGGCATGGAAGTCGCACCTTCTCGTGGGTGACAAAGCGAGGCGCCAAGCCTAGCTTATTACTCATGCCCCCCGCATCCGAATTCTCGCACGGCGAAATCGAAGCCGGCCGGCTCCTGTTCTCGCAGGAGTGGCAGTTTTCGACCGCGGCCAGCTCGCTGGAATCGCTGCCGAAGATGCGCGGGCTCGAGATCGCCTTCGCCGGGCGCTCGAACGTGGGCAAGTCGAGCCTGATCAACGCACTGACCAAGCGCCACGCGCTGGCGCGCACCTCGCACACCCCCGGCCGCACCCAGGAGCTGATCTTCTTTTCGGGCGACGCGGTGCTGACGCTGGTCGACATGCCGGGCTACGGCTACGCCGCGGCACCCAAGGACAAGGTCAAGGCCTGGACCAAGCTGGTGCAGGACTACCTGCGCGGGCGGGCGAACCTGGCGCGCGTCTATGTGCTGATCGACGCGCGGCACGGGCTCAAGGACGCCGACGCTCCAGCGCTCGACCTGCTGGGCGAATCCGCAGTCAGCCACCAGATCGTGCTGACCAAGGCCGACCAGGTGAAGGCCTCGGAGCTTGCGGAGCGGATCGCGGAAATCGAGACCGCGCTGAAAGAACGCCCGGCGGCGTTCCCGCGGGTCATCGCCACCTCGACGCGCGACGGCTCCGGCATTCCCGAACTGCGCGCCGCCATCGCGCGGCTGAAGCGGGAGCGCGGCGCCTGAGATGACCCTCGCGGCCCGCGCCGCAGTCGGGTAGAAACGGTCCGGCCAGACGAGCAGCCGGAACCGCAAGCGATGACCGAAGCCAGCAAGACCACGCCGCAGGAGGCCGCCCGCATCCTTTCCGAGGCGCTGCCGTACATGCAGCGCTACGACGAGGAAACCATCGTCATCAAGTACGGCGGCCACGCCATGGGCAACGAGGAGGTGGCGCGCTCGTTCGCGCGCGACATCGTGCTGCTGGAGCAGACCGCGATCAACCCGGTGGTGGTGCACGGCGGCGGGCCGCAGATCGAGGCCATGCTCAAGCGCGCCGGGGTGCAGTCGCAGTTCGCGGGGGGCTTGCGCGTCACCGACGAGAAGACGCTGGAAATCGTCGAGATGGTGCTGGCCGGCTCGATCAACAAGCAGATCGTCGGCTTCATCAACGCCGCCGGCGGCAAGGCCATCGGGCTTTGCGGCAAGGACGGCAACATGGTGATGGCGAAGAAGGCCACCCGCAAAGTCGTCGATCCCGGTTCCAACATCGAAAAGGTGGTGGACTTGGGTTTCGTCGGCGAGCCGGACAAGGTCGACACCACGGTGCTCGATACGATCCTCGGCAAGGAGCTGATCCCGGTGCTGGCGCCGGTCTGCGCAGCCGAGGGCGGCGGCAGCTACAACGTCAACGCCGACACCTTTGCCGGGGCCATTGCCGGCGCGCTCAAGGCCAAGCGCTTCCTGTTGCTGACCGACGTGCCGGGCGTGCTCGACAAGAACAAGAAGCTGATCGACGAGATGTCGGCCGCCGACGTGCGCCGCCTGATCGCCGACGGCACCATCACCGGCGGTATGATCCCCAAGGTCGAGACCTGCCTCTATGCGCTGGAGCGCGGCGTCGAGGGCGTGGTCATCCTCGACGGCAAGGCGCCGCACGCCGTGCTGCTCGAGCTGTTCACCGAACACGGCGTGGGCACGCTGATTCACCGGTAGCCCCGGTGAACTACCTATTCACGATCTCCGCGATTGGCCGCCTGTGTCCCGGGCGCAGCGCAGCGCGGAACAAAGTGGAGCGGTGCGCTGCAGACCCGGGACCCCGCTTTCTGGACTCAAGCAGGCAACCGGGGTCCCGGATCAGCGGTGCACCGCTCCGCGCTGCACCGCATCCGGGACACGAGCCGAGAATGACACGCCCTGGCCTGACACAGCGGAACAGGTAGCCATGCCAGACATTCGGCGCGTTCTGGTGATCGGTGGCGGCGTCGGCGGGCTGACCGCCGCGGCGTTCTTTGCGCGGCGCGGCGTCGAGACGGTCCTGATCGAACGCCGCCCGGCGTTCGACATTCCCGGCATTGGCCTGGGCCAGCCCGCCAACGCGCTGCGCATCTACGACAAACTCGGCGTGCTGGACGAGATCCTTGCGACCGGCTTCAGCTACGACCGCATGTTCATCCTCGATGCGCAGCGGCGGCTCATCGTCGACCACAAATTCCTGATGGGCGACGAACGGGTGCCGCCGTTCTGCGCGCTGTCGCGGCTGGAGCTGCATGAGATTTTGCTGGGCGCGGCGCAGCGCGCCGGCGCGGACATCAGGCTCGGCGTCACCGCCGACGCGTTTCACGACGATGGCGACCGCGTGGACGTGGCGTTCTCGAACGGCATGCGCGACGCGTTCGATCTTGTCGCTGGCTTCGACGGCATCCGCTCCACCACCCGGCTGCATCTTGTCGGCACCGCGTTCGCGCCGCGCTACTCCGGCTACGGCGCGTGGCGCGTGCAGGCGGCGCGGCCGGACGAGGTGCGCCGGATGGAGTTCATGCAGGGCGTCGGCTGCAAGACCGGCGCGATGCCGCTGTCGAACAACGTCATGTACCTGTTCCACATCCGGCCAGAGGCGCCGGATGCGAACTTCGACGGCCAGGACCGCGCCAGCCTGTTCCGGGAGCGGCTTAAGCAGTTCGGCGGCTTCGTCGCAGACATCGCTGCCTCGCTCAACAGCGAGTCCGACATCGTCTACAGTCCGATCGAGCCGATGCTGCTGCCGTGGCCGTGGTTCCGCGGGCGAGTCGCCATCGGCGGCGACGCCGCCCACGTGGTCGCGCCGCATCTGACGCAGGGCGCGGCGATGGCGGCCGAGGACGCTTACGTTCTGGTCCGCGAAACGCTCGGCGGCGAAGGTCCGATCGAAGACCGGCTGATGCGCTATTCCAGACTTCGCTATCCGCGCTGCGCCTTCGTCTACAGCTTCTCGGGCCAGTGGCTGCACGACGAGCAGTCGGTGCGCACGCCGCATGACATGGAGGCGGCGCGCGGCGAGCTGATGCAGAACGGCTCGGCGCGGATCGGCGCGAGCGACCGCGTGCTGGACGAACGGGTGTAGGACCGCGCCGTGAGCACGCAGCAGCCATCTCCCGCAACGAGCCGCGTTACGGACCTTTGGCCCGGCATAGCGGCCGCGGTGTCGTTCGGCGTCGGCGACGTGTACAGCAAGATCGTGCTGCTCGACGGCGGCGACGTGCTGACGCTGTCGCTGTTCCGCGGCCTGTTCAGCGGCGTGGTGATCTACGCGTGGCTGCGGCTGATCCCGCCACCGGTGCCGATGACGGCGCATCAGCGCAACATGGCGCTGCTGATCGGCGTGCTGTTCGCGGGCGTGGTCTACGGCCTGTTCAAGGCCATCGAACTGACGCAGGTGCCGGTCGCGGTGCTCAGCTACTTTGTCTATCCGCTGTTCACCGGCATCGCCGGGGCGATCCTCGGCATCGACAAGGTGACGTGGCGCGGCATGACCGCCGCCGCGGTGGCGTTCCTCGGGCTGGCGCTCATTGTGGGGGCGCAGCCCGGTCCGCTGGCGCTCGGCGGCATCGCGTTCGCCGTGGGAGCGGCAGCCTGCCGGACGGGGACACTGCTGATGACCCGCGCGCTGCTTCAGGGCGTCGATGCGCGGCTGATCACCTGGTATTCGCTGGTGTCGTCGACCGCGATCTTCGGCGCGATCGCGCTCGCGACCTGGCACTGGCAGGGGCCCCAGACCGGCTACGGCTGGTTCGCCATGATCCTGGTCGGCGCGCTGGCGACGATTGCGGTGCTGACCCTGTTCATGTCGACGCACCGCATCGGGCCGTTCCGGACCGCGCTGATCATGAACCTGGAGCCGCTGCTCGCCACGGTTCTCGCCGCGCCGCTGCTCGGCGAAGTCGTCACGCCGCTGCAGGCACTCGGCGGCGCGATCATGCTCGGAGCGCTGGTGGCGTTCCAGCTTCGGCGCTAAGCTTCCCGGACGGCCGGAGTGCGCAGCGCCACGCCATGCGAATGCTCGTCGCCATCGCCGCCATCCTGCTTGCGCTCGGCATGCCCGCGCGCGCAGCCCACGACCGACCTGCTGCTGGTGCTGGCGGTCGACACGTCGGGCAGCGTCAGCCACTCGCGCTTCGAGCTGCAGAAGAAAGGCTACGTCGCGGCGTTCCGCAATCCGCAGGTCCTGAACGCGATCCGCTCGGGCATGACGCAATCGATCGCGGCGACGATGTTCCAATGGACCGGCCCGCACTTGCAGGTGCGCGCCGTGCCGTGGACGCTGCTGAAGGACGCGGCGACCCTCGACGCCTTCGCCGACGCCATCGACAAGGCGCCGCGCGAACTGTTTTCGGGCGGCACCTCGATCAGCGGCGCGATCGACTTCTCGATGCGGCTGTTCCAATCGGCGCCGTTCAAGGGGCTGAAGCGCGTCGTCGACATTTCCGGCGACGGCGTCAACAACCGCGGACGCACGGTCACGGAGGCGCGCGACGACGCGGTGCGCCAGGGCGTCGTCGTCAACGGCCTGCCGATCCTGGAGCTCGAGCCCTATCTCGACCGCTATTATTTCGACAACGTCATCGGCGGGCCGGGCTCGTTCATGATCCCGGCGGAAACCTACCAGGTGTTTCCCGGCGCGGTGCTGCGCAAGCTGGTGCTGGAGATTGCCTGGAAGGGCAAGTAGCATCCCGGCAACAAGTTCCGGACCAAAAGAGCGAGCCAAACGGGGAGGAAGCCATGCGGCGAGCGTTGGCATGGGGCGTTGTCGCCGCCGCGGCCGTGATGTCCGGCAGCGCATTCGCCCAGGACTGGCCCACCCGGCCGCTCACGATGATCGTGCCGTTCGCCGCCGGCGGCGGCGTCGACACCACGGCGCGCTCGATCACGCCGCGTCTTGCGGAGACGCTCGGCCAGCAGATCGTGGTCGAGAACGTCGGCGGCAGCGGCGGCATGATCGGCGGCGCGCGCGTCGCAAAGGCCGCGCCCGACGGATACACGTTCATGATGGGCAGCGCCGGCACGCACGCGATCAACCAGTCGCTCTACAAGAAGCCGCTCTACAATTCCGCGACCGACTTCACCGCCGCAGGAATCGCGGCGCATTCGTTCTTTATATTGATCGCACGCAAGGATTTTCCGGCGAACACGCTGCCGGAATTCGTCGCCTATGCAAAGGCCAACGGCGCGAAGATGCAGTACGCCTCGGCGGGGGCGGGTTCGAGCACGCATGTCGCCTGCCTGATTCTCAACGCCGCGATCGGCGCCAGCATCACGCACATCCCCTATCGCGGGACCGCCATGGCGATCCAAGACCTGATGGCGGGACGGATCGATTATATTTGCGAGCCGATATCGACGGCGCTGGCGCAAGTCCGCGGCGGCAACGTCAAGGCGGTCGTCAACCTCGGGCCGGCGCGCACGCCCGTGCTGCCCGATCTCGCCACCGCGGCCGAGCAGGGGCTGCCGGATGCGACGATGACCAGCTGGACCGGATTTTTCTTCCCGAAAGGAACGCCGGCCCCGATCGTCAAGCGCTTCAGCCAGGCGCTGCACGACGCGCTTGAAACGCCGGCGGTGCGCACGCGCCTGCAAGGCCTCGGCCTTGCGCCGGCCGCGCCGCAGGAGCGGACGCCCGAGTTTGCCGCAAAGTTCATCCCCGCCGAGATCGAAAAGTGGGGCAAGCCGATCCGGGCCGCCGGTCTCAGCGCGGATTGAGCGCCGGTCGCGCTTAATTTCACCGCCCGTCCGAACCGGCGGTGCGGCGGATGATGAACTGCCGGCCCTGGCCCTCGAAGTCGGTGTCGATCTTCAGGCCCGCGGCGCGAATGCCGTGGATCGCCAGTTCCTCGTCGCGTTCCTCGGTGTCGCCGGTCACGCCGACCGCACCGACCACGTCGCCCTTGTCGTCGCGGATGAGCTTGCCGCCGCCTTCGGCGAACAGCTTGTCATCGCTCGCCGTAACCAGATAGCGCACAAAGTCCGGCTTCTCCTGGCTTCGGATTTTGACCAGGCTCGAATCGCGGCCGAGCGCCAGCGACGCATAGGCTTTGCCATAGGCCATCTCGAACCGGACCATCGAGGCGCCGTCCTCCTTCTGGAACGCTTTGACCACGCAGCCGGGCTCCACCACCACCGCGCTGATCGGCCGGGTCTGAAGCTCGGCGGCGCGTTTGACGATGGCGTCGAGAATGCGATTGGCCTGGGCGAGCGTGATGGCGGACATGAAGGGGGCTCCTGTTGCGGTGAGACTTTAGAGCATGATCCCGAAAAGTGGGCACCGGTTTTCGGACAAGATCATGCTCAAAAAGAACACTTCCGTGGTAAATGTCGCCGCGGATTCGCATGACGATTCGCTGGACCAGACTTGCGCTCCTGACACCGGCGCTTTTGGCGGCGGCAGTCACGTTCGCCCTGCCCGCCCGCGCCGACCTGCAAATCTGCTCGCGCATGAGCTTTGTCATCGAGGCGGCCATCGCCATCGAGGACAAGGGCGCAGCCGCAACCCGCGGCTGGTTCCGCATCGACCCCGGCCAGTGCCGGACCGTGCTGCAAGGCAATCCGCCGGGCGAAACGCTCTATCTGCATGCCCGCGCGCTGGCGGTCTACGGCGGCTCGCCGCTGCCGCAGCGCGGCCACGCTAATTTCTGCGTCGCCGCCGACAGCTTTGTGATCGCCGACGCCGGGCGTTGCGGCCGGGGCCAGACGCAAGCCCGCTTCACCGCGATCCGTCCGAGCGTCACCGAGAAAGGCCTGGTCGCGTATCTCGCCGAGGAGGCCGAATACACCGACGAGCAGGCGCGCGACGCCGCGATCCAGCGGCTGCTGACGATCGTAGGCTACGACGCGACGCCGATCGACGGCATCCGGGGCGCCAAGACCGACACCGCCATCGCGCAATTCATCGCCGACAACCGGCTGGAGAACACCGCCGCGGGCCGCTCGGACTTCTTCGACGTGCTGATCGCGGCGGCGCAGCGGCCGGGCGGCGCGGGTCTCACCTGGTGCAACGACACCGTACACCCGGTGATGGCGGCGCTCGGGATCGAGGATAAGGGTGCGGTCACCACCCGCGGCTGGTATCGCGTCGCCCCCGGACGGTGCCTGCGGCCCGACCTCACGGGCAAGCCGCGCCGGATCTACAGCTTCGCCGAGGCGGTCAATGCCGCGGGCTCGGCGATCCGGCAGGGCGACCGTCCGCTGGCATGGGGCGGCGAAACCGTGCTCTGCACGCGCAACGTCAAGTTCGAGCTGAACGATCACCGCGACTGCGCGGGCCACGGGCTGAATGCGGCCGGATTCGCCAGCGTGGAGCTCGACGGCCGCGCCGGAACGACCATCCGGTTCAAATAGTTTTCCAGCAGCACCCTTGCGGGAAACGCCGCGACGGGGCACATGCGTCGTGCCATGAGCGCGCAAGCCGAACCCCTACCCGCCAATTCCCGGCCCGGTTTTCAGGATGTCCAGAACTGGGTGTTCGATCTCGACAACACGCTCTACCCGCACGACCTGAACCTCTGGCAACAGATCGACGACAAGATCAAGGAGTTCATCTCGAATTTCCTGAAGATCCCGAAGGACGAGGCGTTCCGCGTCCAGAAGGACTACTACAAGCGCTACGGCACCTCGATGCGCGGGCTGATGGCCGAGCACGGCATGAGCCCGGACGACTTTCTGGAACACGTCCACGCCATCGACCATTCGCCGCTGCTGCCGAACCCCGAGCTTGGCGCGGCGATCGAGCGCCTGCCGGGGCGCAAGCTGATCCTGACCAACGGCACCCGCAAGCACGCCGAAGCGGTGATGCGGCGGCTCGAGATCGACCATTGCTTCGAGGACGTGTTCGACATCGCCGCGGCCGATCTCGATCCGAAGCCGCTGCCGCAGGTCTACGACCGCTTCCTGCACAAGCACGGCGTCGAGCCCAGGCGCGCGGCCATGTTCGAGGACCTCGCCCGCAACCTCGAAGTGCCGCACACACTCGGCATGACCACGGTGCTGGTGGTGCCGCCGGCCACGCGCGAGGTGTTCCGCGAGGGCTGGGAGCTGGAGGGGCGCGAGGCCCCGCATGTGCACCACGTCACCGACGACCTGACGGCGTTCCTCAACCGCGTGATTGCGGGGCGTTGATCCGGCCACGCTCGGTCAGGCGCCGGGATGAAGCTTCCTGTCGGCGGCTACGCCAAGCCCGATGAACGGGGCGCTCTCGGCCGCTCCGGGCCCCGTTGACACCGCCGCCCCCGGCTTGCAACACAGCATTGCACAGCCCGGGGAGCCGAATGTCCCAGTCCGACCTTGCAAAGACCATCGACGACGCCTTCGAGAAGCGCAATGAGATCACGCCCGCGACCAAAGGGCCGGTGCGCGAGGCGGTGGAAACCGCGCTCGACCTGCTCGACAGCGGCAAGGCGCGCGTCGCCGAGCGCGGCGGCAACGGCGCTTGGACCGTGAACCAGTGGTTGAAGAAGGCCGTCCTGATGTCGTTCCGGCTCGCCGACAACGGCCCGATGGAGGGCGCGGCAAACGGCTCGACGTGGTGGGACAAGGTGCCGACCAAGTTCGAAGGCTGGGACGGCGAACGCTTCAAGGCGGCGGGCTTCCGCGCGGTGCCGGGCAGCGTCGTGCGCAAGTCGGCCTATATCGCGCCGAACGTCATTCTGATGCCGTCGTTCGTCAACCTCGGCGCCTATGTGGATTCCGGCACCATGGTCGACACCTGGGCGACCGTCGGCTCCTGCGCACAGATCGGCAAGAACTGCCACATCTCCGGCGGCGCGGGCATCGGCGGCGTGCTGGAGCCGCTGCAGGCGGGGCCGGTGATCGTCGAGGACAATTGCTTCATCGGCGCGCGCGCGGAAGTGGCCGAGGGCGTGGTCGTGCGCGAAGGCTCGGTGCTGGCCATGGGCGTCTATCTCGGCGCATCCACGACCATCGTCGACCGCGATACCGGCCAGACCATGCGCGGCGAGGTGCCGCCCTATTCCGTGGTCGTGTCTGGGACGCTGCCGGGCAAGCCGCTGCCGAACGGTCAGCCCGGCCCGAACCTCTACTGCGCCGTGATCGTCAAGCGCGTCGACGAGAAGACCCGCTCCAAGACCAGCATCAACGAACTGCTGCGCGACTGAGCCTTGCGCTTTGCGCGATCCCGCCGTTTCGTCCGGACGGAAGCGCCTGCACTGTGGCCTTTCTCACAGTCGCCGGGCGCGATAAAATCTACTCTGTTTGCCGATGGGGACTGAAAAATGAACATTTTCAATCTGCTGTTTACCTACGAAGGCCGTATCAATCGCGGCAAGTTCTGGCTTGCCGTTCTCGCCTATATCGTCATTTCGGTCGTGATCGTGATGCTGCTGTTCATCCCGATTCTGGGCTGGATCGCGGCGGCCGCGGGCTACATCGGGATGCTGGTGTCGGGCGTCATGGTCGGCATTAAACGGCTGCACGACCGAGACAAGTCGGGCTGGTGGATCGCGCTGTTCGTCGGCGTACCGATGGTTCTGGGCGCCGCGGGCGCCTGGATCAACTATCAGCTCGAAGAGGACGTGACGTCGGGCAGCATGGTGCTGTCGCTTGTCAGCTTTGCGATCAGCCTTTGGGGCTTCATCGAGCTTGGCTGCTTGCGCGGCACGGCGGGGCAGAACCAATACGGGCCCGATCCGCTTAACCAAGCCGCCTGAACGCCGGTCCGGCGTGGCGGCGGCCCTTTATCGGGTCCGCCGCACGGGATAGATTCGCGGCCTCCGTCATTTACGGGGGTCGGCGATGGACCCGATTCAACTGCTGTTCAGCTTTCAGGGCCGCATCGGCCGGGCGCAGTATTGGCTGGCGGTCCTGATCTATTTCATCGCCGCAGCGATCGTCTTCGTCATCGATTACTTCGTGCCGTCCTATACGGCGATGATCGTGGTTGCGCTTCTGTTGTACGTGCCCTGCCTGATCTCCAGCATCGGCGTCGGCATCAAGCGCCTGCACGACCGCAACAAGTCGAGCTGGTGGCTGCTGCTGTTCTATCTCGGCCCGTTGCTGGCATTTTCGGCGGCAAGCCTGCTGGATGGCGGCACGGTCGCGAGCGCCCTTTCGATCGCAGGCTTCGTCATTCTGATCTGGTCCATCGTCGAACTCGGCGCGCTGCGCGGCTCGATCGAAGCCAACCCCTATGGCCCCGATCCGGTGGCGCCGAAGCCGGCGCAGCATTAGACGTCGCCATTGACCAGCCGGCGGACACACCGCTACAGCCAATTCATGACCGCATCCCCCGCCGATCCCGTCGCCATCGCCCGCGATCTCCTGCGCTGCCCGTCGGTGACGCCGGCCGAAGGCGGCGCGCTGACGTTCCTGCAATCGTTGCTGGAAGGCGCGGGCTTTGCCGTCCACCGCATGACGTTCTCGGAGCCGGGGACGGCCGACGTCGAGAACCTTTACGCGCGTATCGGCGTGTCCGGTCCGCACCTAATGTTCGCCGGCCACACCGACGTCGTACCGCCTGGCGATCCCAAGGCCTGGTCGCATGGGCCGTTTGCGGCAGACATCGACAACGGCGTGCTCTACGGCCGCGGCGCGGTCGACATGAAGGGCGCGATCGCGTGCAAGCTCGCCGCCACGCTCGCGCATCTTGCGGCCAACGGCGGCAAGCCGCGCAAGGACGGCAAGGGCTCGATTTCGTTCCTGATCACCGGCGACGAAGAGGGCGTCGCCATCAACGGCAGCCCAAAGCTGCTGAAGTGGGCGGCCGAGCGCGGCGAAAAGTTCGACCATTGCGTGCTGGGCGAGCCCGGCAACGTCGCCGAGCTCGGCGACACCATCAAGCTCGGACGCCGCGGTTCGCAGAACGGCGTGCTCGTCGTCACCGGCAAGCAGGGCCACGTCGCCTATCCGCACCGCGCGGACAACCCGGTGCGCGGGCTGGTCAAGATAATGACTGCGCTGATGGACGAGCCGCTTGACAAGGGCAGCCACAAGTTCGACCCGTCGAACCTGGAGTTTACCTCGATCGACATCGGCAACCCGACGGTCAATCTCATTCCCGGCGAAGCTCGGGCGCGGTTCAACATCCGCTTTAACGACTGCCACAGCTATGGATCGCTGAAAGCCCTGGTCGAACTGCGCGCGGCCAAGGCCGCGGTCGGCGGCAAGGTGAAGTGGCGCATCGACTGGGAGCCGTCGAACGCCGACGTGTTCTACACCGAGCCGAGCCCGTTCACCGAAGTAGTGGTCAAGGCGGTCGCCGACGTGACCGGCCGCACACCCGAGCTCTCGACTTCGGGCGGGACGTCCGATGCGCGCTTCATCAAGGACTATTGCCCGGTGGTGGAATTCGGGCTGGTCGGCACGACCATGCACGCCACCGACGAGCGCGTGCCGGTCGACGACCTGCACGCACTGACAAGGGTGTATCGGCGGATTCTGGAAAAATATTTCGCCTGATCATCCGCCGAGCTTCACGCCTGCGATCTTCGCAAGCTCCAGCCACTTCCTGACCTCGGCTTCGACGAACGTGCCGAACTCCCGCGGGCTGTTCGGCGCCGGCTCCGCGCCCTGCTTGTTCAGCGCATTTTTCGCCTCCGCCGAGCGCAGCACCTTGCCGGCATCGGCGCTGATCTTCTCGACGATCGCCGCCGGAGTCTTGGACGGCGCGAACACGCCGAACCAGCCGAGCGATTCGTAGCCCGGCAGGCCGGTCTCCGCGACGGTCGGGATGTCCGGGAACAGCGGCGTGCGTTTGGCGGTCGTCATGCCGATGGCGCGCAGCTTGCCGCTGGCGACGTGCGGCACGATGGTGACAGGCGCGAAGATCAGATTGACCTGATTGCCGAGGATTCCGGTCGTGGCGGGGCCCAGCCCGCGATAGGGCACGTGCAGGAACTCGACCTTGGCCATGTGCTGGAACAGCACGCCCGACATATGCGTCGCGGTGCCGGTGCCGGACGAGCCGAAGGTGAGCTTGCCGGGGTTGGCCTTGGCATACGAAATCAGCTCCGCCGCGGTCTTCACCGGCACGTCGGGATGACAGCAGAGCATATAGGGCGGCGCCGACATCAGCGTGACCGGCGCGAGGTCTTGCGTGACCTTGTAGGCCGGGTCGGGATTGGAGCTCGCCAGCGCGAGAATGCCGCCGGTCGAGGACAAGAGCAGCGTGTAGCCGTCCGGCGTCGACGTCGCCGCGCGGCGTACCCCGATCAGGCCCGACGCGCCCGGCATGTACTCCTGCAGCACCGTCTGGCCCCAGAGCGTCTGCAGCCCGGAGGTCAGGACGCGGCCGATCAGGTCGGTGCCCCCGCCCGGCGGGAACGGCACGATCATGCGGACCTGACCGGCGGGAAAGGCGGCTTGCGCGAGGGCGGGATGCGCAGCACCGGCTGCGGCCAAGGCGGCGGATGCGCGAAGCAGGCTGCGGCGTGAGATCATGTGTCCTCCAGCATTTCGGTTCATGCGTGCGATTGCGGGCGAGAGGCGCGGCGATGCACGGCTCAGCCGCCGAGCTTGATGCCGGCCTTCGCGGCAAGAGCGAGCCACTTGCGGATGTCGGCGTTGACGAACGTCCTGAATTCCGCGGGCGTCGTCGGCGCGGGCTCGGCGCCCTGCTCCGCAAGCCGCTTCTTCAAATCCTCGGACAGCAGCACCGCGCGCACGCCGGCAGCGATTTTCGCCGTCGTCGCCTGCGGCACGGCGGACGGCGCGAACAGTCCGAACCAGCCGAGCGAATCGTAGCCCGGAAGGCCGGTCTCGGCGACGGTCGGGAAATCCGGGAACAGCGACGAGCGCCTGGCGCCAGTGGTGCCGATCATCCGCAGCGCGCCGGATGCGATATGCGGCGTGACCGTGATCGCCGGCGCGAACAGCAGCTGGATGCGCCCGCCGAGCAGGTCGGGCACCGCGGGCCCCATGCCGCGGTACGGCACGTGCAGCATGTCGATGCCGGCCATCTGCGCGAACAGCGCGCCCGACAGATGCGAGGCCGCGCCCGCGCCGGAGGAGCCGTAGGTGAGCTTGCCGGGATTGGCCTTGGCATAGGCCACCAGCTCGGCCGCGTTCTTCGCCGGGACCGAAGGATGCGCCACGAGAATGTAGGGCGGCGCGGAGACCAGCGTCACCGCGGCGAGGTCGTCCGCGATCTCGAAATTCGGATTGCTGCCCTTGCTGATGGCGAGCGACATGATGGCGCTGGTCGCCGCCATCAGGAGCGTGTGACCGTCGGCCGTCGCGACAATGGCCGAACGGGTACCAATCAGCCCGCCGGCACCCGAGCGGTTCTCCACGATCACCGTCTGTCCCCACGCGGTCTGAAGCTGCGTGCTCATGGCGCGCGCCAGGATATCGGTGCCGCCGCCGGGCGCGGCCGGCACGACGATGCGGATCAACGCGCTCGGGAAGCCCTGCGCGAAGGCTGGCGCGGCAACGCCTGCGAGCAAGGACGAAATCACGAACTGCCTACGGGAAATCATAGAGCCTCCGGCCGAACGGCGTGGCATCGCTTCTACCATCAATAATCAACTCGGACGAGATAAAGCCCCTCCGGCGGCGCGACGGGACCGCAGGCCGCGCGGTCGCGCGCTGCAAGCGCGCGGGCGAGATCTTCGGCGCTCCACTTGCCCTCTCCGGCCATGACCAGCGAGCCGACCATGGAGCGCACCTGGTTGTGCAGGAAGGAGCGTGCGTCCGCCGCGATCTGCACCTCGTCGCCGAAGCGCGATACGTCCAGTCGATCGAGGGTCTTCACCGGCGACTTGGCCTGGCACTCGGTGGAGCGGAACGTCGTGAAGTCGTGCTTGCCGACGAGGCGCTGGGCGGCGGCGTGCATCGCCTCATGGTCGAGCGGGCGCGGCACGCGCCAGGCCCGCCCGCGTTCGAGCGCGAGATCGGGACGGCGGTTGACGATGCGGTAAAGGTAGTGCCGCCGGACCGCCGAGCGGCGCGCGTCGAAGTCCGGCGGCACGACCGCAGCGGAAAGGACCGCAACCGGATGCGGCCTCAAGTGCGCGTTGAGCGCATCGCGCACCGTGTCGGTTTCGTAGTCCTTCGAGAGGTCAAAGTGCGCGACCTGCCCCAGCGCATGCACGCCGGCGTCAGTGCGGCCCGCGCCCTGGACCATCGCGGCCTCGCCGCTCAGCGCGCGGACCGCCGCCATCAATGCGCCCTGCACGGTCGGCGCGTTGTCCTGCACCTGCCAGCCGGCGAACGGCGCGCCGTCGTATTCGACGATGATCCTGTAGCGCGGCACGGTTGATCCACCTCAAAACGGAGCCGGCTTGGGCCCCTAGACTTGCTTCAACCTAGAGGGTCACGCCATGAAGCGCGAGTTCAAGAAACAAATCGTCGAGCTGCTCGACCAGCACCGGATCATGACGATCGCGACCAACCGGCCGGACGGATGGCCGCAGGCCACCATCGTCGGATACGCCAACGACGGGCTCATCATCTACTGCTTCATCGCGCGCGATAGCCAGAAGTTCGCCAACATCGCGCATGACCCGCGCCTGTCGATTGCGTTGGGCAATGACTATCCGCAACCGCTTCAGATCAAGGGCCTCTCGATGTCCGCCCGCGCGGTGCTGGTCGAGGACCCGGGCGAGCGCGACCACGCGATTTCGATCCTGCTGCGCCGCTACCCCGAGTACAAGGTCATGCCGCCGCCCGACCCCGAAGCGGTTCCGATGCTGCGGATCACGCCGGAGATCGTCTCGGTGCTCGACTATTCCAAGGGCTTCGGACACACCGACCTGGTGCGGGTGACCGACGCCGACCTCGCCGAATACGTCGAGTCGCGGCGGCATCACTGGGCCGGATGGCGCGCGGCCTGAGCGGCTCATAGCTTGTCGAAGGCCTTGGCGTATTTCACGCGGCCCGCATCCGGCGCATCCGGCGACAGCCTGAGCGCCTGGAAATAGGGACCGGCGTAGCGCGACACATAGCCGTCTACCACCGCGAAATTGAACCGACTGTAGTAGGCCGGATCGCCGAGGACGAACACGAGGCTTTCGTTCTCCTGCTTGAGCAGCCCGAGACTGCTGATCACCAGAAACGACCCGATCCCCTCGCCTTGAAGGTCGGGGACCACGGCCAGCGGCGCGAGCCCCACAGCCGCAACGGCAGTGCGCGCATCGCGAAACACCTCGACGCGAGAATAGGCCACATAGCCGAGCACTTCCGCGGCATCCTCGTAGACCCAACCCAGAACGAGGTCGCCGTCGGCGCGCAGCGCTTCGACCAGATCGGCCTCGGTCGTCCCGCCGAAGGCCGCTTCGAGCACGGCACGGATCGCGCCCGCGTCGTCGTCCCGTTCCTTGCGGCATCCCGCTCGGCTCATGCGAGCCTGAAGCCGGGCGCGACCGGCGTGCCGCGCAGGAATTCCTCTGCGCGCATCGGACGTCCGCCGGCCTTCTGCAATTCGACGATGCGGACCGCGCCCGCACCGCACGCGATCGTCAGGTTGCCGTCGAGCGCCGTGCCCGGCGCGCCCGAGCCCTCGCCTTGCGTCGAGCGAAGCAGCTTGACCCGCCCCGCACCCGGCAGCTCGCACCACGCGCCCGGAAACGGCGACAGGCCGCGAATGCGGTCGTGCACCTCTTTCCAGGGCTTCGACCAGTCGATGCGCGTCTCGGCCTTGTCGATCTTGGCGGCATAGGTGACGCCCTCCGCCGGCTGCGGCGTGATGTGCAGTTCGCCGCGCTCCAGTGCGGCCATGGCATCGGCCATCAGCGGCGCACCGAGCTGCGCCAGCGCATCGTGCAACTGGCCCGCGGTCATGTCGGGCATGATGGGCACGCGCACGACCGCCGCCGTCGGACCGGTGTCGAGCCCCTCCTCCATCTTCATCACCGCAACGCCGGTCTCGGCATCGCCCGCCATGATCGCGCGATTGATGGGCGCGGCGCCGCGCCAGCGCGGCAGCAGCGAGGCGTGCAGGTTGAAGCAGCCGTGCCTGGGCGCATCGAGCACCGGCTTCGGCAGGATCAGCCCGTAGGCCACCACCACCGCAGCATCGGCGGCGTGCGCCGCGAATTGCGCCTGAACGTCCTCGCCACGCAGCGACGCCGGCGTGAACACCGGGAATCCGAGCTGGCGCGCCTCGCGCTCCACGGGCGACGGCGTCAGCTCCAGCCCGCGGCGGCCTGCGGGCTTCGGCGCGCGCGTATAGACGGCAGCGATCGCGTGGCCGCGCGCGGCGAGCTCGCGCAGCGTCGGCACCGCGAAATCGGGCGTGCCCATGAAAACGAGGCGCAACGACATTCGGTCCGCCCGCCTTTCCGCCGCGGCTATTCCGCTGCGCGTTTCTCGGATGCGAGCTTCGCGGCCTTGGCGAACTTCTTGACGACCCGGTCGCGCTTGAGCTTGGAAATGTGGTCGATGAACAAGACGCCGTTGAGATGGTCGATCTCGTGCTGGAGGCAGGTCGCGAGCAGACCCTTGGCCGCGATCTCCTGTTGCTTGCCTTCGATGTCGAGATAGCGGACCGTGACCTCGGCCGGGCGCTCGACCTCCTCGTAGTATTCGGGGATCGACAGGCAGCCTTCCTCGTGGACCTTCTTCTCCTCGGAGTGCGCGATCACCTCGGGATTGATGAACACCTGCGGCTCCCGCGGCTCGTCCTTCTTGGCGAGGTCGACGGTGACGATCCGCTTCGGCTCGCCGACCTGGATGGCGGCAAGCCCGATCCCCGGCGCGTCGTACATGGTCTCGAACATGTCCTCGATCAGCTTGCGGACGGACGCGTCTACCTTGGCGACCGGCTTGGAAACCAGCCGCAGCCGCTTGTCCGGCAAAATGATGATGTCCCGCAGCGCCATGGTTCGAACCTTTGGCGGCGATGTAAGGGGTCGATTGTTGCGGGTCAATTGTTCGTCCTTCGTTCCGCCCAAGAATCGCGCTAGAAGCCTCGGATGGAAACCGCGCTTCTCGTCGCCTTGGGCCTTGCCGTCGGCCTCGCCATCGCCGCGCTGGCGATCTACGTCGCCCGCGCTCGGGGCCGTGGCGACGGCGATGTCGCCGCATCGGCCGATGCCGAGCAGCGGATTGTGGAACTTGGCGCGCGCGTCCAGCAAATGGGCGAGTTGCTGGCAAAGCACCAGATTCAGTTCCAGACCTCGATCAACACCCGGCTCGATTCGGTGTCACAGAATCTTCAGACCACGCTCGAAACCCGGCTCGACTCGGTCTCGCAGAACCTCCAGACCACGCTCGATGCCGGCAAGAAGGACACCACCGAGAACCTGCAGAAGCTGAACGAGCGGCTGGCCGTCATCGACAGCGCCCAGAAGAACCTGACCGAGCTTGCCGGCGAGATGACTTCGCTGCGCGACGTGCTCGCCAACAAGCAGACCCGCGGCGCCTTCGGCCAGGGACGCATGGAGGCGATCGTCCAGGACGGGCTGCCGTCCGGCATGTACGAATTCCAGTTCACGCTCTCGAACGGCAAGCGCCCGGACTGCGCCATTCTGCTGCCGAACCAGCCGCCGCTGGTGATCGACGCCAAGTTTCCGCTCGAAGCCGTCACGGCCATGCGCGACGGCCGCAGCGACGACGAGCGCAAAGCCGCGGCAGCGCGCGTGCGCACCGACGTGATGAAGCACATCAACGACATCGCGGACAAATACCTGATCCCCGGCGAGACCCAGGACATGGCGCTGATGTTCGTGCCGTCGGAGGCGGTCTATGCCGAGCTGCACGACAATTTCGACGACGTGGTGCAGAAGGCCTACCGCGCGCAGGTGATGATGGTGTCGCCGACGTTGCTGATGCTGGCGATCCAGGTGGTCCGCCAGATCCAGAAGGACACGCAGATGCGCGAGGCCGCCGACCAGATCCAGAAGGAGGTCGGCCTGATGATGAAGGACGTGCGCCTGCTCGGCGAGCGCGTGCGCAAGCTTCAGACGCACTTCGGGCAGGCGAGCGACGACCTCAACAACATCGTCACCTCCGCGACGCGGATCGAAAAGCGCGCGGGCCGCATCGAAGAGCTTGAGTTCGAGGGTGACGCGGACGACGGCGGCAAGGCGTTGCCGATCCCGCTGCGGAAGATCGAGGCGGGAGAGTGAACGGTTTGCCGAGTACGTCGAAACGATGCACCACGAAGCCGACGCAAAGAGCTGAAATCCCTGGAGAGCATTTTCGATGAGGCTGAATCGCGGCACGTCGCGGTCTTCACCTCTCCCCGCTTGCGGGGAGAGGTCGACGCGCGAAGCGCGTCGGGTGAGGGGGCGTTGCCATAGCCCGAGCGCTCAGGCTCTTGGAAACACCCCCTCACCCCAACCCTCTCCCCGCAAGCGGGGAGAGGGAGCGCACCGCAGTCGCGGCTGCGTTCCCACCAGAGCTTGAAGAGTTTCCTCGAATGACAGTCACCACTGAGCCGACCGCCGCCTCGCCCTCCTGGCGCGAGGCGTTCGCGATCTACCTCAAGCCGCGCGTGCTCATCGTCCTGTTCCTGGGCTTCGCGTCCGGCCTGCCGCTGGCGCTGTCGGGTTCGACGCTGCTGGTGTGGATGCGCGAGGTCGGCGTCGATCTCGGCACCATCGGCCTGTTCGCGCTGGTCGGCACGCCTTACACCATCAAGTTCCTGTGGGCGCCTGTGGTCGACGCGCTCGACGTGCCGGTGCTGACGCGGCTGCTCGGCCGCCGCCGCGGCTGGCTGATGCTGTCGCAGGTCCTGCTGATGGCGGCGATTCTCATCCTCGCCGCGAGCAACCCGAAGTTCTCGCCGCTGACGGTGGTCGCGGGCGCGGCGCTGCTGGTCGCCATCGCATCGGCGACGCAGGACATCCTGATCGACGCCTTCCGCGTCGAGAGCCTCGACACCACGGAACAGGCCGCCGGGATGGCGTCCTACGTGGCCGCGTACCGAATCGGCATGCTGGTCTCGACCGCGGGCGCGCTCTACATCGTCTCCGGCTTCGAGGCGCTCGGAACCGGCAAGGACGCGGCCTGGTCGTTCGGCTATGCCGCGATGGCCGGCTTGGTCCTGATCGGCATGGCGACCACGCTGCTGGCGCGCGAGCCGGCGCGCTCGGCGGAGGCCGCCGCCGAGCATGCCGCCCACGCCAAGGACAATCCGGTCAAGCGCGTCGCGGTCGCGGCCTATGGCGCGTTTTCGGAGTTCCTCACCCGCGACATGGCCGTGATCGTTCTGGCCTTCGTCGTGCTCTACAAGTTCTGCGACGCGTTCGCGGGCACCATGACCGCGCCGTTCGTGATCGATCTGGGCTTCACCCGCACCGACTACGCCAACATCGTCAAGGGCCTGGGCCTCGCGGCCACTTTGATCGGCGGTTTCGCGGGCGGCTTCGTCGCGCGCGCTTACCCGCTCGTGACCTGCCTGTGGCTCGGCGCGTTCCTGCAAATGTCGTCGAACCTGGTGTTCACCTGGCAGGCCTATATGGGCCTGAACCACTGGGCGCTGGCGGTGTCGATCACGGCCGAGAATTTCACCGGCGCCATCGGCACGGTGATTTTCGTTGCTTATCTGTCGTCGCTCTGCAAATCGCCGCTGCACACGGCGACGCAGTTCGCGCTGCTGACCGCGCTCGCCGCGGTCGGCCGGACGTACCTGTCGGCGACGTCGGGCTTCCTCGCAAAAGAAACCGGCTGGGCTCTGTTCTTCGTGTTCAGCGCGGCGGCGGCGATTCCCAGCATGCTGCTCTTGTGGTGGCTCCAGGTGCGCGGGCACTTCAAGGGGCTGGAGCCGAAGGCCGGTGTGAAAGCGGACGATTGAGCGCCGCCCCGAACGCGGCGCGCATTAATGCGCCCTCTCCCCTTGAGGGAGAGGGCCACTCAAACATTCCGGCAAATTCGAATGGGTGAGGGGTACGGCCTTACGAGCGGTCCTGCCCCCTCACCCATTCTTAATGCTGAGCTGCTGCGACGGCCCTCTCCCTCAAGGGGAGAGGGCACAGCAACGTCGGCCGGAACTCGCGGCAAGATTCTACAGCGGCGTCCGGCTCCGGATCGCCGCCGACAGCGTGCCCTCGTCGAGATAGTCGAGCTCGCCGCCGACCGGCACGCCGTGCGCGAGCCGCGTCACACTCACGTTCGCGTCGCGCAGCAGGTCGGTGATGTAGTGCGCCGTGGTCTGGCCGTCGACCGTGGCGTTGAGCGCAAGGATGACTTCCGTCACCGCCGGATCGTGTGCGCGCGAGACGAGCGAGTCGATGGTCAGGTCGTCCGGTCCGACGCCGTCGAGCGGCGACAGCGTCCCGCCGAGCACATGGTAGCGCGCATTCAGCACGGCGGCGCGCTCCAGCGCCCAGAGGTCGGCGACGTCGGCCACCGTCACGATCACCGACGGGTCGCGGCGCGGATCGGTGCAGACCGTGCAGGGGTTCTGCGAGTCGATGTTGCCGCAGGTTTTGCAGACCTCGATCTTGTCGATGGCCGCCTGCAGCGCGGCGGTGAGCGGCGCCATCAAAGGCTCGCGCTTCTTGATCAGGTGCAGCGCCGCGCGCCGCGCCGAACGGGGACCTAGGCCCGGCAGGCGCGCGAGCAACTGGATCAGGCGCTCGATCTCGGGTCCGGCTGTGGATCGCGGCATGGAGTCAGTCTGGCCGATTCGCGGCGCGTGCGGCAGGCAACCGGCGCACTAAAACGGCAGCTTCATCCCCGGCGGCAATTGCAACCCGCCGGTGAGGCTCTTCATCTTGTCCTGCATCACGGCCTCCGCCTTGCGCCGCGCGTCGGCATGGGCCGCGACCAGCAGGTCTTCCAGAATTTCCTTCTCGCCGGGCTTCATCAGCGACTCGTCGAACTTGACGCCCTTTAGCTCACCCTTGGCGGTGAGCGTCACGCTCACCATGCCGCCGCCGGCCGTGCCTTCGACCTCGGTGCGATCAAGCTCGGCCTGCATCTCCTGCATCTTGGCCTGGAGCTGCGCGGCCTGCTTCATCATGCCCATAAAGTCCGCCATCGAACCCTGTTCCTGCTTGTTCCCGTCAGTCGTTGCCGTCGTCGCGCACCCAGTTGTCGCCGAACCCGTCGTCGTCCGGCGGCAGGCCGTCGGCGGGCATGTCCTCCGGATGCGGCATCGGCGCTTCGGCCGCCGCATCTCGCGGGCTCCGCACCCCGACAATCTCCGCGCCGGGGAAGCGTTCCAGCACCTCGCGCACCAGCGGATCGGCGCGCACGCCGGTTTCCAGCTCCGCCTGCCGCGCGTCGGCCTGCGACCTCAGCGTCGGCGCGCCCTTCTCGCCCGACACCACCACCATCCAGCGCCGGCCGGTCCATTGCTGCAGCTTGCGCGATAGGTCGTTGACCAGGGCCTTGGACGCGCTCGGCTCCAGCGCGATCTCCAGCCGTCCGTCCTCGAAGCGCACCAGGCGGACGTCGCGCTCCAGCGCCGTCTTGGCCTGGAGGTCGCGCTTGTCGCCCACGAGCGCGACCAGTTGCTCGAAGCTTGCGATTGCGATCCCCGGCGCATCGGCGGTGCGCGCGACCGGCGCGCTTGAAGGCTGGGCAGCGGGAGCGGCCATCGCACGCGGCGCGGCGCGCGGCGCTTCGAAGCGGGGCGCGGCGGCGGCGCTCGCAGCCGGCCCCGGCGGTGACGCCGTGCCGCCGCCGTTGCCTTGCGGCCGCGCGCCATCGCCATTGCCGTCGAGCATGCGGAGCGCCTCATCGGGCGTCGGCAGGTCGGCGGCATAGGCGATGCGGACCAGCACCATCTCGGCCGCCGCAATCGGGCGGTTGGCGGCCTGCACCTCGGACGCACCCTTGAGCAGCATCTGCCAGGTGCGCGACAGCACGCGATGCGACAGGCGGGTCGCAAAGTCGCGCCCACGCTTGCGCTCGGCCTCGCCCAGCGAAATGTCATCGGCGACCGACGGCACCACCTTTACGCGGGTCACGAAATGCGTGAACTCGGCGAGATCGGCCAGCACCACCGCCGGATCGGCGCCGATGTCGTATTGCTCGCGCAGCTCCTTGAGGGCCGAGGCGACGTCGCCCTTCATCAGCGCCTCGAACAGGTCGATGACGCGGGCGCGGTCGGCAAGGCCCAGCATGTCGCGCACGTCTTGCGCGCGAACCGGTCCGGCAGCGTGCGCGATGGCCTGGTCGAACAGCGACAGCGCGTCGCGCACCGAGCCTTCCGCCGCCCGCGCGATGGAAGCAAGCGCCTCCGGCTCGGCCTCGATGCTTTCCTTGGCGGCGATGCCGCCGAGATGCTTGACCAGCGCTGCGGCGTCGATGCGGCGCAGATCGAAACGCTGGCAGCGCGACAGGACCGTGACCGGAACCTTGCGGATTTCGGTGGTGGCGAAGATGAACTTCACATGCGCCGGCGGCTCTTCGAGCGTCTTGAGCAGGGCGTTGAACGCTTGATCGGTCAACATGTGCACTTCGTCGAGGATGTAGACCTTGAAGCGCGCACTGACCGGCGAGTATCGCGAAGCGTCGGTGATCTGGCGGATGTCGTCGATGCCGCGGTGCGACGCCGCGTCCATCTCCAATACGTCGACGTGGCGGCTGTCCATGATCGCCTGGCAATGCAGGCCGAGCTTGGGCATCGCGATGGTGGGGCCGGCGATCGAGCCGTCGGGGAGTTCGTAGTTCAGCGCGCGCGACAGGATGCGCGCGGTCGTGGTCTTGCCGATGCCCCGCACGCCGGTGAGGATCCAGGCGTGCGGGATGCGGCCGGTCTCGAATGCATTCGAGATCGTCCGCACCATCGCGTCCTGGCCGATCAGATCGTCGAAGGTCGAGGGCCGGTACTTCCGCGCCAGCACGCGATACGACGCACCCGCGCCCGGCTCCGGCCCGAGGTCGAAGCCGGATTGGGCTGTGGGTTCCGGAGCGGCGGTGTCGTTCATCGGGGCGGCGGTTCGACCGTCGTTCTGAGGTGAGAGGCCGCCATAAGCGCGTTCACGCGCGTCTTCGACGCGCTATGGCAGCCGGGCCTCGCAGGATGACGGTCCGAGCCATCACCCTTGGAGGCTCGCCGCGCTCGCACCTCGGAGTGGCGGCTCGGCGATTGCTCGAAAGGCCATTGGTAGGTGGGAGGCTGACGAGCGACCCGATCCGTGCTCGTTAGGGCTGCTTCCTTCCGGACCTGACCCGGTTGGCGAGTGGCTCGTCCACCGCCAACCTCCCGGCTTCTATATCGGGCCAACGGCAGCGGAAAGCAAGCCGCGACGGCTTACGGCGTGCTAGCTTTCCTCGCTCTTTCGCAGCTGGAAAATCCTGCAATCTGAGACCGTTACGATGACCGCCGACACCGCCTCCCGGGGCTGGACGCTGCATCCCCAGCTCGAACGCGACACGCACGCCGCGGGCGACCTGCCGCTCAGCCGCGTGCTGCTGATCGACGACGCGAACTATCCCTGGCTGCTGCTGGTGCCGCGGCGGCCGGCGACCGTCGAAATCGTCGACCTGCCGGAGGCCGAGCGGACGCAATTGATGGGCGAGATTTCGCAGGCCTCCCGTGTGCTGAAGGCCATCACCGGCTGCGACAAGATCAACGTCGCGGCGCTCGGCAACGTGGTGCCGCAGCTGCACGTTCATGTCATTGCGCGCACGCGCAGCGATCCCGCCTGGCCCAAGCCGGTGTGGGGCGCGGTGCCGCCGAAGGATTATTCCGACGCCGCGCGGCAGCAGCTGCTCGCGCTGCTGCGGCAGGAGTTGCAGCTAACGCGGCTTTGACGGCGGCTTGTGCTCCTCAAGCTCCACCAGCGCACCAAGAAAGTCGGCTGGGTGGACGAAGGCGATGCGCTCGCCCGCGACATTCAGTTGCGGCCTGCCGTCGCCGAGCACCCGCACGCCGTTCTCGCGCAGCGATTGGGTGGCGGCGTTCATGTCGTCCACCGCCAGCGAGAAATGGTGGATGCCGCCCTTGGGATTGCGCTCGAGGAACTTGCCGACCGGCGTGTCCGGCCGCGTCGGCTGCATCAGCTCGATGCGGGCGGCACCGACCTCGACGTAGGCAAGCCGGACGCCCTGCTCGGCGTTGACCATCACAGGCCCGGCCTTGAGGCCGTAGCGCGCCTCAAGCTGCTTCGCGGCGGCTTCGAGGTCAGGCACCGCGATGGAGACATGGCTGAAGCCGATGATCATCGGGCGCTCCTACACCACTTTCTCCTGACGCAACTGCGCAATCGCGGCGGCGTCCATGCCGATTTCTCTCAGCACCTCGTCAGTGTGCTGGCCGAGCGTCGGCGGCGCCATTCGGACGCTTGGCTCAGTGTCCGAGAACTTGAACGGAATGCCGAGCAGCTTCAGCGCACCGATAGAGGGATGATCCACGGTCTCCACCATCGACCGCGCCTCGGTCTGCGGATCGGACAGCGCCTCCGCCACCGAATTGATGCGCCCGCAGGGCACGCCGGCGGCCTTGAGCTTTGTCAGCCACGCATCGCAATTGTCGCGCGCGAATGCGTCGGCGATCATGCCGTCGATGGCGTCGCGGTTTTCGACCCGCGAGCGGTTGGTCTTGAAGCGAGAGTCGCCCGCCCACTCCGGATGACCGAGCACCTCGGCGGTGCGCGCGAACTGGTTGTCGTTGCCGACCGCGAGCGCGATCATCGCGTCCTTCGCCTGGTACGTCGTATAGGGCACGATGCTCGGATGGCCGTTGCCGAAGCGCCCGCCGCCCTTGCCGGACACCAGCACGTTCGACGCCACGTTGACCAGCATGAACAGCGACGACTCGTAGAGCGACACCGCGACCTTCTGGCCCTTGCCGGTGCGATGACGCGCGTTGAGCGCCGCAAGAATCGCATTGCTCGCCAGCATCCCGGTGCAGACGTCGACGATGGCGACGCCGTACTTGGTCGGCCCGCCGCCCGGCTCGCCGCAGATGCTCATCAGGCCCGACTCGGCCTGCAGGATGAAGTCGTAGCCCGGCAGCGCGGCCTTCGGGCCGGAGGAACCGTAGCCGGTGATCGAGCAGCGCACGAGGCGCGGCGCGTTTACCTCGAACCAGGCGTCGGTGAAACCCCACTTCTCCAGCGTGCCGAACTTGAAGTTGTCGATCAGCACGTCGGCGTCCGCGACCAGCTTGCGCAGAATCTCCTGCCCCTTCGCGCCCGCCATGTTGAGGGTGAGCGACCGCTTGTTGCGGTTGGCGCCGAGGAAATAAGCCGCCTCGCCCGCCGCGAACGGCGGCCCCCAGGTGCGGGTGTCGTCTCCCGTTCCCGGCGGCTCGATCTTGATGACGTCGGCACCCATGTCGCCGAGCATCATGGTGCACAGAGGACCGGCCAGGATGCGGGTAAGGTCGATCACCCGCGTCCCGGCCATCGGCCCGGTATTGCCTGCCGTCATCGCGCCGCCTGCTTTCCGCGCATCGACGGCGGCGCGTTGAGATCGCGGGCGCAGCCGTCGAGATATTGATCGAGCTCGCGCTTGTTGCGCATGCGGAACTTCTGGAAGTTCGGCGCGCGGCCCTTGAGGAAGGCGTTCATGCCCTCGTTGGCCTCGTCCGAACCCCAGACATGCGCGAGCAGCTCCATTCCGTGCTGCCACGACGAATAGAGATTATCGGATTCGAAGTTCAGGCTCTTCTTGGTCATGCGGATGGTCTGCGGGCTGTGGCCCTTGATCGTCTCGCACCACTTCAGCGTCTCAGCGAGCAGGTCCTTCCGCTTCACGGCCTTGTTGATCAGGCCGACCTGCTCGGCTTCCTTGCCGGTAAAACGCCGGGCGCAGAAGATCATCTCGCGCGCCAGCCGCTCGCCGATGATGCGCGGCAGATATTGCGTCGCGCCCACTGTCGGGCAGGCGCCGACCTTGGCGCCGGTCTGGCCGAGCATCGCATCCTCGGTGGCGATGACGAGATCGCACCAAAGGGCCAGCTCATGACCGCCGCCCATGCACCAGCCGTTGACCATGGCGATCACCGGAATTGGCACGCCGCGGATCGCCATGGCGAGCCCCTGCATGCGGTCGTTCCACATCGCGCCGTTGATCCAGTTCAGCCGCTTCATGGCGTAGAAGTCGCCGCCGGCGGAGAACGCCTTGTCGCCTGCGCCGGTGAACACGATGCAGGCGATGGACGGGTCCATGCGGGTCGACTGTACCGCGTGGATCATCTCGTCGAGGCTCTGCTCGCGGAACGCGTTCATGACGCGCGGGCGGTTGATGGTGATCCATGCGACCTGGTCCTTCACCTCGTAGAGAATGTCGCCGTAGGCCCGTGCGGGCTTGGAGGCCGATTTGGCGGCCGGCTTCGCCGCCGGTCTGGCGGCCTTGGCATTCCCGGCACTTGCACTCTTGGCTTTGGACTTCCTCGCCACGATTCACTCCCTCGCTTGACGCGCCGCGCATATGGCTGCCGCTGCCGATTGCCTAGCGCATGACCGCCGCAAAATCCACGGACCAGGCCGTTTGCCGCCCTCGCTCGGGCCGCTCAGACTTGACCGGCCTCCGTCGCCGCTCCAATGTCCGGCAGCGCCTTTGACATGATGAATTACCAGCCGAACGTGCCCCCTCGCCCCGATCTCGGTCCCAAGCCGCGCCTCGGCTACACCGAGAGCATGATCGAGCGCGTGGCCGAGAAGCGCGGCGACGGCGCCTGGCTGTCGGCGCGGCTCGCCGACGCCGGCACCCGCGCCTACGCCATCGGCGGCGAACTCGTGGTGCTGAAGAAGGGCGGCGAGGTCCACGATCCGTCGTTTACGCCGGACGAGGTCCGCGCGTTCGGCCCGGTCACCGAGACCGTGTTCCTCGGGCTGCTGAACGGCGCGGCCCGCTTCGGCATCGGGATGACGCAAGCACAGGCCGAGGCGCTCAAGGCTCGCGACGATCTTGTGGTGACGGACCTTCGCTCCATCGCAATCCAGGGCCTGGTCCAAGCCGACCACCTGCCGCCGATCGCTGAAGCCAAGGCCATGCTTCATTGGCACGCGCGTCACCGCTTCTGCTCCAATTGCGGCAGCGCCACCGCGATGGTCGACGGCGGCTGGAAGCGCATTTGCAGCGCCTGCAAGGGCGAGCATTTCCCGCGCACCGATCCGGTCGTGATCATGCTTTCCGTCCACGGCGACAAGGCGCTGCTCGGCCGCTCGGGACGCTTCGCCGCGACCATGTGGTCGTGCCTCGCGGGCTTCGTGGAGCCAGGCGAGTCGGTCGAGGACGCGGTCCGGCGCGAGACGCTGGAAGAGGCCGGCATCCGCTGCGGGCGGGTGAAGTACCTGTTCACCCAGCCCTGGCCGTTCCCGATGTCGCTGATGATCGGCTGTCACGCCGAGGCGCTGAACGACGACATCGTCATGGACGAGACCGAGCTGGTCGGCGCGCGCTGGTTCTCCAAGGACGAGCTGGCGGCCATGCTGATGCGCAAGCACCCGGAAGGCCTGACCACGCCGCCGCCGGTCGCCATCGCGCATCACATCATCCGGAACTGGGTGGAGAGCGACGGTGCCGTCTTCTGACGCGCCGGCGATCCTTTGCACCGGCATCGCGGTGCAGGACATCGTGTTCCGCGTGGCGCAGTTTCCCGCGCCGGGCGGCAAGTGCATGACGCACGAGTTCATGGTGGTCTGCGGCGGCTGCGCGGTGAATGCCGCCATCGCGGTCGCCCGCCTCGGCGGCCGCGCGTACTACGCCGGTCCGTTGGGCAGCGAGAGCGACAGCGTCAGCAACCAGCTTATGGCCGACATGGCGCGCGAGCGCGTCGACACCGGCGGCGTGGTCCGCGTCGCGAACGCGACCGCGCCGGTGTCCGGAATCATGATCGACGGCACCGGCGAGCGCATGATCGCGACCTATCGTGACAAGCGCATCGAGGCCGCGCGCGCGGCCGATCCGGATGCGCTCGTTCGCGACATGGACCTGGTGCTCGCCGACAACCGCTTTCCCGAATTCGTACGGCCGATCTGCGAGGCGGCGCGCCGGCGCGGCATTCCGGTCGTCATGGACGCCGATCGCGCGACGACGGAAAACGATCCGCTGTTCGGCATTCCGACCCACGTGATCTTTTCGTCGGAGTGCCTGCGCGGTACGACCGGCGATGCCGACCTGTCGGTGGGGTTGAAGCGCATGGCTCCGCGAATGGGCGGATTTGCCGCTGTGAGCGATGGCGCGGCCCCCGTGCGTTATCTCGCCAACGGCGATGTTCTGACCATGCCGGTGTTCGCGCTCGATGTGGTCGACACGCTTGCAGCCGGCGACGTGTTTCACGCCGGCATTGCGGTGGGGCTGGCGGAAGGACTCGATCCGGTCACAGCCATGCGGTTCGGCGCGGCTGCGGCAGGCCTCAAATGCACGCGCTTTGGCGGCAGCATGGGCGCGCCGCAGCGCGCCGAGGTCGACGCGTTCCTGGCGAAGCAGACTTGAACGATCCCGCAGCCTGTTGCGTTGCCGCGCCGGCTCCTGCGTTCGCGCCCCTATTCAATGGGGCGCTCACTTGGCGGCGCGGCTGGACGGGCACGGCGCGCCGCAGGGCGCGCAGGCGCCGGCGAAGTCCTCCGGCGACACCGGCCGTCCGCTCGACGGCGACGTCAGGTGGTCCGCGAGCAGCGCGACAAAGCCAATCAGGAAGGCTGCGGCATACGCGATACGCATCGGTTTACTCGCGCGACAGGCCGAACAGCGGCCGAAGCCGGATGCCGATCATGCAACCCGGCAGCACGGCCAGAAACCAGACCCAGCCGTGCAACGAGCCCGAGGCGACGCCGCCGACGAAGGCGCCGATGTTGCAGCCGAAGCCGATGCGCGCGCCCCAGCCCATCAGCAGGCCCCCGACGGCGGCGGCGAGCAGCGATTTGAGCGGCGGCCAGGCGTTGCGCGCGAACGGACCGGCGGCGGCCGCCGCGGCCATTGCGCCCAGAATCATGCCGATGTCGGTGAGGCTCGAGGTGTCGCTCAGGATCGAGTCGCCGAGCGCGCGCTTGGGTCCCGGCCACTGCCAGAACTCCGCGCCCGTGAGGTCGATGCCGGCGAGCGTCGCAAGCTTCGCGCCCCAGACCGTGAATCCAAAGGTCACGCTCCAGGGGTGCCGGCCGGCGGCGAACACGGCGATGCACAACAGCCCGATCAGGATCGCGCCAATGACGATCTTGCGCGCCGGCCACACCGCCGCGCCTTTCTTGCGCGCGTAGGCGACGATCGCCGCAGCCACGGCCGCGATGCTCGCAAGCGTCGCGGCCAGACCGCCCCACGGTCCGAGGTGGTTCGAGGCCAGGACCGGGTCGATGCCGCCAAGCGAAAGAAACGCCGGCAGATGCAGGCTGCCAATCACGCTGCCGGCGATGAACAAGGCCAGCGTCACGAGCATGCGCCCCGAGCCGCCGCCAACGGTGTAGAGCGTGCCGGAGCCGCAGCCATTGGCGAGCTGCATGCCGATGCCGAACACGAAGGCGCCGATGACGAGCGACGGACCGATGGGCGCGATGGTGCCGCCGAAGCCCTGCACGGTCGCCGCGACCGGAACAATGACGGTCGCAGCGATCGCGATCAGCAGCAAGCCGCCGAGAAATCCATCGGCTTGCCCGCGCACGATCAGCCGCCGCCACGACGCGGTGAAGCTGAACTCCGCCTTGAGGAACACGACGCCGAGCGCGAAGCCGGACACAAGCAGCGCCGCCGCCGCCGGCTGGCCGTCGATCATGACCAGCGCAACCAGCAGCGACAGGGCCAACAGCGCCGCAATCAGGAACGGCCAATCGAGGCGCGGCAGGCGGGCGGATGCGGCCGGCTCGGTGACGGCGGCGGTCATGTCAATGGCTTCCGATTGAAAGGGCGCGGCTCAGGAGCCGAAGCCGAGCGCCTTCTTCACGTCGTCCCAGCGCGTGCGCTGGGAGGCGACCGGGCGCCGGCCGTCGGCGGTCCATTCGGCCATCGAGCCGTCGAACAGCGTCACCTGCTTGCGCCCCAGCACTTCGGACAGCACGAACCAGTTGGTCGCGGCCCAGTGTCCGGTGTTGCAGTAGCTCACGACCGGCCCGGCCGGAACCGACCTGGCGATCGCTTCGAGTTCCGACTTCGAACGCAGGCGGTTGGCCGCGGGATCGTAGAACGCCGCGCTGTCGACGTTGATCGCGCCAGGAATATGCCCGTAGGCCTTCGCAGACGGCGCGCGCTCCTTGCCGGCGAAGAAGCTTGCGGGCCTTCCGTCGAGGAGTGCGGGACGCAAGGTGGCGGCATGCGCGCTGCCGACGGTCAAAGGACCGGACTGGGAGGCAGAGTTAGCGGCCGACGTGCCGCTGATCGTTTCTACGTCGCCGACGGCCGCAAGCAGCGTCTTGTTCAGCGTGGCGGTGAAGATTTTGGGCGACGGGGCCTTCGCTCCGCTCTCGACCGCATAGCCCGCCGCGACCCAGGCCGCGACCCCGCCGTCGAGAATCGACACGCGCGGATGACCTGCGACCTTGAGCGTCCAGTAGACTCGCGCAGCACTGCCGAAATCGGTCGCATGAACGCCGGCCGGCACCACCACGACGTGATCGTCTTCGTCGATCCCCGTCTCGCCGATCAGCTTCTCAAGCTGCGCCAGCGACGGGAGCATGAACGGCACGTCGCCGCGCGTCACGCGCCAGCCGGCCTTATCGTAGTCGCTGTGAATGGCGCCGGGGATATGGGCCTTGCGGTAGGCCTCCACGCCGCCGCCGTCGAGCGCGGAGCGAATGTCGAGCACTACGATCTTCGGGTCCGACAGGCGTTCCTTCAGCCATTGCGGCGACACCAGCGGCTGCACCGGGTCGGCCGCCGCGGGCAGCGACAGCACCACCGCCAGCACTGCGGCCGCCGCCGCGCGCAGGAACGCCGAAGGATCGATCCGGACCATGACGCACTCCGTGCGGACCTCCGGTCCGCGCCAATGATTTTCCTTGAAATAGAATGTTGTTCTCTATAAAGACAATAGGCGCGGATAGAAAAGAATATTATTCTTCGTTTTAGTATTTTGACGACCAATTCTACCTAAGTTCCTGGAGATCGACAGAATGGACGCCATCGACCGTAAGATCCTCGCGGTGCTTCAGGAGGACGCCTCGCTTTCGGTGGCCGAAATCGGCAACCGCGTCGGGCTGTCGTCGACCCCATGCTGGAAACGGATTCAGCGGCTCGAGGCCGACGGCGTCATCACCAGGCGCGTGGCGCTGGTCGATCCCGCCAAGATCGGACTTGGCATCACCGTGTTCGTCTCGATCGAGACCGGCGACCATTCGCAAGACTGGCTGGCGCGGTTCGCGGAAACAGTCGGTGCGATGCCGGAGGTGATGGAGTTCTACCGGATGGCCGGCGACGTGGACTACATGCTGCGCGTGGTCGTGCCCGACATCGCGGGCTACGACACGTTCTACAAGAAGCTGATCGGAACGGTTTCGCTGAAGAACGTGACGTCGCGTTTCGCGATGGAGCGGATCAAGTCGACGACCGTGCTGCCGATCCCCGCCGCCTCAGGTGCAGCTTGAGTTGACGCTTTCGCGGGTAACGCATTCGGACAGCCGCGGACGCATGAAAATCTGGTCCTTGAGCGTGAGCGTGCCGCTGACCACGTAACCGATGGTCGGCTTGTAGGTGTACTGCACCTCGCTCCAGATCAACGACGAATTGGGAATTTTGAGAGCGGATGGCAGCGTCACCGACGAACCGGTGGCGCGCTTGGTGCCGTTGTACGTATCGCTCCAGGCGATGGTGGCCTGGCCCTGGCTGTTGATCTTGACGCTCGACACCGTCACCTTGAGGTTGCTTTCGGGCATCGGCGCCATGACGGCCTTCGCGGCATTGAGCGAATTCGTCATCTCGGTGTTGGTCATGTTCGACGCCTGCGACACCAGGTCGGCGATGGTGCGCGCAGTGAGCGTCACCTTGCGGTCGGCCCCGATGCCCTGCGACACCTCCACCGCTCCGAGATAGAGCGCCAGCATCAGCGGCAGCAGCATCGCGAACTCGACCGCGGATACGCCGCGCTCGTCGCTCGCGAGGCGTTTCAGGCGCGCGCCAACACAACCGGAAAGCATGCGGACCATCGCTCGTCTCATTGGTATGGCTCGTTGCGGAACGCCACCGTGGTCATCAGCAGACGCTTGTTGCCGGACATGTCGGAAAGGTTCAGGCCGAGCAGAGAGACATAAACCGGCCACTGATACATCAGCCGCACCACGACGATGTCGCCGGGACCTCCCGGTTCGTAGCCGAAGTTGGCGGTGTTCAAGTTGCCGTTGGCGTCGATCGGTTTCGAGAGATTGACGCTGGCGAACGTCGGAAACTTCTTGACGTCGACCTGCAGTCCGCCGGCGCAATTGAACAGGCCGTAAATCCGACCGCAGACGGCATCCTTGAATTTCTTCTGGTCGAACCCGGACGTCTGCGCCTGACCGGTCATGATCAGACGTGCGCTGTCGGACCCTGCGGTTTCCAGGGCCTGGCCCGCGAAGAAGACCATAGCGGTCTCGATAATTGCGAACACCAGCGCCAGAAATGGCGCCGCCACCAGGCCGAACTCGACCGCCGCCGCACCGTCCTCGCGGTGCATAAAGCGCCGGGCGATCGACCGGGGCAAAGCCCGTCTCATCGCCCTTGCAAATCTCTTCGGCAGACCCGCAGCCATGGTCATGCACCTGCGCTCCGGAATTCCGGATTTGTCTCGATCCGAGCTTCTAACAAACAGGCGTTGTTGAATGGTTGCGCACGGATTGCGCAAAACCGCATGGGCGTTGACGGGGCGCTAACCAAACGAAGGCGGCCGCCCTATTTCGGCTGCACGCCCTGGGCCGCGGTGTTCAGGTTTCCAGTCTGTTCAAGCGTCGGGCCGAAGAACGTCGGCGTGTCGCCCAGCATGATCCGCCGCGAACAATTCGGCGCGCAGCTGTAGCTTTCCCGGTCCACGCCGCGATAGACGAACACAACGCGTTCACGCGGCCCCTGCACCTGAAGCGCGTGCTCCACCAGGGTCGTACCGCCGCGGTCGAGCGCGACCAGGTTGGTCAGCCCGTAGCTCTTGCCGGTGATCACCATGACCCCGCCCGGCTGGACGGCGACGTCCGCAATCAGGGGGTTGCCGACCACCAGGGTCGCAGTGCGCTCCGGCAACTTCAGAATCTTGGCTTCGTCGAGATGGACGACGACCGGATCGACGCTGGCCGCCTGGGGCATGCCGTCGGCGAATGCCGATCTGAGGATCGCGGGCGCGGTGGCCGTCAAAGTCACGATCGCCAAGGCAAGACACCAGCGCGGCCGGAGACCGCGATACGTCCGATACGCCGACATGAAACACTCCGCACGCTCACCAAACCGGCCGGTCCCAATACACGGCGGCCGGTCACTCACACGGTTTCAGTTGACTCCATATTGGTGAATGAAGTGCAAAGCGAACGGCCGGCCGGGGCGACGGCCCGCGCCATCTGGCGTTCTGTGCGATCGAACCGGACCCGGAGCGCCGGCGCGAGCCGCGACTATACTATTCGTATAAAAATGACGCGCCCGGATTTTCGAATATTCAATGCGCAATACGTTCAATTCGCTTCACGAACTCTTTGGGTGAATAATTCAATTGTTCATTAACCACGGTGCTAATTCACGCGAAGTCTTAGGATTTCCGGGATCGAATTAACTCGACCGCAACAGGCGATTGCTAGGTTTCGCACATGGTCCGGATCGGCCGGACGTAACAACGGCCCCGGGCCTGCTCAGACAGCCACGTGTGGATCGAAGGAGCTACCCCATGAAGTCTCTCGTTTCGCGTTTCATGAAAGACGAATCCGGCGCGACCGCCATCGAATACGGCCTCATCGCCGCCGGCATCTCCGTCGCCATCATCGCCGTCGTGCAGGGTCTCGGCTCGAAGCTGAAGACCACGTTCACGTCGGTCCAGAACGCGCTGAACTAAGCGGCGTTCGGAATGCTTCCGAAAGGCCCCGGCGAACCCGGGGCCTTTTGATTTTTCCCGGCTCCGATAACGAAAGCGCAACGAGCGCGCGCCTACCATCGCCCCGTGTAGGGGACCGCCATGCTGACCGAAACCGTCCGGCTGTTTCTATTTCCGGCCATGATGGCGTTCGCCGCCTCCAGCGATCTTTTCACAATGACGATCTCGAACCGGGTCGCACTGATCCTGGTCGCGGGCTTCTTCGCGCTGGCCGTGGCAAGCGGCATGAGCCCAGCCGACATGATGTCCCACGTCGGCGCGGCGCTTGCGGTGCTGGCGGTCACGTTCGTGTTCTTCGCACGCGGCTGGATCGGCGGCGGCGACGCCAAGCTCGCCGCGGCGACGGCGTTGTGGCTCGGTTTCGATCACCTGCTGACTTACGCGCTGTACGCCTCGATCTTCGGCGGCATTCTGACGCTGGCCATGATCCGCTTCCGGCTGATGCCGCTGCCGCAGGTCCTCGCCGACAAGGAATGGGTCAAACGCCTGCACAAGCTTGATGGCGGCGTGCCTTACGGCATCGCGCTCGCGGCCGCGGCGCTGCTGATTTATCCGAACACCACCTGGATGCAGCTCGGCTAGCCGGGCTGCCTTCGAAATTCGCGTCCGGCGGCGGCGATTCCGGCGTCGCCGGGGCGCCGAACGCTGTCCGGAAATACATTTTTAACTGCATTTGGATACGCACGATTAACCATGAATTGACCTTTCACTGCTGAAATCCCCCTGCGTTCGGCTCCGGCGCCGCGGGGCCTCACTAGGTGAACAGTCGACGGCCAAACCGGTCGCGTCAGTCCCGTAACAGAGTGAGTGAAGCGTTATGAAAGCCGCGCGTATCGTTGTGCTTGCAGTTGCCCTCGTCGCCGGCGGTGGCGCTGCGTTTCTCGTCGGCAGCGGCGACGATGCCCCTCCGCCCGCGCCGGCCCCGGTCGCCCAGCTCAAGACCGTCGATGTGCTGATCGCCAGCCGCGACATCGGCATGGGCACGGCCGTATCCGCGCAAGATTTCCAGTGGCAGGCCTGGCCGGCCGCGACCACCGGCGGCTCCTATATCACCCGCAACGACCGCCCCAACGCCACCGACGAATTCAGCGGCGCGATCACGCGCGCACCGTTCACGGCCGGCGAACCCATTCGCGATGCCAAGCTGATCAGGGCCAACGGCGCCGCAGGCTTCATGGCGGCGATCCTGCCGTCCGGCATGCGCGCGATCTCGACCGAAATCTCGCCGGAGACCGGCGCCGGCGGCTTCATCCTGCCGAACGACCGCGTCGACGTCATTCTCACGCGGCGGCCGCGTGAAGGCGACAATCGCGCGAGCTCTAGCCCGAACAGCGAAACCATCCTGACCAACGTACGCGTGCTCGCCATCGACCAGACGGTCGAGGAAAAGGGCGGCCAGCGCGTCGTCGTCGGCAAGACCGCGACGCTCGAACTGTCGCCCCGCCAGTCCGAAACGCTGGCGCTGTCGCGTCAGCTTGGAACACTGTCGCTCGCCCTGCGCAGTCTGCTGGATGCCGGCAAGACGGCGCAGACGGAGGACGAGCCCGGCCGCAAGACCGACGTCAACACCGTTCGTTTCGGCGTGAGCAACGTCCGATAGCAAAATGGGAGTCAGTTTCATGACGCAGTCGACGCTACTTCGCACCGCCGCTCTGGCGGCGCCGATCGTCATGATGCTGTTCGGCTCGGTGCTCCCGGCGGCCGGCGCCGAACCGGCGCGGCGGCCTGCCGGACCCGCGGTCCAGGTTCACGGCGACCATTCCTCGCAATTCGTCACGCTCGGCATCGGCAAGTCGGTGGTCATCGACCTGCCGGCCGACATCAAGGACGTCCTGGTCGCAGATCCCAAGATCGCCAACGCAGTCGTGCGCACCGCGCGCCGCGCGTATCTGATCGGTGTCGCGGTCGGTCAGACCAACGTGTTTTTCTTCGACGCCGAAGGCCGGCAGCTGATGGGCTTCGACATCGCGGTGACCCGCGATCTGAACGGCATCCGCGCCGCGATGAAGCGCGCGCTCCCGGAAGCCGACATCACCGTCGAGGGGCTGGGCGACGGCATCGTGCTGTCGGGCTCGGTCGCTAGCCCCGCCGAAGCGCAGCAGGCCTACGACCTCGCGGCCCGGCTCGCCGGCGACGGCAACAAAGTGGTCAACGGAATTGCGGTGCGCGGCCGCGACCAGGTCATGCTTCGGGTCACGGTCGCCGAGGTCCAGCGCGACATCATCAAGCAGCTTGGCATCGACCTCAGCGGCACGCTGAGCTACGGCCAGACCGTTCTGAATTTCAACAATGGCAATCCGTTCTCGGCGCTTGGACAGGCACTGGTCAGCTCCAACGCCGCGACCACCACGTGGCGCACGATCAGCTCGTCGTTGCGCGCCATGGAGCGCGCCGGCGTCATTCGAACGCTTGCCGAGCCCAACCTCACCGCGATCTCCGGTGAGACCGCAAACTTTCTCGCCGGCGGCGAGTTTCCGGTGCCCGCGGGTTTTACCTGCGATCCCAACACGCGGAATTGCCAAACGCAGATTCAGTTCAAGAAGTTCGGCGTCGGCCTGAACTTCACGCCAGTCGTCATGTCCGAGGGCCGCATCAGTCTCAAGGTGCTGACCGAAGTCTCCGAGGTTTCCTCCGACAACGCGCTGACCATTCTGCAGTCGGTCGGCGACGAGAACCGCACGCTGACCATCCCGTCGATCAAGACCCGCCGCGCCGAAACCACCGTCGAGATTCCCTCGGGCGGGGCGCTCGCGCTCGCCGGCATGATCCACGAACAGACCAAGCAGCACATCAACGGCATGCCGGGCTTGATGAACCTCCCGGTGCTCGGCGCGCTGTTCAAGAGCCGCGACTACATCAATCGCCAGAGCGAACTCATGGTGCTCGTGACCCCGTACATCGTGCGCGCGGTGGCGCAGAAGGACTTGTCGAAGCCGGACGACGGATTCGCCGACGCCTCGGACCTGTCCGGCAGCCTGCTCGGCCGCTTCAACCGGCTCTACGGCGTGCCGGGACGCAGAGAGACGCGCAAACCCGAATACCGCGGCAACTACGGCTTCATTCTCGATTGAACCAGGCGACCAGGAGACGCTCGATGCATCCCAACGACCCTGCGATCGCCCGCCGCCGCATGACGGCGGCCGGCATCCGCGGACTCCTGTTCGCGGCACTCGCCTTCGGTCTTGCCGCCTGCGACACCACCGGCGACGTGACCGGCAGCGTGGACTCCGACTATCGCAAGCGCCACCCCATCTCGATCGGCGAGGGCAATCGCTCCCTGGCCGTGCATGTGGGCGCGGGCCGCGGCGGGTTGACGCCGGTGCAGCGCGCGGAGGTTCTGGCGTTCGCGCAGAGCTGGAAGCGCGAGGCAACCGGCGGCATCACCATCGAGCGTCCCGTCGGCGGGCCCAACGAGCGCGCCGCCAATGACACGCTGAAGGAAGCGCTATCGATCATGGTGCAGTCCGGAGTGCCGAATCACGGCATCGGCATTCGCCCCTACCAGGCGGGCGGCAGCAAGGTCGCGCCGCTGCGCCTGAACTATCCGCAGATTGCGGCTCACGCGGGTCCGTGCGGCCAGTGGCCGGACGATCCCGGGCCGAGCCCCGGCGCCAGGCATTTCGAGAACCGGCAGTACCACAACTTCGGCTGTTCCACGCAGCGCAACTTCGCCGCGATGGTGGCAGAACCGGCCGACCTCGTGCAGCCGCGTGCCGAAACCGCCGCCTACACCAACAAGCGCACGTTCGCCCGCGAGAAGTGGCGCAAGGGCGAAAGCCCGGCGACGATCATCCCCGACACGCAGAAGGGCGCGATCAGCGATCTCGGCAAATGATCAGAACTGCACTGAAGACCGCCGAACCGGCGGAGATTCCGGCCGAACCGGTCGCGCGCGAGGAGCATATCGCTCCCGCGCCCCGCGTCTCGGTCCAGGCATTCTGCGAGACCGTGGAAACCGCCGCCGCGATCCAGTCGGCCGGCGAGGACCGCCGCCTCGGCAAGGCGCACCTGAAGGTGCAGATGGGCGGCGTGACGGCCGCCGCCGAGGCCTATCGCAGCTCGCCGACGCCGAACGTCATCATGCTGGAGTCCGAAAGCCGCGGCGATTCCATCCTCAAGGGCCTCGACTCGCTCGCCGAAGTCTGCGACGCCGGAACGCGCGTCATCGTGGTGGGCCGGCACAACGACGTGCTGCTGTACCGCGAGCTGATCCGCCGCGGCGTCAGCGACTACCTGATCTCGCCGGTCGCGACGCTCGACGTGGTGCGCTCGATCTGCGGCCTGTTCTCCGCGCCGGACGCCAAGCCGGTCGGACGCATCATCGCCGTGGTCGGCGCGAAAGGCGGCGTCGGCGCCTCGACGATCGCGCACAACATCGCTTGGTCGGTGGCGCGCGACCTTGCGCTCGATTCGGTCGTCACCGATCTCGATCTTGCATTCGGCACAGCCGGTCTCGACTACAATCAGGACCCGCCGCAGGGCATCGCCGACGCGGTGTTTTCGCCGGACCGGATCGACACCGCCTTCGTCGACCGGCTGCTGTCCAAGTGCACCGACAACCTGAGCCTGCTCGCCGCTCCGGCGACGCTCGAGCGCGTCTACGACTTCGGCGCGGAATCGTTCGACGCGATCTTCGATTCGCTGCGCTCGACCATGCCCTGCATCGTCCTCGATGTACCGCATCAGTGGTGCGGCTGGACACAGCGGACGCTGGTCAGCGCCGACGACATCCTGATCGTGGCCGCGCCCGACCTTGCCAACCTGCGCAACGCCAAGAACCTGTTCGACTTCCTGCGGGCCGCGCGCGTCAACGACCGCCGCCCGTTCTATTGCCTCAACCAGGTCGGCGTACCCAAGCGTCCGGAGATCAAGCCGGCGGACTTTGCGAAGGCGCTGGAGGACCAGCCGGCGGCGATCATTCCGTTCGAGCCCCAGCTCTTTGGATCCGCCGCCAACAACGGCCAGATGGTGGCGGAGATTTCACCGAGTCACCGCACCACCGAGACATTCCAGCAACTGGCGCAGACCCTGACCGGACGTTCGGAGGTCAAGAAGTCGAAGGGCGGCCTGTTGACGCCGCTTCTCGGCAAACTGTTGAGCCGCCAGTAGCAAGGCCGGCCAGAGGGACTGGAGTAGCGCACGTGTTCGGCAGACGCAGCACAACGGACGTTCGACCCGCTTCGGCCCCGGCCGCGGCGGCGCCGAAACCGGCCGCGCCGCCGAAGACGCCGGCGCAGTCCGAACCCGGCCGCGCGCCGATGCCCTCGTCCGGGCTCGGCGCTCCGCTGATTTCCGCGCCGGCCGCCCCGGCGCGCATCAGCTCTCCGCCCCCCGTCCTTGCGACCGACACCCGCCGTTCCGAGAGCTACTACGAAACCAAGGGCACGGTGTTCGGCGCCCTGATCGAGGCGATCGACCTGGCGCAGCTTGCGCGCCTCGACGCCGAGGCGGCGCGCGAGGAAATCCGCGATATCGTCAACGAGATCATCGCGATCAAAAACATCGTGATGTCGATTTCCGAGCAGGAAGAGCTGCTCGACGACATCTGCAACGACGTCCTTGGCTACGGCCCGCTGGAGCCGCTGCTCGCGCGCGACGACATCGCCGACATCATGGTGAACAGCGCCGGAACCGTCTACATCGAAGTTCAAGGCAAGATTCAGAAGACCGGCATCCGGTTCCGCGACAACCAGCAGGTCCTGAACATCTGCCAGCGCATCGTCAGCCAGGTCGGCCGCCGCGTCGACGAATCCTCGCCGATCTGCGACGCCCGCCTGCCGGACGGTTCGCGCGTCAACGTGATCGCGCCGCCGCTGGCGCTCGACGGTCCCGCCCTTACCATCCGCAAATTCAAAAAGGACAAGCTGACCCTCGACCAGCTTGTCCGTTTCGGCACCATCACGCCCGAAGGCGCCGACGTGCTCAAGGTCGTCGGCCGCTGCCGCATCAATACGATCGTGTCTGGCGGCACCGGCTCAGGCAAGACCACGCTGCTCAACTGCCTTACGCAATTCATCGACGACGACGAGCGCGTCATCACCTGCGAGGACGCCGCCGAATTGCAGCTCCAGCAGCCGCACGTGGTGCGCCTGGAAACACGCCCGCCGAACCTCGAAGGCGAGGGTCAGGTCACCATGCGCGACCTGGTCAAGAACTGCCTGCGCATGCGGCCGGAGCGCATCATCGTCGGCGAAGTTCGCGGACCGGAGGCGTTCGACCTGTTGCAGGCCATGAACACCGGCCACGACGGCTCAATGGGCACGCTGCACGCCAACAGCCCGCGCGAAGCGCTCGCGCGTATCGAATCGATGATCACCATGGGCGGCTACTCTTTGCCGTCCCGCACCATCCGCGAAATGATCGTGGGATCGGTCGACGTCGTGGTGCAGGCGGCCCGCCTGCGCGACGGCTCGCGCCGCATCACCCACATCACCGAGGTGGTCGGTATGGAAGGCGACGTGATCATCACCCAGGACCTGTTCGTCTACGACATGACCGGCGAAGACGCCAACGGCAACATCATCGGCTCGCATCGCTCGACCGGTATCGGCCGGCCGAAATTCTGGGACCGCGCGCGCTATTACGGCGAGGAGAAGCGTCTGGCGGCCGCCCTCGACTCTGCCGAGACCGTGGCGGAGCCGGCCCGGTGACGGAGCGCAGTCCATGAAGATGCAGACGCTCGCCTTGTTCTTCATGACCGCGGTCGCGATCGGCGGCGTCGCGTGGGTCTTTCTCTACCCGCTCCTGTCCGGCGAGCGGCAGGCCGAAAAGCGCCGCGCGAGCGTGACGCGAAACGCCCCGGCAGTGCGGAGCACGGGACGGGCGCCGCAGAAGTCCCGCCGCGAGCAGGTCGAGGAAACGCTCAAAGAGCTCGATGTCAAATCGAAGAGCTCAAAAAATCCGCCCCTGCAGATCAGGATCGCTTAAGCCGGGCTGACCTGGTCGAAGCAGAAGTTCATCGCCATCGCCGCGGGGCTCGGCCTGCTGGCGTTCCTGCTGGTCTTCCTGTCCGAACTCGGACTGCTTGCCGCGCTGGCCGTCGGCTTTGCAGCCGGTTGCGGCGCCCCGCTGTGGCTCCTGTCGTACCTGAAGAAGCGCCGCGAAAAGCGCTTCCTCGACACCTTCCCCGACGCGGTCGATATCATCGTCCGCGGCATCAAGGCGGGCCTGCCGCTACTCGACAGCCTCAAGGTCATCTCCATCGAAGCGCAAGAGCCGGTCAAGAGTGAGTTCCGCGCCATCGTCGAGAACCAAACCGTCGGCGTCCCGCTGGGAGACGCCTGCGCCAAGCTGTTCGATCGCATGCCGCTCGCCGAGGCCAACTTCTTCGGCATCGTTGTGGCAATCCAGCAAAAAGCCGGCGGCAACCTGTCCGAAGCGCTCGGCAACCTGTCGCGCGTGCTCCGCGAGCGCAAGAAGATGAAGGCCAAGATTCAAGCCATGTCGATGGAGGCAAAAGCCTCGGCCACGATCATCGGCTCGCTGCCCATCGCCGTGGGCCTGCTGGTCTACCTCACGAGCCCCGACTACATCTCGCTGCTTTGGACCACGGACCTCGGCCGGATCATGATCGCAGCCTGCGCCATGTGGATGTCGATCGGCGTCTTCGTGATGAAGCAGATGATCAACTTCGACTTCTGAGACGCATCATGCTCGACTTTCTGATCGACCGGATGCACGACACGAAGTTCCTGACGATGATGCTCGCGGGCATCGCGGCGATCGCGACCGTGCTGACGCTAGCCATGCCGCTCTTGTCGCCGGATACGCTCGGCAGGCGCATGAAGTCGGTCGCGCTGGAGCGCGAGAAGATCAGGCAGCGCGAGCGCGAACGGCTGGCGCGCGGCGAAAAGGAGAAAATCTCGCTCCGGCAATCGCCCAAGCTCTATATGCAGCAGGTGGTCGAGCGCTTCAATCTGACCAAGTGGCTTGCCCAGGAGGAAGCGCGCGTGAAGCTGGTGCAGGCCGGCTACCGCGGCCAGGCCCCCTATGTCGCCTTCCTGTTCTTCCGCTTGATCGTGCCGATCGCGCTGTTCCTTGTTGCGCTGTTCTACCTGTTCGTTGTGGTCGAAATGGATCAGACCGCCACGGTCAAGATCGGGCTCTGCCTCGGCGCGGCCTATCTCGGCATGCACGTCCCGTACATGTTCCTGAAGAACCGGATCGCCAAGCGCCAGCTGTCGATCCGGCGCGCGTTCCCCGACGCGCTCGACCTGCTGCTGATCTGCGTCGAATCCGGCATGTCGATCGAGGCCGCGTTCAAGAAGGTTTCGCAGGAGATCGGTTCGCAGTCGATCCCGCTGGCCGAGGAGTTGACGCTGACCACGGCGGAACTGTCCTACCTGCAGGACCGCCGGCAAGCCTACGACAACCTGGCGAAACGGACCGACATCGACGGCGTAAGGTCGGTCTGCATGGCCCTCCAGCAGGCGGAGCGCTACGGCACGCCGCTCGCCCAGACGCTGCGCGTCATGGCCCAGGAAAACCGCGATATGCGGATGTCGGAAGCCGAAAAGAAGGCGGCGGCGCTGCCGCCCAAGCTCACCGTGCCGATGATCCTGTTCTTCCTGCCGGTGCTGTTCGTCGTCATTCTGGGGCCTGCGGCGATCCGCGTGATGGCGACGCAGGACACTTCGACCGACACCCCGGTCACGCGGACGCGCTAGGCTAGCGCAAACGAGCTATCCATTACGATCCGGTCGAAGGCGACAGCGGCGAACCCCGGTTGCGTTTGGACCAGTCCTTCTGCTGCGACAGCATCTGCCGCAGGTACGCGACGTTGGCGGCCGCCTCATCCGGCGACAGGTCGCCGCGTGCAATGGTCTCGGCTTCCTGGAAGCGGCCTTGCAGCCCGATCACCAGCGCCAGGTTCTGCCGCACCTTCTCGTCGGCGCCGGGCCGAGCCGCGGCCTGCCGCAAGGTGGATTCGGCCTTCGGTAGATTTTTCGAGAGCGCGTAGGACAAGCCGAGATTGGACAGAACCGAAGGCTCGTCGGGCACGATGCGCAGTGCGCTGGCGTAGTGCCGCTGCGCCTCCGGGTGGCGGCCCATCTGATCGAGCACCGCGCCCTGCACCGACAGGATGCGCCAGTCCGGCTGATCGGGCGTGTGCGCGCGGTTGAGAACGTCGAGCGCCTGCTTGTGATTGCCGTTGTCTGCGAGCGCGCGCCCATAGGCGCCGAGCACGGCGCTGTTGTTGGGGTTGGCGATGGCCGCCTGCTCCAGCACCGCGGCGGCCTGGGCGCGTTGCCCGATGGCGCGCAGCGCCTGGGCGTAGCGCATGGCCACCTGCGGATCGCGCGGATTGGCGCGATAGCGCGGAGCGTAGGCCTCCATTTCCTGCCGCCATTCGGCCTCGGTGCGAGGACCCGCGGCGCTGTTGATCGAACCGGTGGCGTCCAGCGGCGACTGGTTTCTGGTCGAGCAACCGCCCAGGGCCAGTGCGGCCACAATTGCCACAGAGGCCATAAGGCGCGTGGATGGACGTTGCATCGAGCGTGGCCCTTCCGATGCGGACAGAATTGGTCGCCAAGCAGCGGGCCAGAAGTAATTCGTTAACGCTAATAGAAGGTTAATTGCCTGCCTGAAGCCGGATTCCGACGGTCTCCCGCCCCGGCCGGTTGGCAGACACGTTTAGGGCGGTGTGTTATAGAATTGTTAACAAGTCGGTTCCCATTTCCGACAAGAACGCGCCGGCGCACGGCGAGACAAGTCCGCAACCGCCCGCCCTCAAAACATGAACTTGTCGCTGCAGCAATACGAAAGCCTCAATCCACGCTGCGAGGTTGTGCACGCCGGAACGGTGATGACGTTCGTAACCCCTAGCGTGATGACCAAGGGGCGAGTCGATACGATCTACGCCAAGGAGCCCTGCACGCTTGAGTGGATCGACAGTTTCGGTGCCGATGACATTCTGGTCGATGTCGGCGCCAACGTTGGCATGTATACGATCTGGGCTGCCGCAACCAAGAAGGCGCGCGTGTTCGCGTTCGAGCCTGAAGCCCAGAATTATGCGCTGCTGAACAGGAACATCATTGCCAACAATCTGCAGGGCCGCACGAAGGCATTCTGCATGGGCTTGTCAGACCGCTGGGGCCTGACCGAACTCAACATGATCGACATGCGGGTCGGCGGCTCAAACCACGCCGTGGGCGAGGCGCTCAACTTCGAAATGCAGCCGTTCAAGCCGACCTTCCAGCAAGGCTGCATTATGGCGCGGCTGGACGAGCTTGTGGCTGACGGGTTCGTCCCGGTCCCCAACCATATCAAGATCGACGTCGACGGCTTTGAGCCAAAGGTCATCGCGGGCGCGGGGGACATACTCAAAAATCCCGGACTTCGATCCTTGCTGATTGAAACCAATCCGAACCTGCCTGAACATCGTGCGATGGTTCATGTCTTGACCGACCTCGGCTTCAAATACGATCCTGCCCAGGTCCATCGGGCGATGCGCAAAGACGGTCCGTTCAAGGGAGTAGCCGAGCATGTATTCCGACGCTGAACTTGCACTCGCATACAAGTTCGCAAATGCGCCGGTATTGGGATTTCCCTATCCGCACTTCTACATTCGCGACGTCTTCCCGGCAGATTTTTACGATCGCCTGCAGGCGAATATCCCGGATCCGTCGCTGATGATCCCGCTCGAAGAGGCGCGTTCGGTTAAGGGTTATAAGGAGCGGTTCGTTCTGGAAATCGGCAAGCCTGAGCACCAGGGGCGATTGCCTGAGGGCAAGCGGGAATTCTGGAGCGAGTTCTCACAATGGCTCTGCTCGGGTCGGTTCGCGAATCTTGCGTTGTCCAAGTTTCATTCACTGATTGAGCAGAGGTTCAGTAACGCACCGATGCCGCAGCTCTACAACGAGGCGCTGCTCGTCGAGGACATTACCAAGTACTCGCTCGGACCGCACACCGACTCGACAAGAAAAGTCATCACGATGTTGTTCTATCTTCCCAAGGACACATCGCAGTCGCACCTTGGTACATCGATCTACCTTCCTAAGGATGGCAATTTCACCTGTGCTGGCGGGCCGCACTATGGATTTGAGAACTTCGTCCGGTTGCACACCATGCCTTTCCTGCCGAACTCGCTTTTCGTGTTCTTCAAGACCGACAATTCGTTCCACGGCGTCGAGCCAGTGACCGACCCGGATACCAAGCGCTGGCTGCTGCTGTTCGACATCTATGCACAACTGCCCCAGCAGCCGATGCAGCCGCCGGCAGCGGCCTTTCCCGGCACCAACGTCCAGTTCAAGTTTTGAGACGGTCCAACATGGTGCAGTCCGCGCAGCACCGCGCGAATGCCGATGCGATGCACCCCATCCTAACGCCGCGCAGCAAGGCGGCCCGGCCGATCTGGTTTGTGACGCGGGCAACCTTTGCGAAGGTCGTCGCGCGCCTCGACAAGCGCACCCGCGCATTCGTCAAGGCCTCGGGCTTCGAGCCGTCCGCCGGCCGGCATCTCATACTGCCGTCGGCGAACGGCGTCGGCGGTGCATTGTTCGCGCTGGATGCGGCGGCGGACGGAAATCCGTTCCTGCCGGGGTTGCTCCCCGGCGTGCTGCCCGCGGGCACGTGGCGCTTCGCCAATGCGCCGCACGACGCACGGCTCGCCGCGCTCGCGTTCGCGCTCGGAGCCTACCGCTTCGCGCGCTACCGCAAGCACAAGGACAGAGCCGTCCGTCTGGCGGTTCCGGACGGTGTCGACGCCGCCGACCTGACCCGGATAGCCGATGGCGTGACGCTCGCCCGCGATCTGATCAACACGCCGGCGAACGACATGGGGCCAGCGGACCTTGAAGCCGCGGCACGCGCGCTCGCCAAGCGCCATGGCGCGAAAGTGCGGGCGATCGTCGGCGATAATCTGCTGAAAGAAAACTTCCCGCTCATCCACGCCGTCGGCCGCGCCGCCGGCGGCAGCCGCGCGCCGCGGCTGATCGAGCTGCGGTGGGGCAAGGCGACCGATCCGAAGATTACGCTGGTCGGCAAGGGCGTGTGCTTCGACACCGGCGGGCTCGATTTGAAGCCCGAGAACGCCATGCTGCTGATGAAGAAGGACATGGGCGGAGCCGCAACCGTATTGGCGCTCGCGCACATGATCATGGACCGCAAGCTGAAGGTCGCGCTGCGGGTGCTGATCCCGGCGGTGGAGAATTCGGTCGCGGGCGACGCGTTCCGGCCGCTTGATGTCTATCCCTCCCGCAAGGGGCTCAACGTCGAGATCGGCAACACCGATGCCGAGGGACGCCTGATCCTCGCCGACGCGCTCGCGCTCGCTTGCGAGGAGAAGCCCGACCTGCTGGTCGACATGGGCACGCTGACCGGCGCAGCGCGCGTCGCGCTCGGACCGGAGCTGCCGCCGTTCTACACCGACAACGAGCCGCTCGCCGCCGAGCTGGCGCAGTCGGCCGCCGCCGAAAACGACCCGCTGTGGCGGCTGCCGCTGTGGAAGCGCTACGATTCCATGCTGGATTCGAAGACCGCCGATTTGAACAATGTCGCGACCGGCGGCATGGCGGGCTCCATCGTCTGCGCGCTGTTTCTCAAGCGGTTCGTGTCGGATCCGGCGCGATGGCTGCACTTCGACATTTACGGCTGGACGCCTTCGGCCCGGCCCGGCCGCCCCGAAGGCGGCGAATGCCAGGCCGCGCGCGCGGTCTATGCGCTGCTCTCGAAGCAATACGGCTAGCGACGTTTCCGCCATGACATTCGATCCCCGCCTGACGCCTGCACGGCCCGACCTTGCGGCAGCGCAGTTGCGCGGCAGGATCGAAGCCGGCCGGTATGCCGACGGCGTCGCGCAGGAGGTGATCGTCGGAACCACGCCGGTCCGCAAGGAGCCGTCGCACGAGGCGCCGCTCCTGACCGAGGCGCTTCGCGGCGAGCGCGTCACGATCTACGACAGCGACGAGAACGGCTGGGCCTGGGGGCAGCTCGCCTCCGACGGCTATGTCGGCTACCTGCCCGCAGCGGCGCTGCTCGCGCCCGGACCGGAGCCGACGCACAAGGTCGCGGCGCTGCGCACCTTCGAATTCCCCGGACCCTCGATCAAGCTGCCCCCGGCGGATGCGCTCCCCCTCGGCGCGCAGGTTGCAGTCGCGAGCACCGACGACACCTTCGCCATGACAGCCTCGGGCGGCCACGTGCCGGCGCGCCATCTCGCGCCGCTTGCCGCGGCCGAGACGGACTTCGTTGCAGTGGCGGAACGCTTCGCCGGCGTGCCCTATCTCTGGGGCGGCAAGACCAGCCTCGGCATCGACTGTTCCGGCTTGGTCCAGGTCGCACTGACCGCCTGCGGCATCGTCTGTCCGCGCGACAGCGACATGCAGGAACGCGCACTCGGCAAATCCGTCAGTCTCGCAGGCCTGCAGCACGGCGACCTGATTTTCTGGAAGGGCCACGTCGCCATCGCGCGCGGACGCAACAGCATGATCCACGCCAATGCCTTCCACATGGCCGTGACGGTCGAACCCGTGGCCGAAGGCCTGGCGCGCATCGGCGCCGCCGGCAGCCAAGTAACCAGCGTACGGCGTTTGGGCTAGTGGAGCGGATTTGACATTCGCTACCCACTTGGCCGCAAATTCGCGAGGCGAATGTCAAATCCAGAGCTCCACCCGCACTTTATACTTGCTAGTGGTCCTTTGATTCTAACATTCGCAAACACGCCCACCGGAACGGGATGCGAATGTTAGAATCGGACCGCTAGCGAACCGTCATGGAGCAGAACCTCGACCCCTCCACGAAAACGCTGACCAAGACGCTGTGCGCGCACCTGGCCTCCGCGCAGTTCGGCGACCTGCCGGCGAAAGCCGTGCACGAGGCCCGGCGCGGCGTGCTCGACTGGATCGGCTGCGCGCTCGCCGGAAGCGGACATCCCACTGTGTCCCAGCTGATCGCAGTGTTGCAGGAGGCCGGCGGGAAACCGCAGGCGACCGTGCTGGGCCGGAACCTCAAGCTCGGTCTGCTCGAAGCGCCGCTTGCCAACGGCGCGATGGGTCACGTGCTGGACTACGACGACACCCACATGGGCGGCGTGGTCCTCCACACAAGCTCGCCGGTCCTGGCCGCCCTGTTCGCGCTCGCCGAGCGTACGCCGGTGTCCGGCGCCGACCTGATGCTGGCCTATGCGGTGGGTTTCGAAGCCGGTGTGCGGACCGGCCGCACCGCCCCCGGCCATCACAAGGGCGGCTGGCACCTGACGGGCACGCTCGGCAGCGTCGCTGCCGGCGTCGCCGCAGGCCGGCTTCTCGGCCTCGACGCGCAGCGGCTGACCTACGCCATGGGGATCGCCGCAACCCAGGCCGCGGGCATGCAGCAGAACCGCGGCACCATGGGCAAGTCGTTCCACGCCGGAAAGGCGGCGGCCAACGGGACGCTCGCGGCGCTGCTGGCCGAGCGCGGCTTCGACGCGACGCAGGAGATCGTCGAGGGTGAAAAGGGCTTCGCGCGCATTTACAGCGACGTGGCGGCGCCGGAAGCCCTGACCGCAGACCTCGGCGGCGCCTGGCTGATCGAGAGCAACGGCCACAAGCCATACGCCTGCGGCGTGGTGCTGCACCCTTTGATCGACGCTGTGATTGCGGTCCGCGACGCCCATGCCGTCGACCCGGCCGCGGTCGAGGAAATTTCGCTGCGGGTTCATCCGCTGGTGCTGTCGATCACCGGCGTGCGCGAGCCGTCGACCGGCTTGCAGTCGAAATTCAGCGTGGCGCAATCGGCGGCGGTGGCGCTGATCGACGGCACGGCGGGAGTCGCTCAATACTCAGACGCCAGGGCTGCCGATCCGGCGGTGGCAGCCCTGCGGCGCAAGGTGAAGCCGGCCACCGATGCGACGCTGCGCCGGGGCGAAGCGCATGCCGCGATTACAGCAGGCGGCGCGCGCTACGAAGCCCATATCGCACACGCGAGCGGTACGGCGGACAATCCCATGAGCGACGCGGCGATCGAGGCCAAGTTCCTCGCCAACGCCGTTCCGGTCATTGGCGCGGATCGCGCCAAGCGCGCATCCGAGTTGGTCTGGGCGCTGGAGAAGGCGATAGACGCCCGCGCGCTGATCGCGCTCCTCGCTTAACAGACTGCCTTCTTGCAGGTGCGTACGGATCGTGCGATTCCGCGCAACGGCTCCAGTCCCGGGTGGCCGAGAATGGCCACGCCCTGGATCACGTACGACGGCGTCGCAATCAGCTTGAGCTCGGTGCCGAGCTGGGCGTGCTGCTTCATCGTCTCGGTGACGTGTTTCGCGTTGGCGATTTCAAGGATCTTCTTGAGGTCGAATCCCATTTCGCGCGCGGTCTCCAGCGCGCGGGCGCCATCGATCGTGCCGCGGCGGAAATAAAGCCTGCGATGGAATTCCATGAACCGGTCGGGCGTCGCAATCTCGCGCAGCGCCAGCTCCACGCGCCCGCCTTCCACCGACTGGACCGACAGCGTCGGATAGGGAACGAACACCAGCCGCAGGTTGCGGTCGGTGCGGACCAACTCGTGCACGTCGCGCGACGCCTCGCGGCAGAACGGGCAGTTAAGGTCGTAGAACTGGTAGAGCGTCACGTCGCCCTTGGGATTGCCGGCCGGAACGAGACCCGGAAGGCCCGCGACCTTCGCCATCTGGGCGGCGGTGACCGCATGGTTGGCGATCGGCTTGCCGTCGTCGGCCTTGATCGGGAGCTGCGCCGTCCCAAACTGCTGGGAGAGAGCGGGCGAAGCGGCCAGCAGGAGCAGGGCCGTAAACGCGAATCGTGCGGTCATGGGCCGGTATTGTGATGACCGGCCGGGCCGAGGCAACACGGTTGCGGTTGAACTTTTCGCGATCAGTATCCGTGGCTTCGGTCGATCGGATTATCCAGGGGAACGCCGCGCTCGAACCGCTCGATCTGCTCGATCACCAGCGGCGCGAAGACGTGCGGCGATACATCGCCTGCGTTGTGCGGCGTGATCGTCACTTTCGGATGGGACCAGAGCGGGTTGTCCGGCGGCAGCGGCTCCTGCGGGAAAACGTCCAGCGTGGCGCCCGCGAGCGCACCCTCGTCGAGTGCGGCGAGAATGCCGGTGTTCGACTGGATCCGGCCGCGCGCCGCATTGACCAGATAAGCGCCACCGGCGGCGCCGTCGCGCTTGAGCTTGCGGAGCAACGAAAGGTTGAGAAGCCCTTCGGTCTCCGGCGTCTGGGGCAGCAGGCAAACGAGAATTTCCGCGCGCGCCAGGAATGCGTCGAGTGCCTCCGCGCCGTGACAGCATGCGATTCCGGGAATCGACTTCGGCGTGCGGCTCCAGCCGGCCACCTTGAAGCCGAGACGCGCCAGCGCCTCTGCCGCGCTTCGGCCGATGACCCCAAGACCCATCACGCCGACCGACACTTCGTTTGCCGCGGGCTGGTCGTGGACCGCCCAGGTCTTTGCGCGCTGCTGCGCGTCGTAGAGCCGCTGGCGGCGATGATGCATCAGCACGTGCAGCACGACGTATTCGGTCACGCGCATGGTCAGGTCGCCGTGGGCGACCCGCGCGATCGGAACGTCCGGCAGCGACGGATCGGCCAGCAGACGGTCGACCCCGGCACCGAGATTGAGAATCGCCTTCAGATTCCGCAACCGCGGCAATAGCCCCCGCGGCGGCAGCCAAACGCATGCATAGGCGTAACGGTCCAGGTCGCTCAGATCGTCGGGGTCGTCCGGCCAGGCGTGGACCGCGCGATTGCCCGCGGCAGAGCGCAGCGCCGATTTCCACTCGGCCGCCTGCGGCCCGTCGAATGCCAGGAGAATATCGTTCATCCCGCCGCAGCGTCCTGTCGCGCAAGCTCGTGAAGACGCCCGCTGTTGAGCGCCAGCCATTGCAGGGCGAGCACGGTCGCGCCGTACTCCATGCCGCCAGCGGCCAGGGCGTCGAGCGCGCGGCCGATCGGCACGCAAAGCGGACGCGTATCCTCGCGCTCGTGCAGCGCTCCGGCGCGCTCCGGAACGCGCGAGGCGTCGACCAGTCCGAGCATGAACATCTGATGCTCGTCCAACATGCCGGGCGACGGCAGCACACGGAACATCGGCACAAGACGGTCCGGAACGACGCCGATCTCCTCCTGGCACTCGCGGCGCGCGGCGGTCTGCCAATCCTCGCCGGGCTCGACATGGCCCGCGGGCACCTCGACGAGGTCGCCGCGCCCGGTGGCGAGATGTGCGCCGAGCCGGAACTGCCGCAGCAGCACCACCTCGCCACGCGCCAGATCGACCGGCAATACGACGATCACACGGCCGACCCGGACCACGTCACGCGCCACCGGCTCGCCGGCGCTGTCCGGAAGCGACACGCGGTAGCGCTCGTAGGCGTGGCGGCCGCGTCCCAGCGTCTCGGGCCCGTCGAGGTCGGCGCCCGCTTCGCGATCAGCGAGATCGCGCGCGTTCATCGCACGGCCTATTGCGCCGTCGCGCCGTCGGGCGCGATGTCGAGATTGAAGGCGGCCGCGAACAGCGCGCGGGTGTAGGCGCTCTTCGGACTCTTGAACAGGTCGGCGGCGGCCCCCGCCTCCACCACCTTGCCGTCGCGCATGACCATCAGGCGGCTCGCCAGCGCCGCAACGACCCGCAGATCGTGCGAGATGAACATGTAGGTCAGTTCCCGGCGCTTCTGCAGGTCGCGCAACAGGTCCACCATCTGCGCCTGGATCAGCATGTCGAGCGCGCTCGTGGGCTCGTCGAGCACCACGAAGGTCGGCTCCAGCACCACCGCGCGCGCCAGCGCGATTCGCTGGCGCTGGCCGCCGGAGAACTCGTGCGGATAGCGAAAGCGCGTTTCCGGATCGAGGCCCACGTCCGACAGAGCGCGAATCACGCGCTGCTCGCGTGTCTCCTCGGACATGCCGGGGCTGTGGACGCCAAGCCCCTCCTCGATGATGTCGGCGACCGACATGCGCGGCGACAGCGAGCCGTACGGGTCCTGGAACACGATCTGCATGTCGCGGCGGAACGGCCGCATCTCCTTGAAGCGCAGGCCTTGCACCGGCTTGCCCATGAACACGATGGTCCCGTCGGAGGACACCAGCCGCAGGATCGCGAGCCCCAGCGTGGTCTTGCCGGAGCCGGATTCACCGACCACGCCGAGCGTCTCGCCCTTCCTGATCTCGACGCTGACGCCGTCAACCGCCTTGATGTGGCCGACGGTCTTGCGCAGCACCCCGCGTTTGATCGGGAACCAGACCTTGAGCTCGTCCGTCTTGACGACGGTCTCACCCGACGGATTGAGCGGCGCGGCCTGCGGCTTCGGTTCGGCCGCAAGCAGGTCCTTCGTATAGGGATGCTGCGGCGACGCAAAGACGCGCTCGACCGTGTCCTGCTCGACGATCTTGCCCGACCTCATCACGCACACCCGGTCGGCGATCTTGCGCACGATGCCGAGGTCGTGAGTGATGAACAGCATCGCCATGCCGAGGCGCTGTTGCAGGTCCTTGAGCAGTTTCAAGATTTGCGCCTGCACGGTGACGTCGAGCGCGGTCGTCGGCTCGTCGGCAATGAGCAGGTCCGGCTCGTTGGCGAGCGCCATCGCGATCATCACGCGCTGGCGCTGGCCGCCCGACAGCTGATGCGGATAGCTTGCAAGCCGCCCCGCCGGGTCGGGAATGCCGACCTGCGTCAGCAGTTCGAGCGTGCGGGCGCGCGCGGCTTCGCCGGTCAATCCCTGGTGCAGCAGCAGGATTTCGCCGATCTGCCGCTCGATCGTATGCAGCGGATTGAGTGAGGTCATCGGCTCCTGGAAGATGATGGTGATGTCGTTGCCGCGCACGGTGCGGATTTCGTGTTCCGGCAGCCCGAGCAGTTCGCGGCCCTTGAACGCGATCCGCCCGGATGGATGGCTCGCCGCCGGGTACGGCAGGAGCTTCATCACCGAGAGCGCGGTCACCGACTTGCCCGAACCCGACTCTCCGACGAGCGCGACCGTCTCGCCCTTCTTGATGTCGAACGAGATGCGGTCGACGGCGAGCGTCTCGCGCCCGCCCTGGCCGAAGGCGACGGAGAGGTCCTGAACGGTGAGAAGCGGTTCGCTCATCGCGCTCACCGGAACGTCTTGCGCGGGTCGAAGGCGTCGCGCACCGCTTCGCCGATGAAGATCAGCAGCGACAGCATGATCGCAACCGAGAAGAAGCCCGCAAGCCCGAGCCACGGCGCCTGGATGTTGGCCTTGCCCTGCGACAGCAGCTCGCCGAGCGACGGCGAACCGGGCGGCAGGCCGAAGCCGAGAAAGTCGAGCGCGGTCAGCGTCGTGACCGACGACGACAGGATGAACGGCAGAAACGTCATGGTCGCGACCATGGCGTTCGGCAAGAGGTGCCGGAACATGATGGTGGCGTTCGACACGCCGAGCGCACGCGCCGCCTGGATGTATTCGAAATTGCGGCCGCGCAGGAACTCGGCGCGCACCAGACCCACGAGCGCCACCCAGGAGAACAGCAGCAATATACCGAGCAGGACGAAGAATCCCGGCACCAGCACCGACGAGATGATCAACAGCAGATAGAGCGTCGGCACCGAGGTCCAGATCTCGATGAAGCGCTGAAACAGCAGATCGGTCCAGCCGCCGAAATAGCCCTGCACGGCGCCGGCCGCGACGCCGACGATCGAGGAGATGATGGTCAGCGTCAGCCCGAACAGCACCGAGATGCGGAAGCCGTAGATCAGCCGGGCCACCACGTCGCGGCCCTGGTCGTCGGTGCCGAGCCAGTTGTATTCGAGGTCGCGGCAGCCCTTGAGACCTTTCTTATCGACCACCGCCTTGCACTGCTCCTCGGTCAGCCGCCAGGTCGGCGGCGACGGCGCAGGCGTCGGCAGGTCGAGATTGTGCGTGCCGTAGGAATAGCGGATCGGCGGCCAGGCGATCGAGCCGCCCTTCTCGGCGATCAGCTTCTGGAGAAACGGATCGCGGTAGTCGGCCGCGGTCTCGAACTCGCCGCCGAAGGCGGTCTCCGGATAGGTCACGAAGGCGGGAAAGTAGGTCTTGCCTTCGACCCGGATCATGAACGGCTTGTCGTTGGCGATCACTTCGGCAAACAGCGACACGACGAACAGCACCAGAAAGATCCAGAACGACCAATAGCCGCGGCGGTTGCGCTTGAAGTTTACCCAGCGGCGCTGATTGATCGGCGACAGTGCAAATCGTCCGCGCTTCGGCTTTGCTGTGGAACCCGCCGGCGCAATGGCCGTGGAATCCTTGAAATCGGTGCGCGCGTCCACCTCAGACCTCCCGTGTCTCAAAATCGATACGGGGATCGATCCACGTATAGGTGAGGTCGGAGATCAGATTCACGACCAGCCCGATCAGCGCAAAGATGTAGAGCGTGGCGAACACCACCGGGTAATCGCGATTCAGAACGCTTTCGAAGCCCAGGAGGCCGAGCCCGTCGAGCGAGAAAATGGTCTCGATCAGAAGCGCGCCGGAGAAGAACGCGCCCACGAACGCGCCGGGGAAGCCCGCGATCACGATCAGCATGGCGTTGCGGAACACGTGGCCGTAGAGCGTCTGGCGCGCCGTGCAGCCCTTGGCCCGCGCGGTGAGCACATACTGTTTCCTGATCTCGTCGAGGAACGAGTTCTTGGTCAGCAGCGTCATGGTCGCGAAGGCGCCGAGCACCATGGCGGTCAGCGGCAACGCGAGGTGCCAGAAATAGTCGGCGATCTTGCCGTACCACGGCAGCGCGGCCCAATTCTCCGATGTCAGCCCGCGCAGCGGAAACCAGTCGAAATAGGAACCGCCGGCGAACAGGATGATCAGCAGGATGGCAAACAGAAATCCAGGTACGGCGTAGCCGATAATGATGACGCCGGAGGTCCAGACGTCGAAGCGCGAACCGTCGTTGACCGCCTTGCGGATACCGAGCGGGATCGAGATCAAGTAGGTCAGCAGCGTCATCCAGATGCCGAGCGACATCGAGACCGGCAGCTTCTCCTTGACGAGCTGGATCACCGTCACATCGCGGAAATAGCTCCTGCCGAAATCGAAGGTCGTGTAATTCCACAGCATCAGCAGGAATCGCTCGTGCGCCGGCTTGTCGAAGCCGAACTGCACTTCGAGCCGCTTGATGAATTCCGGATCGAGGCCCTGCGCACCGCGATACTTCGACGTCACGGCGTCGACCTGCGAGCCGCCCTGCACCTGGCCGCGCGAGCCGAAATCGCCGCCCTGCCCGGCGCCGGGGATGCGCGACGCCGCGCCCGTGTCGGCACCGGAGAGCTGCGCGATGACGCGCTCGACCGGTCCGCCCGGCGCAAACTGCACGACCACGAAGGACACCAGCATGATGCCGAGCAGGGTCGGGATCATGAACAGCAGGCGGCGGATGATGTAGGCGGTCATGGTTTCGGGTTGTCCTAACGCGTTTGCGCCCCCGCGTCACGCCGGACCGGGGTCCGCGCGCCTCAATGCCGCGAATTCGGGGCATTACGCCGACCGGTCAACACTACCCTCTTTGCTCGATCTTCGCCGCCTTTTCGCGATCGACCCACCAGGTCTCCAGCACGCCGCGGGCATACTTCGGCTTTCGCGGCGGGCGGCCGAACGTGTCCCAATAGGCGATCCAGTGCGACGCCTTGTACCAGTGCGGAATCCAGTAGCGCCCGGCGCGAATCACCCGGTCGAGCGCGCGGCACGCGACGTTCAGCGCCTCGCGGGTTTCGGCCGCGATGATCTTGTCGATCAACGCGTCGATCACCGGGTCAGCGATCCCGGCGAGGTTCTGCGAGCCCTTCAGTCCGGCGGCCTGCGACGAGAAATAGGAGCGCAGCGAATCGCCCGGCGTCGACGAGAACCCGAACCGCTGGATCACGACATCGAAATCGAAGTCGTTGCGGCGACGCTGCATCTGCGCGGCGTCGAGGATGCGCAAGTTTGCGTCGATGCCGAGCGTCGCGAGATTCTTGATGTAGGGCATGTGGTGAGGCTGGAACGACGGCTCCTCGATCAGGAACTCGATGGTGACGCGCTCGCCGTTCGGCGCAACCCGCTTGCCGTCCTTAATGACATAGCCCGCTTCGCGCAGAAGCTGCGCCCCGCGCCGCAGCAGTACGCGGTCCTGGCCCGATCCGTCGGTCACCGGGGGAACGTATGGCTCGCCGAACACCTCGTCCGGCACCTTGCCGCGGAACGGTTCGAGCAGCGCCAGTTCGTCCGCACCGGGCTTGCCCTTCGCCATCATGTCCGAGTTCTGGAACACCGAATGAGTGCGCTCGTAGGACCCGTACATGATGGACTTGTTGGTCCATTCGAAGTCGAAAGCGCAGATCAGCGCCTCGCGCAGCTTGGGATTCTTGAATCGTTCGCGGCGGGTGTTGATGAACCAGCCCTGCGCGCCGGACGGCGTCTCGTCGGACAGCACCTCGCGCTTGACGCGGCCGTCCTTGATCGCCGGGAAGTCGTAGCGCGTGGCCCAAATGCGCGAGGTGAACTCCTCGCGGAACAGGTAGCTCTTGGCGGTGAAGCCCTCGAACGCCACGTCTCGGTCCCGATAGTACTCGAAGCGGACGGCGTCGAAATTGTGCTGCCCGCGCGACACCGGCAGGTTGGCGCCCCACCAGTCCTTGACGCGCTCGTATTCGATGTAGCGGCCCGGCTCGAAGCGCCCGACTTTGTACGGCCCGCAGCCGAGCGGGATATCGAGCGTGGTTTCCTCGAACGGCCGGGTGCCGTAGTAGGCGCGCGAGAAAATCGGCAACGACGCCGCGAACAGCGGCACGTCGCGCGCGCGCTTGGGCGCGAATCGGAGCACGACCGTGTGGTTGTCGATGGCTTCGGCGCCCGCAAACTCGCGCAACAGCTGCGTGATGATCGGATGACCCTTGTCCTTCAGCGTCGCCAGCGAGAATGCCACGTCGTGCGCGGTCAGGGATGAGCCGTCGTGGAATTTCGCCTCGGGGCGCAGCGCAAAGCGATAGGTCAGGCCGTCGTCCGAGACGCGCACCGAACGCGTGGCGAGCCCGTACATCGCGTCCGGCTCGTCGTCGGCGCGCACCATCAGGCTTGCGAAGGTGAGCTGCATGCCCTGCGCCGCATCGCCCTTCAGGATGTAGCTGTTGAGCGAATTGAAGGTCAGGAAGTTCTGGTTGAACAGCCTGTTCGGGCCGATCTGCGAGAACGTTCCGCCCTTGGGCGCATTCGGATCGGCGTATTCGAAGTGCTTGAAGTCCGGCGGATACTTCAGGTCGCCGAATGCGGAAATGCCGTGCCGTTCGGAATCGGCCGCAGGCTGGGCCCGCAGCGCGGGTCCGGCGAGACCGGCGGCAACGGCGCCCGCGCCGACGACCAGGACGTCACGGCGCGACCATCCACTCACGAGCGCGATCCCGCCTTCGCCGCCTTCGCGGCGTCCCACCACCAGATGGTGGGGAACGCCGACGCGCCGTACTTCGGCAACTCGGCCGGCCGGCCGAACCGGTCCCAGCGCGCGGTGCGGACCTTGCCGTAGGTCCATTGCGGCACGACGTAGTGGTTCCACAACAACACGCGATCGAGCGCTTTGGTCGCGGCGACCAGCTCGTCGCGGTTCTTGGCGAAGATCACCCGATCGATCAGCGCATCGATCGCGGGATTCTTGATGCCGGCCAGATTGCGCGAGCCCGGCTGGTCCGCCGCCTGCGAGCCCCAATAGCCGCGCTGCTCGTTGCCGGGCGACAGCGACTGGCCCCAGCTCGCAATGATCATGTCGAAGTCACGCTGCCGCAGTCGGTTCTCGTACTGCGCGTCGTCCACCATGCGGACGGTCATTTCGATGCCGAGCCGCTGCAATGACGGCCGGTACGGCAGCACGATGCGCTCCCAGGTCGGCTGATCGATCAGAACCTCCACCGTCAGCGGCTCGCCGGTCTTGGTGTTGACCAACTTCTGATTGCGAACCTCGAAGCCCGCCTCGCGCAAGAGCCGCGTGGCCTGGCGGAGGTTGTCGCGGATCGCTTCCGCGCTGCCGGTCACCGGATTGCTGTAGGGCGTCGTGAAAACCTCCGGCGGCACCTTGTCCTTGACGGTCTCCAGGATCGCGAGCTCGGCGCCCTGCGGCAGCCCGGTCGCGGCAAGCTCAAGCCCTTCGAAGTAGCTGTTCACCCGGCGGTACTGGCCGAAGAAGATCTGCTTGTTCAAATCTTCGAAGTTCAGCGCGAAATTGAACGCGCGCCGCACCCGCGGGTCGGCGAACTTCGGCCGGCGAATGTTGAAAGCGAAGGCCTGCATGCCGCCGACGGAGTTGATCGGAAACTCCTCCAGCACCACGCGCTTGTCCTTGACCGCGGGGAAATCGTAGGCCGACGCCCAGTTCTTGGCGCTGTTCTCGGTCCGCCAGTCGATCGCATCGGCCTTGAAGGCTTCGATCGCGACGGTGCTGTCGCGAAAGTATTCGAACCGGACCTCGTTGAAGTTGTCGCGGCCGACGTTGACGTTCAGGTCCTTGGCCCAATAGTTCGCCACGCGCTCGTAGATCACTGTGCGTCCGGGAACGAACTCCTTGATCCGATAGGGGCCGCTGCCGAGCGGCGGTTCGAGCGTGGTCGCCTCGATGCTGCGCTTTTTGCCCGACGCGTCCGTGCCTTCCCACCAGTGCTTGGCCAGCACGTTGAGCTGGCCGACGATCTGCGGCAGTTCGCGGTTGCCCGGCCCGTCGAATGTAAACGTGATTTCGCGCTCGCCGGTCTGCTCCGCCTTGGTGACGTGGCGGTAATAGGCCGACCATTGCGGATGATGGGTCTTGAACACCGTGAGCGAATAGATGACGTCGTCGACCGTCACCGGCTTGCCGTCGTGCCACCTGGCGCCGGCGCGCAGCCGGTAGGTGACCGAGGAAAAATCGTCCGGATGGCTGACCGCCTCCGCAAGCAGCCCGTACTCGGTCGACACTTCGTCGAGTGCCGGCGCCATGAGGCCGTCGTAAAGGTTGTCGAGGCCGGCCACGAGCGAGCCCTTCACGCCGCCGACCACCATGTTGAAATTGTCGAAGGTGCCGAAGGCAATCATGCGCGCTGCGCCGGCCTTGGGCGCGTTGACGTTGACGTAGTCGAAATTCTTGAAGCCCGGCGCATATTTCGGCGCGCCAAACAGCGAAAGGCCGTGCTTCCAGTTGCGCGCGGGCGCAGGCTGCGCAACAGCCAGCCTGCCGAACGGCCCGGCTGCAAGCGCTGCTGCGCCGCTCTTGAGAACGCTTCGGCGTGAGAAACGCATGCAAGGCTCCGTGTGACGGCGCGGCCACGGTGGCGGGCCGATTATGTCGGTTTTTGGATGATTTAACACCCGCGGCCCAGGGCCCATCCACACGGGCCATCAATTGTGCGTGCGCCAGCGTCCCGCATGCGCGGGCGCATGACCAAACCGCAATGTCCGGAGAAAGACGCCGCTATTGCTGCGGGCGCTGCTCGGCCGGCGGCGACACAGGCTGGGCCGGTGGCGGCGCGGGAGCGGCAGGGGCCGCTGCAGGCGGCGCAGCGGCCGC
>VGEP01000024.1 GCA_016869215.1 Alphaproteobacteria bacterium | reverse complement strand
CCCGGCCTCCTGCTCCCGCAAAATCCCGATGATCTGCTCTTCCGTGAAACGGCTCGGCTTCATGTCCATCCCCTTCCAGGGTGATGGACTCTACCTATTTTTGGAGGAGTTCTTGGGGCTCAGGTCACAGGGTATGCTTCAGGCGTGGACCACATAGTACCTATTACTGACACAAGCACAATAGCAAATCTTAAAAGGCAAGAGACCTTTGTTGCTGAATTCTGCGATCGTCGATTTAAATTTATCTCACGTTACGTTTCGTCTATTGACCTGGTAAGTGATCCAAAACGAGATATGCAGCTAAAAGAAGCATTTTCGCGAGTGAAGGACCTCATTTATGTCCTCTCGCGAAGCGGAACGTTGTTTGATGCTCTCATTTCCGACAATTATTCCACCAGAAGTGGTGCGGTCCGCCTGTATAACATGTGTCGCGACTTGGCTGCCGCGGCAGGTGAATCTCCAATCCTTGACGCGATTATCGATGCGAGCTCTCACCAAAAATCAATAACTCGCGATGTCGAGAGAGAGGCAAAAAATACGGTCTATCGATACATTTCAGTAGACCCAAGGCATTTAGATAGACTGAAGACGCCTCAGCTTTTCACAATAGATGGATTTTCGAGGCGAATGGGCTTGAATTTTCTTGCTCTCAGAATTTTGGTATATTTGCAGAAGCGACGCGGCGACACCAACGCGCCAACACATGGACTGCGAGCGTTAGTTCCGATAAAGGAAATTGTATCTTTCTTTGGACAATTTGAGATCCCGCCTGAGAAAGTACGAAGCGCAATCCTCGATCTTGCAATTCCCCGTGGGGTTAACTCCTACGGACTAATATTTGTTGATTTGGATTATGATCGCCTCGCCGAGCTTCGCGGCCATTCTAAACTTTCCGAGTTTCATAAATTGAACATTGGGATTTTTCCAAGCGGAAGCTTTTTGTTGGAGAAGCTTCTTATGCAGTGCGAATACGTGTTTTGGTCCGCAATGCTACACCCCCATTTTTCGACCAAGCTCAGCGGTGATTTGCGTGGCCGAGGCGAGTTTAGGGAGCGATTTCACAGCGAGACCTATCGCGCGAAAGTTTCTCTTGAATTTCTTGTGAAACACATTTTACCAGTATTTGAACAGGAGATGAATAGAATTGTCGCAGTGTCAAAAGAACGCCTTGTTGGTTTCAACCCGCTAATTCAGTATTGCAGGGCTTTTGGCATCGACAACAATTCACGATTTTTCATTGAGCAGATGTTTGTAAGTATCTCCGCGTTTGCAAGCACCAGCCACGAGTACGCGAGTTATCATGGCGAAATATCAATGTATAAGAAGATGGCAAACGAAAAATTCAAGAATCTCCGATCAAACATATTTTCGACAATGTCTATAATATCCTCTGAAAGAAAAGACTAAGCATCCCCTATTACTCAAAAACCGCAATCCATGCTAGTTTAGTAATTCGTGTTATTGCGGGATGAAAAAATAGCAGGATCGCCATAATATGATTAAACCCGATAAGTCGTAGTAGAAGCAAGTTGGTGGACTCATTCAGTGCAGTGTAATGCAAATCCGCAAATAAATATTTTTCAAGCCGGTCATTGTTAGAATTGTCAATTTTGTTTTTGGCAAGCTGATGAATCGTTTCGGTGTCATATTTTGCTACTGATCGATACTGAAAGTTCAGCCGAACGTTTTCCTCTTGAAGAATGTTTAGATCGCAGTTGCGCATGGAATAGTCTAGGTATTCATTGAAACCTTCAAATGTCTGTATAATCCTTGGGCAGCCGCTCATGTACATAAATTGAGAAATTATGATTAGCAGGCCAGAAAAAAGCATGAAATGGAGATGCCAATTATCGACACCAAGGTATCCTGATACAAGCTTTCCTTCTTTGGTCGTTTCCATAAGATAGATCACATTTGTGAATATTACGGTGACCAGTATTGCGCGATATATCAAAGTCCGTTGCATCCATTTGACGGTTTGCCAGGAGAACCGGGTTTGAGCAAAGCTGAATACAAGGACGGTAATGGCAAAATATGCTCCAATATATCCGAAAGTGGTCATGACGATATTGGTATTTTTCAATGCTTGGGTTTCTACGCGGGTTCGTCGGTAGTTTCTCGCGACAGGGTAGATCGACCCCTGCAATGAAAAGTTGTTTTTGCTACTATATATAGAGGCTCGCCATCTGCGCTTCCGGATAGCGCGTGCCCTTCACCGCGCCCTTCGGCACTGCGCCGGAAATCTCGTCCAGATCGGCCTTCGACAGCGTCACGTTCAGCGCGCCGATGTTGTCCTGCAGGCGCGCGCTCTTCTTGGTGCCGGGGATCGCGAGCACGTCGTCGCCCTGCGCCAGCACCCAGGCGAGCGCAAGCTGCGCCGGGGTGCAGCCCTTGCGCTTCGCAATCGCCTGGAACTTCTCGGCCAGCGCGCGGTTGTGCGCGAGATTGTCGCCGGCGTAGCGCGGCTGGCGCTTGCGGGTGTCGCCATCGGAGAGCGTCGCCGGATCGGCGATCTCGGAGGTAAGCAGGCCGCGCCCGAGCGGCGCGTAGGCGACGAACGAGATTCCGAGCTCGCGCGTGGTGATGCGCGTGTCGTCGGCCTGCTCGCGATAGAGCAGCGAGTATTCGTTCTGCACCGCCGCGATCGGATGCACGGCGTGCGCCTTGCGGATGGTCTTGGGCGAGGCCTCCGAAAGGCCCAGCGCCTTGACCTTGCCCTGCTGCACCAGCTTCGCCATCGCGCCGACGGTATCTTCAATCGGCACGCTCGGGTCGATGCGATGCGCGTAATAGAGGTCGATTGTCTCGACGCCGAGCCGCTTCAGCGACGCCTCGCAGGACGACGCCACGAACTCAGGCCGACCGTCGGCGAACTTGCCGCCGGCGCCGCCGAGATTGCCGAATTTGGTCGCGATCACCACGCCCGCGCGCTTGCCCTTCAATGCATTGCCGAGCAGCGTCTCGTTGTGGCCCTTGCCGTAGGCGTCGGACGAATCGAGGAAGTTGATGCCGCGTTCGAGCGCCTCGTGGATCAGCGCGGTCGAGGCCGCGTCCTCCGCCGGCCCGTAGACGCCGGAAAACGACATGCAGCCGAGCCCGACCGCGGATGCCTTGAGGCCGCTGCGGCCGATCGCGCGTTGGGGCAGTGTCTGGGCCATGGTGTGTTCCTCCTGTTTCGGTTTCGCCGGGACGATAGACCGGCGGGCGGCGGATCGCCAGCGTTCCAGCACGCTCGGCGGGTGCGGTAATCTCACGGGCGTTCTCGTGAATTACCGCCCTTCACCCTGTAATGGTCCCCGCCGGCAGCGCGTAGCAATACTCCGCGACCTCGCCCGGCCGCGTCCACCACACCCGGTCGCGCTTTTGATGCTCGACGCAGTGCCTGAGCGCCTTGCGCAGCGACGGCAGGCGGAACGGCTGGCCGACCACGAACGGATGCAGCGAGATCGTCATCACCAGCGGATGCGCGGCGCATTGCTCGATCATCTCGTCGAACTGGTCGACGATCATGTCGGCGAACTGCTGCGCCGAGTTCTCGCGGTGGATGATCGAGGCCGAGTCGTTCAGCTCGGCTGGATAGGGCACCGAGAGAATGGGACCGGCGCGGGTCTTGAGCCAGAACGGCTGGTCGTCCGCAGGCCAATCCATCACGTATTTGTAGCCGGCCTCCTTCAGGATATCGATCGTGGTCACGCTCTCCGCCGCGGCCGGGCCCATCCAGCCCTGCGGCGGCTTGCCCTCGCGCTTCGCGATCTCCTGCGTGACGTCGTCGATCAGCCGCCGCTCGTCGAGCTCCCAGAGATCGTTCTGCCGCTCGGCGTTGGTGCGGCCGTGGCCGATCACCTCGTCGCCACGCGCGCGGATCTTGTCGGTGATCTGCGGGTAATACTCGTAGAGCAGCGAGTTGATGTTGTGCGCGGCCGGCAGCTTGAACTGCTCGAACAGGTCGAACAGCCGCCAGATGCCGACGCGGTTGCCGTAGTCGCGCCAGGAGTAATTGCGCTGCTGCTGCGGCTCGCCCTTCTTGGCCGGGTCCCAGCCGGTGCCCTTGCGGTAGGCGTAAACCTCGATGTTGGTCGTGGTGCAGAATGCCAGCCGCTTGCCGCCCGGCCACGAGTAGTCCTTGCGTTCGGGCAGCGGCACGTAGTCGTAACGGTTGTGCTTGGGCAGCGTCAGCATCATCGAAGGTCTCCTTGAAAGGCAGATTGGACTTGGCCAGCGCGCCGTCGGCGGCAGATGGCAATATTCTAGTACGGCGACGCTCCGAAAAATCGAGTTAGTTAAATGGGACTGCCTCAAGGTCCGCTCCGCGCCAAAGCCTGACATCGCAATGGCGCGGTTTTGCATCCGCTTCCTGCCCATCGGGCCAACCAACAATTTTCGCGGCGCACAAGGCCTCAAGACGATAGGCAGGACCTGAACTTTCTCATAATGTGGGAGAAGCAGAATGACTGAGGGGGCGGGATGCGTAACGGTCTGAAAGGCGCGCTTGCCGCGGCTTGGGTTGTCGGCGCCGCACAGGGTGTCAGTGCTGCCGATATTCCGGCGAAAGCTCCGGCGTACAAAGCGCCTGCGGCAGTTGGGGCGTCGAATTGGACCGGCTTCTACGTCGGCGTGAACGCCGGAGGAGTCTTAGGAAGTTCAGGTCGAAATTTGCTGCTCGATAGCGGCTATCCCGTCACGGCAGCTGAAGCTGCTGCACTTCTGCGCCAGGCCAACGAGACGATTAATAACATTCCCGGTTGGATCGTTGGCGGACAGCTTGGCTATAATCGCCAGATACAGAACGTTGTTGTCGGCATCGAGGCCGATATCAACCACCTCGGATTCAAAAAGACGCGCGGCCCCGACCAGGTTGTTGGACTCGCGGCCGGTAACTTTCTCACGCAGTCCGTTGACGTGCGGTGGCTGACAACTGTAAGGGCGCGCGCAGGCGTTACGGTCGGCTCATGGCTCTGGTACGCGACAGCCGGATTTGCCGGCGCTCAGGTCAAATTCAATGACACATTGAAGTTCGCTGGCGCGGCTCAACCGGCTGTAGCGGACAAGTCTGACTTTGCCTTGGGTTGGACCGCAGGCGGAGGACTGGAAGTTCTTCTGGGCGGGAACTGGTCTCTGAAGGGCGAATATCTTTATGCCGACCTCGGCAAGCTTTCGACGCGGTCGAACGTGCCGGGCGTCGCGACGGCAAATGCGACCCATGAAGCCGATGCGAAACTCCACGTCGCTCGCGTTGGCGTGAACCGAAAGTTTGGCATGTAGGACGCCAACGATGGCGAAGAACCAATAACCTGTCTGATGGAAATCATCCAAGGGCCGACCCAAGCGTCGGCCCTTCTCGTTTCGGCGGCGACACCCGAATGCGTCGTCTTCCGAGGTCCGGTGTTGGCACTCGACGGACACCGATGACTTCGGAGAATGCCCACGTCAGACCAAAACGGAAACCCCTGAAATTCGCCTGTAACTGCCGTTTCGATTCCGGCAACGGCCCGCGCTTCGGGTCCAGGGCCGGATGTGCCGTCGTGGTGCCCGGGCCGGGCCATATGCTATCGTTCCCATACCGCACGCCAAGCTTCGGATTTCCGGGAGTTAGACGATGAGGCATTTTCTCGCCATCGCGCTGGTGGCCATCGTGCTGCCCGCTCACGCGCAGTCCTACCCGACGCGCCCCGTCACCATTGTCGTGCCCTACCCGGCCGGCGGACCGACCGACCAGGTGGCGCGCCAGCTCGCGCCGAAGTTCTCCGCCAAGTTCGGGCAGAACTTCATCGTCGAGAACGTCGCGGGCGGCGGCACCAATATCGCAGGCCAGCGCGTCGCGCGCGCCGCGCCCGACGGTCACACGCTGTTCATTCACAACCTGCAGGTCTCCGCCAACGTCTCGCTCTACAAGACGCTGCCGTTCGACACCGAGAAGGACTTCCAGCCGATCGCGATGATCAACTCCAACCCGCTGGTGCTGGTCGGAAAGAAAGACCTCGCCGCCAAGACGCTGCCGGAGCTGGTCGCCTGGATGAAAACCTCCAAGGCGCGCATGGGCCATCCGGGCATCGGCTCCACCGGCCACCTCGCGACTTTCCTGCTGGCGCAGGCGCTCGGCGTCGAAGTCACGCACGTGCCCTACCGCGGCGCGGCCCCGATGCTGCAGGACACGCTCGGCGGCCATCTCGAATTGTTCTTCGCCACGCCCCAGCAGGTGGTGGGCCAGTTCGCCTCCGGCGCGGTGAAGGTGTTCGGCATCACCTCGAAGTCCACCTCGCCGCAATTCCCCGGCGCGCCGAGTCTGGTCGCGGCCTACGGGCCGAAGCTCGACATTTCGTTCTGGCACATCATGCTGACGCAATCCGCGACGCCGAAACCGGTGGTCGCAGCGCTGAACGGCGCGTTCCAGGACGCGTTGAAGGACGCGGAGTTGCTCAAGGTCTGGGCCAACAGCGGCATGGCGCCCTACCCGCCCGAGCAGCGCACGCCCGAAGGCGCTGCGGCCTACCTCAAGCAGCAGATCGCGCATTGGGGCCAGGTGGTGCGCGAGAACAACATCGCGGCGCCGACGAATTAGGGTTGATGTAAGCACCGACAAGGCGGACCTGAGCGTATGCGTGACAGTCGCGTGATCATTGCCGGCGGCGGCATCGGCGGGCTCGCCACCGCGCTCACGCTGCACCAGATCGGCGTGCCCTGCACGGTGTTCGAAGCGGTGCGCGACATGCGCCCGCTCGGCGTCGGCATCAACCTTCAGCCCAACGCGGTGCGCGAGCTTTACGATCTCGGCTTTGCGGAAAGCGAACTCGACGCCGTCGGCCTGCCGGCGAAGGAATGGGCGCTGGTCGGGCTCAACGGCAACGACATCTATTCCGAGCCGCGCGGACGTCTCGCCGGCTACGACTGGCCGCAGTACGCGGTGCATCGCGGCCAGTTCCACATGTTGCTGCACCGGAAGGTGGTGGAGCGATGCGGTCCGGACGCGGTGCGCCTCGGCAGCCGCGTCACCGGCTATCGCAAGCACGCGGGCGGCGTCACGGCGTTCGTGGATCACGCCGACGGCTCGGCCTCCGAAGCCACCGGCACGCTGCTAATCGGCGCCGACGGTATCCATTCCGCCGTACGCGCGCAGATGCATCCCGATCAGCCGCCGATCCACTGGGGCGGCGCGGTGATGTGGCGCGGCACGACCTGGGGCAAGCCGATCCGCAGCGGCGCATCGTTCATAGGCCTCGGCACGCACCGCCACCGCGTGGTGTTCTACCCGATCTCGCAACCCGATCCGCACACCGGCCTCTCGATCATCAACTGGATCGCCGAGGTCACGATGGACAACTCGGAAGGCTGGAAGCAGAGCGGCTGGTTCCGGCAGGTCCCGGTCTCCGAATTCGCGCACCACTTCGACGGCTGGGTCTGGGACTGGCTCGACGTGCCCGCGTTGATCCGCGATTCGGACTGCGCTTTCGAAAACCCGATGATCGACCGCGACCCGATCCCGACCTGGCAGGACGGTCCCGCCGTGCTGATCGGCGACGCCGCGCACCCGATGTATCCGACCGGCTCCAACGGCGGCAGCCAGGCCATCGTCGACGCGCGCATTCTCGGCGCCTGCATGGTCGAGCACGGCATCACGCCAGACGCACTCGCGGCGTTCGACGCCAAGCTCTGCGGCCCGATTTCGCAGGTCGTGCTGCGCAACCGCGGCGCGGGCCCGTTCGGCCTGCTCAACATGGTCGACGAGCGCTGCGGCGGCACGTTCGACAACATCGACGACGTGATCCCGCCCGACGAGCGCGCCAAGTTCATGGCCGGCTACAAGGCCGCCGCCGGCTTCGCCATCGAGCAGCTCAACAAGGCGCCGCCGACGATCCCGCCCGGCGCGCGGGTGCGGGCGGTCGCACAAGCCGTCTGAAGCCCCGTCTTTCAAGTTGCCTCGCAGCCCATGCATGACGGTTGTGCGCGCAGTGGGCGGGCCTGCGGCGCCCCGCGCTATGGCACTGCTTTGGCGAAGCTGGCACACTGCAAGCTAAGCCACGTCAACCGAGGAATCGCAGCCATGGCAGCCCGCATCCGCCACATCGCGCTCTGCGTGAAGGACATCAAGGCCACCGCCGACTTCTACGAGAAGGCATTCGGCCTCAAGCGAACGCCGATCCGGGAGGGCGCGACCGCCTTCAACTGCTACATGAGCGACGGCGAGGTGAATCTCGCGCTGCTGCAATACAAGAGCGAGGTCGGCGCCGGCGTGCCCAAGGGCTGGACCGGCATCCACCACTTCGGCTTCCAGTGCGACGACATGCCCGCGCAGCAGAAGCAGATCGAAAAGGCCGGCGGCGAGTTCTTCTTCGATCTCGGCGAGCCGGAGGACGAGGGCTTCGAGCGCAAGTTCAGGGATCCGAACGGCATCATCTTCGACATCAACTGGAAGGGCTGGCAGCTCACGCGCGGCAAGATCAAGAACGCCGTCGGCGGCTTGCGTCCGGCCAGGCAGGCCGCGGCGCGCAAGAAGGTCGCCAAGAAAACCGCCAAGCCGAAGGCCGCAAAGAAAGCCGCGCGAAAGAAGAAGTGACGCCCGTGTCCCGGGCGCGGTGTCCGGTACGCAGCCGATACCGAGAATTGGGAGGAAGTGGAATGAACAGGATTACCATCGCGCTTGCGTTCGCGGCGCTTACCGGCATCTCCGGCGCGCCAATCTCCGCCGCACAGGCGCAGAACTACCCGGCCCGCGCGGTGACGGTCATTGTGCCGTTCGCGGCGGGCGGACCCGCCGACATCACCGGGCGCATCGCGGCCGACATCCTGTCCAAGCAGACCGGCGGCCAGTTCGTGGTCGAGAACGTCGGCGGCGCCGGCGGCGCGACCGGCGCGACGCGCGCCGCACGCGCCGCGCCCGACGGCTACACGCTGCTGCTCGGCCATCTCGGCACCCAGGCCGCCTCGCTCGCGCTCAATCCCAACCTCGCCTACAACCCGCGAACCGACTTCGAGGCCATCGGCATGGTCGGCGAGCAGCCGGAATTGCTGGTCGTGCGCCAGTCGCTGCCGCCGAAGACGCTCAAGGAGTTCGTCGCCTACGCCAAGGCCAACGAGAGCAAGCTCAACATGGCGCATGCCGGCGTCGGCTCCGTCTCCTATACCGGCTGCCTGCTGTTCAACAACGCCATCGGCATCAAACCGACGCTGGTGCCGTTCACAGGCACCGCGCCGGTGATGAACGCACTGCTTGCCGATCAGGTCGACTATGTCTGCGATCCGATCCTCGGGCCGCTGCCGCACGTGCGGGCCGGCAAGATGAAGGCGCTGGCGATCACCTCGGCGCAGCGGCACCCCGCCCTGCCCGACGTGCCGACCTCCGCGGAAGCCGGCCTGCCGCAATTCAACATCACGATCTTCTTCGGCCTGTTCGCGCCGAAGGGCACGCCGAAGCCGACCGTCGACCGGCTGGCCGCAGCGCTGATGACGGGCCTCGACGACGAGGCCGCCCAGAAGCGCCTCACCGTGCTCGGCGCCTCGATCCCCGACAAGTCCCGCCGCGGCCCGGCGCCGCTCGCGGCCCTGGTCAACACCGAGATCGAGCGGCTGACGCCGATCCTGAAAGCCGCCACGGGAAAGTAGAGTCGTTCTGAAACGCGGCGGCGCGCGGCCTGTGCAGGGCCGCGCGCTTGCGTTATGATGTGTCTGTGCAGGGATGGAACACGTCCAAATTTCATTGATCCGGAGGCCGACATGACTCGTCTTGGTGCTGCAATTCGTTATTCGCTTCTCGCGCTGGTCGCGCTCGCATTCGCCGCCGCTCCGACGGCGTCGCAGGCTGCGTCCGGCTCCGTCCAGCTCGAAGTCGTCAAGGCGGCTTTCATCGTCGGCGCGTCCGGCGGCGGCGGCACGCTGCGGTTCAACAAGCGCTCCTATCCGCTGAGCGTCGGCGGCCTGAGCTTCGGAGCCAGCATCGGCGCGTCCAAGGCCAACCTCGTGGGCCGCGTGTCCAACATCCGCAGCGCGTCTGACGTGGCCGGCACCTACGGCGCGATCACCGCTGGCGGGGCCGTCATCACCGGCGGCAAGGTCGTGCGGCTGCGCAACGAAAAGGGCGCGATCCTCGAACTGCGCGGCCGTGAGGTCGGGCTTGAGCTCAACCTCGACGTCAGCGGGCTCGTGATCGGTCTGCGCTGAGCGCGCGACGACGAACGTTTCGAACGCATGTCACCGGGCGCGCCGACGGCGCGCCCGCTTGCTTCCGCAACCCGAAATCCTCGCCCGCCTGCAACGTCTTGCAGCGAACAGGGCGCTAGGCCTCGCGTTCCTCGTCGCGCATGACCGAGAAGAGCGAAATCGGTTCCGAGGCCGTCATGCCGTCCTCGGTCAGCGCGCCGACGACCAGCACGCGCACGATCCGGTAGGTGCCCGTCCTGGCGCTGGCGGTCGCGACCTGCGGCCCCAGCACATAAGCGATGGTCGCGACGTCGCAGGCATTGGGCTCCGGCTGCTCGCCGTTGACCGCGACCAGTGTCGTTTCGATGTCGCCCTCGAACAGGGTGACGAAGCGCTCGACCTGCTGCTGGGTGTCGCAGATCAGCGCCGAGCCAACCTTTACGGAGATGCGATTCTCTTCCGCTATTGCGGACGGAACGGCAGTGACGAAGGCCAGCGCTGCGATGGCCGCGAGGCGAAGCGTGAGGTTCATATCGGCCTCCATCCCCCACCGGACAATCAACGCGGCAAGGGGAAGGACGATCCCGCCCGCCGCACGACAATCATCGGCCGGAAGTCCGGGAACCGCGCGGTCGATTTGGTGTTGAACCGCTATCCGATCGTTCAATGGCTTTCCGCCGTCCGGATGGCCGCCATCCGATTTTGCATTGGCTTTCGTGCATCCGAGGGCCTATCTGATGCGCCATGACCGCCTCCGGTGCGCACCAATCCCCATCTCAGGCCGGCTCCGAGCGCATGTCGCCGCTCGCGACCGCACGGCGCGGCTTGTTCGGCCGCTGCCCGGCGTGCGGCGAGGGCCGCATATTCCGCGCCTTCCTGAAGGTCGCCGACAATTGCCCGGCCTGCGGCGAGGAACTGCACCACCACCGCGCCGACGACTTCCCGGCCTATGTCGTGATCGTGCTGGTCGGCCACATCGTGGTGCCGCTGGTGCTGATCGCGGAAACCAACTTCGCGCCGTCCTATTTCTTCCACATGACGGTCTGGCCCGCGCTGACGCTGGGCCTCGGGCTTGCGTTCTTGCAGCCGGTCAAGGGCGCCATCGTCGCCCTGCAATGGGCGCTCGGCATGCACGGGTTCGAGGAATCGAAAATCCGCCGCGAGGCCGTGGCGCGGACGCGCTGACGGCGGCCGCCTCTCCTAAATCCCCATCGCCGCGCAGAACGCGTCCCGCACCTCCTGCGGCTGGCCGTAGTGGTGGCGGAATTCGCGCAGCCGCTGCTTGAGCACCGGGTCGTTGTCGAACTCGGCGAGCGAAATACCGTCGACGTTGGCCTCGCGCCCCATGTCGGGCAGCGCAATGTTGCGCGCCTTCGCGGGATCGCGGATGACACCCCAGGGATCGCCACCCTTCTGCACCGTCTCCAGCTCCTCGAAGAGGCGATTCCGCATCATGGTGATGCCGACGTCCGACGAGCGCAGGTTCTCCCTGGTGCGGTCGGCAATCCGCCCCTGCCCGGCCCAGGCGGCGATGTCCTGGTTGATGACGTGGCTGGTAATCCAGCGGCCGTTCTCGTCCCTGATCGGCGCCTGCCACGTCGGCACTGTGTCCTGCACGTAGGGCTCGCGGCCCTTCGGCACGCGCACGAAGAACCACGCCACGCTGAGCGTGTTCTCGTCGTCCACCGGCACGCGCCACTCGAAATGCCGGCCGAGATAGAAGCCGTTCGGCCACAGCGCGACGCGCCCGACGGTCCAGGCGCGGTCCTGCTCGCTCTGCCCCTCGCGCACGCGCTTGTAGACGAAGCCGTGGTCGATCTGCTCGAACTTCAGCTTCAGATGCTTTGCCGAGCTGGCGTCGCTGCCGCGCATCCGGTTCGACCAGTTGTCGTGCATCCATTCGAAATGAATCGGATCGATGGAGTTCTCCTGGCACTGCAGCCAGTTGCACGGCACGTCCGCGAGCACGACTTCGCGGAAGCCGTTCGGCCAGAGAAACGGCTCCCACACCGGCAGCTCCGGCGCCGGCAGCGGCCCCATGTAGGCGAACAGCAGGCCCGCGCATTCGCGCACCGGGTAGGCGCGCGTGCCGCAATTGGCCTTCGACGGCTTCGGGTTGGTCGTGTCCTCGTAGGGCTGCTCGACACATTCGCCCGACTCGTCGAAACGCCAGCCGTGATACGAGCAGCGGATGCCGTGGTCCTCGACCCAGCCGTAGGCGAGATCGGCGCGGCGGTGCGTGCAGTGACGGTCGACCAGGCCGTAGCGCCCGCCGCGGTCTCTATAGAGCACGAGGTTCTCGCCCATGATCCGGATCGGCTTGATCGGGTCTTTCAGCAGTTCGCTCGCGCCGCCGACCGGCTGCCAGTAGCGGCGCAGCAATTCGCCCATCGGCGTGCCGGGGCCGACGCGGGTGAGCAGTTCGTTGCGGGCGGCGGTGAGCATGGACGCTCCGGTCTGCAAATGCCGTTCGCTCCCGCGCAAGCGGGAGCCCGGCACTTTGGCTGCGAATTCCGGGTCCCCGCTTTCGCGGGGACGAGCGGAAAAACAATACCGCTCCGGCCTGCCAATCCGCAATTGGATTGGACGTGTGCGGTCGGCGCAAGAATAGAAGCGATCGTTAAACGGCGACGTTGCGCAGGAAGTTCTCGACCTCGCCCCGCATGCTCTCGACCGCAGTTTCGACCGCCTGCGAGGCCGTAAGCACGATATCCGCCGAGGCGCGGGTCGCCACCGTCGCACCGGCCACCTCGCCCAGCATCGCGGCGATCTTGTTGGTTTCCTGCGCCGCGCTTGCGACGTTGTTGGAAATGTCCGCCGTCGTTCCGCTCTGCTGTTCGACCGCGGCGCTGACGCCGCTGGCATAGGCGCTGATTTCGTCGATGTGCCTCTCGATGCTCCGGACTTCCTCGACGGCGCCCTTGGTCGAGGCCTGCACCGCCACGATCTGGCCGGAAATGACCTCGGTCGCCTTGGCGGTCTGCACCGCGAGCGACTTGACCTCGGAGGCCACGACCGCGAAGCCACGCCCGGCCTCGCCCGCGCGCGCCGCCTCGATCGTCGCGTTCAGCGCGAGCAGGTTCGTCTGCCCGGCGATCTGCTGGATCAGCTTGACGACGTCGCCGATCTTCTGGGTCGCCTGCGCCAACCCGACGAATACGTCGTTGGTCGCCTTGGTCTTGCTCACCGTGTCGCGCACCACGTCGGCGGTGCGGTTCATCTGGCCGCTGATCTCGGTGACCGACGCCGACAGTTGATTGATGGCGGCCGCGGCGTTCTCGACATTCTTCGAGGTCTCGTGGGACGCGTGCACGATGCCGTTGGCGCGCGCCGAGGTGCTCTCGGACAGGCGGAGAAGATCGGCAGCCGTGGTCTTCATCGCAACCGTGCTGTCGCTCACCGTCCGGAACATGCCCTCGACCCGCTCGCGGAACGACGCGATGGTCGAGTCGATCGAGCTGCGGCGGGTCTGGTCGGTGATGTCCTCGTGCAGCGCGACCCAGCCGCCGCCCGGCATGGGCGCGCGCGTGACCTTGATCAGGCGCCCGTCGGAGAGCTTGTCGGTCCGGCTGGACGCCTTGTCCGGCGAATGCGCCGTCAGGGACGCGAGCTTCTTGTTGGCTGCAGCGTCGGTCTTCTCGCCCGCGAGGATGCCATGCTTGACGCGATGCGCGATGATCGCTTCGTGCGTCGCCCCGGCCTTGGTCAGCTCGGGCGGCAGCGCATACATGGTAGCGTAGCGCTCGTTGCAGACCACCAGCCGCTTCTCACCGTCGAACATGCACAGGCCTTGGGCCATATTGTTCATCGCGGTATCGAAACGAATGTTCTGGGTCGCGATCTGCGCCGTCACCCGCTCGCGCTCGGCCAGTTGGCGGAATTGCAGGAACGAGATCGCGAACCCGATCCCGGCCAGCGGCACGAACAGCGCGAGCGCTACGCCGTAGGCCTGGTTCCTGGCGGAATCCATGAACGGGCCGACCGGCGTATCGATCGCAAACGCGCCCATCACGTCGTTCAGCCGCCACTGCGTCCCGCTGGGCTGGAGCTGGTTGTGGCAGCTCACGCAGCTCTGCTCGCTGGCGACCGACGGATAGACGGTCCGCACCACGCGTTGATTGTTGACGACCGCGATCTCCGACTTCGGCTTCGGATCGGCGACGGCGGACAGTTCCTCGATCGTCCTCGCCATTCCGGCATCGGCCGGCGGCGTCGCGATGTGGCGGCCCTGGCGTCCGACCCAGCGCAGCACCAGCGCGCCGTCCGATCCGGCCTTCTTGTTGAAGGCGTCGATGGAGTGTGCGCGGAAGGTGGCCGGCACCGGCGCGTCGCCGCCGAACTGCGCGCGCAGGCGCGAATAGTTGGTGACGAAGGCGTCGACGAGCTGCAGCGCCGTGGTCTCCTCGGCGGCGCGCTGGTCGAGAAAGGTCTTCAGGTTGGACTTGTAGCCGTAGTGCGCAACGGCCGCGCTGATGCCTGCGAGGACGATCAGGAACAGCGCGAGCGTTCGCGCCGATTTCGAACGGACAAATGCGATGAGCGTATCCATGCCGCGCTGAGCCCATGCCGGCGCAATCGAAGCCGGCTTCCGCGAGGGCCGCGGTATCATGGTGAAGAGTGGTTAACGAATTGGGTGGGGCGGGCGGCGGAGCCGGCCCGGGAGGGCAAAGTGGCCCGGCCTGCCCGGCGGCGGGCAGCGGGCCCGCAGTTCTCGACCGGCCCAACCGCCAACCTGCGCGGCAGGCGGCGGCGAGCAATTGGGTGCTCTTGGAGGGTCCAGTTCCGAATCTCGACCGAACGTGCATTACTTCACCACGCTACGGACTGCGAGACGCGACACAGGCCGGCGAGTGTCATGGCAACATTGCCCAATTGCGAGCGTGCTGCCATCGACCTGCGAAAGCTCGAAGATTATTGCCTGAATCCGGCGCATCCACGCGGACGTCATAAGGCGCGCGTATTTCACCGCACGCTCGGACTGCAGCGTGGCGACGCCCGGTGGTTGCGGGACGCCCTGCAAACCGCAGTTGCCGCCGCGCAGGCGGATGTTGTCATGACCGACGACAGGGGCCAGCAATGGCGCGCCGATATCGCTGTCACGCGACATGACCGCGCGCTGTGGTAAGAACGATCTGGATCGTACGAGCCGGCGAGATTTTCCCAGGTTCGTGACTTGCTGGATACGCTGATGACAAGCCAATCGCCAAATGCAGCCCTGCACCCGACCACGCTCGACGCGGTCGCGCTGCTCAGCGACCGCACCGAGAACCGGCTTACGCGCGGGCAGGTCGGAACCGTGGTCGACGCCCCCGGCGACGGCACCGTGCTGGTGGAATTCAGCGACGACGAAGGCCGCGCCTATGCCGTTGTGCGCTGCCGTGAGTCGGAACTACTGGTGCTGCATTACGAGCCGGAAACGGCTTGACGGCAGGGCGGGTTAACCGAAGGCGCAACCCGCCACGTCGGCGGGAAATTGGCGGATTGCGCTTCACTGATCCGCTCTACTTCCCGAACCACATGCGCCGCAGCAGACCGTCTCGCCGGACGAAATGGTGATACAGCGCAGCGCCGACGTGGAGCGCGAGCAGAGCAACGAGAACCCGCATCACCGGCGGGCGCAGCTTGTCGTCCTCACCGACAAGGGCCGGCGCGTCTTTGACGCCGCCATGAATTTGCAGGCTCCTTGGGTCAACCGGCTCTCCGAGGGGCTGCCGGTCAAGGACATCGAAACGGTCCACCGGGTCATGAAGGCGCTGCGGAAGAAGCTGAGCGATCGCCGACCCGTAGGCGAATGACTCGCAGGGCACGCGCGAAGGACTACGCTCCGTCAATCACCCCTTCCGCAAATGCGGAAACCGCTCCGTCAGCAAGCTCCCCGGATAATACGTCGGCTTGAACGCCGCCTCGGCGCGGATCGCCTCGTACCACTTCGCCACCCGCGGCAGGTCGGCCCAGTCGCCTTCTCTCCCCAGGTCCGCCATCCGCACCAGCGCCGGCATCACGGACACGTCCGCCAACGTAATGTCCGCACCCAGCAGCCACGGCCCGCCGCTTTCCGCGATCGCGGCGTCCATGCGCTCGTAGGTGCGGCGCAGCCGCTGCATCGCCTTGTTCATCTCGGCGTCGGGGAAACCCTTGCGCCCCATCGCCAGCATGAACTCCTTGCGCAACGGTTTCGACTCCGCGAACGCCAGGAACTCCTCTTCGCTCATCGCCGCGAAGCGCGGCAGGAACGCGAGGTTGAAGGTCGGCACGCGCACGGCCGCCGCCGGCATCTCGTCGATGAAGCGCATCAGCGCGCGCATCTTGGCGCGCTGCACCGGATCGCGCGGCGTGAAGCTCGCGCGTTCGGGCACGACCTCGTCGAGATATTCCACGATCACCGACGAGTCGATCACCACTTGGCCGTCGTGGTCGAGCGTGGGCACCACGCCGTTCGGGTTGAGCTTGAGATACTCCGGCGTGAGCTGGTCGCCCGCGAGCAGGTCGAGCTTCTTTTCCTCGAAGGCGAGGCCCTTGGCGTTGAGCACGAAGCGCACCCGCTGCGAGCAGGTCGATTGCGGCGCGTTGTAGAGCGTGAAGGCCATGGCGTGGGTTCCTCGGTTCGCGCGGTGACTGTGCGGCCCCGCAACGATTTTGACCAGCACCGTTACGTGCACGGGATTCTCTTGCAGTCTCAGCCGGATAAAAAACTTATCCCCGCGCTCCAAACCGGGCTTATCTTTGTCGTGTCCCGCTCATCCGAGGGCGTCATCTAGAGGCGTCTTTTTGACGGAGCGGGATGCGGCGCCCGCGGATCGGTTTCGCAAACCGGCACCCGGGAGGCCTCGGGTCACCGTCCGTTCCCACTACGGGGAGCCGCCCTTCGGTGGGCTGGACGGGGCCGGACGAAGGCGGCGAAAGCCGCTGGATAAGGAAGGCGAAGAGTCTTCCGTCCGCGCCCCGGAAGCTACGGTCCCAAGGCCCAAAATCGCCGCGATGGAGCGCCGAGAGGCGCGCGTCCGGGCGTTCCTGGGCGCCCTCGCCGAAGCCGGAAGGCCGAAGCGGGGAACTTAAGAAAGGGCGCCGCTCGGCGCTCCATCCCCTCGGGCTTTGTCCAGGGGACGGAAAAAGGAGCAGGGCTCCGCGGTGCCCTCAAAGTCCGCGGACGATCCCGTTTGGCTGTTTGACAATCGAAGAGGACTGGATGGCGAGAAAGCAATGGCCCGCGCGCGCTCAGAACGTCGACTTCAGCTTCAGATGATCCATCCGGTTGGCCGACGGAATCTCCATCCGCTGCGTCTCGCCGTTGCGGCGCACGTCGAGCGGGACGCTGATGCCGGCGGCACCGAGCGCCCAGAGCTTGCGGTAGAAGTCGGCCATGGTGTTCACCGGCTCGCCCTTGACGCCCGAAATCTGATCGCCGCGCTTCAGGCCCGCCTTCTCCGCAGGACTCCCCGGCGTGACGCGCGCGACGAACAGCTTGCCGCCCAGTTCCTGGGTGTTGACGCCGAGCCACGGCTTGCCCGGCCCGGCGACGCGGCCGGAATGCAAGAGGTCGCCCATGATCGGAAACAGCCCGTCGATCGGCACGAACATGTTGCCGGGCGACACGGTCGTGTCGTCCTTGGCGTTGCCGACGATCAGCGAACCCACGCCGACCAGCTTGCCCTCGCGGCTGACGAGCGCGGCCCCGCTCCACTGCGGGTGCGGCGGCATGGTGTAGATCGCGCTTTCGATCAGATACTCCCAGCTTCCCGTGAAGGTGCGGCGGCTCGCGACATGCACCGGCAGCATCATGCCGGCGCCGCCGAACGACACCACCAGCGCCGGATCGTCGAGCTTGAGCGTGTCGGCCTTGCCGAAAGCGAGCGGCTTGATCTTCAACGGCTCGATGGCGCGCAGCAGCCCGAAGCCGGTGTCGTGGTCGTAGCCGACGACATTCGCCGGCACCGTGCGGCCCGTGCCGGTGACCAGTTCGGCGGCGTGCGCCTCCAGCATCAGGTAGCCGATGGTCAGCACCAGGCCGTTTTCGTCGATCACGATGCCCGAGCCCTGGCGCTCGCGGCCGAGGTTCTGCACCGAGCGGCCGTCGGGGTTGATGAAGGTCTTGATCCGGACCACCGCGCCGACGAGATCGTCGATGGTAAAGCTCTGGGCACGCGCGGAAGGAATGGCGGCGGCGAGCATCAGCGTCGCGGCTGCGAGAGTTCTCAATCTCAGCAACAAAACGATCCCGGCACCCGAGCGGCGCGCACTGCGCATATCGGCCTCATTCGGAATGGCGTCGCCGCCCGTCGCGGACATTATAGCGCCGGCCGGAAGCCCTCCGCCATCGCCGGTTTCCCGCTGCCCACCGGCCCATCACAAGACCTGGCACGCTTCGTCGAACGCAAACCGGTAGTCCAGCGGCGGCAGCGTCGCCGGATCGCCGTGTCCGAGGCAGCACAGGAAGTTCGACTTAAACCGGCCGTCCGGGAAAAACTCGGCATCGACCGCGTCGTTCTTGAAGCCCGACATCGGCCCGCAGTCGAGGCCGACCGCACGCGCGGCCAGGATGAAATAGGCTCCTTGCAGCGAGGCATTTCGCAAGGCCGTGGTGCGGATCGCTTCCGGCGTGGTTTCGTACCAGGAGCGGGCGTTCGGATTGTGGAACAGCCGCGGCAGATGCTCGAAGAAGCGCATGTCGTAGGCGAGGATCGCGGTCACCGGCGCGCCCGCAACCTTCTTCTTGTTCTGCGACGACAGCGCCGGTGCGAGCCGCGCTTTGGCCTCCTCGCTGCGCACAAACACGATGCGCTGCGGCTGGCAGTTCGCGGTGGTCGGACCCCATTTGGCGAGGTCGTAAAGCGCGCGCAGTTCGCCGTCGGTCACCGGCTGCGGCGTGAAATCCATGAAGCTCCGCGCCTTGCGGAACAGCAGGTCGAGCTGGGCGTCGGACAGGCGCGGTTTGACGGCGGCTTCGTTCATCGCAGACAGTCCTATCGAAAGGCCCGACGCTGCTGCGGCGGGCTTCTCAGCATGAAGCCGGGAAAGGCTTGTGAAAAGACCAAAGTGGGACGGCTAGCCCGCCGGCACCAGCTCGACCGATGCCTTGCGCACCAGCTTGCGCACGGCGTTCGAGGCCACAATCGCGCGGCCCTCGACATAGGCCTCGTGGTTCTTCTCGATGTCTTCGAGATCGTAGAGGTAGTTCACCATGAGCCCGTGGGACTGCGCGATGCCCTTCTCGGTCACGTCGGCCAAGAAATCGATGCGCTCCAGCCGTGCGCCGTTGCCGAGATGGAACCGCGCCACCGAATCGGCCGGCGCGTTGCGGGCATTGCGCGCACGCACGTAATACCAGGCCGCGGCGCGCATCATCGGCTCGCGCAGCGGCTCGCTGGTCGCGGGCGCCGTCCACCAACCCGGTGTGTCGAGACCGGAAAGCAGGGCGCGGTCCTCCGGCGAGATCGCGACCGAATTTTCGTTCTTGCGCTCGCGGTCCAGCCAGGCGGCGAAGTTCGGCGCCGGCGACAACGTCACGAAGGTTTTCAGCTTCGGAATATCGCGGGAAATTTCCTCGACCACCTGCTTGATCAGGAAGTTGCCGAACGAAACGCCGCTCAGCCCGCGCTGGCAATTGGAGATCGAATAGAATACCGCCGTATCGGCGGTGTCGGGCGGAATCGGCCCGCGCTCGACCGAGAGAATAGGCGCCACCGCGTCGGGAATGCCGCGCGTGAGCGCGACCACCACGAAGATCAGCGGTTCGTCGACCAGCGCCGGGTGAAAGAACGCGTAGCAGCGCCGGTCCGGCGGATCGATGCGCGCGCGCAGATCCTCCCAGCTCGCGATCTCGTGCACCGCCTCGTAGCGGATGATCTTCTCCAGGATCATCGCAGGCGTCGCCCAGTCGATCTTGCGCAGCACCAGAAAGCCGCGGTTGAACCAGGACGAGAATAGATGCACGAAATCGGCGTCCAGGTCGGCAAGATCCTTGCGGCGGTCGAGCGCATCGAGCACCTGCTCGCGCATGCGCACCAGCGAGGCGGTGCCGCCGGGCGCGAGGTTGAGCCGGCGCAGCAGTTCCTGACGCCGCGGCTCGGCGGCGCGATGCACACCGGACGCAGTCTTGTCCGACGGTTCAGCCTTCCAGGCGGCGATGGCCGCTTCGAGCTTGTCGCGGTCGTGGCCGAAGCGGGTCGCCAGCGCCTCGAAGAACGCGATCCGCGGTCCCGTGGTCAGTTCGGAATACTTGGCCAGGATTTCGCCTGCGAGGGCCACGCCCGACGCTTCGCCGCGGCCGGACAGGAGTTCCTCGCACAGCTCGGCAAGGCTCTCCGACCGAGCAGCCGACGCCGCACCGCGGCGTTCGCGCGTTCGGTCGAGCAGCGCCCGGCCGCGCTCGGTAATGCTGTTCAGCATCTCGCCGAAAAAGGACGTGTTCATACGTACCGAATCCCCGAGCCCGGATATGGCGATCATAGCGGAAAAGGTGAAGCCCTGACGACGCGGCATGAAGCGCCATGCCGGGTCTGGACAAAATAGCGGCAGCACGCCACTGGTTCCTGGGAATTGCGGGAATATTCTCTGCCCAAGGAGTCATCATGGCGGGTCCGTTGAGCGGTTTGCGGGTGCTGGAATTAGCCCGAATTCTGGCTGGCCCCTGGGCCGGGCAGATTCTGGCCGACCTCGGCGCCGACGTGATCAAGGTCGAGCGCTCCAAGACCGGCGACGACACGCGCGCCTGGGGACCGCCGTTCATCGAGGGCAAGGACGGCAGCCATATCGGCGCCGCCTATTTCCATTCGACCAACCGCGGCAAACGTTCGATCGAGTGCGACTTCGAGAGCGAGGACGGCAAGCGTATCGTCAAGAAGCTCGCGGCGCGATCGGACGTGCTGATCGAGAACTTCAAGGTCGGCGGCCTCGCCAAGTTCGGACTCGACTACAAGTCGCTCGCGCCGGAGTGCCCGCGGCTGATCTACTGCTCGGTGACGGGCTTCGGCCAGGACGGCCCCTATTCCACCCGCGCCGGCTACGACCTGATGGCGCAGGGCATGGGCGGCTTCATGTCGCTCACCGGCACCGCGGACGGCGAGCCGACCCGCGCGGGCGTGCCGGTGTCCGACCTCTGCACCGGCATCTACTCGGTGGTCGGAATTCTCTCGGCGCTGCGGCAGCGCGAGCGCACCGGCAAGGGCTGCTACGTCGATACGGCATTGGTCGACACCACCGTGGGCCTGCTCGCAAACCAGGGCATGAACTATCTCGCGTCGATGAAGGTGCCGGGGCGGATCGGCAACGCGCATCCGAACATCGTGCCCTATCAGGTGTTCCCGGTCGCCGACGGCTACATCATCATCGCCACCGGCAACGACAGCCAGTATGCCAAGCTCTGCGGCGTGCTCGGCGCGCCGGAGCTCGCCAAGCACCCGAGCTACATCGACAACAAGTCGCGCCTCGCCAACCGCGCCGAGCTGATCGGTAAGCTCACCGCGCTGACGCTGAAGTTCAAGATGCAGGATCTCGCCGACGAGCTGGAGCAGGTCGGCGTGCCGGCGGGCCCGATCAACAACCTCGACCAGGTGTTCGACGACCCGCATGTAAGGCACCGCGGCATGAAGCTCGACCTGCCGAGCGCGGACGCCAAGGGCGGAACGATCCCCGGCGTTCGCACGCCGATCGTCATCGACGGCCTGCCGATGGCCTCGGCCAATCCGGCGCCGAAGCTTGGCCAGCACACGTCGGAGATTCTGAAGGAGATTGGGGAGGCGTAAGCGCCCCGCCCGCCGTCACTTCCAAAGCTTCCCGCTCGCGATCCGCGCACCGTCGACAAGCGACTTGAACTTGGCCCATACGATCGACGGGTGCACCTCGTTCGAGCCCGCGAATGAAGCGAAGCCGCAGTCGGCGCTGGCGATCACGCGCTCGCGGCCGACCACGTCGGCGAAGCGAACGAGCCGCTGCGCGACCAGTTCCGGGTGCTCGACCAGCACGGTCGACTGCGTGATGATGCCAGGCAGCAGCACCTTGTCGTCCGGGACCTTGGCGCGCTTCCAGTCTTCCCACTCGTGCTCGTGGCGCGGATTGGCCGCCTCGAACGAGTAGCCCGCGGCGTTGACCTTCAGCAGCACGTCGATGATGTCTTTGAGCTGCATGTCGTGGACGCGCGGGCCCATGTTGATGCTGTAGCAGGTGTGGAAGCGCACGCGGTCGGCCGGAATGCCCTTGAGCGCAACGTTCAGCGCCTCGACGCGGACCTCGGCCCACTTGCGGCACTCGGCGATGCTCAGCTCCGGCCGCATGATGTAGTAGGTGACGAGGAATGGATCGTCGACCTGCAGCAGGAAGCCGGCGTCGACGATGGCCTTGTATTCCTCGCGCATCGCCTCGGCGATGGCGAATACGTAAGCTTCTGCGTTCGGATAGTACTCGTTCGGCGTCGTGGTCTCGATGTTCGACGGCGCGATGGCCGGCACGAAGGCCTCAGCGGCCTTCACCTGACCGAGGGCGGCCTTGAGCGTGTCGAGATCGGCCTTGAGCGCGGCGTGGCCCTTGTACTTGATCGGCCCGGCGCAGACCATCAGCGCGCGGCGGCGGCGGGCGCTCACCTGCTCGGCCACCGCCGACTGATAGTATTCGGGAAAGTCGCGGGTCTCGCGCGTGTTGGAGAACGGGCTCGGCCGCGTGCCCTCGCGCTTCTCCAGGCCGTCGAGCCGCGACGCCGCGTAGGTGATGAAGCTCGGCTTGCCCATCTCGCCGTCGCTGACCACGTCGAGGCCGGCCTCGGCCTGCTGCTTCACGCTGTCCGCGACTGCCTTGCGCACGCGCGCGGCATAGGCCGTCTCGTCGACCGGCTTGCCGTCCATGCGGTCCAGCATCGTCTCGAACAGATCGTCCGGACGCGGCAGGCTGCCGACATGGGTGGTCAGGATGCGGTCGGTGCTGAGCTTCATGGCTGCATTTCCCGTCCGGGCGATTTTGCTCATTGCATATCCGAATTTGGGCTGCTCCGTCATGCGCGCCAAACCTGCGGACCATGCCTAATACGCGCCTCTCGAAATTATCTGCCCACACCGGGCGTTAGCGCCCATCGTGGGATTCCGGCTGGTGCAACGCGCGCCTGCCGGTTGCTTGCGCCGTTCGGCCGGCGTCACGATACTGACCGTCGGCCTTTTGCCGGCGGCGCAGCGAGTCCGCATCCGCACGGCGGCCGAACGCGAGCGCCGCGATGTTCGTCGAACAGCGACTCTACACATTCGCGCCCGGCAACAAGGACGAGTTCGTCCGGCTCTACGAGGCCGAAGGACGCGAGCCGCAGGAGCGCCATCTCGGTCTGCCGGTCGGTTACTACTTCAGCGAAATAGGCCCGCTCAATCAGGTCACCACGTTGTGGGCCTACGAAACGCTGAACGACCGCGTCGAGCGGCGCGAACGCCTTTTCAAAGACCCAGGCTGGACGTCGTTTCTGAAAAAGGCGCGAACGCTGCTGGTCGCGCAGGAGACGCGCATCCTCACGCCGGCGCAGCACTTTCGCGACCGGCTCAAAACAATCGTCGAACTGGGAAGGAAACCAAGCCCATGAGAACACGTGTTCTTGCTGTAACGCTCGCGTGCGGACTGCTCACCGCCGCGGCCCCCGCATTCGCACAGGGCGATTATCCCTCGCGTCCGATCCGCGTGACCGTGCCGTTCGCGGCCGGCGGCGGCATCGACATCACCGCGCGCATCGCCACCGAGAAGATGAGTGAAATCCTCGGCCAGCAGATCGTGGTGCAGAACCAAGGCGGCGCCGGCGGCTCGATCGCTACCGCCGCGATCGTGAAGGCCGACGCCGACGGCTACAACCTGCTCTATCACTCGACCACCGGCACGGTGCATTCCGCGATCACCGACAAGCTCAGCTACGACTGGCTCAACGATCTCGTTCCGGTGTCGATCATCACCCGCTTTGCACCGGTGATGGTGATCTCACCGAAGCTTCCCGCCAAGAACATGAAGGAGTTCGTGGCGCTGCTGAAGGCCGAACCCGGCAAGTACAGCTTCGCGTCGTCGGGCGCTGGGTCCGCGGTGCATCTCGCGGCGGAGTTCTTCCTCGATCTCGCCGGCGTGAAGATGGTTCACGTGCCCTATCGCGGCACGGTCGCGGCCATGCCCGACATGCTGTCCGGCCGCATCGCCATGATGGTGGACGGCGTGCCGCCGCAGGCCAAGAACATTCAGAACGGCATCGTCACCGCGGTCGCCGTGACCACCAGCACGCGCTCGCCGGCGATCCCCGACATCCCGACCATGAAGGAGCTTGGCTACAATTTCGAAGTGCCGTTCTGGACTGCGATCTACGCGCCGAAGAACACGCCGAAGTCCGCGATCGACAAAATCGCCGCCGCGGCGCAGAAGGCGATGAAGGATCCGGCTGTCGTCAAGCGGCTCTCCGACATCGGGACGGAGTCGGTCGGTTCCACGGCGGCCGAGCTCGACAAGCTGAACCGCGAGCAGTTCGCGCTCTACCGGCAGATCATCAAGAAGAACCCGGGGCTGCTGGGCGGGAAGTAGCCAATCGGCTGAGCCGGTCGCTAAAACGCCCGGCTCAGGCGTGCCTCGCCGCTGAAGGCGTTCTGGCCGGTGCGGCCGATGGAGTGGTAGCCGAAGCCGAGGCGGCCGGACCATGCGTTGCCGATGCGGGCGAAGTCGAGCGCGCCGCCGACGCTGCCGCCGAGCCGCGTGTCGCTCGCAATCGTCCCGTCCAGGAGCGTGTAGCTCGCGAGATCGGCGAAGTCGTATTCGCCGCGCAGGTACACGCTCGGCACGATATGGAGCAGGTTGACGTACCAGCCGGCCGGATAGACCAGCGTCGCGCCGAAGCTGAAGCGCCCCACTTCGGTGAGCGCGCTCGGCGTGAAGGCGCCCGCCGAGTCGGAATATCCCGGCTGCTGGTTGGCGCCGTAGAACACCGAGACCCGCGGCTTCAGCACGAAGCGGCCGGCCGGCACGCTCGTCGTCGCGCCGAGCGTGAAGAACGGCCGGTCGACGCGGAAGCTCGACGTGGTGCCGGAAGCGTCGGTGCGGTAGCTCGTGGACGCGACGCCTGCCGAGCCGTCGACGGTGAGATTGAGGTTCGGCATCGGCCGCCAGCCGAAATAGAGCGCGGCGGTGACGCCGTCGTAGTCGCGGCGCGTGCCGGTGCCGGAGACGCGGCCGGTGTTCACGCCGAACAGCGCGCCGACCACAAAGTTGTCGATGGCGCGGAAATCGACGCCGCCGATCAGCCCGCCGGCGGTGGCGTGCAACTGCTGGCGCGAATGATCGAGATGGCTCGCCTGGCCCTGCAGCCAGACCGTCCAGCGGCGGTCGCCGGGATAGGTGTAGGCGCGCTTGGCAGGCGCTTTGTTGAAGGGGCCGTACTGCGCGCGCGCGGCGGCGGGTTCGTCGGCGTAGCGAAGCTCAGAGGGGCCACTTTGGGTAAGCGGGAAGGGCCTGGTCTGGGCGGCCATGCGCTCAGCTTCGGCCAACTGCCGCTGGTAATAAACAAGTCTACCTATGAGATAGCTCTCCCTACTCTCACGCCATGTCACTTCGGACTGGTGCTCTCCGATCTCCGCGAGCAAACGATTTTCTTCCGCTGACAGCGCGCGATCCTGCCTCCTGACCTCTTCAAGTTCGCTCCTGTCGGAGAAGAAGGAATAGCTATCAAGGAGTTGCACCTCCCGTCGGCTTAGCTCGGCCCTTTGTGACACAATCCGATCTATCTCCTGGTGGAGCTTACTTACGAGAGCAACGAGCTCCCAAATTCGAGCACGATTCTCCTGAATTAGGTTTTCGACTGACGCGATCAGTGCGCGGAGCCGATTGCACTCGGGACAGCCGGCTCCATTCGCCCCATCGAACCGGCCGCCCACCTGCTCCCCAATCGCATCGACGATCTGCGCGCCTTCGTTCTGCGCCTGATCGATGATGATCGGCCCAGTCTCGGCGCCGTTCGCGCCGCTGCACGGCGTGCCGAGATTGAACGGTGGGTTCGGGGCCAACACCGAATGCAGCGTGCCGTTGATGCAGACGATCACCGCCTGCGCCTTTGCCGGCGACACCGGCACCAGCCACGCCGCCGCCAATGCGGCGGCGCCGGCCGCAATCGATGCAAACCCTAACAGCGCACGCCGCACGGACGACCCCCAACCCCGCTACGAAGGTCGGGAGTGTTCCGTCTCAAGTCGTTGCGGCCAATCGGCGGATTCCCCGAAGCGTTAGGGGAATTCCCCTAATCGCCGCCGGATTTCCTGTGCATACGCTTCTCGCGCGCCGCGCAGCGCGCCGCCGCAAGCCGCGTCACGGCGGCACCAGGCCCTTCCTGACCGCGTAGCGCACGAGGTCGGCGGTCGAGGCCGCGCCGAGCTTGTCGCGGATGCGCGCGCGGTGCGCCTCCACGGTCTTGGCGCTCAGGCCCAGGCGCTTTGCGATTTCGTTACCGGTCTCGCCGCGCGCGATCAGGCTCAACACTTCGATCTCGCGCGGCGTCAGCGCGCCGCCGGCGCTGTCTTGCGTCGCGAGCACGACCTCGCCCGCGATCGTCGGGCTCAGGAACTTGCGGCCGGCGATCACCGCGCGCACCGCCTGCGCCAGGTCCTCGAAGGCGTCGTCCTTGAGCACATAGGCCAGGATCGAGGGCTCGCGGCGCGCCGCCGCCAGCACGAACGGCTCCGAATACATGGTCACGAGGATCACGCGGGTCTCGATCCCGGCGCTGCGGATCGCGGCCGCGGCCTCCACGCCGTCGCCGTCGCGGAGCGAGAAGTCGATCAGCATCAGGCCGGGCGCGTGCTGGCGCGCCAGCGCAAGCGCATCGGCGCAGGTCGCGCCTTCGGCGGCGATGTCGAGGTCGGGCAGGCCGCGCAACAGCCGCACCAGCCCGGAGCGGACCAGCGCATGATCGTCGATGACCACGGTCTTGATCATGGTCCCCCTATCATGTCCCTTAGCCCGCCCGAACCGGCACCCGCACGCGGACCGTGGTGCCGCGGCCCGGCGCGCTGTCGATGTCGCAGCGCCCGCCGAGCAGCGCCGCGCGCTCGCGCATGGTCCACACCCCGAGCCCGCTGCCCGCGTCGCCGGCCGCGAAGCCCGCGCCGTCGTCGGCGACCGTCAGCATGAGCCCACCGGCGCCGTTCGCCAAGGTCACGTCGATGCGGCGCGGCCCGGCGTGACGCAGCGCGTTGCCGATGGCCTCCTGCGCGATGCGGAACAGGTGCACGGCGCGCTCGCCTGACAACGCGGCATCGGCGTCCGGCGCGACGCTCATGGCGATGCCCGGACCGCCGTTCCTTGACGCGCTCAACACATAGTCGCCGAGCAGTTGCGAGAATGGCCGCGGCGGGCCGAGCGTGGGCGTCAGTTCGCGCGCCAGCGCGCGGACGCTCGCGATCGCGCCGTCGGCGGCGGCGACGGCGTCGCGCAGGTCGGCGTCGAGGTTGGCGCGGTCGAGCGTACCGAGCCGCAGCTTGATAGCAGCGAGCTGCTGCGTCACGTCGTCGTGCAACTCGCGGCCGATGCGCCGGCGTTCCGCCTCCTGGAGCGTGGCGAGCCTCTCGTTCTGCTCGGCGAGGCGGCGGGTGAACTGGCGATACACCAGCATCGCCATGATCGTCACCAGCACCACCATCATCAGCGCGGCGGGGTTGAACTCAGGCGGCAGGCGGATCGGCAACTCGGAGAACGCGAACTGCCCGAGCACGAACAACACGGTCGCGGCAAGGATCGCGGCGTGCCGGGCGCGCGAACGGAACGCCTGCCAGGTGCGGCGCGCGACCAACAGCAGCGCGAACGCCAGCAGGGCCTGCGAAACCGGATCGACCCAGACGAGATAGCGCTCGACCGGCAACACGAGATAGACCGGCACCAGCGCGAGATAGGCGTTACCGATATGCCGCTCCCACTGCGGCGGCGGCGCAAGCGCGTCGGCAAAGCGCAGCCACAGCCACACCATGGCGCTGAAACCGGCATAGAGCCCGCGCATCAGAAGCGGCTCCCCCACGCCGAACAGTGCGGCGGAGTCGGCCATAGCGAGCACGCCCCATAGCCCAATCGATGCGCCGAAATACGCAAGCTCTGTTGCAGCGCGGTTGGACAACCACAGTCCGAGGAGGATCAGCGCCGCCGCGGCCATCACCGCGACCTGGACAGTGAGCGAGCCGCGAAACACCTGGTCCACAGCCCGCGCGCCCACCTCCACGTCGGCAGCGCGGCCGATGCCGACCGGGCCGGCGGCAAACCCTCCCTTGAACGAGAAGTTCACGACCCTTACGGCGAGCACGTTCTCGCCCGCGGGATCGAGTGCCGAGGCGGGCAGGCGATAGGCGCGCGCCTTGTTGCGCGCGTCGTAGAATCCGTCCGCGGCAATTCCGTAGCCGCCGATCCGCACGCCGTTGAGATAGACCTCGTCTGCGTTGACGATGCGGCCGAGCGAAACCGCCAACGGCACGGCGCGCCATTCGTCGCGCACGCGGAAACGCACGCGATACCACGCGTACCCGCGGCTTGCACTCAGGCCTTGTGCCGACCAGAGTCCGGGAACGTCAACCGCCGCCCAGGCGCGGTCGTCGTGGCGCGGATCGGCCCAGGCCCGGTTATCGCCGCCCTGAAACCGCCAGCCGAAGAGCAGAGAAAGTCCCGCCGATTCGATGGGCTGCGCCGCAGCGGGCACGGCAAATGCCCAAGCGGCGATCAGCCACGCGGCGGCGCGCGCCCCCTTCGACAGAAATCCCGCCGCAGAAATCCGCATCGGCGTTCCCCCAAACGCGCGAGCACGACGATCTCCGGCAACGCGAGGCGTGTTGACGCGCTACCGATCAGAGCTTCTCCCCCACCGCGGCCCAGCGCTGGTTCGCCGTTGGGCTCGCCACGATGTCGTCGACGTTGGCGAGCTTGACGCGGTCGCGGATCAGCCCCTTGTAGAAGTCGGCCTTCGATACCGGCGGCACGTCGGCAATGATCGTCCAGGTGTCGCCGCCGTCCATGCTCTCGAACACCTGACCGTCGGTGTCGGCGGCGTGAAGGGAGAAGCCCGCCGGCGTCGCCTCCACGGTCAACGCCGAGAACAGCGCGCGCTGGCCGTTCGGCAGGCCGCCGAGCAGGCGCTCCCAGGTCTTGCCGGCGTCGTGGCTGCGATAAATCTTGCCGCGCGCGCGCCCGAGCTCGTACCAGTGCACCGGCCAGCCGACGCCCGCCGTCATGTATAGCAGGTCGGGCTTGTCCGGATGGATCACCACCGCATCGGGATAATTGGCGTCCGCCGGCATCTTCAGCTTGTAGAAGCTCTTGCCCGCGTCGTCGCTCGCCATCATGCCGACGATGCCGTTGGCGATGATGATGCGGTTTGGCCGCTCCGGATGCACCAGGATGCGGTGGATGTCGCATTCGCGCGGCTCGGGATCGACCGGAAGCTCGGTGAAGCTCTCGCCGAAGTCGTCGGAATGTTGCAGCGAACCGATCTCGACGCCGACCCACAGCCGCTTGCCGTCGAGCACGATGTCCTTGATGTGACCGATGCGCGGCGGCGGCGGAAACGTCCAGTGCTTGACGGTTTTGGCCTTGCGAAACGCGGGCAGTTCGCGCCACGACGCGCCCTTGTCCTCGCTGACGTAGAGATGCGCCGGCAGCGCGCCGGCGAACACCACGTCGCGGCCCTGCAGCTTGCCCGCGCGGCACGACCAGAACTCGTGATGCGCGAGTCCGCCGTTGACCCAGTTCCATTTGATGCCGCCGTCGTCGCTCTTTGCCATGCCGACGCCGCGGGTCGAGGCGAACAGCGTGCCGTCATCGAGCGCGGTGACGCCGCTGACGAACACGCCCTGCAAGGCGCGGTGCTTCACCGCCCAGCCGCGCTCGGTGCGGCCGAGCAGCGCGACGCCGTCGACCGTTCCGACCAGCGCGGTCGCGGACGGCGCCGCGGCGTGCTGGATGTTGGTGCCGCCGTTGGACAGGAGGATCATGAGACGCTCTTCTTCGTTGAAGCCATGGATGCCTGACAGCATAATCCCGTAGCGGCGGACCGAACAACACGCCTGAAGGAGCGATCATGATCTTCAGCGGCTGCAACTGCATCCTGGACGCAGCGTCGTTCGGATCGCTCTGCGCCGGCGGCGCGGGCTACGTGACCGCGATGATGACCGCGCTCGCCGCCGCCTCGCGCACCGCGGAGGCTCCGCCGCTCGGGCGCAAGCCGCCGGAGGTCGACCGGCTCGCGGTCCGCATCGTCACCGACAACGTCGTGATCCAGTTCGTGCCGAACGAAAAGCGCGGCGACCTCGCAATCGAGCGCCGCACGGGCGGCAACACCACGCCGGACGCGCCGCCGCGCACGGCGCTGAACGGCGAATGGGGCCTCGCCATGCACGCCGAGTCGCAGATCGGCGGCGAAACGCGCCACGTACTGGTCGACTTCGGCTACACGCCGGAAGTGCTCAACAACAACATGGCGATCCTGAAGGTCGACCCGTCGCGGTTCGACGCCATGGTGCTGAGCCACGGCCACTACGACCATTTCGGCGGAATGGTCGGATTCCTCGCGGCCAACAAAGGCAGACTCAAGCCGAAGCTGCCGTTCTACGTCGGCGGTGAGGACGCGTTTTGCCTGCGCAAGAATCCGGGCGGCAACTTCGGCGCGATCGACCGCAAAGCGATCTTCGACGCCGACCTCGCGCTGATGATGTCGGAAGGCCCGGCTCTCGTCGCGGACCACGCCTTCACCACCGGCCGCATCGGCCAGGTGTCGTTCGAAAAACCGCTGCTGCCGACGCAGGAGATCGTCGGCATTTTCGACGGCTTCGGCTGCTATCCGGAGAAAATGCCCGCCGCCAAGACCGTCGGGCAATACATCCCGGACGATTTCGACCACGAGATTGCAACCGTTTACCTGGTCAAGGGCAAGGGGCTCGTGGTTCTGACCTCGTGCAGCCACCGCGGTGTGATCAATGCCGTGCGGGCGGCGCAAAAAGCGTCAGGCATCGAAAAGGTGCATGCCGTGATCGGCGGGTTCCATATCGTTCCCCCGCTCGGCGACGATTACATCCGCCAGACCATCGAAGAATTCCGGCAGATCGACCTGGACCACCTGATTCCGGGCCATTGCAGCGGCGACCGGTTCTACGATCTGGCCCGCGCGGCGCTGGGCGACAAGGTCGTCCATTCCGCGGTTGGAACGCGGTTCACATTCGGCTCCAACTAAAGGCTGAATTTTTCCGGCATCGGGTGGAATATTCCCGGGATTCCCGCGTATGCGACCTTTGGCCACCTCGGTCTTGGAACGTGACAGCGCCGATGGCTATCGGCTATAGGTCACGTATACATAATACCAATGAGAAGAAACGCGCGTCTGGTGTTTTAGGTTCAGGGTGGAAGCTCTTTCTTCAACGATGTCCCGGCCGGTTCAGGCCCCGGCAGCTCCGCTGCTCGAGGTTGAGGACTTGCATGTCCAATTCGAGACCTCGCGCGGGATCGTGCGCGCGGTCGAGGGCCTGAGCTTCGAGGTCGGACGCGGCGAGGTGGTCGCGATCGTCGGCGAGTCGGGCTCCGGCAAGTCGGTGTCTGCGCTCGCGATCATGCGGCTGCTGCCGCGGCTCACCGGACGCACGCGCGGACGCATCACCTTCGACGGCAGGTCGCTGCTGGACCTCGGCGACGAGGAGATGCGCGAGATTCGCGGCCGCGATATCTCGATGATCTTCCAGGAGCCGATGACCTCGCTCAATCCGCTCCTGACCATCGGGCTGCAGATCACCGAGCCGCTGACCATCCATCTCGGCATGACCGCCGAGCAGGCCCGCGCACGCGCCGTCGAATTGCTCTCGCTGGTCGGCATCCCCGATCCCGAAAGCCGGCTCGACCAGTACCCGCACCAGTTCTCCGGCGGCATGCGCCAGCGCGTGATGATCGCCATCGGGCTTGCCTGCAATCCGAAGCTCGTGATCGCGGACGAGCCGACCACCGCGCTCGACGTCACCATCCAGGCGCAAATCCTGGAGCTGATGAAGGACCTGTCGCGCAAACTCAACATTGCGCTGATCGTCATCACGCATAATCTCGGCGTGGTGGCGCGCTACGCCGACCGTGTCATCGTCATGTACGCGGCCAAGATGGTCGAGCAGGGCCGCGCCGAGGCCGTGTTCCATGAGCCGCGGCATCCCTACACGATGGGGCTGCTGCGCTCGGTGCCAAGGCTCGACCGGCCGCGCGGCATGCGGCTCGAAACCATCGAAGGTCTGGTTCCGAACCTGACCAACCCGCCGCCCGGCTGCCGCTTCGCGCCGCGTTGTCCGTTCCGGGTCGACATCTGCGGCCAGGAGCCGCCGCTCGCCAATGCCGACAACGGCTCGCAGTCGCGCTGCCACCGCCACGCGGAGATCGCCGGCGGCAAGATCGCCTGGGCCGCAAGCGGAACCGGTTCGCAGCAGGCGCAGATGGTGCGCGAAGGCGCATTGCTGTCGGTGCGCCATCTCACCAAGCACTTCCCGGTGCGCGCCAAGCTCGGGCACGCCAAGGCGGTGGTGCGCGCGGTCGAGGACGTCAGCTTCTCGATCCACCCCGGCGAGACGCTGGGCCTCGTCGGCGAGTCCGGCTGCGGCAAGACCACGGTCGGTCGGCTGATCCTGCGGCTCGAACAGCCGACCGGCGGCGAGATCGAGTTCGACGGCATCAATCTGGTCAAGGCCTCGCCCGCCGAGATGCAGGCGGTGCGGCGCAAGATCCAGGTCATCTTCCAGGACCCCTATTCGTCGCTCAACCCGCGCATGACCGTGGGTCAGATCATCGGCGAGCCGCTGCACGTCTATAAGCTCGCGGCCGACTCCGCGGCTGCGACGGCGCGCGTGGCCGAACTCCTGAACCAGGTCGGTTTGCGGCCGGAGCTCGCCGAGCGCTATCCGCACCAATTGTCAGGCGGCCAGCGCCAGCGCGTCGGGATCGCCCGCGCGCTCGCCATGGAGCCCTCGTTCATCGTCTGCGACGAAGCGGTGTCGGCGCTCGACGTGTCGATCCAGGGCCAGATCATCAATCTGCTGGAGGATTTGCAGCGCCGGCTCGGCCTCGCCTACCTGTTTATCGCCCACGATCTCGCGGTGGTGCGGCATATCTCGATGCGGGTGGTGGTGATGTACTTCGGCCGGGTCATGGAGGTGGCCGACCGCGACACGATCTATCGCAACGCGCTGCATCCCTACACCAAGGTGCTGCTGGACGCGGCTCCGGTGCCCGATCCGACGGTCGAGAAGGCACGCGCCCCGCGGCTCATTCAAGGCGAACTGCCGAGTCACATGGCGCCGCCTACAGGTTGTGTCTTCAATACCCGCTGCCCGATGGCGACGCAGGAATGCCGCGAAACCATCCCGCCGCTGGTCGAGAAGCGGCCGGGCCACTGGGCCGCCTGCATCAAGGTCTGAAGAAAGCCGCCGGCCTGCGGCGGGACGTAACACCAAGGGAGGAAGTCTATGAAGATCACCAGACGCACAGCCCTGAAAGGGACAGCGGGAGCCTTTGCCTTGGGCCTCGGCGGCGTGCATTGGGACATGCGCCATGCCGGCGCTCAGGCCGTCAAGCGCGGCGGCCATTTCAACTTCGCGATCAGCGCCGAGACGCCGCAATACGATCCGCACGGCAGCGACACCTATGCGACGCTCCATTTCTCCGCGCCGTTCTATTCGACGCTGCTGCGTTACAACCTCGCCAAGTTCCCCGAGGTCGAAGGCGATCTTGCGGCGTCCTGGACGGTCGCGCCGGACCTGATGTCCTACACCTTCAAGCTGCACCCAAACGTCAAGTTCCACGACGGCCAGACGCTTACTTCGGCCGACGTGAAGGCGACCTACGATCGGCTGCGCAACCCGCCGCAGGGCGTGGTCTCGACCCGCCGGGCGACCTTCTCCGACATCGCCTCGATCGAGACGCCGGATGCGAGCACGGTCGTGTTCAAGATGAAGGCCGCGAATTCCTCGATGCTCGATCACTTCGCGAGCCCGTGGAACACGGTCTACAGCGCCAAGGACCTGGCGGAGAATGCCGCCGGCCCTCGCAGCAAGATCAACGGCACCGGACCGTTCACCTTCGTCGAGCACGTCAAGGGCAGCCACGTTTCCGGCAAGCGCAACGAGAACTACTTCAAGAAGGGCCTGCCCTATCTCGAGACCTACCGCGGCATCTTCACGCTGCAGGCGGCGGCGATGCTCAACGCGCTGCAGGGCGGCCAGGTGCTGGCCGAGTTCCGCGGCGTATCGCCGGCCGAGCGCGACCGCATGGTCGCCGCTATGGGCGACCGGCTACGGGTCGAGGAATCGAGCTGGACGCTGAACCTGCTGGTCGCCTTCAACGTCGAGAAGAAGCCGTTCGACGACGTGCGGGTGCGCAAGGCGCTGCTGATGGCGATCGACCGCTGGGGCGGCAGCCGCGGCCTATCGCGCATCTCGACGCTGCGCTCGGTCGGAGGCGTGGTCCGCCCCGGTTCGCCGCTGGCGACGCCGGAGGCCGAACTCGCCAAGCTCCCCGGCTTCTCGAAAGACATCAAGAAGGCCCGCGAGGAAGCCCGCAAGCTCCTCAAGGATGCCGGTCACGAGAACCTCAAGTTCACGCTCTGGAACCGCAACCTCGCGATGCCCTATACGCCGGCCGGCGTGTTCCTGGTCGACCAATGGCGCCAGATCGGCGTCACGGTCGATCACAAGCAGTCGGACACCGGACCGTATATCGCGGCGATGCGCAGCGGGAATTACGAGGTCGCAATCGACTTCTCGAACCTGTTCAACGACGATCCGACACTCGCGATGACCAAGTTCCTCTCGCACTCGAAGAACCCGCTCAATATGTCGCGGGCAAACGATGAGGAAATCGACAAGCTGTACGAGCTGCAGCTTCGCGAGCGCGACGTCGAGAAGCGCAAGGTGCACATCCGGGCGCTGGAGAAGCGGCTGTTCGACCAAGCCTACCAGCAGCCGCTGCTGTGGTGGCACCGGATCGTGCTGAGCCACAAGACCGTGATGGGCTGGCAGATGTCGCCGAGCCATAATCTCGGCGCCCAGCTCGAAGGCGTGTGGTTGAATACGTAAGCGATCCTGTGTTCCGGACGCGGCGCAGCGCGCAAGCGGTGCGCCGCTGATCCGGGGCCCCGGTTAACAAGACAAGGAAAGCTGGATCCCGGGTCTGCAGCGCATCACTGTCGTGCTGCGCTGGGCCCGGGACACGAGACCGAGACGATGCTGCGCTACACCATCAACCGCGTCCTGCTGATGATCCCCACGCTGCTCGGCGTGGCGGTGCTCGTGTTCTTCATGTTGCGCGTGGTTCCAGGCGACATCGTCGAGGTGAAGCTGCGCGGCGACGGCGGCAACGTCACCCAGGAGGTGATCGACTCCGAACGCAAGCGCCTGGGCCTCGACCGGCCGCTGCTCACCCAGTTCGGGGAGTGGATGGTCAACATGGCCAAGGGCGACTTCGGCATCTCGATGTGGACCGAGCGCCCGGTGATGGAGGAGATCATGCTGCGGCTGGAGCTGTCGCTCCAGGTCGCGCTGATGGCGACATTCATCGCCGTGCTGCTGGCGGTGCCTATGGGGACGCTCGCGGCGCTGTTCCGCGATACCTGGATCGACTACCTGGTCCGGATTCTGACCATCGGCGGGCTGTCAATCCCCTCGTTCTGGTTCGGCATGCTGCTCATGCTGAGTCTATTGGCATTCTTCAACTGGCTGCCGCCGATCACGTTTACGCCGATCTACGTCGACCCCTGGGAGAACTTCAAGCAGCTGATCTGGCCGGCCATGGCGGTCGGCTACCGCTATTGCTCGGTGGTGGCGCGCATGATCCGCTCCTCGCTGCTGGAAGTCCTGAACGAGGACTACATCCGCACCGCGCGCGCCAAGGGCGTGTACGAGAAGCTCGTCATCTCGCGGCATGCGCTGCGCAATGCACTCTTGCCCGCGATCACCGTCATCGGCCTGGAATTCACCTTCCTGATCGGCGGCCTCGTCGTCACCGAGCAGGTGTTCAACCTCAACGGTATCGGCCAGCTGTTCGTGCAGAGCGTGTCGCGCAACGACTTCATGCTGATCCAGGGCATGGTGATGCTGATCGCGGGCTTCTACGTCTTCGTCAATCTCATCATCGACCTGCTGTACGCCGTGTTCGATCCGCGCATCCGGTACGACACATGACGATCGCCACCCCTACGGCCGCCGATACGGCCATTCCGAAGGCGCCGAACCCGTATCTGGAGTTCTGCCGCCAGCAGCCGCTCGGCGCGATCAGCTTCTTCATCATCGTCGTGATGATGTTCGCCGGCATCTTCTCGCCGTGGGTTGCGCCCTACGATCCGCTGGCGATCGACTTCGCCGGCATCCTGGCCGCGCCCTCGTGGGAGCACTGGTGCGGCACCGACGCGTTCGGGCGCGATATCTGTTCGCGGCTGATCTACGGCTCGCGCACGGCGCTGGTGATCGGCTTCACCTCGTCGTTCGTCGGCTCCACCGTTGGCGCGATCCTCGGTATCGCTTCGGCCTATTTCGGCGGCAAGATCGACGACTGGATCCAGCGGTTCGTCGACATCCTGCTGGCCTTCCCGCTGATCGTGCTGGCGCTGGTCGTGGTCGCGGCGGTGCGAAAGTTCGTGGTCGGCGGCGTCGACGTGAACCTGATCATCGCCATCGCCGTCCCGATCATTCCGCGCGTGGCGCGTGTGGTCCGCGCCGCGGCGCTCTCGGTGCGCGTGATGCCCTATGTCGACGCCGCGCGCGCGGCCGGCTACTCGCACAGTCGCATCATCTTCCGCCACATGGCGCCCAACGTGGTGGCGCCATACTTGATCATGCTGACGGCCTTCATCGCGCAGGCGATCCTGGCCGAAGCCTCGCTGTCGTTCCTCGGCCTCGGCGTCACCGAGCCGACCGCAGCCTGGGGCCTGATGCTGTCGGGCAACGCGGCCGACTTCTACCGCGAGGCGCCGTGGATGATCCTGTTCCCCGGCGCGATGATCAGCCTCGCGGTGTTCGCCTTCAACCTGTTCGGTGATAGTCTGCGGGACTACCTGGATCCACGCTTCAAGGTGTGATCCCGAACAGGGGTATCAAGTGAACGTCCTCGCCCGAACGGACAAGTCCGAGCGGCTCGCACAGGCGCCGTTGATTATCCGCCGCGTCGACGCCATCCCGGTGGCTCTGCCGCTGAAATCGCCGATGAAAATGGCGAACGCCACCGTCTCGACCGCGGAGAACCTGTTGGTCCGGGTCGAGGCGGCCGGCGGCCAGGTCGGCTGGGGCGAGGCCGCGTCGGCGCCGACCATGACCGGCGACACGCTCGGCGGGCTGGTCGCCGCTGTGCGCGACCATCTCGGTCCCATGCTGGTCGGCCAGGACGCCCGCGAATGGCCTTCGCTGCGCCCGCGGCTGCATCAGGCGTTGCTCGGCAACGGCGGCGCGCATTCAGCATTGGAGATGGCGCTGCTCGATCTCGCCGGGCGTGCGTCCGGAACGCGCCTGATCGATCTGGTCGCGCGACCGCGCCGCGAGGTGGTCAAGCCGATGTGGCTGCTGGGCAACAAGACCGCCGACGAGGACGTCGCCGAGGCGCACGAAAAGCGCCGGCTAGGCTTCGACTTCTTCAAGCTCAAGGTCGGTGTCAAGCCGCTCAAGCAGGAGATCGCCATCGCGCATGCCGTGCGCGCGGCGCTGCCGAAGACGACGCTCTGCGCCGACGCCAATTGCGGGCTCATGCTCGCCGAGGCCAAGGCCTACGCCGAAGGCACGCGCAAGGCGCGGCTGATGTTCGTCGAGCAGCCGCTGGCCTACGACGACATCGACGGGCTGAAGAAGCTCACCCGCGCCACCAAAGTCCCGATCGGAATCGACGAAGGCATTCACTCGTTCGCCGACATCCGGACCAGCGCGGCGGCCGGCGCACGCGGCGTGTCGCTGAAACTCATCAAGCTGGGCGGCATCTCGGCCGCGGTCGAAGCCGGGAAGCTGTGCCAGAAGCTCGGCCTGTCGGTGAACATCGCGGCCAAGATCGCCGAGTCGAGCATCTCCAGCGCGGCGGCACTGCATCTCGCATGCGCGGTGCCCAAGGCCGATTGGGGCGTGAGCCTCACGCACTTCTATCTCGGCGAGGACATCGTGCGCCGTCCGCTGCCGCTGAAGGACGGGCTGGTCGCGCTGCCGCAAGGCCCCGGCCTTGGGATTGAGGTCGACGAGCGCGCCGTCGAGCGCTTCCGGGTGAAGTAGCCGAAATGCCCGGTCCGTTGAGTGGCATCCGCGTGCTGGAACTGGCGCGCATTCTCGCCGGCCCCTGGTGCGGCCAGACGCTGGCCGATCTCGGCGCCGAGGTGATCAAGGTCGAGCGCCCGGGCGCGGGCGATGACACCCGCGGCTGGGGCCCGCCGTTCATGGAGGACAAGGACGGCGGCCGGCTGGCCTCCGCCTATTACCTCGCCTGCAACCGCGGCAAGCGCTCGATCGCGGTCGATTTCGAGACCGAGGACGGCCAGCGCGTGGTGCGGAAGCTCGCGGCGCGCTCCGACGTCGTGATCGAAAACTTCAAGTTCGGCGGCTTGAAGAAATACGGGCTCGACTACCAGAACCTCGCCGCTGACAACCCGCGCCTGGTCTATTGCTCGATCACCGGCTTCGGCCAGGACGGCCCCTACGCGCACCGCGCGGGCTACGACCTGCTGGTGCAGGGCATGAGCGGGATCATGGACATCACCGGCCCCGCCGACGGCGAGCCGATGCGGCTCGGCGTCGCCTTCGCCGACGTGTTCACCGGCGTCTATTCGGCGTTGGCAGTGACTGCTGCGCTCAAGGAGCGCGAGACCACCGGCAAGGGCAGCTACATCGACATGGCGCTGATGGACTCGCTCGTCGGCGTGCTCGCCAACCAGGCGCTGTTCTATCTCGTCTCCGGCACGCCGCCGAAGCGCATGGGCAATGCCCATCCCGCCGTGGTGCCGTATCAGACGTTCCCGTGCTCCGACGGCCACGTGCTGATCGCCTGCGGCAACGACAGCCAGTTCGTGAAGATGATGGCGATCCTCGGCGATCCCGATATGTCCAGAGACGAACGCTATGCGACCAACGCCGGCCGGGTGGTGAACCGCGCGACTCTCATTCCGCGCCTCAGCGAGCTGACGCAGCGGTTCACCAAAGCCGGGCTTGCGGACGAATTCGAAAAGGCCGGCGTGCCAGCGGGCCCGATCAACACCATCGCCGACGCCTTCGCCGATCCGCAGGTGATCGCGCGCGGCATGCGGCTCGACCTACCGCACAAGGACGCCAAGGGCGGCTCGATCCCGAGCGTGCGCTCGCCGATGACCATCGACGGCCGCAGAGCCGCGGCCGACCGCGCACCGCCGAAAGTCGGCGAGCACACCGAGGAAATCTTAAGAGAAATTGGGGAGGCGTAAGTGGCCCGCGTATCGTACATCGAGGAGAAGGACCATCCTGAGCTCGCCGCCGAGATCGCCAAGATCAAGGGCGCGCGCGGCAAGCTGATCAACGTCTACAAGCTGCTGCTGCACACGCCGACGGTCTGCATGGCGTGGTTCGAGCACATCGGCGCGATCCGCTGGAAGACCAAGCTGCCGCCGCGGCTGCGCGAGATCGCGATCGTGCGGATCGCGCAGACGGTGAAATACGCCTACGCGCTGCAGCAGCACGTGCCGTCCATTGCGGTGCCGGACGGCGTCAGCCTGGAAGAGTGCGAGGCGCTCAAGGACTGGCGCGGTTCGAAGTTCTTCAGCGAGGCCGAGCGGGCCGCACTCGGCTACGTCGACGCCATCGTCGCCGCGCCGGAGGTGCCCGACGACGTGTTCAACGCCGTGCGCAAGCACTACAGCGAGCGCGAGGTGGTGGAGCTCACGGTGCTCGCAGGCACCTATATCATGCACAATCGCGTCACCACGGCGCTGCGGATCGACCTCGAGCCGCGCCAGAGCTGAGCCGGAGCCGACCCATGCCCGGCAAGCCCATCATCGTCGTCGAGGACGACCCGTTCACGCGGCTGATCCAGATCGTGCTCGACCCGGGCACACCCGCGGAGCGCCATGCGGCCTTTGCCGATTTCATGTCGGTCGACGAGCCCGATTTCGCCGGCTGGTGCGAGCGCGTCCGGGCCGGATCGCCGGGGCTCTATCCCGCGGACGTGCGGCTGGTCACGTCCGCGGACGAGATGCGCGCGCAGCTTGGCGACGCCTGCGCGCTGGTGGTGGAGGGCTTCCGCGTCGGTCCTGAAGAACTCTCGGCCGGCCCAAAGCTGCGCGCCGTGCAGAAATACGGCGCGATTCTCCGCAACATCGACACCGCGGCCTGCGCCGCGCGCGGCGTCAAGGTGCTGCCGCTCCGTCGTCGCGCCAACGTGTCCTGCGCCGAGCAGACCTTCGCGCTGATCCTGGCGCTGGCGCGCAAGCTCGACTGCCTGATCGGCGTCGTCACCGCGGACCGCATCGCGGCGGCAGGGTATACGCTCAAGCCGTTCGACCGCCGCCACACTCCGGGCGCCAATTTCGCCCGCGTGAGCGGCCTGCGGCCGTTGCACGGCTCGACCGTCGGCATCATTGGGCTGGGCGAAATCGGCCGCGAACTGGCGCTGCGCGCAGCGGCCTTCGAGATGCGCGTGCTCTATTGGCAGCGCACGCGGCTTTCGGAGTCCGAAGAGCGCGCGCTGAAGGCGAGCTACGCACCGCTGCCCTCCCTGCTCGCCGAAAGCGACTGGATAACGCCGCAACTGCCGCGGACGCCCGCGACACGCGGTCTGATCGGGCGCGACGAGCTCGCGCAGGTGAAACCCGGCGCCTGTATCGTTAACGTGTCCGACGCCGCGATCGTCGACCGCGGCGCGCTGATCGAGGCGTTGCGCTCGGGCCGCGTCGGCGGCTTCGCGCTCGACCCGCTCTATCAGGAGCCGATGGCCGAGGACGACGAGCTGCTCGCCATCGACAACGTGATCCTGGTCCCGCACATGGGCGGATCGCCGCGCTCCAACGGACTGAACGATCTGGAAGAATTGATCACGGGATTGGCACGGGAGGTCACATCATGAAGCGTATCGCATTGGGCCTGTTGGCACTGGTCGCGCTGCCGTTCGCACCGGCAGTGGCGCAGGCGACATACCCCGAACGTCCGATCCGTCTGATTGTGCCGTTCCCGGCCGGCGCAAGTTCGGACGTGGTCAGCCGCATCCTGGTGCAGAAGCTCGGCACGCGGCTCGGCCAGCAGATCGTGGTCGAAAACCGCCCCGGCGCAAGCGGCGCCATCGGCGTCGACATCGCCGCGAAGTCCGCGCCCGACGGCTACACCATCGGCCTCGTTACCGGCAGCACGCATGCGGTCTCGCCCGCGCTCGGCAACGTTCTTCCCTACAATCCGGTCAAGGATTTCAAGCCGATCGGCATGATCGGCGCCGCGCCCTACGTGCTGGTCGTCTGGCCCGGGCTCCCGGCCAAAACCATTCCGGAGCTGGTCGCGCTGGCGAAGTCGAAGCCCGGCACGCTGAACTACGGCTCGGCCGGCATCGCCAGCCTCGCGCATCTCGGCACCGCGCAGTTCGCGTCGCAGACGGGCATCAACATCACGCACGTGCCCTACAAGAGCTCGTCGCAGTCGCTGATCGACATGGTCACCGGACGGCTGGAGATGCAGTTCGCCACCATCGCGCCGGTTCTGCAGAACGTCCGCTCCGGCCAGCTGCGGGCGCTTGCGACCACCGGGCGCAAGCGCGTGGCAGCCCTTTCCGACATACCGACCATGATCGAGTCCGGCGTGCCGGACTACGAGGTGTCGCTTTGGATGGCGTTCATGCTGCCGGCGGCTACGCCCGACGCGATCGCCGCCAAGCTCAACGCCGAGCTGACCGCCGTGCTGAGCGATCCGGAAACCCAGGAGGCCATGCGCAAGCAGGGCTTCGAAGCCGAGCCCGGCGCGCCGCAGGCGGTGATGACTCGCATCGAGAGCGAAACCGCCAAATGGCGGGCGCTGGTGGCCAAGACCGGCATCAAGACGAAGTAGCCGCCGTCACTGCCCGAAGCCTGCCGCGTCCGGACCGCCGCCGTCCCGCGGACGGCGGCGTATGGCCATGACAGCCTGCCGGTCTCCTTGCTAAGAGACGCGCGCGTATCAACACGAAAGGCCCATCATGCCCGCAGGCACCATCGACTCCGCCATTTTCAAGGACATCTTCGGCAACGAGGCCATGCGGCAGATCTGGTCCGACGGCGGCCGGATCCAGAAGTATCTCGACTTCGAGGCGGGGCTCGCCCGCGCCCAGGCGCGGCTCGGCATCATTCCGCAGGAGGCCTGCGACGAGATCGTCAAGCACTGCAAATTCGAGTTCTTCGACATCGACAAACTAAAGAAGGAGACCGAGCGCATCGGCTATCCGGTGCTGCCGGTCGTTGCGCAGCTCGTGAAGCTCTGCAAGGGCGGCTTGGGCGAATGGTGCCACTGGGGCGCGACCACACAGGACATCACCGACACCGCGACGATCATGCAGATCCGCGACAGCCTTACGCTGATCGAGAAGGACATCGACGCGATCTCCGACGCGCTCGCGGCGCTCGCGAAGAAACACCGCGATACCGTGATGGCCGGCCGCAGCAACCTGCAGCAAGCGGTGCCGATCACCTTTGGCTACAAATGCGCGACCTATCTCGCCGCCTTCGAGCGCCACAAGCAGCGGCTCAAGCAATTGCGCGAGCGCGTGCTGGTGTTCGAATTCGGCGGGGCTGCGGGCACGTTGTCCTCGCTCGGCAAGGACGGACTGCGCACGCAGGTAGAGCTGGCGAAGGAACTGGATCTGGCGCAGCCGGAAATCGCCTGGCACACCGTGCACGACCGGATCGCGGAGGTGGGCTGCTTCCTTGCGCTCGTCGCCGGCATCTGCGGCAAGATCGCCTTCGACGTGAAGCTGATGATGCAGACCGAGGTCGAGGAGGTCTACGAGCCGTTCCACGAGGGCCGCGGCTCGTCGTCCACCATGCCGCAGAAGCGCAATCCGATTTCCTGCGTCTATATCACCGCACAGAGCGGCGTCATCCGCACGCAGACGACGGCGCTGCTCAACGCCATGGAGCAAGACCACGAGCGTGCAACCGGCCAGTGGGAGATCGAGTGGATCGTCCTGCCGGAGATTTTCGTGCTCACCGCGGGCTGCCTCGCCCAGACGCGCTTCCTGGTCTCCGGACTTCAGGTCGACGAAAAGCGGATGCGCGCCAATCTCGACATCACCAAGGGCCTGATCGTGTCGGAGGCGGTGATGATGGGGCTCGGCCCTCACCTCGGCCGGCAATACGCGCACGATCTCGTCTACGACATCTGCCGCCAGGTCGTCGCGACCGGGCGGCCCTTGGTGGACCTGCTCGCCGAGAACAAGGAGATCGCCAAGCACCTCGGCCGCGCGGAACTGGAGAAGCTCTGCGATCCCGCAAACTACCTCGGCCAGGCCGGCGAGATGGTGGACCGGGTGCTGGAACTGCGGGGGCGCGGCTAGGCGTCTCCCGCGCGCAAGCGACCGTGTCTCGGCTCAGCGCCGGGCGCAAGATCGCGCAAGTCGCCATGCACCCGGCGCCGGGGGTCATGTTTGACCTCGCCCGCCCAATGCGCTTTTCTTTCGTTCCAAAGTAGGATTTTGCGTTCCCCATGCAGGTATCGGGCGAATTCACGGTCAACGCACCGCGCGAAACGGTGTTCAAGACGCTGCGCGACGCCAACTCGTTCGTACGCTTCGTCGACGGCGTGAAGGACCTCAAGGAAATCGACCCGACGCACTACGAAGCCGTGTTCGAAACCCGCGTCGCCTACATGAAATTCAGGTTCGCGGTGACCGTCGAAGTCACCCGCATCGACGAACCGTCCGAGATCGAGGCCAAGATCGAGGGCACGCCGCTCGGCGTGGTCGGCCGCCTCACGGCCAAGTCGGTCACGAGGCTCGCCGAGGACGGCGCCAACACCAAGGTCACCTATTCCGTCGAATCCACGCTGGCCGGCAAGCTCGGCAGCATCGGGCAACCGGTGCTGCGCGCCAAGGCCAAGGAGATGGAAAAGGAATTCGCCAAACGGCTGAGCGCGGCCTTCGCCCCGGGCGCGGTCGCTTAGGGCATGATCCCGAAGAGTGAGAACCGGTTTTCGGATAAGATCATGCCCAATCAAAAGAAAAGCTAGAGTCTGCCGGAGGTCCGATGATCCCCTTCGAACTCGCCGAACCCACCTCGCTTGCGGCGGCGGTCAAGCTCCTCGATCCCGACGACGAGACGGTGCGCCCGATCGCGGGCGGCACCGCGCTGATGCTGATGATGAAGGCCGGCGTGTTCCGTCCGCAGAAGCTCGTCAGCCTGCGCAAGATCGAGGCGAAGTACTCCGGCATCGCGGCGTCGGGCGACGGGCTTCGCATCGGCGCGATGACCACGCTCAACGCGGTCGAGCGTTCGGCCGACGTGAAGAAGCACGCGCCGGTCGTGACACGGACCATGCGCACGCTGTCCAACGTGCGCGTGCGTAACGTCGCGACCGTCGGCGGCGCGCTGGCGCACGGCGATCCGCACATGGACCTGCCGCCGGTGCTGATGGCGCTCGGCGCGACGCTGACGATCGTGGGACCGAAGGGCGAGCGCAAGCTGCCGCTCGAAGAGCTGTTCACCGGATACTACGAGACCGTGCTGGACAAGAACGAGTTGATCTCAGAGGTCCACGTGCCGTCGCAGGGCGCGAAGAAAGGCGCCTACATGAAGGTTACCACCGGCTCGGCCGACGACTGGCCGGCGCTCGGCGTCGCGGTCGTGCTGGACGCGGACGGCGGCGCGATCAAGTCGGCGCGCGTGGTCGGCAGCGCCGCGACCACTAAGGCGACGCGGCTAAAGGCCGCCGAGACCGTGCTCAACGGCAAGACCGTCGACGACAAGCTGCTCAAGGCCGCCGGCGATGCCGCCATCGAGGAGTCCGAGTTCATCGCCGACGTGCGCGGCTCGATGCCGTACAAGCGCGAGCTGATGCGGGTCTATGTCGGGCGCGCGGTGCGTGCGGCGATGCAGGGAACTGGAGCGTAACCATGGCCACGACGCTGAACCCCGCCGCCAAGGCCGGCGCCCAGGTCGGACGCTCGGTGCCGCGCCTGGAAGGCCGCGACAAGGTCACCGGCCGCGCCGAATACACCCACACCATGCGCCTGCCGGGCATGCTGCATGCAAAGCTGTTCCGCAGCACCGTGCCGCACGGCCGCATCAAGTCGGTTGACACCAGCGCGGCAAAGAAGCTGCCGGGCGTGTTGCACGTCGTCACCGTCGACGACGTCCGGAAGGTTCTGCCGCACCCCTATTACGGGCCGGCGTTCCACGACCAGCCGATCCTGGCCGACGGCAAGGTGCGTTTCGTCGGCGAGCCGGTCGCGGCGGTCATTTCGGCCGACCCGCATATCGCGGAAGAGGCGGTGCAGCTCATCACCGCCGAATACGAGGAGCTGCCGGCGATCTACGACGAGGTCGAGGCGCTCGACACGAATATTTTCGTTCACGAGGAGCTCAAGCCCGCCGGCACCTTCGCCGACCTCAAGCACCTCAAGGGCGCCAAGGGTACCAACCTCGCGCTCGACTACCGGCTGCGCCGCGGCGACTTCGACAAGGCCTATGCCGCGGCCGCCCACAAGTTCGAGCACGAGTTCAAGACCCAGAAGGTCCTGCACCTGTCGTTCGAGCCGTTCGCCTGCATCTGCGATTACAGGGAGACGGGCGTCACCTTCTACGACTCGACGCAAGGCCCGTCGTTCGTGCGCACCGAGATGGCCCGCCTGCTCGGCTGGCCGGAGAACAAGGTGCGGATCAAGGTGCCGTATCTCGGCTCGGGCTACGGTTCGAAGCTCTACATCAAGCTCGAGGCGCTGGCGCTCGCGCTGTCGATGATCGCGCGCAAGCCGGTGAAGATCGCCTACACTTTCGAGGAGATGTTCTACCAGATCACCCGCCACCCCTCGACGTTCCGCATCAAGTCCGGCGTCGACAAGGACGGCAGGATCGTCGCGCGCAAGTGCGAGGTGTTCTGGAACGGCGGCGCTTACGCCGACATCGGTCCGCGCGTGACGCAGAAATCGGGCCTCACCGCCGCCGGCCCCTACGACATCGACAACGTCTGGATCGATTCCTACGCGCTCTACACCAACATGACGCCGGCCGGCGCACTCCGCGGCTTCGGCGTGCCGCAGCTGGTGTGGGCCTACGAGAACCACACCGACATGATGGCGCGCGCGCTGAACATGGACCCGGTCGAGTTCCGCCGGAAGAACCTCGCCGTCGAAGGAAAGCCGCACGCCACCGGCCAGATGCTCAAGGACCACCCGGTCGACAAGGTCATGGACAAGGTGCTGGAGCGTATGGAGTGGTCCAAGCCCTTCGACAAGGGCGGCAGCGGCCACATCAAGCGCGGCCGCGGCTTTGCCATCGCCAACAAGGCGGTGATTTCTCCGACCACCTCGGTCGCCATCGTCAACGTCGCCGCCGACGGCTCGGCCACGCTCTATTGCGGCACCGTCGACATGGGCCAGGGCTCCGACACCGCGATGGCGCAGATGGTCGCCGAAATCCTCAACATCCCGGCCGAGGACGTGCGCGTCACGCCGCGCGACACCGACGTGACGCCCTACGACATGGGCACGCTCGGCTCACGCTCGCTGTTCCACATGGGTCACGCCGTGCGGCGCGCCGCCGAGGACGCCCGCGACAAGCTGAAGGCCTTGGCGAAGGAGGTCGGCGAGCCTGAGGGCTCCAACATCCCGATCGCCGACCTGTTCCAGAAGCGCTATGGCATGCAGGCCGGCAACGTGATCGGTTCCGGCATCTACAAGCCGGACTACACGCCGCCCGCGCCCGGCACCGGGCAGAGCCCGAACGTCACGCCGTTCTGGATGGTCGCCGGGTCCGGCGCAGAAGTCGAAGTCGACATCGAGACCGGCCACGTCAAGATCACCAAGCTGGTCAACGTGGTCGACTGCGGCAAGGCGATCAATCCCAAGAGCGTCGAAACGCAGATCTCTGGCGCGGCGCTGATGCATCTCGGCTTCAGCATGTTTGAGAAGATGCACCTCGACGGCGGCCAGGTGACCAACGCCTCGCTCGCCGATTACAAGATCCCCGGCTTCCACGACCTGCCGAGCGTGCTGGAAAGCCACTACGTCGAGCACGACCAGTCGAACGGCCCGTTCGGCGCAAAGGGCGTGGGCGAGGTCGCGACATTCTGCGTCGGCCCCGCGCTGGCCAATGCCATCGACGACGCCTGCGGCGTGCGGCTGATGGAAATGCCGCTCAACGCCGAGGCGGTGTATCGCGCGATCCGCGCGAAACAGGGCAAGCCGTTGGAGGAAGCGTGACATGACCGCGACCCGCACCATCACCTTCACCCTCAACGGCGCGCCGGTTTCCGCCGATGTGAAGCCGCATCACAACCTGGTCGAGCTGCTGCAGACCCACTTCGGGCTCACCGGCGCGCGCGAGACCTGCGGTCAGGGCCTGTGCGGCTGCTGCACCGTCATCGTCAACGGTCGTTCGGTGTCGGGCTGCCTCTATCTGGCATCGTTCGTCGACGGCGCGGACGTGCGCACGGTCGAGGCGCTCGACGGCGCCGGGAAGCTTTCGCCGGTGCAGGAGGCTTTTATCGAGGCGAGCGCGTTCCAGTGCGGCTATTGCACGCCGGGCTTCATCCTGATGGTGACGCAATTGCTCGATGAGCATCCGGACCCGGACGAGGAGCAGATCAAGCACTACCTGACCGGCAACCTGTGCCGCTGCGCGACCTATCCGGAGGTGATGGACGCGGTGAAGCTCGCGGCCAGGAAACGGAAGGCTGCCGCAAGCGCGTGATATAGCTGCTGGTCATTCCGGGTCGCGCGAAGCGCGAACCCGGAATCCAGAGCAGCAAAACGTGGCGTAAGCCGCACTGGATTCCGGGTCCGGCGCTACGCGCCGTCCCGGAATGACGAACCGAGAGGGTCCCGTCAGTTGCGCCCATGAGCACCTCGCCCGTGCATATCGAAACCGACGTCCTGGTGATCGGCTCCGGCGCGGCCGGCATGTATGCCGCGATCGAGGCCGCGCGCGCGGGCTGCCGCGTGCTGCTGATCGACAGGAGCCTGATCGGCCGCGGCGGTGCGACCGTGATGGCGCAAATGACGGTCGCGGTCGCGCTCGGCGAGGAAGCGCCGGACCACTGGAGCCATCATTACAAAGATACGCTCACTGCGGGCCGCGGGTTGTGCAACGAGCCGCTCTCGCAATTGCTCTGCGAGCAGGGCCCCGAATGCATCCGGGAAATGGAGGCCTGGGGCGTCGGCTGGGCGCGCAAGGACGGCAAGATCACCTCGGCCTTCGCGCCGGGGCACGACCGGCCGCGCTGCGTCTATGTCGACTTCCTCAACACCGGGCCCGCGGTGTCGAAGACACTGCGCACCGCGGTCTACAAGCTCAAGAGCGTCGCGCGCGCAGGCGACCTGTGCGTGGTCGACCTGATCAAATCCGAGGGCGAAGTGCGCGGCGCGGTCGCCTGGCACGCCGGCTCCGGCGCACCGGTCGTCATCTCGGCGAAGGCCACCGCGGTCGCAACCGGCGGGCTCACGCGGCTCTACCGCCGCAACAGCGCCTCCGCCAACATGGGCGGCGACGGCTACGCGCTTTGTCTCCGCGCGGGCGCGCCGCTGATCGACATGGAGTTCGTGCAGTTCTTCCCGATCGGGCATCTCGCGCCGCGGCTGATCGGCATGGACCCGATCATGTGGGACCCGTTCCGCTACAAGCTCGGCGGGCGGCTCTTGAACAGGGACATGCAGGAGTTCACCGACCGCTACGGCGTGACGGAGGACGGCAGATACGTCATCACGCGCGATCTCGGCACCTACGCGATCCTGAAGGAGGTCGAGGCCGGCCGCGGCTCGCCGCACGGCGGGGCATACCTGAGCTTCCAGCACGTGCCGGAGGCCAAGCTGCGCGAGGCCTTCGGGCCGGTGATCGACCGGCTGGCGGCAAACGGCATCGACCTGACAAAAATGCCGGTCGAGGTCGCGCCCATCGCGCATTACCACATGGGCGGGGTCGCGGCCGACGTCAGGATGCGCACCGAGGTGTCAGGCCTGCTCGTCGCCGGCGAAGCGGTCGGCGGTGCGAACGGCGCCAACCGGCTATCGGGCAACGCCATCACCGAGGCGCTGGTATTCGGACGCGAAGCCGGACGGACCGCGGCCGCCCACGCCAAGGCGACGAAGGCCGTGCCTGCGCCGAACGGCGCGGCGGACGAAGCCGTCGCTCTGATTGCAGGCGACGGTCCCAAAGAGGTGCCGAACAGCGCCGCCATGCTCCAGCGCCTGCAAGCGGTCATGGCAGACGACGTCGGCCCGCTGCGGACCGAGGCTGGCTTGAAACGCGCGCTTGCAGTCGTCGCCGATATGACTGCGGCGCTCGGCGACCGCCCGTTCGGCGACGGAGGGCGTTTCGACATGCAGCGGCTCGACTGGTTCGACCTGCGCAACATGCTCACCGTCGCGCGCTCGGTAACGGAAGCCGCGCTCGCGCGCACCGAAAGCCGTGGCGCGCACCAGCGCGAGGATTTCCCCGGCATGCTGCCGGAATGGCGGCTCAACCAGACCGTCCGCCTGAACGGCGGGCGGCTGGAGGTGTCGCGACCCCCTGCCCCGCGCACCGAGGTCGCCGCGCAATGACCGAGACCGCGACCTTGAAAATCTGGCGCGGCGAGGACCCCGCCGCGGGCCGCTGGGAGGCCCACGCGGTGCCATTCGAGCGCGGCCAGTCTGTGCTCGACGGGTTGCGCTGGATCAGGGTGAACAAGGACCCGTCGCTGGCGATCCGCTTTTCCTGCATCAACGCCAACGCCTGCAAGGAATGCATGATGGAACTGGACGGCGAGACCGTCTATGCGTGCACCGCGCGGCTCGAGCCGCGGGAGATGACGCTATCGCCGTTGTCCAACAAGACGCTGGTGCGCGACCTCGTCACCGAGATTGCGCCGCCTGCTGAAAGATTCGCCGCCGAACGAATTGCCGTAAAGGAGAAGCCATGAGTGTCGAGCGCAAACCGGTCGCCTTCGGCGACATGCGCAACTGGATGAAGGCCCTGAAGACCGCGGGCGAGTTGCGCGAGATCGACGCCGAGGTGGACTGGAACGTCGAGCTCGGCACCGTCACGCGCGTGGCGCAGGGGCCCGGCACCGGGCCCGCGCTGCTGTTCAAGAACATCAAGGACTACAACAAGAACACCACCCGCTGCGGCCAGGTGTTCGCCGGCGGGCTAGGCAGCTACAAGCGCGTCGCGATGATGATGGGGCTTGAGGCCAATACGCATCCGCGCGAGCTGGTCAGGCTCGGCCGGACGATTCTCGAAGGCAAGGTCCCGCCGCGCATCGTGAAGGATGGGCCCTGCAAGGAGAACGTCATCACCGGCAAGGACATCGACCTCTACGACTTCCCGACTCCGCAATGGAACCGGGTCGACGGCGGGCGCTATCTGCTGACCTACGGCGGCGTCGTCACCAAGGACCCGACCACCGGCGTCATGAACGTCGGCATCTACCGTGGCATGGTGAGCGCCAAGGACCGCATCCCGATCCTGATGTGGCGCGCGCAGCACATCGGCCATCACGTCACCGCCTGGCAGAACGGAGGCTCGTCGGAAATGCCGATTGCGGTCGCCATCGGCTGGGAGCCGTCGCTCGGCTTCACCGGCGGCTCACCGGTGCCCAAGGGCGTCTGCGAATACGACGTGATGGGCTCGATCCGCGGCGAGCCGGTCGACCTCGTCAAATGCGAGACCGTCGACCTTTACGTGCCGGCCACCGCCGAGATCGTGATCGAGGGCATGCTCCAGCTCGATCCCAAGAACTGGGACATGGAAGGCCCGTTCGCGGAGTTCACCGGCTATGTCGCGGGCGACAAGAGCCCGAAGCCGACGATCCGCGTCACCGCCATCACCCACCGCAACAATCCGATCCTGCGCGGCGCGATCGAAGGCTCGCTGCCCGGATCCTTTTCGGAAAACGGCATCTGCTCCTCGATCATGCGCGCTTCGACCGCCTGGAACGTGCTCGACCGCGCCGGCGTGCCGGGTATCACCGACGTGTGGTGCCCGCCGGTGCAGACCGGGATCAACCTGCTGATCCGCATGAAGTCGTCCTACCGCAACCAGGCGAAGCAGGCGGCAAACGCGATCTGGGGCTCGTCGGCGGCGCACGTGCGCTACAAGCACATCACCGTGGTCGACGACGACATCGACATCCACGACTACGCCGCGGTGGACTGGGCCATCGCGCACCGCGTCAACGCCGGCGAGAACGACGTCATCATCATGCCGGATACGTTCGGCGCGGGGCTCGATCCGTCGACGCGCAAGCGCGACCGCAATCCGGCGCTGTTCGGCACCGGCAAGTGGAACCGGGTTCTGATCGACGCCACCATGAACCTCGACTACGACCCCGATCCGGAACTGGGCGGCGCGCGCTTCCCGCCGAAGGTCTGGCCGGACGAGGCCGACGTGCAGGCCGCGCAGAAGCGGTGGAAGGAACTGGGGCTGGACGGGAAGTAAGGCGCTTGCCCCGGGCGCAGCGCAGCATGAGCATCAGCGAATGCTGCGATGCTGACCCGGGACCCCGGTCCAATCGCCGATAACCGGGACCCCGCGCGCGGTGCGCTTCAATTTTCGACCGCCGGTAGCTTCAGCGCCTGATCGACCAGCCCCGTCGCCCGCTTCCAGTCGAAGTAGCGGTTGACGTTCATCTTCACCAGGAACGACGCGCCGCCGTAGAACTTCTCGTACTGCTGATGGCGGCTGCCGAACTCCGAGCCGATGAAGTCCCACATCAGCCGCATCAGCGCGACTCGGCCCTTGGCGTCGGTCGAGGCCGAGCGCATGTAGCGCTCCATGTCGGGCGCGGTCTGCGGGCTTTCGAGATCGGCGAGCGACGACGGCAGCGTGATGAAGGCGCCGCCCGCAAGCTCGCGGATCATCTCCAGCATCCGTCCGTTCAGCTCCGACTGCATCGCCATCGCCGAATAGAGCGTGGTGCGGTGCGGCCACAGCACGCCGTTGACGATCGTCGCCGTGGCCTCGTGCGAATGCAGCAGCGCCTCGTAGATCGACACCAGCGCAGCAAGCTCGCCCATCATCACCTGCACCGGCGGGGCCGCAACGTTTCCGGTCATCTCGTTCATGCGCTGCGCCAGCCCCACCATGAAGCGGAGCTTGGTGACGTAGCGGCACTGCGCCTGGTGGTTGCCAAGCAGATGCGACGGCGTCTTCCACCACTGGTCGCGGGAGATTTCCGGATTGCGGTAGATGAACACATTCTCCCAGGGCACGAACACGTTGTCGAACACCACATAGGCGTCGGACTCGTCGAACCGGCTCGACAGCGGGTTGTCGAACGAATTGCGCGCGCCGAGCGCGAACGGCCTGCGTGGATAGAGCTTGAGGCCGGGCGCGTCGATCGGAACACAGACCGCGTTGGCGTAGTTCTCGTCGCCCGGCTGAAGCGGGTGGATGCATGCGAGCTGCAGCCAGTCCGACAACGGCCCGCCGGTCGCAAGCTGCTGGGCGCCCGAGATCACGATGCCGTCGTCGCGCTCCTTCACCACGCCGGCGTAGAGCGCCGGGTCGCTCTGCTTGTGCGCGGGCTTGGAGCGGTCGATCTGCGGCGGCACGATGGCGTAGCTGACGTAGAGGTGCTCGTCGCGCATCCGCTCGTAGAACTTCACCACATTGTCCGCGAATTTTTGGCCGCCGCCGGCGAAGATTTCCGGCGCGCCGGCATAGCCGCAGAAGAAGCCCGCGACGTGGTCGGGCGTGCGGCCCATCAGGCCGAAGGTCGCCTCCGCCCATTTCTCGTGAAACAGCCGCCGCGCCTTGAGATCGGCATGCGTCTTCGGAATCTGGTAGGCGCGCAGCACCGGCGCGCCGGTCTTGGGCGAGGCAAACGTCATCAGCTCGCGGTTGGCCGGATCGGCCGCGATGTCGTAAAGCCGAGCAATCGAACGCGCCGCCTCGCGGAACGCCGGATGCGCCGTGACGTCCTTGACGCGCTCGCCGTCGATGAACACCTGGCGGCCGTCGCGCAGCGAGCGCAGGTACTCGTCGCCGGTGCGCAGCAAACGCGATGACGTGGCTTGGGCGGTGGACATGGCGCGGACCCCATCTCGATAGGTTCGGAATTTAGCTACATTATGTAGCTATTGCGCCGGGGTCAATTCCGGCGCATCCTGCCGCACCAAATCGGCGACCTCCCCGCCTCAACCCGCGCTTGCGCATGGCGAATTCCCGCAAATCCGCCCCTGCCCCGAGGGCCCCACCCTGGCGCAATTCCACCTTTGCCGCGCCGCGGACCGTGTCGCATCCGGCGCTGCTCGACCGCGGCGGGGACGACGCGTTCCGGGAGACGCTCTATCTGATGGTGCTGGCGCTCGGCCACCTCGCCGACTGCCGCGAGGCCTTCGGGCGCGCCATGGGGCTCACCGGATCGCAGTTTGCGGTGATGATCGGCACCGCCTACCGGCAGCAGACCGATGGTGTTTCAATCCGCGCGATCGCCGACTACGTCCAGCTTGCGCCGCCGCATGTCACGACCGAGGTCGGCCGCCTGATCCGCAAAGGCCTTCTGGTCAAGCGGATCAATCCGCGCGACCGCCGCGGCGTGCTGGTCAGGCTCTCGCGGCGCGGCGAAGAGGCGATCCGCGAGGTGGCGCCGTTGGTTCGCGAGATCAATGACATCCTGTTCGAAAGTGTATCGCGCAAGGATTTCGCGGCACTCTCCGCCTTCCTGCGCAAATTCGCCCGGAACGGCGAGCGCGCCGTCGACGAAATCCGCAGGCGCGGGCGCAGCCGTCCGGATTAGCCGTCAGGTGACACACTTCGGAATTCGGCGGTTGCTCGCAGGGGATCGGACGCCGCAAGCCGCATCTGGCACAATCGACCGAAACACAAGTGCCGTAACGCAGAGGGGCATATCGGCCGCGTCCCGCCCATCTCATGGGCAGGACCGTGGCGCTGAGGCGCCTCCTCTACCGACGCGGCATGGCGTCATGCCCGCAGTGGTTGCGGCGCGCGGATTTGGCGATTGAAACGACGTTTCCCGCTGGTCTAGCATCATTGGATCAAGGGGGAGGGATAACACATGACACATTCGAGCATCCGATCGGTGCTGTTCCGCAGCAGCACCCTCGCCGCAATCGGCATGGCGGCGGCCGCGCTTGCATTCGCGCCGGCGCAGGCGCAGCAGCCGATCACGATGAAGTTTGCGACGCTGACGCTCAACGATATCCAGCACGAGACGCTCAAGCGCTTCAAGGACGAGCTGGAAAAAGTCACCAACGGGCGCATCAAGGTCGAGGTCTATCCGGCCGGCCAACTCGGCGGCGCACCGCGCCAGACCGAAGGTCTGCGGCTCGGCACCATCGAGGCGGCGATGGGGCCGCCCGAACTGTTCTTCGGCGCCGATCGCCGCTACCAGGTGCTGGCGATGGCCGGCCTGTTCAAGGACAACGCGCACTCTCGCCGCGTCCTGAACAATCCCGAGTTCCGGAAAATCTTCACCGACTTCTCGACCACGCGCGGGATGATCCCGATCCAGTATCAAATCTACGATCACCAGATGTTCGTGTTCCGGCAACCGGTCACGAGCCTTGCGGGATTCGCCGGCAAGCGCACGCGTGTGCTGGCGTCGGAAACCGAGCAGGCGTCGGTCGCGGCGCTGGGCGCGGCGCCCGTGCCGATGTCGCTGCCTGAAGTGGTTCCCGCGCTGCAGCAGGGCACTATCGACGGCGTCAGCGCGGTGATCGGCGTGTTCGTGCCGTTCCGCTACAACGACTCGGCGCCGAACGCGGTCGACACCGGCCTGTGGGCGCTGACGACGACGGCGCTGGTCAGCAAGATCTGGTTCGACAAGCTGGCGCCCGACCTGCAGAAGCACATCCGGGACGTCGCCGCAAAACTGGAAGCGCCGATGTACGAGTGGCAGGTCAAGCGCATCCAGGACGACCGCAAAGCCTGGACCGACCGCGGCGCCAAGATCGTCAAGCTGTCGGCCGGCGAGCAGGCCGACGCGGAAAAGCGGGTCCGCGCGGCGGTGCAGACCACGCTCGACAAGAACGCTCCGTCCAAGGAGCTCTACACCAAACTCAAGGCCATCGCCGACAAGGTGAACTGATCTCGTAGTGAGGACCGCAGCGGCCTTCGCTTCCCGTAAGGAGGCGGAGGCGGCAGCGGAAGGGGCATGAATCAACCATCCGAGGGCGGCGGCAGGCGGCCGGCGTTGATCGACCGCCTGGGCGACGGACTGTCCCGTGTCTGCCTCGCGATCGCGGCGGCGGCCCTGCTGGGCATCGTCGCCATCAACGGCTCCAACATCGTCGCGCGCTACATCTTCATCGCGCCGTTCAGCTGGGCCGAAGAGCTTATGCTGTTTCTGATGATCCTGTCGGTGTTCTCCGGCGCCGTCGCGATCACCTGGCGCAACATGCACATCCGCATCGATACGTTCGTCGACATGGCTGGGCCCGGCCTGCGCCGTGCGATCATGGCGGTCGGGTCCGTGGTCGCCATCGCCGCAATCGCCGTCATCGTGCAGGCCAGCGCCAAGATCGTTTCGATTCTGCACACGCTCGATCAGCGCAGCGATGCGCTCGAAGTGCCGTCCTGGATCCCGCAGTCGTTCCTGACCATCGGCCTGTCGATCGTCGCGCTGCTGATGGCGGTGCGGACCGTGCTCGCGTTCGTCCGGGCCGGGACGGAGCGGCAGGGAGGCCAGCCATGACCTTGCTGGTCCTCGGCCTGCTGCCCGCGGCGCTGCTGCTGATGGGCGTTCCGATCTTTGCCGTGCTGATGGTGGCCACGCTCGGCGGCATCATGCTCGGACCCAATCCGGTCCAGGCGATCCACTCAGCGATGTTCGGCAGCCTGGACATCTTCCCGCTGCTCGCGGTTCCGCTGTTCATCTTTGCGGGCGACGTGATGGCGCGCGGCGGCCTCGCGCGGCGTCTGATCCAGCTCATTCTCGCGGTGGTCGGCGGCGTGCGCGGCTCGCTCGGCATGGCGACGATTGCGTCGACCGAAGTGTTCGGCGTGATGTCCGGCTCGTCGGTGGCCTGCGTCGCGGCCATCGGCAAGCTCACCATCCCCTCGCTGAGGAAGAACGGCTACGGCAACGAATTCCCGGTCAGTCTGGTGACCGCGAGCGGCGTCATCAGCGTGATCATCCCGCCGTCGATCCCGATGATCATCTACGGGATCGCGGCGCAGCAGTCCGTCCCGCTGCTGTTTCTCGCCGGCTTCGTGCCCGGCATCCTGATCGGCGGGGCGCTGGCGATCTACGTGTATTTCTACGCGCGCGTGAAGAACATCCCGATCGCGGAGAAGCCGGAAGCCGAGACCGTCCGCCAGATGTCGCGCGGTTCGATCTGGGCGATCCTCGCACCGGTCGTGATCCTCGGCGGCATCTACGGCGGGCTGTTCACCCCGACCGAAGCGGCCGGCGTCGCCTGCATCTATGCGATCGCGGTTTCGATGTTCATCTATCGCGAGATTTCCTGGCGCGACCTCTGGGAAATCAGCATCGACTCGGCGGCGCTCAGCGCGCAGGTGCTGATCATCGTCTCGGCCGCCGGCGCGTTCGGCTGGCTGATCACGACCAGCGGATATCCCACGCAGCTCGTATCGTTCGTGGCCGGCCTGCATCTCGAAACCTGGATGCTGCTCCTCGTCATCAACGTCATCCTGCTGTTCGTGGGGTCGATCCTGGAGCCGCCAGCCGCGATCTTGCTGCTGACCCCGCTGCTGACGCCGATCGTCTACGCCGCGGGCGTTGATCCGCTGCACTTCGGCATCATCGTCACCGTGAACCTCGCCATCGGTCTGTTCATGCCGCCGTTCGGATTGAACCTGTTCGCGGCCAACGGCCTGTTCGGCACGCCTCTGCCGACGCTCTACCGGGGGATGCTGCCGTTCCTGGCGGTCTATCTGGTCATGCTGGTGCTGATTACCTACATTCCGGCGATCACGCTGTTGCCGGTGGCGCTGATGAAGTAACCTTCGTGGACCGAGCCGGAAGCCCGCCGCCCTGCGTGTCGCGCGTTCCGGCGCATGCCACGAAGGACAACCGGATGATCAAAGCCCGCCGGATCGGCCACGCCACATTCGAAACGCCCGACCTCGACCGGCAGATCGACTATTACGAGCATGTCGTCGGCTTCAAGGTCGCCGCGCGCGAAAAGGATCGCGTCTTCTTCGCGACCAAGACCGGCCAGCTCGTGCTGCAGCTCGAACGCGCCGGCGAACCGCGCTGCGCCAGGCTCGCCTTGGAAGTGGCGCAGACCGACGACTTCGAGAGCATCGTAAAGCGGCTGGCCGCAGACGGCATCAAGGGCGAGGTCCGCAGCGACTCCACGCCCGGCACACCGAAGATGCTGACCTTCCAGGACAACAAGGGCACCGCGGTCGACCTGTTCGCGGAATGGAAGTTCCTCGGCCGCGACATCCCGGTGGATGGTATCGGTCCGCTCAAGCTCGGCCATCTGGCGATGGCGGTGCCCGATCCCAAGGCAACGTCGGATTTCTACTGCAAGGTGCTCGGCTTCCGCGTCTCGGACTGGATCGAGGACTTTTTCGTGTTCCTACGCTGCAATTCGGACCACCACACGGTGAACTTCATCCGCGGCAACAGCGTGAAGTTCCATCACATCGCCTACGAGCTGAAGGACTTCTCGCACATGCAGGCGGCGTGCGAGTGGCTCGGGCGCAAGAAGATCGACATCATCTGGGGCCCCGGCCGCCACGGCGCCGGCCACAACATCTTTATTTACCACCGCAATCCCGACGACCAGATCATCGAGTTCTACACCGAACTGGACAAGATGCTGGACGAGGACCTCGGCTACTTCGATCCGAAGCCCTGGCATGTCGACCAGCCGCAGCGCCCGAAGGTCTGGAACCGCAAGTCCGCCGGCCTGGTCTGGGGCCCGCCGCCGACGCCGGACTTCATGCGCGGCCGCGACGCGCCGCCCTCCGTCGAGGCGCATCGATGATCAAAGTCTGCCGCATCGGGCATGCAACATTCGACACGCCAGACCTCGACAAGGCGGTCGACTACTACACCCAGGTGCTCGGGCTTTCGCTGGCGGCGCGCGAGAAGGACCGTGCGTACCTCGCCACCAAGATCGGCATGCTGACGATCGAATTGCGGCGCGCATCTGAGCCGCGATGCGCCAAGCTGTCGTTCGAAGTGCCGGCCTCGGCCGATTTCTCGGACATGCAGAAGCATCTGGCAGGCCACGGCGTCGCTGCCGAAATACGCAGTGACACCGCGCCCGGACAGCCCAAGGTGCTGGCGTTCCAGGATCCCAAGGGCACCGACATCGAGCTGTTCACAGAGTGGAGCTATCTCGGCAACGGCGCGCAGGTGGTCGGCATCGGCCCGCTCAAGCTCGGCCACCTCGCCTTCGCGGTCCAGGACCCCAAACAGATGGCGGAGTTCTACGGCAAGGTCCTGGGCTTCCGCGTCTCCGACTGGATCGGCGACTTCTTTGTGTTCATGCGCTGCAACGCCGATCATCACGCGGTGAACTTCATCGCCGCCAAGAACATCAAGATGCACCACATGGCGTTCGAGCTGCGCGACTTCTCGCATCTGCAGAACGCCTGCGACCTGTTCGGCCAGCGCAAGATTCCGATCATCTGGGGCCCGGTGCGGCTCGGACCCGGCCACAACGTCGCGGCCTTTCACCGCGACCACGACGACTGGGTGATCGAGGTCTATGCCGAACTCGACCAGATGAAGGATGAGGACCTCGGCTACTTCGATCCGCGGCCATGGCACATGGACCGGCCGCAGCGGCCGAAGGTCTGGCAGGCTGACAAGGCCAGCTACATGTGGGGTCCGCCGCCGACGCCGGACTTCTTCCGCGGGCGGGAATGACCGGCGCGACCGAGAGCCGCGGCGTCGGACTTTGCGAGCCGACGCGGGCGACGTAATCTTCAGGCCGAAACGGGCAAGACGCCCGGCTCGTTCGAACATTGTAGGGGACAAATCATGGCTCGAAGCGCGAGGCTTCTACTGACGGCCGCCGCCGCAATCGGCGCGATGCTGGCCGCTTTGATCGAGGCGGCGCAGGCGCAGACCTATCCGAACCGCCCGATCCGCTTCGTCGTGAGCAACCCGCCCGGCGGCGCGAGCGACCTGATCGTGCGCATCATCGGCCCGCCGCTCGGCGAGCGGCTCGGGCAGAACATCATCGTCGATCACCGGCCGGGCGCGAACGGCAACATTTCGGCCGAGGTCGTCGCCAAGTCTGCGCCCGACGGCTACACCCTGCTCTACGCCAACAACAGCCTGCTGGTGGTCAACCCGCACATCTATTCGAAGTCGACGGTCGACGTGATGAAGGACCTCGTACCGGTCGCCACCTCGATCACCAATCAGCTCGTGCTGGCGGCAAATCCGAAGATTGTGCCGTCCAACGACCTTGCCGGATTCATCGAGCAGGCGCGCCAGGCCAAGGGATCGCTGTTCTATGCCTCGATCGGCAACGGCAGCCAGCATCACCTGGCGATGGAGATGCTGAAGCAGATGGCCAAGATCGACATGACGCACGTCCCGTACAGGGGCGGCGGGCCGGCGTCGATCTCGGTCATCGCGGGCGACAATGCCGTGATGTTCGGCGGCGCGTCGGTGGTGCAGCACATCAAGTCCGGCAAGCTCAAGGGTCTGGCGGTCACCGAGAAAAAGGGCTGGCCGACCATGCCCGAATTGCCGGGGATCGGCGAAGTCCTTCCCGGCTATCGCGTCGGTCTCTGGCACGTGTTGCTGGCGCCGCGCGGCACGCCGCAGGCGATCGTCGACAAGCTCCGCACCGAGCTGAACGCCGTGCTGAAGATTCCGGAAGTCAGGGACCGGCTGATTTCCACCGGTTCGGGCGAGCCATACATCACGACGCAGCAGGAGCTGCAGGCTCTGGTCCGCACCGACTACGATCAGTTCGGCAAGCTGGTGAAGTCCATCGGCTTCAAGGTCGACTGACCGGGCGTCCGGATAGCCGCCGCCGTTCCGGCCGCATGCCGGGACGGCGGGGTTCCATTACAGCCGCTCCGCCAGGAACCGCACCAGCCGCGGCGCGAGGAAGCCGGAGAAGCTCTCCGGCTCCTCGATCGGATCGCTGCCCCAGTAGTGCGGCGCGCCCTGCAGGATCGTGGTGCGCACGAAGAATCCTGCCTGCTTAAGCGCGAGCGTGAAGGCGTCGGTGTTGGCGCGGCGGTCCACCAGATCGTCCTCGGTGCCGACGCTGAGATGCATCGCGACCTTGTTGTTGGCCGTAATCGCGTGGCTTATCGGAGAGGCGTCGAAGTAGAGCTGGCGGTTGTCCGGCAATGACGCGCCGAGGAACAGCTCGATGTTATTCTGCTTCGGGCTCTGAATATTGTACTTCAGCCACATCTCGGCGACGTCGTAGACGCCGTAGACGCCGGCAAACACCTTGACCTCGGTGCTCTCCTTGGCGTGCGGGTCCTGCGGATAGCCGTTCGCGAACGGCGGGCTGCGCCCCGCCAATGCCGCAAGCGCGCCGATGTTTCCGCCGGCCGAATGGCCGAACACGCCGACGCGATCGTGCGCGAGGTTGAACGCCTTGGCATTACCGCGAACGAACTGGATTGCCGCCAGCACGTCCTGCACCGCGTGCGGATAGGTTTTCTGGCCGGGCTTGGCGAGCCTGTAAGTGATCGCGAACAGTGCGTAACCGCGCGCCGCAACATAACGTCCCCAATGCTGGAATTGCCCGCGCACGCCCTGCACCCAGCCGCCGCCGTGCACGCCGACCAGAACCGGAAACGGGCCCGTGCCCTTCGGCAGATAAAGGTCGCCAGCCAATGCAACGCTGTCATGCGTGCAATAGGTCAACCCGGACCGCGTCTCGAATTCAAGCAGATTTCCGGCCGGATTCATGCTTAGGTTCCTTTCGAATTGCCCGCACCTTGACGCCAATCTTGAAACAGCGGCTGCGGTCGTGCAATGGGAAGCGGGGCAGGAAAACAACCGAGGGGCCGCGCATGTCTGCGACCGCAGGCGCAACCAAGGCCATCGTGGTCAACGGTGCGACGATCGAAACGGTCGAGCGCGGCCAGGGCCGCCCGATCCTGTTCCTGCATCCCGGCATCGGAATCGAAGCCGACGCGCCCGTGCTCGGCGAACTGGCGCGCGGCGGGCGCGTGGTCGCGCCGTCGCATCCCGGCTTCGGCACCTCGGATCTTCCCAAGGGAATGTCGACCGTCGACGACCTGTCGTACTTTTATCTCGACATGCTCGATCAACTCGACCTCAACGACGTGCTGGTCGTGGGCGTCGGACTTGGCGCGTGGATTGCCGTTGAGATCGCGGTGAAGAATTCCGCGCGGCTGTCGCGGGTCGTGATGGCGAACGCTATCGGCATCAAGGTCGGCGACCGCGAAACGCGCGACATCGTCGACATCTGGGCTCTGACCGCCGACGAGCTTGACGAAGTCTCCTACTTCGATTCCGCGTCGGGCAAGCGCGACTACAAGAACCTGCCCGAGGCGGCGTCGATGGCCGCCGCGCGAAACAGGGAAGCCTACGCGCGCGTGTGCTGGTCGCCCTACATGCACAATCCGAAGCTCAAGAACCGGCTGCACCGCGTCAAGCTTCCGACGCTATTTCTCTGGGGCACCGCCGACCGCGTGCTAACGGAGGCTTACGGCCGCGCCTATTGCGCGTCGATCGCGGGCGCGAAGTTCGAAACCGTCGAGCGCGCCGGGCACTTCCCGCATCTCGAACAGCCGCAAGAGTTCGCCCGCCGCGTTCTGGCCTTCGCGGGCGCGCCGGCGCACGCCGTTCCGCAAGCGGTCCGCGCCTGAGGAGTCTGACGCCCATGCAGGTCTATCAGTTCACCGAGCAGCCCTATTACCCGGTCTGGAACGACCACTCCGGATCGCTGCGCGTCATCCTGCCGAACCGCAAGCTCGATCCGAAGATCGCGGGCGACCTGTTCCACCGCTACTACGACGAGTTGCTGCTGTGCGACGAGCTTGGTCTGAACATTATGCTCAATGAGCATCATCAGACCGCGACCTGCATGTCGTCGACGGTGATAGTCGGGCTCTCGGTGTTGGCGCGGCAAACCAAAAAGGCGCGGCTGCTCGTGCTCGGCTATCCGATCGGCCACCGCCCCGACCCGCTGCGGGAGGCAGAAGAACTCGCCACCATCGACGTGATATCGCGCGGCCGGCTCGACATGGGATTCATCAAGGGCGTTCCGTTCGAATTCCCGGCCTCGAACCAGAACCCGGTCGGCGTCATGGACCGGTTCTGGGAGGCGCACGACTTCATCATCAAGGCGATGTCGAGCCACGACGAGCCGTTCAACTGGGAAGGCGAGTATTTCCATTACCGGCAGGTCAACATCTGGCCGCGGCCGGTGCAGCAGCCGCATCCGCCGATCTGGTCGACCACCGGCAGCACCACGCAAGCGCGCGTTCTGGGCGAGAAGGGCTATGTCATCGCCACGCTCGGCTCGGGCTACGCGACGCGCCCAGTGTACGATGCCTACCGGCAGGCCTATCAGGCCAAGTGGCGCCGGCCCGCGCCGGCCGACCGTTTCGGTTACCTCGGCCTCGTCGCGGTTGCCGACAACGAAACCGAAGCGCGCCGCCGCGCCGAATTCGTCGCCGGCTACCTCCGGACCTCGGCGATCGTGCACCGCCCGTTCCGCAATCCGCCGGGCTTTCTTTCGGTGCAGGACAACGCCCGCATGCTGCGCGGTGAGTCCGCGCCGCGCAGCTACACCAAGGACGGCCGCGGCATCAACATGCATCACGGCAGCGTGCAGGACCTGATCGACGCCGGCATCATGTTCTGCGGCACGCCCGACCAGGTGTACGATCAGATCGTCCAGTTCACCGAATACTGCGGCGGCATGGGCAATTTCCTGATGATGGGCCATGCCGGCTTCCTGTCGCACGAGGACACCGTCTCCAACCTGACGATGTTCTCGAAGGAAGTCCTGCCGCGGCTGCGCGAGTACAAGCAGCCGGTGACGGAAATCGCCGCGGCGTAGCGGACCTATTCTCCAAGTCAGCGGCGTATTTTCCCGCGCGCGTCCGAGCGCCCGGATCGTCCCCAATGCGAGATGTCCACAGCACTGCGGGGATATCTGCGACGCCGCGCTTCGACGCCGCCGTTGAAAATTCAGTGGCTTACGCGAACGGTGCCGTAAGTCTTCGTTCGCTCTAACCGCCCGTTAAATACGCCCGTCACATTAATCCGCCGCCGCCGCGCCAGCGCAACGTTTTCGTTCAAGATGCGTTCGCCGAGAAGGGGGACCTCATGACCGACGAACGGACGCTGTTGGAACAGGCCGCGCGCTGCCGCCGCATTGCACGCATTTGCACGTCGGCTGCCATCGCGCGAAAATTCGAAGCCATTGCGCGTGACTACGAAGAGCACGCGCGCCTGCTGCGTGGACCGGACGGAGGCGGCCGCAACCAGCCGCCGGTCGAACTGCGCGAGCCACGCGTCGCCGACTTCAAGGCCGGCGACGCCGAACCGCAGCCGCAACTGCGCGTGGCCGCCGCAAGATAACGGCTGCGCCTCAATTTTGCTTCTGAGCCAGGCCGCGGGTGCGGACGAGTTCGAACCAGTGTACGACTTCCTTGCGGTAGAACTGTGCCGTCGCGGCCGCATCGAGCCCGACCGGTTCCATGCCGGTCTTGCGAAACTTCGCCTGATATTCCGGATCCCGGGCCACCGCGACCGCTTCCTGGGCCAGGCGGTCGCGCACCCGATCGGGCAGTCCTGCCGGGCCGAACAACGCAAGCCACGAGGTCTGGTCGACGCCCTCGACGCCTGCCGCGGCCATGGTCGGGACCTTGGGCAGCGACGGCAACGGCCGCGGACTTGCGACCGCAAGCATCTTCACGCGCGGATTCTCCGCCTGCCCGGCGGCCACCGGCGAACTCATCATGTGGGCGTCGATCGTGCCGGCGAGCAGGTCCGTGGTCGCCTGAGAGCCGCCCTTGTACTGAACATGCTGCATCTGCAAGCCGGTGCGCTGCATGAACACTTCGCTGACGAGGTGGGCGAAGCTGCCGAAGCCGGTGGTGCCGAAGTTGAGCGCATTCGGCCGGGCCCGCGCGTAGGCCACGAACTCCGAAAGCGTGTTGGGCGGCAGGTCGCGCTTGATCGTCAGCACCGCCGACCACTCCGCGACGACCGAGACCGGCACATAGTCGCGCAATGGGTCGAACGGATAGTTGGCCTGCACCGCGGCCGGCGTGACATTGGCGCCGAGCGCACCCATCTGCAGCACGTAACCGTCGGGGCTCGCGCGCACGACCTCGCGGATGCCGACGGTGCCGTTGCCGCCGGGCTTGTTCTCGACCACCACGGTCTGCTTCAAGCGCGGCGCAAGCCCTTCGGCGAGAATACGCGCGATCAGGTCGATCGAGCCGCCCGCGGCATAGGGTACGATCAGCGTGATGGGGCGCGAGGGATAGCTGTCCTGCGCCGAGGCGCCGAGCGGCGACAGCGTAGCCGCAAGAAGCGCCGGCAGCGCGCACAGGAACCTTCGCCTCGATCCGCCAAAAATTCCCGAATGCGCCGCTTCGCCGCTCATCGCATCACCGTCATGCTCTCGCGTACTTGCCGCGGTTGAAGAAACGGTCCTTGTTGTCGTCGGTTGCAGTCTCGCGGCTCGACTTGATGTCGGCCTGCTTGGCGATCATGGTCTTGACCGCAGGCCGCGCCGACAGCTCCTCGAACCAGCGCTTGAAGTTCGGAAGCTGGTCGATCTTGGCGCCCTGCGCCTGGTGCTGGCGCGTCCAGGGAAACGTCGCCATGTCGGCGATCGAGTATTCGTCGCCGCCGAGATACTTCGCCTGGCCGAGCCGCTCGTTGAGCAGATCGTAAAGCCGCAGCATTTCGGACCTGTAGCGGCTAAACGAATACTCGTTGCCGGGTTTGGGCGCGAACAGGTTGAAGTGCGTGAAATTGCCGAACGCCGGCCCGACGCCGGAGACCTGGACCATCAGCCACTGGATGACGTCGTACTTCTTCGCCATGTCCTTCGGCAGGAACTTGCCGGTCTTCTCGGCGAGATACATCAGGATCGCGCCGGACTCGAACACCGTATACGGCTTGCTGCCCGGGCCCTCGCGGTCGACGATGACGGGAATCTTTTTGTTCGGATTGAGCCTGGCGAATTCGGGCTTGTGCTGCTCGCTCGCCCACACATCGACGGGTATGAATTTGTAGGGCAGCCCAGTCTCTTCGAGCATGATGAAAATCTTCTGCACGTTCGGGCTGGTCAAACCGTAGAAATCGATCATGGGCTCCACCGAAAGGGTTGCTGCACCGCCATTCCCGGCAGGCGACGGCCGCCAATGTGCGTCCCGGTGTCGCGGGGTTGGCAGGCGGCTTGCGCAAGCCTAGCGCGTCCTCGAACGGGCCGAAACCGCACCGCCCAATGTGGTTTCGGCGCAGTTGACAGCGGCTATGTCGCCTGAAACCCTCCCGGCGGCGGCTGGGGAACGGGGACGACGATCATGAACGATCCCCGACGCCGGCCGGCGATTGCGGGATGATGCCGATGCCCCTGGAGTTTTGCGTGCGGCGCAGCATGGCCGGCCGCGGCGGTGCGATTTGCAGCGCCGTTGCGGCCGATATCTCGCGTGCGTTCCGGCCGGAGGGTTGGTGACCATGGAAGTCGTCGCCAACGAAGCCGTCTTCATGGCCTCGGCCGCGGGCAAAGCGTTCTTTGCACTGATCGAGCCGCACCGCCTGCTGCTGCTCGCCGCGGGCTGCCTGATGGGGCTGGTGCTCGGGATCGTGCCCGGCATCGGCGGCATCACCGGCATTGCGATGCTGCTGCCATTCACCTTCGGCATGGATCCCTATTCGGCCTTCGCGCTGCTTTTGGGCCTGGCCGCCGCCGTATCGACCGGCGACCCGATACCCGCGGTGCTGTTCGGCGTGCCTGGAGGCGCCGCGTCCGCGGCAACGGTCCTCGACGGCTTCCCGATGGCCAAAAACGGCGAAGCCGGACGCGCGCTCAGTGCGTCCTACATGTCGTCGCTGATGGGCGGCATATTCGGCGCGCTGCTGCTCGCGATCTCGATCCCGTTTCTGCGACCGATCATGCTTTACCTCGGATCGCCGGAGCTGCTTGCCTTCGCGATTCTAGGCATATCCATGGTTGCCGTGCTGTCCGGCAGCGCGCCGCTGCGCGGTGTCGCCGCCGCCTGCCTCGGCATCATGATCGCGATGATCGGTTCCGATCCACAGACCGGCACGCTGCGCTGGACGTTCGAAACGCTTTACCTGTGGGACGGCCTGCCGTTGATCCCGGTGCTGCTCGGAATTTTTGCGCTGCCGGAATTGTGCGACCTGCTGATCGGGCGCACCGCAATCTCCAAGCAGATCGACAAGGCTGCGATCTACCGGGGCCAGTTGCAGGGCGTGAAAGACTGCCTGAAGAACTGGTGGCTGATCTTGCGCTGCTCCTGGATCGGCGGCGGCGTCGGCGCCATCCCGGGCATCGGCGGTTCTGTGATCGACTGGCTCGCCTACGGCCACGCGCTCAAAACCGAGAAAGGCGCCTCGCAGACATTCGGCAAGGGCGACGTGCGCGGCGTGATCGCGTCCGAGAGCTCTAACAACGCCAAGGAGGGCGGCGCGCTGGTGCCGACGGTCGCCTTCGGCGTTCCCGGCAGTGCCAGCATGGCGGTCCTGCTCGGCGCGTTCCTGATCCACGGCCTGGTGCCGGGCCCGGACATGCTGACCAAGCACCTCGACATCACCTACACGATGGTGTGGTCGATCGCGGTGGCGAATATCGTCGGCGCGGGGCTGTGCTACGCGTTCAGCCCGCAGTTCGCGAAGCTCGCGACGCTGCGCTACACGCTGATCCTGCCCGCCGTTCTGGGTGTGGTCTACATCGGCGCGTTCGAGGCCTCGCGCAACTGGGGCGACTTGATCGCGCTGCTGATGTTCGGCGTGCTCGGCTGGGTCATGAAACAGAACAAGTGGCCGCGCCCGCCGCTGGTGCTTGGCCTCGTGCTCGGCGACACGATCGAACGCTACATGTTCATCTCGATCGAGCGCTACGGGTTCAGCTGGCTGTGGCGTCCGGTCGTGGCGATCCTGCTCGCGATCGCGATTATCGGCGTCATCAGACCGCTCCTGCAGGACATTCGCCGCCAGGGCGGGGTCCGAAACCTGGCGTCGAGCTTCGGCGCCCCCCGGTTCCAGTATTCGCAGCTGTTCACGATTTTCTACTTCTGCGTCATCGCCGCGCTGGTGATTGCGGCCCTCCCCTGGCACTTCAGCGCAAAGCTCGTTCCGCTCGTCGTGGGCACCCTGGCTCTCACGGTGATCACGCTGAGCCTGTTCAACGACATGTGCCGCAGGCCGGAGCCCAAGGCCGCTGCCGCCGGTCATGGCGAATCCGGCAAAGGCGACGCCATTCACATGGACATCACTTCGGACACCGGCCATCTGCCGATGCGCGAGGTCGTGACCCGCGCGGGGATATTCTTCGGCTACCTGCTGGCGTTCATGGCGGTTATGTCGGTGATCGGACTGATCCCGACCGCCTTCATCTTCGTCATCGTGTTCATGCGGATCGAGGGCAAGGAGCGTTGGAGCCTCGTCCTGACCTATGCGTCGGTGCTGACCCTCTCGATCTACATCGTGTTCGACTACTTCATGGCTGTGCCCTGGCCGCCCACACTGATCGGCAAGTTCGTGCCCGCGCTGAAGCTCCTGCCCTCGATGTGAGGGCAGGAAACGGGCGGCTTCCCACCCGGTGGTGCCAGGGGGACACACCCCTCAATTTTGTTTGATTTGCCGATCTTTCCAGCCGGATTTATTCGCAGAATTGACCCAATGACCGCCTAACTGCGGTTTCATTGGCTAATCTTCCTTGGTACTTTGCCTTTCACTCTCCGACACGTGCATTGACCTGAGCCCCAAGAACTCCTCCAAAAATAGGTAGAGTCCATCACCCTGGAAGGGGATGGACATTAAGCCGAGCCGTTTCACGGAAGAGCAGATCATCGGGATTTTGCGGGAGCAGGAGGCCGGGGCGAAGACCGCCGATGTCTGCCGCAAGCATGGGATCAGC
>VGEP01000023.1 GCA_016869215.1 Alphaproteobacteria bacterium | reverse complement strand
GGATCGCCTCAAGCGCGACCTTGGCTTTGAACTCCCCGGAAAACCGTCTCCGCGTCCTCATGGTGGATTATCCTTCGCATCGGCGAATCCACCTTAACCGCCTGTCTCAGGAAGTGGGACCACCTCAGCCAGGTCGGGAAGGGCATTCTCATGCTCATTGGCTGCATTCTGCTTTGGCTGGTACTGCTCGGCTGGATCATCTGGATCTGGTCGATGGTCGATGCCTATTCCACCGCGAAGCAGATGAATTTGCGGTATCAGCAACGAATTCTAGCTGGACTGTCGTGACGCAGCATGGAGCGCTGTCCGACGTGCGGGGCAAGTTTATCTGGAAGCGCGGTCTGTCCGCGTTGCGGGACACTGGCGTCGTTGGAGCACCGCATTGCCCGCAGTTCGACGCGGGTCCGCGTGTTCCTAGATGAAACTCTGGCAAAGCTGCCCGCGCGAATTCGACCGCATCATTTCCTATGGATTTGCGCCTTCGTCCCAATTTTTCTATTGCCACCGTTCGTCAGCCTCGCCGCGGCAATCGCGGAAATGCGTCGGACGAACGTCGGTGCAAATTCCAGCTACGAATGGATTGCACTGGTGTCCGCTCTTAACATTATTTTGAGTGGGCTATTCTTGTATAAATATCACTTCTCGCCGAGCGAAATTGCCGCCATCGCGATAGGTTTCCTGCGCTCTGCCGTGAACATCTTGCTGCAGATGTTGCCAATACCGCAATCGCCGCCTGCGAAGATTATCCCTATATGACGTCAGACCGCCCACCGACGGCCTGGGTCTCCCCAGGCCATCGGCAATCCACCTTGACTTTTTCACTTCCCGGCGTCGGCCGCGATCGTCGCCTTGACGATCTTGTCCGGGTTCTGCACCGGCTCGCCGCGCTTGATCTTGTCGACGTTCTCCATGCCGGCAGTCACGTTGCCCCAGGCCGTGTACTGGCCGTCCAGGAACGTCGCGTCGTCGAAGCAGATGAAGAACTGGCTGTCGCCCGAATCCGGGTTCTGCGCGCGGGCCATCGACACCGTGCCGCGCACGTGCCGTTCCTTGTTGAACTCGGCCTTCAGCTTCTTGCCAGAGCCGCCGGTGCCGGTGCCCTGGGGGCAGCCGGTCTGCGCCATGAAGCCGTCGATCACGCGGTGGAACACGATGCCGTCGTAGAAGCCGGTGCGCACCAGTTCCTTGATCCGCGCCACGTGGTTGGGCGCGAGGTCGGGCCGCATCGCAATCGTGACCCTGCCCTGCGTAGTCTCCAGGATCATCGTATCTTCGGGACTAGCCATGAATCTCTGCCTTTCGTTGTTGTCGGGTGTCGTGGAAGCGGAAGCGCATCGGCCGGCCGGCGATGGCGTGGCCAAGGCTGTCGGAAACCGGAAGCGGGTTGCAGCGCCGGAGCGTATCGAGCAGCGCGCCGTGATAGAGCGCGCGCTCCCGCTCGGAAACGTCGCGCGACTGATAGACGATGCGCGCGCCGAAGATTTCGCCGTTGCGCTTGAAGCTGAGCAGCACCGTCAACTCCATTCCGGAGCGGACCTCGCCGGCGGGCGGCCAGCGCCAGCACGCGCGCAGCGCCTTTCCGATGTCGGCGAGCGTATCGAGTTGGCGCGGCGGCCGCTCGGAGGCCGTAGCGATCACGGTCCCCGCCAGCACCGCCGCACCGATCAAGATACTGTGCCGCAGCATCGGCGCTCCGCCGCGTCAGCGCTCGATGGTCGCCTTGCGCACGAAGTCCATGCGCCCGAAGTCGCGCTGGAGATAGGCGTTGCCCTCCATCTGGAGGCGTCCCTGATCGGGCCCGCGGCCGCGCGGCGCGCCCTCGCCGTATTCGGCGTTGAGCTTGTCGACCACGTCCATGCCGGAGATGACGCGGCCGAACGGCGAGAAGCCCTGGCGGTCGAGGCCCGCGTTGTCGCCGAAGTTGATGAACACCTGACTGGTGCGGGTGTTCGGTCCGGCCATGGCGTAGGTGATATATCCGCGCTGGTTGCTCTGCTTGACCGGATCGTCCGGAATGCGCGCCTCGCGCCATTGTGCGGAAATCTTCGGATCGCCGTTGATGCCGAACTGGACCATGAATCCGGAGATCACCCGGAAGAACCGGACGTTGTCGTAGAAGCCGTTCTTCACAAGGTTGAAGAAGCGGTCGGCGCCGTTCGGAGCCCAGGCGCGCGTGACCTCGATCACGAACGTGCCCTTGCTGGTGTCGAACCGCGCCTTGTAGGTCGCGGGCGCCTGTTCGCGCAGTGCGGCCGGATTGGCGAGGCCGCCACCTTGCGCGGAAACCTGTGTGACGGCGGAAAGAGACGCAGCAAGTGTCAGCGCAGGCACGAGCATCAGAAGCGAGCGGCGGGTTGTCATCGCGGTCCTCGAAGGGTTGGCGCAGGTGTCAGGCGCCGGACTTGCCGGCCAGTTTGGACTTCAGGCGGGTTGCGACCGCTGGCGGTACGAAGGCCGAGACGTCGCCGCCCATGCCCGCGATCTGCCGCACCAAAGTGGCCGTGATCGGGCGGACCGAAGGCGACGCCGGCAGAAACACGGTCTGCACGCCGGGCGCCATCGTACCGTTCATGCCGGCCATCTGCATCTCGTAGTCGAAATCGGTTCCGTCGCGCAGCCCGCGGATCAGGATCCTGGCGCCGGCGCGCTGGGCGGCCGTCACCACCAGATCGCCGAAGGTCACGCAAGTGAGTTCGCAGCCCGCTGCCCTGGCAATCGGATGGCAGGTCTCTTCCAGCATGGCGAGCCGGTCCTCGACCGGGAACATCGGGGCCTTGCCGGGATGGATGCCCACCGCCAGCACCAGCCGGTCGGCGAGGCCCGCGGCCTGCCGCACCACGTCGAGGTGCCCGTTGGTGACCGGGTCGAACGTCCCGGCGTAGAGCGCGGTTCGAGACATGTGCGGGGTCTAGCCCGGCCCGTCCGGCGCTTCAAGGCCGTTAACGGCCGGAAACCCCGGCAAATGCAACGGGTTCACCGGGGATTAACGCCAACCCGCGGACCTCCCGGGGTCACGGAAAAGTCAGCCCCCGGCATGAACCCAAATTCAGGTTGCCGCGACTAATCCCATGAAGAGGCCGAGAAACAGGCCGAAGGGGCGTGTCATGATCAACCGAATTTTCCGTCCGATCCCCGCGATTGCGCTTGCCGCGCTGATCGCCGGCGCGATCACCATCCTCCCGGGCGCCAGCGAGCCCGTGGTGGCCAGTTCCCCGCTCGACAGCGGCAAGACCGAGCGCATCGACCTGCGCCCGCTGCATCCGAAGTGCACGCAGCAGGCGTGGCCTTACATCGAGGCCGACTGCCTCCGCGACCATCGCGTCGGGGTCGGTCAGGCGAAGCCCGTGCGGATCGTGACCACCGACCGGATTGGCGTGCGGTAGCGTCCGTCAGTCGCGTTGCGTGAGTTCAAGCGGCGGCCAGAAGGCCGCCGCTTTTGTCATTTGAGCGCCTTTCGCGCCGTACCGAAAATCCGCATGTAGGCGCTGCCGGGCATTGCCGGATAACCCATCCACGTCGTGCCGGCGGGAATGTTCGACATCACGCCGCTCTTGGCCGCGACCCTCGCCCTCTCGCCGATGGTGACATGATCGGCCACACCGACCTGGCCGCCGAGCATGGCGTAGTCCTCGATGGTGACGCTGCCGGAGATGCCGCACTGGGAGACGATGATGCAGTGCCGGCCGATCATGCAGTTGTGGCCGATCTGCACCAGGTTATCGATCTTGGTTCCCTCGCCGATCACGGTGTCGCCCATGCCGCCGCGGTCGACGGTGGTGCCGGCGCCGAGTTCGACGTGGTCCTGGATGATGACGCGGCCGATCTGCGGAACCTTCACGTGGCCGCCCGCACCGGGATTGTAGCGGAAGCCGTCGCTGCCGATCCGGCAGCCGCCGTGGATGATGACATTGTCGCCGATCAGCGCGTTAAGGATCGAGGCGCCGGGCCCGATCGCGCCGTTTCGGCCGATCTGCACGTCGGGACCGATCACGGCATTGGCGCCGATCACCGTGCCCGAGCCGATGCCGGCGCGCGGACCGATCACCGCGCCGGGGTCGATAGTCACACCGTCCTCGATCCGCGCCGTCGGGTGCACGGTCGCGCCTGCGGCCGCGCCCTCGGTCTCGAACAGCGAGGTCGGCTTGAGCGCATCGGGATAGAGCTTTCTCACGACCGTGACGAAAGCGCGGTACGGATCCTTCGTCCGCAACACCGCGCAGCGGTCCAGGCTCGGCGGTTCGAAGCGGTCGCCAAGCAGGCAGGCGCCGGCCCGGGTCCGCGACAGCGCGCCCGTCATCTTGACGTTGTCGCAATAGGCGAGATCGCTCGGCCGTGCGGCATCGAGCGATGCAATGCCCGTGATGAGCCGGTCGAGCGGCACGTCCGGGTGTGGAACGGCGCCGGTGAGCGCGGCGATCTCGGCGACGATCAGCCCGGTGGGCCTTTTGAAGAACGGCTGCAGCGACATGGCGGGCGACCCTAGGCGAACGGGCGACGGGGGTGAAGGGGCGCGCCGGTCACGCACTTTTTCGGATCGTTACCGGCACCGGGAAGGCGAGCCGCAATGCCCCATTTCCGAAGGTTATCGCCCGGTGAGCTTCCATCTATGACATCCAGCCGCGGCCTTGTAACCTCGTCGAACGGGGAGATTGCGATGCGTCGTCGGACAGGGGAAACCGCGGCGGCCGTGGCGCTGATGCTGGCGCTCGCTCCGCTGCACGTGGCCGCAAGCCAACAGGACCGCAACGACTGCGCCCAGGACCGCGATCGAAATCGGGCGATATCGGGCTGCACGCGCGTCATAGGCGACAGCAAGGAGCCGCAGAAGAACCGCGCGATCGCTTACTACAATCGCGGCACGTCCCACAGCAGCAATGGCGACCACGACCGCGCCATCGCCGATTTCGATCAGGCGATCCGGCTCGATGCTAAATACGCTGCGGCCTTCCTGAACCGCGGCGTGTCTTGGAACGCCAAGGGCGATGTCAACCGCGCGATTGCCGACTACACCCAGGCGATCAAGTTCAATGCGAAGTCCTGGCTGGCATACAAGAATCGCGCGAGCGCCCGGCGCAGGGTTCGCGATTACGACGGCGCGATCGCCGATCTGGGCGCGGCCATCAAGCTCAACGCGAAGGACGCCGAGCTTTTTTATATGCGCGGCGATACCTGGGACGACAAGAACGAAAGCGATCGCGCGCTCCCGGACCTCGACCGGGCGATCAAGATCAATCCGCGATACGCAGCCGCTTATTTCGTGCGCGGACTCGTCTGGATGAAGAAGGAAAACCCGGAGCGGGCGACGGCCGACCTCGACAAAGCCATCGAGATCGAGCCGAACGCGAGAAGCTACGATGCGCGCGCCAACGCCTGGGAGGCCCGCAAGAACCGCGATCGCGCTATCGAGGACCTGGAACGCGCCATTCGAATGGAGCCGAGCGCGCCTCGCTATGCGAATCTGGGCCGAATATGGATGCTCAAGGCCGACCAAAGCCGCGCGGGATCGGATATCGACCGCGCCATCGAGAGCTTGACCGGTGCGATCTCGCGCGACCGCAACTCCTATCTTGGATACACCTATCGCGGCCTTGCTTACGGCGCCAAAGGAGACAACGACCGCGCCATTGCCGATTTCAACGAGGCGATCCGGGTCGACGCCAAGCAATGGCGGGCCTTCGACAATCGCGCCTACGCGTGGAACCGCAAGGGCGACCGTGACCGCGCCATCGCCGACTATACGGAGGCGATCCGGCTCAATCCAAAGCATCCGGACGCCTACAACGACCGCGGCAATGCCTATGCCGCCAAGCGCGATTACGACCGCGCCATCCCCGACTACGACCAGGCCATCAAAAACAATCCGAAGGCGTTCATCTACCGCAACCGCGGCCTCTCCTGGGCGGGCAAGAAGGATTTCGATCGCGCCATCGCCGACTACACGGAGGCTTTGCGCCTCGACCCGAAATACGCCGCGGCCTCCAACAGCCGGGGCTTCGCGTGGGCCGAGAAGGGCGACTTCGACCGCGCCATCGCCGACTACACCGATGCGATCCGGGCCGACCCGAAATATGCCTTTGCCTACAACAACCGGGGCTATACCTGGCGGCGCAAGGGCGACCTCGACCGCGGCATCGCCGATTTCGACGAAGCGCTCAAGCTCGACCCGAAGAACCTTTCCGCGCTGATCAACCGCGGCGACTCGCGCGCCATCAAAGGCGAATACGACCGCGCCATCGCCGATTTCGACGAAGCGGTGCGGATCGAGCCCACGAATGCAAGCCGGTATCGAAGCCGCGGCTACGGATATTTCTATAAGGGCGACTTCGAGAAAGCGGCCGCCGATCTGCTGCGCGCCAACGATATGCAGGACTACAGCTATGCGATGTTGTGGCGCTTTCTCGCGCGCGGGCGGATCAAGCAGGACGGTGCGGCCGAACTGTCTGCCAATGCGGTCCGCCTGAAGAGCAAGGACTGGCCCTTCCCGGTCGTCGAATTCTACCTGGGGCGGAGGACGCTGGAGGAAATGCGCGCCGCCGCGGGCAGCGCGGGAGAGAAATGCGAGGCCGATTTCTATCTCGGGCAGTGGCAATTGCTGCGGGGCGACAAGGCCGCGGCGAAGAAGTCGTTGCAGGCGGCGGCCGACACGTGCCCCAAGACCTTCATCGAGTATGCGGCGGCGCTTGCAGAGCTCAAGCGCTTCTGACGGCCTGAACGGCCGGGCGCGCCGGCGGCGGAGACTCACTCTCAGACTTCGACACCGGTCGCATCGTGGGTGAAAAGCCAGTCGTAGCGCGCCTTCACCTTGTCCTCCTGCCACTCGCGCGTGACGTAAGCCTCCGCGCCTTCGGCGTTGGCGAGCTCCGGATTGTGAAAGCGCCTGGCGTTGTCGAGCGAAGCCGCCACGCATCGGTTGGCGCGTTCGCGCCGCACCGCCTCATAGCGGGCCAGCGCTTCGGGTGTCACGCCGTACTTCTTGACGCAGCGCGCCAGCACGTAGCCGTCCTCCAGCGCCATCACCGCGCCTTGCGCCATCATCGGCAGCATGGAGTGGCAGGCGTCGCCGAGCAGCGTGACGCGGCCGCGGGTCCAGGCCGGCATCGGCGGGCGTGCGAACAGCGCCCACTTGTAGGGCGTATCGCCGGCGTGGATCGTCTCGTGAATGTCCGAATGCCAGCCCTTGAAGTCGCCCGCGAACTCGTCCTTGCTGCCCTGCACCGTCCAGCTTTCGACCCGCCAGTCGTCGCGCTCCATCAGCCCGACGAGATTGAGATATTCCCCCGCGTGCACCGGGTAATGCACCACGTGGCCGCCGGGACCGACCCAGTTGGTGCCGACCTGCATGCGGATGCCTTTCGGCACGCGCTCGCGAGGCACCAGCACGCGCCAGCACACGATGCCGGTGAACTCCGGCTTGTCGGCGCCGAACACCGACAGTCTGACGCGCGACTGCACACCGTCGGCGCCCACGACGACAGGCGCTTGCGCTGTCGCGCCGGCTTCGAACTGCATCTCGACGCCGTCGCCATCCTCACGCACGCCGACGCATTTGCGATTGAGCTTGATGGCGTCCGGCCGCTGCTTGCGGATTGCGGCCAACAGCGCGCCGTGCAGGTCGCCGCGATGGAACATCATGTAGGGAAATCCGTAGCGCTCGACCGACACCGCGCCGAGGTCGAACAGCTTCCAGGTCTGGCCGGTGCTCCAGAGCCGGATTTCCTTGCCGGCGACGACCACGCCCACGCGCTCGATCTCCGCGCCAAGCCCGAGCGCATAAAGCACGCGCGTTCCGTTCGAGCTGATCTGCACGCCCGCGCCGAGCTCCTTCAGCTCCGGCGCCTGCTCGAACACCTCCACGTCGACGCCATGCCGGATCAGCGCCAGCGCAGCGCAGAGCCCGCCGATGCCGCCGCCGACGATCGCCACCTTGTCCGCCATCCGCTTCGCCGATCCTTTGCCGGTCCTTGCGCCGGTGCCGATTATGCTAGGGTTCAGGCGTTGCGCGATAGAGAGGGCTTCGATGCGCGTCAAGGCTTTGGTCAAGACTTGGCTGCTGTGCCTCCTGGCCGGACTTGCCGCGCCGGCGTCGGCGCAGGTTGCGCCCAATCCCGACGATCTGCGCATTTACGCCGGCCTGCACGAGGCGGCGGCCAAGGGCGACGTCGCGGAGATCGAGCGGCTGACCAAGGCCGGCGAACGCCTGACCATCCAGGACGCGCGCAGCCGCACCCCGCTGCACGTGGCGGTCTACATGAAGCAGCCCGCCGCCGCGCGCGCGCTGATCAAGCTCGGCGCCAATCCGAACGCGCTGGAGATCGACCGTTATGACACCGTGACGATCGCTGCGGTCGCCAACGACGTCGAGATGCTGAAACTGGTCCTGGAAGGCGGCGCGTCGGCCAAGAATATCACCAGCCGCTACGACGGCACTGCGCTGATCGCGGCCGCGCATCTTGGCCACGCCGAGGTGGTGAAGATCCTGATCGCGGCCGGCGCGCCGCTGAACCATGTCAACAACCTCGGCTGGACCGCGCTGATGGAGTCGATCGTGCTCGGCAACGGCGGCAAGAACCACACCGAAACGCTGCGCGCGCTGGTCGAGGCCGGCGCCGACGTCAACATTGCCGACCGACAGGGCATCACGCCTCTCCAGCACGCCCGCCGCCGCGCCTACACCGAGATGGCGCGGATTCTGGAACGCGCCGGCGCGCGCTGATCGCAGCCGAGTCGCAATCATGCCCGGCAAACTCGAACTCAGCATCGCGCTTTCGAACAACGAGAACACCCGCGCGATCCTCGACGGACGCATCGAACCGGACGGCATCCGCCTGCATGCCACCGCGCTGCATCCTTCCGAGATGTTCTGGCGTCAACTCAAGTTCGCCGAGTTCGACGTCTCCGAAATGTCGATGTCGTCGATGACCATCGCGACCGCCAAGGGCCCGACGCCCTGGGTGATGATCCCGGTGTTCACCACGCGCGAGTTTTTCCACCTGCGCGCGCTGGTGCGCGTCGCTTCCGGCATCTGGAAGCCGGCCGACCTGCGCGGCAAGCGCCTCGGCGTGCCGGAATATCAACAGACCGCGGCGATCTGGGGCCGCGGCGTGCTGCAGCACGAGTTCGGCGTGCATCCGCGCGAAGTCGAATGGCACATGGAGCGCACGCCGGAAATGAGCCACGGCGGCGCGACCGGCTTCGACCCGCCCGAAGGCGTCACTGTGAACCGCATCCCGCTCTCGACGAACATCGGCGAGATGATGGTCAGGGGCGAACTCGACGCCACGCTGCTCTACCTCATCGACCGCAACCTGGTCGACCGCAGCCGCATCGACCTTTCAAAGGACGACCGCTTCCGCCCTCTGTTCGACCGCAAGGCCGAGGCCGCGCGCTACTTCAAGAAGACCGGCATCTACCAGATCAACCACGGACTGGTGATCCGCCGTTCGATCCACGAGCGCCATCCGTGGGCCGCGCTCAATATCTACAACGCCTTCGTGAAGGTGCGCGCCGAGGTGCTGCGCGCCCGCGACACGGCGCTGCATCGCCACTACGAACCGAGCTTGATCGGCGACGACGTGCGCCGCGCGCTCGAGACCGACACCATGGCTTACGGCGTCAAGGCGAACCGCAAGGTGCTCGAAACCGTTACGCAATACGTCCACGAGCAGGGCCTGACTCCGCGCCGCGTCGCGCTGGAGGAACTGTTCGCGCCGGCGGCGATGGACCTGTAACGGCTGCGAAGCTTCGCCGCGCATCGTTCCGGCCGCGCAGCTGGCGCACCTTCGGCCACCAACGGATCGGCCTACGCAATTGACCTTTTGGGCCATTGCGTTAACCATTTAAGTAGCGGAAACTATTCGTGTTGGTCCAACGATCCATGTGGCGAAGTAAACAGCGTAAGGAGGGGACCATGCGACTGCGTTTCGGCCTTCTGGCCGCGTTCGGTCTTGCGATTGCGCTCTCCGCCTGGTCAGCGCCCGCCCACGCCATGGCTCTGGCCGTGCCGGCGGGCCTGAAAGATGCAGCGGTGGCCGTCGACGTCACTACCAATGTGACTTACTACTACCGGCCGTACGGCTATTATCGGCCCTACGGTTATTATCGGCCATACCGCGTGTATCGGCCCTACGGCTATTATCGGCCCTACGGTTATTATCGGCCATACCGCGTGTATCGACCCTACGGCTATTACAGGCCCTATTCTCACTATTACCGGCCATATCGCGTGTATCGGCCCTACGGCTATTACAGGCCTTACTACCGTCCCTACATCCCGCCGCCCTGGGTGTCTGGACCGTGGGGCACCTACGGCTCACGCTTCTACTGGTGACGCAGCGTCCGGCGCTCAGCGCTGCCCGATGTCGACCACCTGAACGCTCACGCTCGTGCTGCGGCCGCCGCGGCGCAGCGTGAGCGTCACGCTATTGCCGACGCCGATGCGCTCCAGCACATCGGTGAGGTCGGCGAGCCGCCGCACCGGCTCGCCGTTTGCCGCTTCGACGATGTCGCCGAGCGTCCCGCTCGCGCGGTCGACGCCCTGCACGCCCGCGCGCTGCGCCGGCAGTCCGGGTACCACCTGTGCCACGATCAAGCCCGCGACGCCCAACCGCGCCGCGTCCTCCTCGCCGGCCGCGACGATGCCGATGCCCGGAACCGGCACCCGGCCGCTGCGGATCAGTTCCGGCACCACACGGTTGACCACGTCCACGGGAATCGCGAAGCCGATGCCCGCGTAGGCGCCCGACGGCGAGAAGATCGCGGTGTTGACGCCGATCAGCCGTCCTGCGGAATCCAGCAGCGGCCCGCCGGAATTGCCGGGATTGATTGCGGCGTCGGTCTGGATCACGTCGGCAATTTCGCGCCCGCCGCTGGTCGGCAGCCGCCGCTTGAGCGCGCTGATAACGCCTGTGGTCAGCGACTGGTCGAGGCCGAACGGATTGCCGATGGCGAACGCCGACTGCCCGACCCTGAGATCGCGCGAGGTGCCGATCGCGACGGGCGGCGGCACGCTCGCGGGCCGCACGAGCCGCAGCACCGCAAGGTCGTAGTTCGGCGCGCGGCCGGCGATTGCGGCCTCCGACACCGTGCCGGTGGCGAGCCGCACCGCGACCCGGCCCGCGTTTTCGATCACGTGGTTGTTGGTGACGACGTGACCGGCCGCGTCCCACACGAAGCCCGTGCCGCTGCCGGCGCCCTGCCCCTCGCCGGCCCCGCCCGCGAGCGCCACCACCTGCACCACCGACGGCGCGACGCGCTCGAACAGTTCGATGGTCGACTTCTCAAGCTGCGAGAGATCCCCGCGCGGCGTCACCGCGCGCGGCGTGGTGCTGGCGAATAGGAGACGCTCGATGCTCGGCTGCGCGAGATAGGCCACCGCCGCCAGCGCGAACAGCGACAGGACGATGCGGGTGAAGCGATCCATGGCGAAAAAACAAATATCTGCGCCGGGCCGTCAACACAATGCGCGAAGACGGAGCAGTTGCACTACGGCCTCATCCTTCGGGCAACCCGGCTCGGCGGGCGCCTTCGATAATCTGAGCGAGCGTCTGCTGCGTGCGCCGCATCGGCACCCCCCAAAACGCTGCGAGCCAAGCCACGCTCTCGGACGGATGGAGCGCCAGCATCCGTCTCACGTGTTGCCGCCCCTCCTCGGTCCGTCCGCGCAAGCCGCAAAGCACGATCTTGATCCTCAGACCCGGAATATAGTTCGGTGCGGCGTTCAGGGACTTGTTGGCGGCGTCTTCGGCATCGTCGAGACGGCCCGCGCTGAGAAGCGCCATGGCCAGCATGTTCCAACCAAAGTGATGCGTGGAGTCGAGCGGATTGAGCCGCCGAGCCCGGTAGAAATGATCGATAGCGACTTCAGATTCGCCGGCCCAGGTGTGCACGTTGCAGCTGGAAAGCCATGCGTTGGCGGAGTTTGGATTGAGCGCGAGCGAGCGAGCAAGAAGGGCAAGACCCCGTTCGACCTCACCGGCCATTTGCGACAGCGCGAGCCCTGCCATCCACAGCGCCTCGGAATCGTTATGCCCGATGTCCCCGGCGAGGTGCGCGAGGCGCACCCCTTCCTCAAGCTCCGGCTCCGATAACGATACCCAGCCCAACAACTTCTGAAACTGGTAGCAGCGCGACGCGAAGCCGTAGGCGGCGCCATAACCGGGATCGATCTCGATGGCCTTTCGCAGCAATCGAATGGCTTTGCGATTTTCTGCCAGACTGGTCCGGAAGCGCGGCACCGCCTGTAGATACAAGTCATAGGCGGTCAGGCTTTCCGGTGGCTTGCGCTGCGCGCGGTCGATTTCCACGGCGTGCAACGTCGGCGCAATCGTCGCCGCCACTTGCATCGCGACACGGTCCTGCAATTCGAACACGTCGTCGAGTCGGCCGTCGAAACGATCGGCCCAGATGTGCGCCCCGCGCGTGGCGTCGGTCAACTGCACGACAATCCGAATGCGCTCACCGCTGCGGCGCACGCTGCCGCGCAATATGTAGCGTACGCCGAGTTCGGCGCCGATCCGACGCAGGTCGACGTCGGTCTTGCGGTAACTGAACGAGGAACTGCTGGCGATCACGAAAAGCCACGGCACCCGCCCGAGCGCAATTGTGATGTCCTCCACCACTCCGTCGATGAAGTAGTCGCTGCCGGCGCCGGCGTCCAGATCGCTGAACGCAAGCACTGCGATGGACGGTTTGTCCGGAAGCGGCAGCGCCGGCGCGATGGCGTGTGCGGCGGCAGTGTCGGAGGCTTCGGTGCTGACTGCGCGCACCGCTGCGGAAACCTTCCCACTCCTGATCTGCTCGGCAAGCCGCGCGGTTTCCGGCTCCGGCGCAACACCGAGATCGCGCCGCAGGATATCGACGCAAAGCGCATGCTGCTTCAGCGCATCGCCCCTGCGGCCCCCGGCCGCCAGCGCCTCCATCAGCAGCCGATGTGCGTCCTCGCGGAGCGGATCGAGGTTCGCGAGCCGTCCGGCTACCTCGACGGCCTTGTCATGGTCCCCGGCCCTCATATGGCCCGCGCCGAGGCGATACAGGACCTCGGACACCGCTGCCGCGAGCTGGCGCCGCTCCATCGCAAGCCAATCCGCGAACGGCTCGGCGGCAATGCTGAGACCCGCCAGAAACTCACCCCGGCATAGCGCGGCGGCGCGCTCCAGGTCGCGCAGATCGTTGGATTTGGCAAGCGTCTCGAACGCGGCCGCATCGATGTCGATCTTGTCTGCGCCAAACGACACACCGTCCGCGTCGGCAAGCAGCGTTTCCATGCCCGCGGTCCTGAGCGATGCCCGAACCGTCATCAGGCATTGCCTGAGACTCCGCCGCGCCTGCTCGCCGCCGCTGCGGCCCCAAAGCAAATCGGCGAGTTGTTCGCGCGGCACCGCGCGGCCGCACTGCATCGCGAGATAGGCGAACAGCGCCTGCGCCTTCTTGGGCAGTGCGCGGACCGCACGTCCGCCGACACGCAGCGCGAACGGTCCGAGCACGTTGAGTTCGACGGTTCGACCCGCCGGCGCCGCGCTTTCCGGGGCCGCACTGGGAAAACGGCGCACCTGCAAGGGCTGACGGCGAACCGACCGCTGCGGCCCGGCAACCCGGCGACGGCTCACCTCGCGGACCATCCAAGCGACCTTCCCGCGCGTACCTTTGTGCGGACGCTAGCGCATTTTTGGCCGGACAAGTCGCTTTTTTGACGCTGTTTCGACGCCGTGCCGGACGTCCGTTTGACGCCTGCAGGCGAGCCTTCCCGGGCCTGGCGGGGATCGCCCTCGCCACAGGCGACGACCTAAGATGGGTCCCAACCGGGGAGAACGAAATCATGCACGCCAACCTCAAATGCGCGTACGCCTCAGTCGCTTTGGCCGCCCTGGCGGCCGGCGCGGCGCTCGGCGCCGGCGAAGCCGCCGCGCAGGCCGACTATCCGAACCGGGTCATCCGAATTGTGACCGTCAATCCGGCGGGCTCGCCGCCGGATATCGTCGCGCGCCTGATCGGAGAGAGGTTGACGGCGGCTTGGGGGCAGCCGGTGGTGACCGAGAGCAAGGTCGGCGCCGGCGGCAGCCTGGCAGCCGGGTTCGTCGCCAAGGCCGCGCCGGACGGCTACACGCTATTGCTGTCGGGCGACGCCGCCATGGTGACGAACCTCCATCTGTACAAATCCCTGACCTACGATCCCCAGAAGGATTTGGCGCCGATTTCACAGGTGGCGTTCACGCCCAACATCCTCGCAGTGGCCAACGATGTCCCGGTCAAGTCGATCCAGGACCTGGTGAGGCTTCTGAAATCGGGCTCCCACAAGCTCAACATCGCTCACGGCGGCACCGGCTTTTCCCAGCACCTTGCCGCCGAGGTGTTCAAATCGATGGGTCATTTCAAGCTGGACGTGGTGGCCTATCGCGGCGGCGTGACGGCGGTGATGCCGGACCTGATCGCAGGACGCGTGAGCATGTGCTTCTGCAACATTTCGACCGTCCTGCCGTTGATGCGCGACGGCAAGCTCAAGGGGCTCGCCGTGACCTCGCTCAAGCGTTCGCCGTTCGCGCCCGATCTGCCGACCATGGCGGAATCCGGCTTCCCCGGCTTCGACGTCAACGCCTGGTTCGGGTTGCTCGCGCCGGCCGGCACGCCCGCCCCGATCGTCGCCAAGCTGCACGGCGAGACCGCCCGCGCGCTCGCCGCGGCCGACGTGCGCGACAGGTTCAACAAGCTCGGCATGGAGGTGATCGGCAATTCACCGGCCGAATTCGCCGCCGTGATCCGCTCGCAAATCCCGCAGCGGAAGAAGACCATCGAGGGCGCCGGGATCGAACGGCAGTAGCGCCTGATCGCCGATGCAAAAGGGCGGCGCCCGATCCGGCGCCGCCCTGGCCGTTGCGGCGAGACTGCCGCCCTGCCTCAATTCCCGCCGTTGTCCTCGCCCTCTTCGCTGAGCCGCTCGACCGACACCACCTTCTCGTCCTCGGCGGTGTTGAACACGATCACGCCCTGCGTCGAGCGTCCGGCGATCCGGATACCGTTCACCGGGCAGCGGATCAACTGCCCGCCGTCGGTCACCAGCATGATCTGGTCGGCTTCTTCCACCGGGAACGAGGCGACCAGACGCCCGATCCGCTCCTTGATAGTTTCCGCGCCCTTCTTGCCCTCCCAGATCGCCATCGCGACGATGCCTTTGCCGCCGCGGTTGGTGATCCGGTACTCGTAGGACGACGAGCGTTTGCCGTAGCCGCGCTCGGAGACCGTCAGGATGAACTGCTCGGCCGCCGACATCTCGACGTAGCGCTTCTCGCCAAGCTCGATCGCGCCGGCCGCTGCATCCTCGGCGTCGGGCGCGGCCTCCTCCAGTTCGTCGCCGTTCTGGCTGCGCCGCACCGCGCTGGCGCGCTTCAGATACGCCATGCGTTCCTCGGCGCTGACGTCGAGATGCCGCAGGATCGACATCGAGATCACCCGGTCGTCGGCGGCGAGATTGATGCCGCGCACGCCCATCGAGGTGCGGCCCTGGAACACGCGCACGTCCGGAACCGCAAAGCGGATGCACTGCCCGCCCGAAGTGGTCAGCAGCACGTCGTCTCTCTCGGTGCAGATCTGCACGTCGACGATGCCCTCGCCCTCTTCCAGCTTCATGGCGATGATGCCGGACCGCCGCACATCGACGAAATCGCTGAGCTTGTTGCGCCGGACCGTGCCCTTGGTGGTGGCGAACATCACGTCGAGCTGGTCCCAGGTGCTCTCGTCCTCCGGCAACGGCAGGATCGAGGTCATCAGCTCGCCCTGCTGGATCGGCAGGATGTTGATCATCGGCTTGCCGCGCGCCTGGGGCGCGGCGAGCGGCAGCCGCCAGACCTTCTCCTTGTAGACGCGGCCGAGCGACGAGAAGAACAGCACCGGCGCATGCGTCGAGGCCACGAACAGCCGCGAGACGAAATCCTCGTCGCGGGTCTGCATGCCGGAACGGCCCTTGCCGCCGCGGCGCTGCATCCGGTAGGTCGACAGCGGCACGCGCTTGACGTAGCCGAGGTGCGACACCGTCACCACCATGTCCTCGCGGTGGATCAGGTCCTCGTCCTCGACCGCGCCGGCGTCGTCGGCGATCACGGTGCGGCGCGGCGTCGCGAATTCGTCCTTCGCGGCCTTCAGCTCGTCCTTGACGATCGACTGGATGCGCGCCCGCGAGCGCAGAATGTCGAGATAGTCGGCGATCTCGGCGGCGAGCTTGTCCAGCTCGTCCTTGATCTCGTCGCGGCCGAGCGCGGTCAGCCGCTGCAGGCGGAGATCCAGGATCGCCTTGGTCTGCTCCGCGGTCAGCTTGGCGGTGCCCGCCGGCGAAACGCGATGGCGTGGATCGTCGATCAGCGCGATCAGCTCGGCGGCGGTGGTCGCCGGCCATTCGCGCTCCATCAGCTTGTCGCGGGCTTCGTTGGCGTCCTTGGAGCCGCGGATCAGCTTGATGACCTCGTCGATGTTGGCGACCGCGATGGCGAGGCCCACCAGGATGTGCGCGCGATCGCGCGCCTTGCCGAGCAGGTGCTTGGTGCGCCGCGACACCACTTCCTCGCGGAACGCGATGAAGGCGGTCAGCATGTCCTTCAGCTTCATCACCAGCGGACGGCCGCCGTCGAGCGCCACCATGTTGGCGCCGAAGGTCGATTGCAGCGGCGTGAAGCGGTAAAGCTGGTTGAGCACCACGTCCGGCATGGCCTCGCGCTTGAGCTCGATCACCACGCGGTAGCCGTGGCGGTCGGACTCATCGCGCATTTCGGCGATGCCCTCGATTTTCTTTTCGCGCACCAGTTCGGAGATGCGCTCCAGCATCGCCGCCTTGTTCACCTGGTACGGAATCTCGCTGACGACGATCGCCTCGCGCTCCTTGCGGACGGTCTCGAACTCGACCTTGCCGCGCATGACGATGGAGCCGCGGCCTTCCTTGTAGGCGGCGTGAATGCCGGAGCGGCCGAGGATGATGCCGCCGGTCGGGAAATCCGGGCCCGGCACGATCTGGATCAGGTCGTCGGTGGTGAGCGCCGGATTGTCGATCAGCGCCATGCAGGCGTCCACCACCTCGCCGAGATTGTGTGGCGGGATGTTGGTCGCCATGCCGACGGCGATGCCGCCCGCGCCGTTGACCAGCAAATTGGGGAACCGCGCCGGCAGCACCACCGGCTCATGCTCGTTGCCGTCGTAGTTCGGCTGGAAGTCGACGGTATCGAGGTCGATGTCGGCGAGCAGCGACATCGCGGGCTTGGCCAGCCGGCATTCGGTGTAGCGCATCGCCGCCGGCGCATCGCCGTCGACCGAGCCGAAGTTGCCCTGGCCGTCGATCAGCATCAGGCGCATGGAGAAATCCTGCGCCATGCGCACCAGCGCGTCGTAGATCGCGGTGTCGCCGTGCGGGTGATACTTGCCCATCACGTCGCCGACCACGCGCGCCGATTTCACGTATTTCTTGTCGGGCGTGTGGCCCTGCTCGTGCATCGAATAGAGGATGCGCCGGTGCACGGGCTTGAGCCCGTCGCGCACGTCGGGCAGCGCGCGCGACACGATCACGCTCATGGCGTAATCGAGGTAGCTGCGCCTCATCTCCTCGACGATGGAAACCGGGCGGACGTCGGAGGGCGGCTGCCCCCCGGGAGGATTTTCGGTATCGGCCAAGTGAAAAATTCCCGATCGGAATGGCGCCGGAAATCGAAACGAATCCGGTGCAATTTTTCTTAGCTGATTCAAGCCGGTCAGGCCACCCGAAACAGCCGCCGATACATATGATTTTCCGGCGCGATTTCAATGCCTTGCGGCTGCACCCGCGGCCTGCCCCAATGCCGCCCGAAGGCCGCCTCCGCAAAGGTGCAAGTCGCGCCGTTGTGGACCCGCCGTGGCGGCGCGCTTAGGGTTTTGCAATGCCGGTCGAATTCCTCATCTCAGCCCTCGTCACGCTGCTGCTCGTGGTCGATCCGGTCGGGCTCGTGCCGATCTTTCTGTCGGTCACCGACGGACTTTCGGCGCGCTACCGGCGCGAGGTGGCGCTGCGTGCGGCCGCGATCGCCACCGCAATCCTGATCGGTTCGGCGCTGATCGGCGACTGGCTCCTACGGCAACTCGGCATCTCGCTGCCGGCGTTCCGCATCGCCGGGGGCTTGCTGCTGTTCGCCATCGCATCGGAGATGGTGTTCGGCGTGCGCCAGGAGCGCACCAGCAAGGACGCCGAGCAGGCGGTCGAGGAACACATCCACCACATGGCCGCCTTCCCGCTCGCGATCCCGCTGATGGCCGGGCCCGGCGCCATCACCGCGACCATCCTGCTCGCGGGCCAGGCCGGCGGCCGCCCGCTGTGGATCGGAATCCTGATCGGCGCGATCGTCGCGGTCGCGGCGGCTTGCGTGCTCTGCTTCATCGCCGCCGAAAAGATCGGCAAGCTTCTCGGCATCACCGGCAACATCGTATTGTCGCGGCTGCTGGGCGTGATCCTCGCGGCGCTCGCGGTTCAGTTCGTGGTCGACGGCGCGCGCCAGGCCTTCGGCTGGTGAGCCGTCGTCACTGCGGCTTCCACAGCATCAGCACGAGGATCGCGAGCACGCCGGCGAACGCCGGCCAGCCGAGCCAGAACCAGACGCGGATCAGGAAGTGGTAACGCTCCGGCAGCGGCGTCCCGCCGCGCGACGCCGCGTCCGCGAGATCGCGCAGCTTGAGCTGGATCCACACCACCGGCAGCCAGCAAAGGCCGACGAAAACGTAGAGCGCGAGTGCGGCCTTTATCCAAAACTGGTCCAGCGCGATGCCTGTCACCGTCATCAGCGCCCAGCCCGACAGCGGCTGCACCAATACGGCGGTGGCGGTGAACAGCGCATCCGCGATCACGACCGTTCGCGCGGTGTGTGCGATCGCCGCCGGGTCGCCGGAGCGGTGCGCCTGCCACATGAAGAAGGCGATGCCGAGCCCGGTGCCGAACAGCACGGTTGCACCGAGGATGTGTACGAGCTTAAGCGCCAGATAGAGATGCAGGCTCATCGGTCGTCCATGATTGCGAGCGTCAAGGCGGTCGCGACCAGCATCGGCACGACCTTCAACAGCGGCCCGAGCGGATCGAGCCAAAGCTGCGGCGCGAACAGCGTGCCCGCCAGCAGATAGAACGGCGTCGCAGCGAGCATCGTCAGCAGCGCCAGCCTGGCGGTCCGCCGCACCAGCAGCATGAGGCCGAGCACGACGTCGAGCAGCGCGCCCGCGATCAGGAACGGCTCCGCAAACCAGGCCGGAAATCCCGCCGCCAGCAGATGGCCCAGCGCGGCGTCGCGCCCCGGCCCAAGCGCGATCAGGCCGGTCAGCAGCCAGAACAGCGCAAGCCCCGCGATCGCGACCGGCTTCAGAAGATAAAGCCGCGCGAACCAGCGGTCTGCGACGCTCGCGGGCATCTGCGCCAGCACGTCGTCCAGGCTTTTCGGGCGAATGCCGGTCGCCGCCATCCAGGGCAGCGGATCGCCGAGCACACCAGCCGAAAGCTGCTTCAGCGCCGTGGTGCGCGCGGGGCTGCGCCAGCCGAGATAACCGAGCGCGTCGGCGATCCGCGACACCAGTGTGGCGATCCCGCGCGGCACCGTAACAAACGGCCGGGGCGGCAGCCCGAGCCATTCGCGGAACGCCACGACGATCCTGGCGAGCGTGAACTCCTGCGGACAGGCGATGTCCCATCGCACGCGCACCGGCGCGTCGGGCGCAAGACAGCGCGAGACGGTCTCGGCGAGATCGTCGACGCCGACGATCTGAATGCGGGCATCGGCCGACACCAGCGGGATGCGCCACGGCAATCCTGCGAGCCCGCGCAGCATCGCGGTGCCGCCGTAGGCGGCTGGCGCGATCACGAGGCCGGGACGCAGGATCGCCCAGTCGAGATCGAGCGATTGCAGGTGCTCTTCGGCGATGGCCTTGCTGCGCGCGAACTTTGTCGGCGCGCCGCGCTCGGCGCCCACCGCGGAGATGTGGATCGCACGTTTGACGCCGCGCCGCTCGCAGGCGGTGAACAGCGCGTTGGTCGCAGTCACCTGCACCCGCCGCACCCGGTCGCCCGCGCCGTCCTGCAGGACGCCGACGCAATTGACCACGGCGTCGACGCCGTCGAGCAGCGGGAGCCAGTCCTCGGGGCGCGTCAGGCGGTTGAAGTCGGCCTCGACCCAGCGCGCGAACGGTGCGCGCCGCCGCGCCGCCTCGATGCTGCGACCGGCCGCGATCAGGTCATGGCCGCCCCGGCGCAGACGCGCGAGCACGGCCGAGCCGATCAGCCCATAGGCTCCGGTCACGAGCACGCGCATGGCGGCGGCCCCGTTTCAGGATCGACACGCTGACGCTGGAATTACGCGGGATACTGGCGCGGCGGCAGCAGAATACGCGCCGCCTTGCCGGGGAGCGCAAAACTCAGAACGGAATCTCGTCGTCCATGTCGGCGCGCTTGCCGCCGCCGGCCATCGCCGGCTGCCGGCGCGGCGCGGGTGCCTGCGAGCCGAAGTCGCTGTCGCCCATGTCGGCGCCGCCGCCGCCACCGCGCGCGCTGTCCAGCATCGTGAGCTGCGAGTTGAAGCCCTGCAGCACGACTTCGGTCGAATACTTGTCCTGGCCGTCCTTGTCCTGCCATTTGCGGGTCTGCAATTGGCCTTCGAGGTAAACCTTCGAGCCCTTCTTCAGATACTGCTCGGCGATCTTGCAAAGACCTTCGTTGAAGATCACGACGCGGTGCCACTCGGTCTTTTCCTTGCGCTCGCCGGTGTTCTTGTCGCGCCAGGACTCGGATGTTGCGACGGACAGATTGGCGATCGGCCGCCCGTCCTGGGTGCGGCGGATCTCCGGATCCTTGCCGAGATTGCCGATCAGGATCACCTTGTTCACCGAACCCGCCATGACGCTCTCCCGCTCCGCCGCCCGCTTCGCCGTTTGGCGCTGAAACCCGGCGACCGCCGCCGCGCTCCGCAGCCAAGTGTGTCTTCGCTCGCAACCAAATGTCGCTTCGCAACCTAGTGCCCGGGTCCCGCGCCACAAGCGCGAAAGCCGTTATCCACAAAATGCCGCGGCCGTAGCGCGCAACGGCGGCCGCGGCAATGTTCTCTTTTTGTTCTTATCACGCCGCAATCCTGGAACGCAAGCCCCGCCTCGTTTCCCCACCCGCCCACAGCTATCCCCAGCCGGGCGGCCGCGGCCCGCAGCGAACGATTTCCTTGCCGCTGTTGCAGTTTCACGACGCCCTTTCCGCGCGACTCACATATTCACAGGCTGTGCAAATCCTGTGCGTAACGACCCGGTCGACAATCAAAGCCACGTCCGCGCGGGCAGGGAGACCCCGATGAAACGACTCTTGCTCGCAACCGCCGCCGTGATGGCGCTTTCGGCCGGGGCGGCGATGGCGGCCGATCCGCCGCCGTCGCGGCGCGCGCCGCCGCTGCGAGCGCCGGCCTTCGTACCGTTCTTCACCTGGACCGGCCTCTACGCCGGCATCCTCGGCGGCTACGGCTCCGGCACGTCGAACTGGACCAACGTTGCTGCGACCACGGGCAACTTCAACGTCGACGGCGCCCTGCTCGGCGGCACGTTGGGATACAACGTCCAGACCGGCGGCACAGTGTTCGGCCTCGAAGCCGACGCCGCTTGGAGCTGGATCAAAGGCACCACCACGACCAATTGCGGTGCCGGCTGCGAAACCAGCGCCACCTGGCTCACCACGGTGCGCGGCCGCATCGGCTACGCCTTCGACCGTGTCCTTCCCTACATGACCGGCGGCCTGGCCGCGGGCGAGATCAAGGCCGCGGCGCCGGGCATGACCGCCGCAAGCAAGACCCGGATCGGCTGGACCGTCGGCGGCGGCATCGAATACGCCTTCATGGGCAACTGGTCGGCCAAGGGCGAATATCTCTATGCCGATCTCGGCGATTTCGATTGCAGCCTGGCGTGCAGCGCGATCTCGCCGACCTACGTCAGCTTCAAGACGCACCTGTTGCGCGTCGGCCTGAACTACAAGTTCTGACGCAACGTCCGAGACGTCGCAGCATGTGCGTCCCGCGTCCAACTGCGGGATGCGCGAGCAGCCGGGCAACCCGGCTGCGCCGCCCTGCCCTCGCCTGCGCGCGGCCGCCGGAAAATCGCCCGATTTCGGAAATTTCCCCCGCCAGCGCACAGAAATTCCGCAGAGCGCTCCGAACACTCTCAAAAACGCTCGCTATTTCAAGTGGATAACTTGAACGATCGGATGCGCCATATTTGCGCAGGTGTGGCCTTTCGGATACGCTTTTTCGCACCAAAAAGCCTTAACATCGGCACAACTGAGAAAATTCTCAGAGCAACAAGGGCCCGCAAGGGGCGCGGGAGTGGAGTGCGTCATGAAGCGTCTTATCGTTGCGACCGTGGCTCTCGCAGCCATGACGGCATCTAGCTTCGCGGCAGACATCAGGCCGAGCCGGATGGAAATGGCTCCGGTGCGCGGACCCGCAATTCTTCCGTTCCACTGGGGCGGCTGGTACGCAGGCCTCAATCTCGGCGGCGGGCTGGGCGATCAGGTCGACGGCATCGTTTTCGGCGGCCAAGTCGGCTACAATATGCAAATGAGCCGCTGGGTGTTCGGTATCGAAACCGACATCCAGATCAGCGGCCAGAGCGGCAGCAGGAGCGTCGTAGCCAGCAACGGCGCGACGATTTCCGTCAGCCAAGACCTCGACTGGTTCGGAACCCTCCGCGGCCGGGTTGGCTATTCCGTCATGGACCGCTGGCTACCCTACTTCACCGCCGGCCTCGCCTACGGCGGACGCTCGGCCAGTGCGCCTGGGTTCACCGGCGACGACACCAGCATCGGCTGGGCGATCGGGGTGGGAGTCGACTACGCCTTCAATCAATGGTGGAGCGCGCGGCTCGAATACCTGCACGTGTCGCTGGATGGTTTCAACGTTCGCAATGCAGCCGGCGTGACAGCGGCGGTCGGCAGTCTCGACAACGACATCATCCGCGGCGCGGTCAACTATCGCTTCATGCCCTGACGCGGCGTGCATCTCCGATCAAAGGGCCGGCCTCGCGCCGGCCCTTTGTTTTTCGGCGCATGCCGCGACGTGCGCGCCGGAACCCGCCCCGGCGGTAGCGGAGTGCGATTTGCGGTAACCGGTTCGGGCTTTTGTTCCGCCGTCGCAATGCCGCCCGAATTCGCCCGGCTTCCCGCCACGGCGCGCCGGTGAGGGTGTTGCGCGCGCGCGACCAATTGCGCGTTCGCTTCGTCTAGACAGACCTCAGCTGCGAACGAACGAGCGCCTCCGACGTGGCGGCGCCGGCAGTCAGTGGAGGTTTTGTCATGAAGCGTTTGTTGCTCGCAGGCGTCGCGTCATTTGCGTTTGCAGCGTCGCCCGCTCTCGCCGCCGATATTCCGGCGCGCATGCCGGCCAAGGCTCCGGCCTATGTGCCGCTGGCGTACAACTGGAGCGGCTGGTACCTCGGCATCCAGGGCGGCTACGGCTTCGGCGACTCGCGCTGGACCGACACCGCGACCGGCCTGTCCACCGGACGATTCAACGTCGACGGCGCGCTGCTCGGCGGCACGCTCGGCGTCAACTGGCAGACCGGCAACTGGGTGCTCGGCCTGGAAGGCGACGGCTCCTGGAGCAACATCCGCGGCTCGACCACGACCAACTGCGTGCCGAACTGCCAGACCCGCAACAACTGGCTCGCAACCGTCCGCGGCCGCGTCGGACACGCCTTCGGCAGCGTACTGCCCTACATCACCGGCGGCGCGGCATTCGGCGACATCGAGGCGGTCGGCGGCGGCGGCACCCAGAGCTCTACCGAAGTGGGCTGGACGGCCGGCGCCGGCATCGAATGGGCGCTGGCCGGACCGTGGACGGCGAAGGTCGAGTATCTCTACGCCGACCTCGGCAAGATGTCGTGCAGCGCTGCGGTGTGCACCGGCGTTGCCGGCCCGACCGACGTGCGCCTCGACACCAGCATCGTGCGCGCCGGCATCAACTATCGCTTTGGCCCGACGCGCTGAACCAGCGAACAATCGGGGGGTGAGCAGGGCCGGCCGCGAGGCCGGCCTTTGCTTTACGAGCAAGGTGCGACGATCTGGTAACGTGGCGCACGATTCGATTCCGGCCGGCCACGCGAACGGATTTGGCAATGAACAGACGGCAGCGGCGAGCCGCGCAAGCTCAGGTCCGCAGCGCGCCGGCGGCCGTTGCATCCACCCCTCGTCCGCCCTCAAAGAGCGAAGCTGCGCGGCTTTCCGCCGACGCATTTGCGCACCATAGGGCCGGTAGGCTCACGGACGCCGAAGCGGCCTATCGCAAGGCTCTCGCGCTCGACCCGAGCCTGACGAGCTGCCTGCAAAATCTCGGCGTCATCGCCCTGGACGCCGGACGCGCCGGCGAGGCCCGCGACGCCTTCGAGCGCGTCCTGGCGCGCGAACCCGGCCATCTCCATGCCCATATCGGCCTGGGCAAAGTCCATCGCAGCGAGGGACGCAGCGACGACGCCATCGCCTGCTATCTGCGCGCCATCGAGTTGCGCCCGGACCAGATGGACGCCCACAACGAACTGTGCTCGCTCCTGCTCTCGCTGTCGCGGCACGCCGCCGTCGCATCGCATTTCGAGCAGATCCTGGCGGTGAGGCCCGACTACGTGCCGGGCTACAACACGCTCGCCGTTGCGCTGCTGGGTGCCGGCGATGCGCCACGCGCGATCGAGGCAGTGCTGAACGCGTTGCGCCGCGAGGAACTGCAGGAGAGCCGCGCGCTGTTTCTGTGCTGCATTCAGTACCGGCCGTCCGCGATTCCACAGACCGAAGAAATGCGCGGGCTGCTGATCCGCGCCATGTCGGAGCCGTGGGGCCGGCCGTCCGACCTGACGCGGCATGCGGCGCGGCTCATCAAGTCCGATCCCGCCATCGCGGCGGACATTGCGGCCGCCGCCGCAGCTTGGCCGGAACGGCTGGCGGCGGCACGGCTCTACGCCAATCGCCCGCTGACAGACGTGGCGCGCGACGCGCTGCTGCGCTGCCTTCTGGAGAATGCGCGCTCCGACGATGTCGCGCTGGAGCGCTATCTCACCTCGGCGCGGCGGACCCTGCTCGACGCCGCATGCGCCGCAGCGCCGGACGCATCCGCCGACGCCGATATCCTGGCGTTCCACGCCGCGCTGGCCCGGCAATGCTTCTTCAACGAATACGCCTTTGCCGTCGCCGACGACGAGGCGAAACGGCACGCTGCGCTGAAGGAAACCACCGAACGCGAGTTGGCCGGCGGTCGCGCGGTTCCGGCCATTCACGTTGCGGCGCTCGCCGCCTACGAGCCGCTGCACCGCCTGCAGCATTGCGCCGCCCTGCTCGGTAGCGCCTGGCCCGAGCCGGTGGCCGCGCTGCTCGCCCAGCAAATCACGGAGCCCGAAGCGGAACGCCGGATCGCCGCGGCGCTGCCGCGCCTGACCCCGATCGAGGACGAGGTCTCGGTCCTGGTGCAGGCCCAATACGAAGAGAACCCCTACCCGCGCTGGCGCAAAGCCGCGCCCGCAAGCCGCCCGACGCCGATCGACGAGCGGCTGCGCAACCAATTCCCCGGCGCGCCGTTCCGCAGCACCGGCTCGGGCGCGCATCCCGAAGTGCTGGTTGCGGGCTGCGGCACGGGCCAGCAGCTCGTCGACGTGGCGCAGCGCATCGCCGGCGCGCGCGTGCTCGCCGTCGATCTCAGCGCCGCAAGCCTTGCCTACGCCAAGCGCCAGACCGACGCGCTCGGCCTGCGCAACATCGAATACGGCCAGGCCGACATCCTCAAGCTCGGCACGATCGGGCGCCGCTTCGACGTGATCGACTGCGGCGGCGTGCTGCATCATCTGCGCGACCCGCTGGAAGGCTGGCGCGTGCTGCTGTCGCTGCTCAAGCCCGATGGGGCGATGCGGATCGCGCTCTACAGCGAATTGGCGCGCCCGCACATCGTCGCCGCGCGCGATTTCGTCGCAGCGCGCGGCTACGGACGCACCGCCGGCGACATCCGCCGCTTCCGCCAGGACGTGCTGGCGCTGCCGGAAGGCGACCTGGTCCGGCTGGTCGCCGAGAGCCCCGACTTCTTTTCGGTCAGCGACTGCCGCGACCTGGTGTTCCACGTGCAGGAGCACCGTTTCACGCTGCCGCAGATCGCAGCCTTCCTCGACGAGGCGGGCCTCGCCTTCCTCGGCTTCGAGACCGACGTGCGCGTCCTCGGCCGCTACGGCGAGCGCTTTCCGGACGAGCCCACGCGCACCGACCTGCGCCGATGGCACGCCTTCGAGCGCGACAATCCCACGACGTTTTCCGGCATGTACCAGTTCTGGGTGCAGCGGCGCGCGCCCTGACCGCGCCGGTCCGGCCGCCTCGATTTGTCCACAGCGCGCCGCCGGAACGCCGAATGGCCTGCAATAATTCGGGCTGGCGGAACGCCACCGTTCTTACTACGTTCCGCTGAGCTTCTTCCCTCATTGCGGCCGGACCGGCGGGTTTCATGAACGATCTTTTCGAGCAGGGCCGCAAGGCCGGCGCGCGCCATTCCGAGCGGGGCGCGGCGGCGAAGGACGCACAGGACCGCCGCGTGATCGCGATCCGCGGTGCGCGCGAGCACAATCTCAAGGGCATCGACGTCGAGATCCCGCGCGACCGGCTGGTGGTGTTCACCGGCCTGTCGGGCTCCGGCAAGTCGTCGCTCGCCTTCGACACCATCTACGCCGAGGGCCAGCGCCGTTACGTGGAGTCGCTCTCCGCCTACGCGCGGCAGTTCCTGGAGATGATGCAGAAGCCGGACGTCGACCAGATCGACGGCCTGTCGCCCGCGATCTCCATCGAGCAGAAAACCACCTCGCGCAACCCGCGCTCCACCGTCGGCACCGTCACCGAAATCTACGACTACATGCGGCTCCTGTGGGCGCGCGTCGGCGTGCCCTATTCGCCAGCGACCGGGCTTCCCATCGAGAGTCAAACAGTCTCGCAGATGGTCGACCGGGTGCTGGCGCTGCCCGAGGGCACGCGCATCTACGTGCTGGCGCCCGTCGTGCGCGGCCGCAAGGGCGAGTACCGCAAGGAGCTCGCCGAGTACCTCAAGAAGGGCTACCAGCGCGTCAAGGTCGACGGCGCGTTCCACGAAATCGGCGAGGTCAAGCCGCTCGACAAGAAGTTCACCCACGACATCGACGTGGTGGTGGACCGCCTGGTGGTGCGGCCGGACATCGCGACGCGGCTCGCGGACTCGCTGGAGCAGTGCCTCAAGCTCGCCGACGGCATGGCGGTGATCGAACTCGCCGACTCCACCGCCGTGCGCGCCAAGGCCAACGCCGGGCGCAACGAGAACGCCGAACGCCTGGTGTTCTCGGAGAAGTTCGCGTGTCCCGTGTCGGGCTTCACCATCCCCGAGGTCGAGCCGCGGCTGTTCTCGTTCAACAACCCGTTCGGCGCGTGCCCTGCGTGCGGCGGGCTTGGCGTCGAGCAGCACATCGACGCCGACTTGGTGATCCCCGACCGCGACGCGACCTTGCGCAAAGGCGCGATCGCGCCGTGGGCGAAATCAAGCTCACCCTATTACGTCCAGACGCTGGAGGCGCTCGGCAAGCACTACAAGTTCACGCTCGACACCAAGTGGAAGGACCTGCCGAAGAAAACCCAGGACGCGATCCTGCACGGCTCCGGCGAGGACGAGATCAGGTTCGTCTACGACGACGGCATGCGTTCGTATCAAACGAAAAAGCCGTTCGAGGGCGTCGTCACCAATCTCGAACGCCGCTTCAAGGAGACCGAGAGCGACTGGGCGCGCGAGGAATTGCAGAAGTACTTCACCGACATCCCCTGCGCCGCCTGCGCAGGCTTCCGCCTCAAGCCCGAGGCGCTGTGCGTCAAGATCGCCGACCGCCACATCGGCGAGGTGTCGCAAATGTCGGTCAAAGGCGCAGGCGAATGGTTCCTTGGGCTACCCCAGAGGCTTACTCCCAAGCAGAACGAGATCGCCGGGCGGGTGCTGAAGGAAATCCGCGAGCGGCTGAAGTTCCTGGTCGACGTCGGCCTCGAATACCTCACCCTCTCCCGCGCCTCCGGCACGCTTTCCGGCGGCGAGAGCCAGCGCATCCGGCTGGCCTCGCAGATCGGCTCCGGCCTCACTGGCGTGCTCTACGTGCTCGACGAGCCCAGCATCGGCCTGCACCAGCGCGACAACGCGCGCCTGCTCGAAACCTTGAAACGCCTGCGCGACCTCGGCAACACCGTGATCGTGGTCGAGCACGACGAGGACGCCATCCGCACCGCCGACCACGTGCTCGACATCGGCCCCGGCGCCGGCATCCACGGCGGCGAGATCGTGGCGCAGGGCCGGGTCGATGACCTCATCGGCGAGAAAAAGTCCCTCACCGGCAAATACCTCTCCGGCGAGCTGGTGGTGCCGATCCCCGAGCGCCGGCCGCGCAACGCCCGCCGCGCGCTGAAGATCGTCAACGCGCGCGGCAACAACCTGAAAAACGTCACCGCGGAAATCCCACTCGGCCTGTTCACCTGCATCACCGGCGTCTCCGGCGGCGGCAAGTCGACGCTGCTGGTCGACACGCTCTACAAGGCGCTGGCCCGCAAGATCAACGGCGCGTCGGAAGCCCCCGCCCCGCACGACCGCATCGAGGGCATCGAGCACCTCGACAAGATCATCGACATCGACCAGTCGCCGATCGGCCGCACGCCGCGCTCCAACCCCGCGACCTACACCGGCGCGTTCACGCCGATCCGCGAGTGGTTCGCAGGCCTGCCCGAGGCCAAAGCGCGCGGCTACGAGCCCGGCCGCTTCAGCTTCAACGTCAAGGGCGGCCGCTGCGAGGCCTGCCAGGGCGACGGCGTGATCAAGATCGAGATGCACTTCCTGCCCGACGTCTACGTCACCTGCGACGTCTGCAAGGGCAAGCGCTACAACCGCGAGACGCTGGAGGTGCTGTTCAAGGGCAAGTCGATCGCCGACGTGCTCGACATGACGGTCGAGGAGGCGCTGGAGTTCTTCAAGGCGGTGCCGCGGGTGCGCGACGTGCTGGCGCTGCTGCACCGCGTCGGCCTCGACTACATCCACGTCGGCCAGCAGGCCACGACGCTTTCCGGCGGCGAGGCGCAGCGCGTGAAGCTCGCCAAGGAGCTGAGCAAGCGCGCCACCGGGCGCACGCTCTATATCCTCGACGAGCCCACCACCGGGCTGCATTTCCACGACGTGGCGAAGCTGCTCGAAGTGCTGCACGAGCTGGTCGAGAGCGGCAACAGCGTGGTGGTGATCGAGCACAACCTCGAAGTGATCAAGACCGCGGACTGGATCGTCGACCTCGGCCCCGAGGGCGGCGACGGCGGCGGGGAAATCGTGGCGGCGGGCACGCCGGAGGATGTGTTGAAGGTGAAGGGCAGTTATACGGGCGAGTTCTTGAAGCCCGTCTTGGGAAGGCAGGAAAGGCCGAAGAAGCGCATTCAAGCCGCGGAATAGTGCCGGTGTCTTGTCCGCCGTAGCCCGCAGGTCGAAGGCGGATGGGGCGGAAAGAAGCAAGGGCGGCGGGAAAGAAGAGGATCGAGGCGGCGGAGTAGACGACGATTCTAATCGTTGTCGGGGGCTAGAAATGGCATTCGAAGGGATTTGGGGGGCCTTTAAAGAGGGGGGTGTTAAGGCCGTCGCGCGTTCGCTATCGCAATGGATTGAATCCTTTTTCGGCATAAATACTGAAAAATTCGTGCATCACGTGGCCATCGAAGTTACGGCCGCTTTGGTGGTGCTAACAATTGTTGCATTGGTTGGGTTTCTTGCCAGCCGCCGCCTGTGGCGCACCCTCATATGCAGATGGCGTGCTGCTACCATTCGCGCTATTAGCAATGGCGCATTCGTAATAGTCCGATGCCCAATTATTAACGACGAAAGAAGCACAATTGGAAACGAAATTAATGCCCGACTTGAAACAGCTTTTCGAGCCTTCGCGGGGTGGCATGATCCAACGACACGGCCGTTCTATGTAATGACGTTTCCTTTGCCATTGCCAAGCGGCGATGAAACCAAGACGCATGACTATGCAATTGAACGTGCCAAATATTGGCTTGAGCAAACCGGCGGCGATATTTTGGTTTGGGGCCAGCGAATCAAGAATGACAGCATAGGAATTATCCGGCTCGTCGGCACAGATCTCAAGACAGGGCTTATTGAAGTACGGAGGATCGATTTTGACAAACGCGCAAAAGATTTTGATGGGGCGCTCGCTGGCGCCATTGCTTTCGAGGCGGCCCGACTAACGCAGGTCGCCCTATCCGAACCCGAAACGGTGAGCGTAGATGAGTTGCGCCACCTTTCGGTCAAACTAAAAAGGTTAGCGCATACAGATGCGCCGGCCTTATCCAATAGTTGGCGTCGTCGGATAGATACCGAATATTGGCGGCTGTCCGCTGAAATTGTGCGCCAAACGTCCTCGTCAGAAGAGCGTCAAGCGCTCGAGACCGAGGCTCGGTCCAGACTGAGGATTGCTGAACATGCTCGTGATCCGATCCAATTCTCCGAAGCCGCCGTCAATGTCGCGATTCTAATTCGTAAGTCCAATTGGGCCGACCCTAACCCGGAACAATTGAGTGAGGCTCGCTCCTTGCTGGAACGAGCGATCAAAACATTTGAAGATCATCAGCAGACGACTATGGCTGCTGAAGTAGCGATGGAATTGCTTCAAATACGCCGGCAACAACTCACCTTTGTCAAACAAATGAGCGCCGAAACTGATGCCGACTATGCGTTGATGGCTGCAAGGGCTATGCAGATTGTCGCTGTTTCCAATAATGATGCGCAATACCAGCGCTTATCTGGAATTGCCTATTGCTTTCCGAAAGTCGAAAGCCTTGCAGAACTACGTAGCTTTGATCCCAACGAACCTCTAGAGACAATCAAGTTCGTGGAGCGAGTTGCAAGACATCTGGACAACGGTGAGCTTTTGGATGTGATCACTACTACAGATTATGACTTGAGCGCGCTTGGAAACAAGTTTGACAATCGAAAATTTTACGACGCCGCGCTGACAATGGACAAAGCAGTTTTAGAAGCACGTTCATCCTGGACTGACGACGAGCGAGCTTATCTGAAATCAAGCATTGCACATATGGCGGCGCTTGCCTTTCAGCGAGAAGGCTCCAACGTCTACGCCGATTTGTATCGGCAATTTATCGCAGAGCCACGCAAACACATTGGTCGGAAAGATAAATTAGGAAGTTTCACAGATCTTAGAACCCTACTAAATCTTGGCTCGGTCTTAAAAGATCGCGAACAGCCAGTATCCGAGGAGACTTATCGACAGGCTGTTGAGGCGCTCAGAACCTGCGCAGGGCCGGACGCCAATCGCTTTCCTCGCCTGCAACGCCACGCGAAAGAAGTTCTGATAGCAACCTTGAACAATTTCGCCGTGGATCGCCACAACCATCGGCGGCAACGAGGGCGATCCCGGATCGGTCGGTCGAAAGCGCGTCGCGCTGGATGAAGACGGCCTCGTCATTCAGCGCAAGAACAGCCCCTACATCTGCGTCGTTCAATCCCTGAAGTGAGTCATAGCCATGTCCCTCCCGCTCACGAAGCAGCAGGTTCTCAAGGGCACAGCCTGGTTGATGTCGAACTTCGCCTCCGAGATCGGCAATGCCGTGGCCGGAAAGCCCTACGACGCGGCCATTGCCTGTGCGATCGCATGCAAGGAAACCGGCTTCATCTGGATCAGCCGCAGCAGCACAATGGACGCCGATGACCTTCTGCCCCTGATGGTCGGCGATGCAAGCGGCGACGTCGCCGGCGCTCCGCGAAGCGCGTTCCCCAGGAACACAGCCGAATTCCGCAACGAATTCGGCCAAGCGTTCACGAACAAGCTGATTGCGGAAGCGAACAAAGCGCGCGCGTTGCGCGGACTGTCACCGGCTCAAATCGTCTACAAGGGCTATGGCATTTTTCAGTACGATCTGCAGCACGTTCGCAACGACCAGAGTTTCTTCGAAAATCTGCTTTGGCACGATATCGGCCCGTGCATCGAGCGGATGACTCGCGAGCTCGACCGAACCTTCGCGCTGTCCGGGGGCGCCCGGCGCGAAGGCGTCCGCCGATACAACGGCAGCGGCCCGCGCGCCGAGCTTTATGCGGATCACGTCATGGCGTTCGCCGACTGGTGCGAAGAAGTCACCGGCTGACGGCGCGGGCGCAAACTTGCCACCGCTCGTGCCGGTTGCAGGACGGGCAATGGCATGGCGCGGGCGACGCAATGCGGCTCGCCGAAATCGTCGAGCGCTTCCTCGCCTGGGCCGACGCGCCGCAGCCGCGCTGAGCGCCGCGGAGAACGCGCGCCTTGCGCCCGCACCCGCTTTGCGGGACCATTCGCGCCAGCCGGGCCACAAGAAGGAAACCTCGCCATGCGGTTTGCCGTCGCCCTGATGTCCGGAATGCTCGCGCTTGCGCCGTTCGCCGCGCCCGCCTCCGCCCAGACCTATCCCAGCCGCACCGTCAAAATGATCGTGCCGTTCCCCGCCGGCGGCGTCACCGACGTCGGCGCGCGCATCGTCGGCCAGAAGCTCGCCGACGCGCTCGGCCAGCCGGTGGTGATCGAAAACCGCAGCGGCGCGAGCGGCACGATCGGCGTCGACGCCGCGGTCAAGTCGCCGCCCGACGGTTACACCGTGCTGTTCGCGACCGGCGACTTCATCACCGTGCCCTCGCTGATGCCGAAACACGCCTACGATCCCTACAAGGACCTGATCCCGGTCACGCGCATCGCGACCGTGCCGCTGCTGCTGCTGACGCATCCGAAGAGCGGCATTTCCAGCGTCGCCGAGTTGATCGCGAAGGCCAAGGCCGAGCCTGGCAAGATCGCCTTTGGCTCGCCCGGCCACGGCACCATCAACCAGCTCGCGGTGGAGTGGCTCGCGCTCGAGGCCGGCATCAAGCTGCTGCACGTGCCCTACCGCGGCGGCGTCGCGCTGGTGAACGGCCTTGCCGCGGCCGACACCGCGCTCGGGGTCACGACCTACACCTCGGTGAAGGGCTTGGTCGACGACGGCAAGATCAAGGTCGTGGCGGTGCTCGGCCGCGAGCGGGCGTCGTTCCTGAAGCAGTGGCCGACCATGACCGACAGCAAGCTCAACGTCGACGCAGGCCTCAACCTCGGCGTCTATGTCCCCGCGGGGACGCCCGCCGCCGTCGTGTCGCGGCTCGACGCTGAACTGCTCAAAATCCTCAAGGACGAAGCGATCCGCAAGCGCTTCAACGAGCTCGGCATGGAGGCCTCGCCGATCAGCCAGGCGGCGCTGGCCGAGCGCATCAGGAGCGAAGCGGCAGCCTTCAAGCGCATTGTCGATCAGACCGGCGTGAAGCTGAACTGAGCACGCGAAGCGGTTTCCCCTTCGGCGGCACCCACGCTAGGATGCCGCCCCTTTCGTTCAGAACAAAGGAATGCGTCCATGCCCGTGACCTCCAAGCAACTGCTCGAAGCCGCCCACGCCGCGGTTCCGAAAATCTCCGGCAAGGAGGCGCAGGAGATGGCGGCGAACGGCGCGCTGATCGTCGACATCCGCGACAGCTCCGAGCTTGCCGCCACCGGCAAGGCCGCGGGCGCGTTGCACGTGCCGCGCGGCTCGCTGGAGTTCAAGGCCTGCAGCGAGTCCGCCACCCACGACAAGAGCTTCGCCAAGGACCGGCCGATCATTCTGCATTGCGCGGGCGGCGGCCGCGCGGCGCTCGCCGGCAAGCTGCTTTTGGACCTCGGCTACCAGAAGGTTTACAACCTCGGCGGCTTCAAGGACTGGGCCGAATCCGGCGGCAAGGTTGAAAAGTAGCCGCGCTGCGCTACAGGCTCGCCATCTTCGATCTCGACGGCACGCTCGCCGACAGCTTCCCATGGTTTCTGCGGACGCTGCCGGCGATGGCGAATGAATTCGGCTTCCGCCGAGTCGCCGACGGCGAGATCGAAGGGCTGCGCCGCCTCCCCCCGCGCGAACTGCTGCATCGCCTCGGCGTGCCGCTCTGGAAAATTCCCCCGATTGCGCGCCGCATGCGACGCTTGAAGGCCGACGCCATCGCGGACATCCCGCTGTTTACCGGTGCGGAAGCGACCCTGCGCGCGCTTGCGGCCAACGGCGTCCGCCTTGCGCTCGTCTCTTCGGACAACGAGGCCAATGCGCGGGCCCAGCTCGGCGACTTGGCCGGGCTGTTCTCGCACTTCGCCTGCGGCGCGTCGCTGTTCGGCAAGGCACGGAAGTTCCGCCGCGTGCTGCGGCAGGCAGGCGTCGCGGCTGCCGACGCTATTTCCATCGGCGACGAAATCCGCGACATCGAAGCCGCCCGCACAGCCGGGGTCGCCAGCGGCGCGGTCGCCTGGGGCTATGCCGACCCGGCAGCGCTTGCGGATGCGCGTCCGGACCACATGTTCGCAACCATGAAGGACATCCCCGCGCGGCTGACCTAGCGCCGCGCGCGTCTGCAGCTACCTTTTCCGCAACCGCTCGACCTCCTCGGCGCTGCGTCCTTCGCGCGCGCGATACACCGGCAGCGACCAGCCGTGGCGCAGCGCCAGCGCGCGGATGACGAAACAGCCCGCGAAGCCGGCCACCGCAGACACCGCCTGCGGCGCGCTCAGGGCGGCCAGCGCCACGTAGGTGCACGCGCCTGCGAGCGCCGCGGTGACATAAATTTCCTTGCGCAGGATCAGCGGACTCTCCCCGCCGAGCACATCGCGGATCGCGCCGCCGATGGTCGCGGTGACCACGCCCATGGCGATCGCGATGAATGCGCCCACGCCGGCCGCGAGCGCCTTGTCGGCGCCGACCACACAGAAGAATGCGAGTCCCGCCGCGTCGAGCCAAAGCAATGCGCGGTAACGCGATTCCGGAACGTGCGCGACAAAGAACGTCGCCGCAGCTACTCCGACGCAGATCGCCAGATACAGCGGCTCCTTGACCCAGAACACCGGCATCAGCCCGAGCATCATGTCGCGCACGCTGCCGCCGCCGACACCGGTCGCGGCACCAAGCAGCATGAAGCCGACGATATCCATCCGCTTGCGCGAAGCGACCAGCGCACCGGTGACCGCGAACACCGCGGTGCCGAACAGATCGAGCGCGAGAACGACGGTACCGAGCATGACGGATCTCCGGCCGGTGCGAACGGTGGCGCGCAAAGCCTAGCAGGCGCATGGACGGTCCGCGCCCGCCTTGCGAGGCCCGCCTTGAACCTTTCCGCGTGTCGCGCGACCAAGCCAGACGACGGCGTCGCCCCAGGCGCGCAAGCCCGCGATACACAGGATACAAACATGCTTTTGTTCATCGTCGCCGCGCTGCAACGTCTGCGGCGCTGGCAGCGCTACCGGCGCAACCTCACGACTCTCTTGCGGCTCGACGACCGCACGCTGCGCGACATCGGCCTCGCCCGCTGCGAAGTCCACCGCGTTGCGTGGCGGGGCCGGCGCTACTGAGCGGCGGCTCCCAGCGCCCGCATCTCGTCGAGCCAGCGCTCGCGCTGCTGCGGCTTCGACGTTCCGATCATGCCGTAAAGCGTGTCGCGCGCCGGTTTGATGCCGATGAAGTGTAGGATATTGCGCTTGAGCAGCTTCAGCGCATGACCGCGATAGTACCAGCGGTAGATCGAGACCGGCATGCCCATGGTCATGACGATGCGCGCGGACTTGTTGCTGAAAATCCGCCAGTTCATCGCGTTCTCGGTGTTCTCGCGCGCAATCAGGTCCGGCTGCAGGATGCGCTCGATGAAGCCTTTCAGGATCGCCGGCATGTCCCCGCACCACAACGGAAAGATCAGGACCAGATGATCGCAGGCTGCGAGTGTCGCGTAGGCGTCGGCGAGGTCCGGCTCCAGGGTTTGGGTCGTCCGGTAGCCCTCGCGCAGGATCGGATCGAATTGCATCTGCGACAGCACGAACAGCCGCACCGAATGGCCCGCACTTTCGGCGCCGTCGCGGTAGGCGCGGCCCAGGGCCTCGCAGAACGTGGTGTGCTGCGCGTGCCCGACAACGATCATGATCCTGGACATCGGTGTCCGCTCCTTGCCTCCGGCAGCGCACAGATAGGCAGGAACGGCCGGCCGACTGTTGATGTAACGCAACCGGGCCGGGGCGAACTCTTGCAGGGGCTTTCCCGGCAGAATCGGCTCAAATCCACCGCAATTGCCCGACGATCTTCTCCGGTCGGCGATTCCAGTCCGATTGCCATGATGCAACCGTGCAACCCGCTTGCGCAGAGCGCTTGAGGCCGGGATATGCCTATGCAGCAACTCACCGTCGTTCGCGCGGCAATCGGCCTTGCTCAGGGCCTGGCGCTCTATCTTCTCCACGCCGCTCATTTGGCGAAGGCATGGCCGGCAACCGAGGGCATGCTGTATGCGGGAACGCTGGCCGTCGCGGTGTTCGTCCCGACCGTCGCAATCGCGGGACTCGGCAGCATGCGCCGCAGCACCCTGGCGATCTGGACGATTGCGGCCCTGGGTTTCAGTGCCGCGATCGGCGCCTATGACATATGGCGCGAGCCGGTGACCGGCTCTGCGGACGCTCCGCGCATCGTGCCGGGATTCATGACCTGGGTCACGCTGGCCGCCGCGACGTTCATCGTTCATTCGCTGGTCGCGGCGGGAGACGCCGACCGCGCCGCAATTGCGCGCTACCCGACCTATTTCGACGTGTCATGGAAGCACGGCGTACAGGCCGTCCTGTGTGGGCTGTTCGTGGGCGCATTCTGGGGCCTGCTGTGGCTCGGCGCATCGCTGTTCATGCTCATCAAGGTTGAGTTTCTGTCGTCGCTGATCAAGCAGCTCTGGTTTTCGATCCCCGTCACGCTGATGACGCTGGCTTGCGCCGTCCATGTCACCGACGTCAGCGCCGGGCTCGTCGCCGGCGCGCGCACGCTCAAGCTGACCCTTCTGTCGTGGCTCCTGCCGCTGATGACGGCGTTCGCGGTCCTCTTTCTGGTTGCGCTGCCGTTCGCCGGACTGGAGCCCCTGTGGAGCACCCGCCGCGCAACGGGCATCCTGCTGGCGTCGGTCGCGGCGCTGGTGTTCCTGATCAACGCCGCCTATCAGGACGGCCTGCCCGAAACGCCGATTGCGCCGATCCTGCGCTGGAGCCGGGCGATCGCGTCCGTCGCGCTCGTGCCGCTGATCGTGCTGGCGGGCTACGGCCTCATGCTTCGCGTGCAGCAGTACGGCTGGACGCCGCAGCGCATCATCGCGCTCGCCTGCGTGGCGGTCGGTGCGTGCTATGCGGCAGGCTACGCCTTCGCCGTCGCGCGCTCCCAGCTCGCCCTCAAGCAGCTCGAACGCACCAACATCTTCACCGCCTCGGCCATCGTAGCGGTGCTGGTGGCGCTGGTTTCCCCGATTGCCGATCCAGCCCGGATTTCGGTCGCCGATCAGGTTGCGCGCCTGCGCGCCGGAGAGGTCGCGCCCGAGCGCTTCGACTTCGCGTTCCTGCGCTTCAATGCCGGACGCTACGGCACCGAAGCGCTGGAACGCCTCGCTCGCGACGGCGGCGAACCGGCGGTCATGCAGCGCGTGCAACAGGCACTCGCGGCCAAGACGCCATGGCAATTGCGCGAGCAGGTGCAACCGAAGGCCACGCCCGAAACGCGTGCGGCCAATATCACGGTCGTGCATTCAGGCGGGCGCACCGCGTTGCCGGACGCGTTTTTGCGGCAGGAATGGACGGGTACTTTGCAATGGCGCGTGCCGCGCTGCCTGACCGCGCCCGACAAGGCGAGATGCGATGCGTTGCTCGTCGATCTCGACGGCGACGCTCAGGACGAGATCGTGGTGATCGGAACGCCCGGTGCAGCCGCCGCGTTCGGTAACGTCGGCGGGCAATGGATCCTGCTCGGCACGCTCGCCAACATCAATTGCAAGGGCGCGCGCGACGCGCTCAAGAGCGGCGGGCTCGAACTCGTTGCGCCCAAGCTCAAGGACATCGAGGTGGGCGGCCAGCGCCTGCGGGTCAACACGGAGTGCAACCCGCCCTCCACTCCCTGACCGAGCCTTCGGTCAGGAAAGGCCCGGGATCTCCACCAGCAAATAGAATCCGTTGACGGTCAACAGCATCCCGACCAGGCCGACCGCACCGCCGAAGAACGCAAGCCACGCCAGATTGGCGATGATCGCGACCGAGATCAGCACGATCGCGATCTGGAGCAGCGCCTCGGCGTAGTCGAAATACGGGTCCTGCTTGAGCGCATGGTCGCGCAGCTTCTCGTGCTCGCGGGCGCGCTGCAGCAGTTCCTTCTTGCCCTCGTTGGTCTCGGGTTCGGATTCGTAGCGCGCAATGGTCTTCTTGTACTGGTCTAGCTTGCTTCGCAGCCCGGACCTGGCCGCCTCGGGCATCGCCGGGTCGTTGAGCCAGGCGATCTCGATCTCGTCCGCGGCCAGGATCATGGAGGTCTGCCGCATGTTCTTGGCCTGGAAGAAACTGAAGTAGTTCGAGGCCTGAATGTTGTTGTTGATCGCCTCCTTGCCGGCGTTCGACCCGCCCAGTCCGCAGATCGCCAGCACCATCGCGAACACCGCGATGGCCATCGCGGCGCGCTGCTTGAAGCGGTCGGATTCCTTGTCCTTGTCCATCAACTCGGCGGCTTCGTCGGCTTTCATGGCAGGCTCCCCAGCAGGCTTGTTGTCGCTATGCCGATATTGCCATGGCCGGACGGCGGCCGGATGGCCTCGGATACCGTCCGGTGGACAAGTGGCCCCTCGCGGCAGCGGATTTCCCGTTGCATCGGCCGCCGCCCCGTGGCTATTTGGAGCCATTCAGGTGCGTGTCCAGGGAGCCCGCGTCATGGCCGAAGAAGTCCAAGAAGGCAAAGTTTTCACGACCGTCGCCGCCGTGCTCATGGTGAGCCTGGTCGCCTTCGGCGTGCTGTCGCTGCTGGGCGTCTTCCGCTGACCGCGGCGGCCGGCACCAGATCGCCCGACCCCGTTGCGGGCGCCGGGCGCGCTTGGGCCAAATTAATCTCGCGCTAGACCGGCGGCACCGGAACCGCCATGGCCAGGGATATCGCCGCCAGATTTCGCATCGCGCCGGGCAAGCGCGCGCATCTCGGCCGCCGCGATCCCGCCGATATCGCAGCCTTTCCCGACCGCGGCGACACTGAGGCGCAGACCGCCCGCGACAGCGCCGAGATCGACCGCCTCCAGGACCGCCTCTATGCCGAGCGCAGGCGCGCGCTCCTGGTCGTGCTCCAGGGCATCGACACCGCGGGCAAGGACGGAACCATTCGGAGCGTGTTCAAGGAGACGAGCCCGCTCGGCGTCCAGGTCGCGGCGTTCGGCCGGCCGAGCGACGAAGAATTGGCGCACGACTTCCTCTGGCGTATCCACCGCGCCTGCCCGGCGCGGGGCTTCATCGGCCTCTTCAACCGTTCTCACTACGAGGACGTGCTGGTCGGGCGCGTCCGGACGCTCGCGCCCAAGACCGAGATCGAAGCCCGCTACGGCCAGATCAACGCATTCGAAAAGATGCTGACCGAGAACGGCACCACGATCCTGAAATTCATGCTGCACATTTCCAAGGCCGAGCAGCGCGAGCGGTTGCAGGCGCGATTGGACGAACCAAAGAGCCGCTGGAAGTTCAATCCCGGCGATCTGGAGGACCGCAAGCTTTGGGACCGCTACAGCGCCGCCTATGAGTTGATGCTGTACAAATGCTCGACCGCCTGGGCGCCCTGGTACGTCATTCCCGCCGACCGCAAATGGGCTCGCAACGCGGCCGTCGCAGCCATCGTGCGCGAGACCCTCGAAGACATGAACCCGCAATACCCGAAGCCGAACTGGAAGGCCGGCGATTTCAAGGTCGGCTGACGCGCATGCGAAAGAAGACCGTCATCGTCCGCGACCGGATGCAGAGGAACTACCGGTACGAGCTCACCGCGCCCGTCGGCCGCAACTTCGATCCCGAATTCAAGCCGGACCTCACGCCCGCCGAAATGCTGCGGCTCGGGGTGTTCTGCGGCAAGTACATGACCGATTGCCGCAAGGAGTTCCCCGCCAGCTGGTTTGTGCGCGCCAAACTTTCGGCACGCGGCCGAGACTGCGCGCTGAACTTCTTCGGCGTCGACGCGAGCCAGCCGCTATCGGAGTGGCTCCGGAAAGGCTGGATTCATCCGGACGATCCGCGCGGCTGGTTTCAGTGGTACTGCCGCTACTACATGGGCCGGCGCGTGCCCGACGAGGACCGGCGGCAGATCAAACGCTGGAAGGCGATCCGGCGCCACGTCCGGCAAATCCAGAAGAATTGCGAGCCAGGCGATCTGTTGTGCCGCCGGCGCCAGCGTCAGGCCCTGCTGCACTGGGCTTACGACAGCCGGAACCTCTAGACTCTTTATCTTAACGCGCTTTCTTTACGCGAACCGGCTTCCACTTCGCTCGAAAACGCTCTGAATGGAACCGCCACCGCGCGGACCGCGCGCGGTGGCGGGTACTACCCGGAAATTTCCATTACAGACGCGTCAGCTGCCGACGGCGTCGCTCACGCACTTCTTCATGTGGCTGGACTTGGCTGCGCCTGCGAGCTTCCGTGCCGAAGAATCGGCTTCGCATTTTGCCGATGCGTCGGTTTCGCATTTTTTCATGAAGCTCGTCAGCACCGCGCCAGCAAGCTTCTTGGAGGCGGCTTCGCTCTTGCACGAAGCGTACGCACCGGTGGCGGCAAGCGAGAACGCGGCCGCCAGTAAGATGGTCTTCATGTGTTTCCCCAGGATCGTTTGTTATCCGCCGATAGCGCGAACCGACGGTCCGCGTCGGCACAGAAATCCTATTACGCTCTGTGGTGAAATCGCGGCAGCATTCGCAAAAAATCTTTGCGTTTGCGGCGGCAATGCAATTGACCGTTCACCTGCCGTTCATACGACCCCGGCGGGCTCCGCGGTCGCGTCATGCTCGAAAATCCAGTCGCGCGACAGCGGCGGTGGCGCCGGATTCTTCCGGTTGTTCTGGAATTGCTCGCGCGCCTGCAGCACCACACGCGATGCGCGTGGCCGACGCTCGGCTTCATATGCAGCAAGCGCCGTCCTGGCATCACCGCCGCGCGCCAGATGACGCGCCAGCGCGTAGCCGTCCTCGATGGCGATCGCCGCGCCCTGCGCCAGCGTCGGCATCATGGGATGCGCCGCATCGCCTAGCAGCGTGATCGCGCCTTCGGTCCAGCGCGGCAGCGGATCGCGATCGCGGATTCCCCACTTGTAGCATTCGACGACATTGCCGAGCATGTCGAGCAGCGCCGGGTTCCAGCCCCGATAGCCGGCCAGCAGTTCGTCGACACTGCTCGGCACCGCCCAGGACTCGTCCACCCATTCGTCGGACACGTGACCCGCGAAGATGTTGTAGAACGCCCCGCCGCGGATCGGATAGCAGATCACATGGCCGTCAGGGCCAATCCAGCCGACGTATTCGTCGCGGCCGACCTCGAACTCGCCGCGCGGTCCGACGCGCGTTGGTACGCATTCGATCGGCACGATGCAGCGCCAGGCCATCTGCTGGGTGAACCGCACCGGCTGGACGCCGAACAGGCATTCGCGCACCGCCGAGTTAATGCCGTCGGCGCCGACAATCGCGTCCGCCTCGATCTCCGTGCCGTCCGCAAAGCGCGCCGTGGCCCCGATTCCGCGCGGCGCCACCGAGATGCAACGCGCGTTCAACCGGATCGCGCTGTCCGGCAGCAACGCCCGCAGCATTCGGTGCAGGTCGGCGCGGTGCGCCATCACGTAAGGCGCGCCGAAGCGCCTGGCCAGCGGCCCCTGCATCGGTTCGCGAAAGCGCAGCCGTCCGTCGTCCCAGGCGAGCGAGACGAAGTTGCGCGGTTCGCAGGCCGTCGCCATCAATTCGCGCTCGACGCCGAGCGCGCGCAGCACCTTGACGGCATTGGGCCCCAGTTGGATTCCCGCGCCGACCTCGCCCAGTTCGGGCGCGCGCTCGTAGATTGTGGCGTCGATGCCGTGCTTGCGGAGCGCGCAGGCGGCGGCGAGCCCGCCAAGGCCGGCGCCCACGATCGCGACTCGAATGCTGCGTCCCACGCGGCTGTCTCCGTGCCTCAACAGCGCACACTTCAAGAGCGCGAACTTTATCGCACGGCCGCCGGTGCCGATGGTAGGGTTGCCGCCACACGATCCGCATGGCCGCCCGGGAGGAACGCATGACACGTCTGGTCCCGTCTTTGCTCGTCGCGGCGCTGGCAGTCCTGCCGGCTCCGCTCGCCGCGCAATCCGAATTTCCCGAGCGCACGGTCCGGATCGTCGTGCCCTTCCCGCCCGGCGGAACCATCGATGCCGTGGCGCGGGCGCTCGGCCAGAGCCTGCAGGAGAAGTGGAAACAGACGGTGATCGTCGAGAACCGGCCGGGCGCGGGCAACACCGTCGGTGCCGCGTCGGTCGCGCAAGCCACTCCCGACGGCCATTCGCTGCTGTTCGCCAACACCAGCGTGTCCGTCAATCCGAGCCTGTTCGTCACCCTGCCCTACGACACGTTGCGCGATCTCGCGCCGGTGACCTACCTTTCGCCGTCGCCCAACGTGCTGCTGGTGCAGCGGTCGCTGGGCGTCAATTCGCTGAAAGACGTTCTGGCGCTGGCCAGGACGCGTGCGGACAAGCCGCTCACCTATGCCTCGGTCGGAAAGGGCAGCGCGCATCATTTCTGCATGGAACTGCTGGCGAGCGAAGCCGGCGTGAAGCTCCTGCACGTGCCATATCGTGGCGTCGCGCCCGCGGTACTTGCCGTCACGCGCGGCGAGGTCGATCTTTATTGCAGCGACATTCCCGGTGCGCTGAGCCTGCTGCAGGGCGACAAGGTCGCACCGCTCGCCATCACCAGCAGGACCCGCTCGCCCGCCCTGCCGAACGTACCCCCGTTCGCCGAGCAAGGCCTGCCGAACTACGAGCAGGTCGGTTACGTCGGCATCATGACCACGGGCAAGACCCCGCCGGCAGCGGTGCAGAAGCTCAACGCCTCGATCAACGAAGTCATCAAGGAACCAGCGTTCGCCAAACGCTTTGCCGCCTTTGGCTACGAGATGGTCGGAGGAACGGTCGACGGATTCGCAAAATTCCTGCGCGAGGACATCGAGCGCTATCGCGCGCTGACGCAGAAAGCCGGCATCAAGCCGGAATAGTGCGCTCGACCCGGCGCGCGGATCGCCGCCGCGCGGCGATCCTGGCGCGCACGACGTCAATCGCGACCACGATCAGCCCGGAGGCCAGGACGGCCCAACCCGGACGGATCGATGCCGGATCGAAATCGAAGGCCATTTCCAGAACGCGCAGTGGCGAGACGTTGAACGACAAACCGATCCCGATCGCCTCGGCGACGAAGTTCAAGACTGTGACCGCGATGGTCAGCGCCAGCAGCGCCCAGGTCGGCGGTTCGCTGCGCCCATAGCGGAACCGCACCATCAGCCGGTAGCCGATCAGCCATCCGAACAGGCCGGCCACGTAGGTCGGAACCCAGACATCGGCCTTGACCTGCTGGAAGAAGTGGATGATGCCCAACAGGCCGATGACGTAGATCGACTGGTGCAGGCGCTGCCAGCGCTTCGCACCGAGCCGGCGCACCATGCCGTCGGTCGAGGTAATTGCGAGCGCGGCCAGGCCGAGCAACGCGACGAAGCCGATGGTCAGATAGAGGCGCAGCGCGATTTCGCTGGCGACCTTCCAGAGATTGTACGACTGGTCGGCGACGTAGAGCGTCAGATGGGCCGCGATATAGGCAAACGCGCCGACGCCGATTATGCGCCGCACGTCCAGAAGCCGATTGAACCGCGCGATGCGCCCGAGCGGCGAGATGCCGAGCGCCACCATCAGGAAGATCAGCGCCCAATAGCCGGTGCGGTGAATGACGTCGTTGAGCGGCCGTGGCCCGAAGCCCACGGTGACAAAGTCGTAAAGTGCTATCGCGGTGGGCAGGACAAGGAAGATCAGCGCGGCGAGGCGCAGCGCCGACAGCCGGCCGGCACCGTCACGCCAGATTTGCCAGGGCGCCTTCGGATTCGGTCGTGCCGTGGACGTCATGCCTTGCGCCTAACATGGCGGCCGCGGATCGGCCAATAACGCTTCGTCCATGTCAGGATAGCGGCCGATAACGGCCCCGTGAACGCTATAGCGTTTTCGAGCGAAGTGGGTACCGGTTCGCGTAAAGAAAACGCGTCAAAATAAGATGCTGGAGCCCCGGCTTTGACTCCGTCAAAGCCGGCATGGCTCTAGAGACCGAGCTTGGCCGCAAGATCGACCAGATCGCTGCCTGCGACGTCGACCGTCATGCCCGGCCGGGCTTCGCCCGTCCCAGGCCCGTATTCGTTGGGCCGCGCGACGTGGCCGGTGCGCAGCCCGTTGCGGGCCGCCGCGGCGAGATCGCTGGAGTGGGCCGCAACCATCATGCAATCGGAAGGCGCAAGGTCGAGCGCCTCGCAGGCGGCAAGATAGACTCTCGGCTTCGGCTTGAAGTCACCCGCGATCTCCGAGCCCAGGATCGCGTCCCAGGGAAATTCGTTGCGGCGCGCGAGCGCGACCATCAGCGTGATGTTGCCGTTGGAGCACGGGGCGATCGGGCAACCCACCTTCAGCCGCTTCAGGCCGGGAGCGGAATCCGGCCAGGCGTCGAGCCGGTGCCAGGCGAGGTTGAGATGCCGCAGCGTGTCCTCAGACAGGTCCGACACCTTAAAGCGCGGCAGAATAAGCTCCAGGTTGCGCCGGTGCAGCACGTCGAGCTTGCAGAACCGCAGGCGGCCGGTGCGGATTTCCTCCATGGCCGGCTGGTACTCGCCGCGCCAGGCGTCAGCGAAGGCGAGCCAGTCGAGCGAATAGCCGAGCGGTTTCAGGACCGCCTCCGCTTCGCGCGCGATGCTGTTGCGCCAGTCGACCAGCGTACCGAACACATCGAAGAACATTGCCTTGGGTGGCTGCATGAATCCGCTCCTGGCCGCATGATGTCTCACAACACGCAAAAGTCGAGGGCTACGGCAATTCCGGCCATGCTATCGTTACTCATCGTTCAACGCACATGAGGATGGCATGTCGTACCGGGGTTTGATTGCGGAAACCGTGAAGTTCAAGGGGCACAACGGCGACGAGGGCGAGGCCTACCACGCGCGGCCCACCGCGCCGGGCAAGGTGGGCGGCGTGGTGGTGATCATGCACATGCCCGGCTGGGACGAGTGGATTATCGAAACCACGCGCAAGTTCGCGCATCACGGCTATGCCGTGGTCGCACCGCACCTGTATTTCCGGGAGGGCACCGGCAATCCCGACGATCTCGGCGCGCGGGTGCGCGCGGCCGGCGGCGTCCCCGACGACACCGTGATGGGAGACGTCGCGGGCAGCATGGCCTATCTGCGTGCGCAGCCCAATTCCAACGGCAAGGTCGGCGTCATCGGCTTCTGCTCAGGCGGCCGCCACACCTATCTCGCCGGCTGCCGGGTGCCGGGCATCGACGCGCTGGTCGACTGCTGGGGCGGAAACGTGATCGTGGACGATCCCAAGGCGCTCAATGCCAAGCGGCCGGTCGCGCCCATCGACCTGACCGACAAGATGACCGCGCCGCTGCTCGGCCTGTTCGGCAACGACGATGAAAACCCGAACGCGGACCAGGTCAACCGCACCGAGGCGGTGCTGAAGAAGCTCGGCAAGAATTACGAGTTCCACCGCTACGACAACGCCGGCCACGCATTCTTCAACCACGCCCGCGCGCCGGCCTACCGCGGCGAACAGGCCGCCGACGGCTGGAAGAAGGTCTTCGCCTTCTTCGGCAAGCATCTCGGCTGAGCGCAGGAGGGAGCAGCATCATGTGCTCGTACATCGTCGAAAAGGCCCGGCTCTACGGCGTCGCCAAGGGACCCAACAGCGCGTGGATGACGGTCGACACCGCCAACGTCTATTACGACCACCCCTACGAGGCGCAGCTCGACCACGCGCTCTGCGTCGACTTCGTCTGCGACCGTGACGGCGCGCGCGAGCGCGTGGCGATCGAGATTTCGCGCGAGTCCGCGCTCGATCTGATCGAGAAGATCAATGCGGCGCTCGCAAGCGGCGACGCAGCGCATGCGCAGGCCGCGGCCTGCTCGCTCGCCGGTTCGCAGGCGGAGGTCGAACGGCTGTTTTAGCCCGCTTTGCGCCTCGCGTTTGAACCATCCGTGGGCGTTCCGAGACTAACGCCCACGGAGATGCGAACGGCGAGGCGCGACATGCTGCGGACGGCACTGATCCTGGCCCAGTTGGGCGCCCTTTCCACCGCGAGCCTCGCCAACGAGGCCCGCCCCGCCTCGAACAGCGCCGTCGTGGACGTTGCCGTCGGCGATCCCGTCATGGAAGCTGCCAAGCGCAAGGCCCGCTCGACGCTGCCGGAATACTTCGCCATCGCGGCCAACCCAAAGCCGACGATGCAGGGCTTTGCCGTCAAGGTCGGCATGAAAGCGCACGCACAGATGGAATTCATCTGGGTCGCCGCCGTCGAAAAGAAGGACGGCAAGTTCCATGGCCGTCTCGCCAATCAACCGAAGGGCATCCCGAGCCTCAACCGCGGCGACGCCGTCACCTTCGCCGAAGCCGACATTGTCGACTGGATGTACATCGAGGGCGACAGGATGCGCGGCCACTATACGACCTGTGCGCTGGCGCGCACGCCGCGCATGGTCGAGGCGTTCAGGGCGAACTACGGGCTTGACTGCGGCGCGCCGGCGGGGCTTTAGGCGACAGCGCGCTCCAGCCTGACTTCGCACGGCATGGTCGCGGGCCGGGCCACGTCGTCCCCGTCCCGCTTCTCGAAACCGACGGCCCGAAGAATGCCCCGCTCCGGGCACATCTCGAAGGCGAGCCGCGTGTAAGGATTGAGCACCGGCGGCGCGACCCAATCAAAGCTTTCGCCGGCAAACTGCCCGCTCCATGCTTCGAGCGCCTCGCGCCGCGAGCGGCTGTTCTCGGCCGCGTCCTCGAATGTGCTTGTCATGACCTTGTCGGCGCCGATCCGCGCCTCCCACGGTGCGGTGCTGACCAGCCAGTCGTTGGCGGCGCAAGTCCGTTCGGTGCGCGTCTTGGCATCCGTTTCGGTGCGCTCGATGGTGCAGCGCTCGCCCGGCCGGCAACCCGCGAGCGTGTAGATGACCGGGCGTGCCACGGGTGTCGACTCCAGCAGATTGCGCGCTTCGCCGTAGCCGCGCGCGCTTTCCATGACCTGGCGCAGCAGCTGATCCGGCGGGATGGCGCGCTCACGGCGCAGCGTTGCGACCGCATTGGCCGCCAGGTCGTAGAACCGCAGCCGCCGATCGAGCGTGCGGCGGCGCATCGGCGCCTGGTTGATCGCGGCGGCGAAACGGCCCGGCGCCAGCGCGGTCAGCGCGCCGACATAGCCCGGCCACGTGACGTTGTAGAAATCGCCCGCCGGCCCCCGCATATGCGCGACATGGACAAAACGGCCAAGCCCCGGAAACGGCCAGTCGAGCGTGCGCACGAGCCAGGGCGCGCCGTCCTCCTCGCGGGCGAGCGCGGTGCAGGACCACTGGTAGGACCCGTTGAGGAACCAGATGCCCGGAAATCCGAGCATTCGCGCGATCGTTCGTACCTCTTCGACATAAGGCGACTGCGAGCGCGACAGCCACCAGCGCGCCATGCCGTCGAGCGCGGGCACGAACGGCCGCGCGAACGCCGGGAACCAGCCCACACAGGTGTCGCGCAGGCCGCGCGCATGATCGCGGCCCACGTCCGCGAGCCGGACGGTTCCGCCGTCGCGCACGTCCACCACCGGAATGTCTGGCAGGCCTGCCGTCAATCGCCGCGCCTTTCCGCTCGCGCCCACTTGTCGTGCGAATGTGTCAAAGACTAGGCTTGGACAAAAGCCAAGAAAACATTCGGGAGGAAGGAATGCTCAAGTCACTGCCGGGCGCTCTTGCGGCGCTTGCGTTTTCGCTGACCGTCGTCACGCCCGGTGCGGCGCAGACCTTCCCGAGCAAGCAGATCGAATTGATCGTGCCTTTCGTCGCCGGTGGCACGACCGATAGCGCGGCGCGGCTGATCGCGCAGCGCTTCTCGGACAAATGGGGCCAGCCCGCGATCGTGACCAACCGGCCCGGCGGCGGCAGCGCCATCGGCACCGCCATCGCCTCGAAGGCCGCGCCCGACGGCCACACCCTGCTGGTCACAACCATTGCGTTCGCGATCAACGCCAGCCTGCAGAAGCAGCCCTACGACGCGCTCAGGGATTTCACTGCGGTCACGGAGATTTCCACGATTCCCATCATTCTCGTGGTGCACCCTTCGCTGCCGGTGACGAACCTGAAGGACTTCATCGCCTACACCAAGGCGCAGCCCGGCGGCGCCGACTATGCCAGTTCCGGCCCCGGCACCTCGACGCATCTGGCTGCCGAGATGTTCAAGACCATGACCGGAGCGAACCTCGTGCACGTGCCATACAAGGGCAACGCCGAGGTGATGAACGCGCTGCTCGGCGGCCATGTGAAGGTGCATTTCGGGCTTAGCGCGTCATCCCTGCAGCACGTCCGTTCCGGCAAGCTGCGCGCAATCGCGGTGACAACCGATAAGCGGCTAGCGTCGCTGCCCGACATCCCGACCGTGGCCGAGCTGGGCTATCCGGACTACGAGATCAGCTCGTGGCAAGGCGCGTTCGTGCCCACCGGCACGCCGAAACCGGTTATCGACCGGCTGAGCCGCGAGATCGTGGAGCTGATCAAGACGCCGGACATGCAGGCGCGCATCCGCAAGGAAAGCGCCGAACCGGTCGGCAGCACGCCCGAGCAGTTCGCGGCGCGGTTTAAGATCGAGGTTGAGAAGTGGGCGCGCGTGATCAAGGCGGCAGGGCTTGGGGCGGCCAAATAGCCGGCGTCAGATCGCCGGACCGCGCGGCCAGCACAGAAGCCACAGGATAGCGATCAGCGCCACATTGAGCACGGCTAGCGCGGTCAGCGCGGCAAGCGCCGCGTCGGCGCCGTGCCGCTCGACCATCCAGGCGCCGGCGGACGGCGCCAGCGCCTGCACGATCAGCGCGGGAAACGCGAGCCGTCCCATCAGCGTCGCGTAGCGGTCGGCACCGAACAGCGCGAGCGGCAGGGTGCCGCGCGCGATCCACATGATGCCGTAGCCGGAGCCGTAAATGACGACGGTCAGAACGAGCCACGACGCCTCGCCGAGCAGCATCGCAAGCCCAAGCGCCATCAGCACGCCGGACGCGACCATGGTCCAGATCGGGTGATAGCGCGCGCCGAAAAGCCGTTCGACGATCCTCGCTGCGACCTGCGACGGACCGAACAACGTGCCGAGCGCGACCGCGAGGGCGAGGTCGGCCCCCCTCGCCTGCAGGAAGATCATGAAATGCACGATCACGATCGAACCGATGCCGGACGCGACGGTCAGGATCGATGCCAGCAGAACGAACGGCAGCCATTGGCCGGACGGGATCGCCGCGCGGCGTTCCGGGTCTCCGGCTGCGTAACCGCCAGCCGCGCCAGCCGTCTGCGTGAGCGGCGGCATCACCGCCATCTGCAGCGGCAGCGACAGGCCGAGATGCAACGCGGCATAGACGAAGCACGCGCCGCGCCAGCCGAAGGTCTCGGCCAGGAACGCGCTCAGCGGCCAGCAGACCGTGGAGGCAAAGCCGCCGATCAGGGTCAGGTTGGTAATCGGCACCCGCGCCTCGGCGCCGTAGAGCTTGCCCAGCGCCGCGAACGCCGCGTCGTACAGCCCCGTGCCCATACCGAAGCCCACCACCACCCAGCCCAGCAGAAACACCGGCAGGTTCGGCGCAAGCCCGATGCACGTCAGTCCCGCAGCGAACAGCAGCGACGAAGCCGCCAGCGAAGGCCTGCCGCCGTGCCGGTCGATGAAGGCGCCGACCCGCGGCGCCATCAGGCCCGCGACCAGGAGCCCGACGGTGGTTCCGGTCACCACCCACCCCAACGACCAGCCGGTTTCGGCGACGATCGGCGGGGCCAGCACGGCCGGAAAATAGAACGACGTGCCCCAACCGAGAATCTGGGCCACGCCAAGGGAGGCGATGGTGACGGATTTGGACCGCATGGAGCCGCCAATGTGCCCGCTGCGGACGAATGCGGCTAGCGCATTGCTGGCCGGTTGCGTCAGGCGGACGTGAAGCCGCCATCGACGGTTCCATAGGGCCGTTTACCGCCTATGTTCCGGGTGCGTCCCAGCGTTGTGGAAAATTACCCCCTGAATCGGAGCCGAAAGTCCTTTGCGCGTTAGCCGCAGACCAGGGAACAAAACGATCAAGACAACCGATGTTTGTAAAAGTTTATTGACCCGGTAAAAGGTTCATGCATTTTCTGCATTGCTGCGTCGCAACAGGAACGCTTTGCAGCGCGGCAACGAATCTCTATGTTCCGCTCACATTCGCACGGGAATTCTTCCCGGCGACCAAAGGGTTAACGACCATGTTCCTGACTCACCTGGTTGGCGTCTTCCAGCAGTGGCGCCGCTACAACGACAGCCTTCGCCAGCTTAACCGGCTCGGCGACCGCGAATTGGCCGATCTCGGTATGACGCGGGGCGATATCCCGCGCGTCGCCTGGGAGAGCTCCGAGCGCTAAGACGCCCGGAACTCGAGCCAACGAGAGCGCCCGCCTCCCCTCGGCGGGCGCTTTCGCTTTTGTGGCCCGTGCGTTCTCCGGGACCGTTCAGGCGCCTTCCATGCCCTTGGATTTGAGGACGGCCGGGGCCGACGGGCCGGTCAGCACCCGGATGAAGGCCCGCGCCGCGTCCGCGTTCTTGGCCGCCGTGCTCAGGCCCACGACGTAGGTGGTATAGTTTTGGATCGCGGCCGGCAGCGGCCCGACCAGGGTCACGCCCTTCTCCGATACGATCTCGCTGATCTGGTGGATGCCGACCTCGACCTCGCCGCTGACCACGAGGTCGGAGACATGTCCGCCGCGCTTGAGCCGCGCCTTGGGCTTGATCTGCTCGGCGATGCCGAGCTTCTCCAGCAGGCCGTGGACGTAGATGCCGCTCGATCCGCCGCTCGCCGGATCGATGTAGCCCACGGTCTTGGCCTTGAGCAGCGTCTCCTTGAATTTGTCGACCGTGCTGACGTCGGGCGCCGGCGCGCCGGCCTTGACCATGACCCCGACGCCGACCTTGCCGACGCGCGCGCCGGTGCCGTCGACGATCTTGCCGGTCTTGATGTAATTCTCGATCCCGCGCGGATTGAGCACCAGCACATCGAAGGTCTCGCCGCCGTCGACGCGCTTGATCAACTGGCCGACCGTGCCGTTGTCGAGCACGACCTTGTGGCCGGTGGCTTTCTCGAACTCCGGAATCAGCGCCACCACCACCTGCTTGAACGCCCCGGTGGTCAGCACCTTGATTTCCGCGGCCGCGGCGCCCTGCGTGCTCATGCCGATGGCCGCCGCGAGCAACAATCCAGTTCCGAAACGCATGGTGTCCTCCTGTTCATCGATAAACTCATGCTCTTCCTGCGCAATGGTCTCGCGGCCACGCTCAATCGAGCGTGACCCACCTGTCCAGCGTCATGACGTCGGGCGGTTTGTTGTAGCCCGTGGTCCACATGTCCACGACCCATGACTGCCGCGTCTTGTTTTCGATCAGCACCGCGGTGTTATGCGGCGTCTGACCCACGAGGATGTTGCCGCGGAATTTCGGGTCGCCCACGGTGTGGTGCCGCAACAGTTTCCATTCCCTGAGAACCAGCAGCAGGCTGACTGTGTTGCGGGTGGTGTCAAAACAATCGAAATTCCCGTCGTCGTCGCGGTTGCGGAAGTCTGCGCGCGGAACGCGGCGGGCCGTGCCGACCATCTTGCCCGCGCGGCGGTCGAACCAGCGGACGACTTCGCCGACGGCCTTGCGCTCGGCCGCGGGCGAGCCCTGACCAGCCGCCATCATGCTGCGGATCGCAGCCCGGTCGCCGGGGCCGAAGTGCAGGATGGCGCGCAGCCGGCAGACAAAGCCGTAGCAAATCATCATCTGGCTGGCGGTCGGAGGCGAAGCGTTGGTCGCGGCGTACATCTGGCGGATTTCGTGGGACAGCTCGACGGCCGCGGCCCGGCCGGCACCCGACAACACCAGAACGGCGGCCAAAGCCGCCGCCACGCCAATTCGACACCGAAAAATCGTCATTACCGCTCCAAAGCAATCCGGCATTGCTCATAACACCGCCGCCGCCTAGGTATTGCGCCATGTCGACAGTTCGGAGGCAAGTGGTTCACGTCGTCGGAGGCGGGCTCGCAGGTTCGGAGGCGGCCTGGCAGATCGCCGAGGCCGGCGTGCCCGTGATTGTTCACGAGATGCGGCCGGACCGCGCGACACCCGTCCACAAGACAGGTAGCCTGGCCGAACTGGTCTGTTCCAATTCGTTCCGCTCCGACGACGCCGACACCAACGCCGTCGGCCTCCTGCACGCCGAAATGCGCCGGCTCGGCTCGCTGATCATGCGGACCGCGGACGCCAACAAGGTTCCGGCCGGCGGCGCGCTTGCGGTCGACCGCGATGAATTTTCCGGCGCCGTGACGCAGGCGCTCGGCACGCACCCCCTGATCGAAGTTCGCCGCGAGGAACTGGCGCTGCCGCCGGAAGACTGGGACAGCGTCATCGTCGCGACCGGCCCTCTCACCTCGCCGGGGCTCGCAAGCGCCATTTCCGGATTGACCGGCGAAGGCGCGCTGGCGTTCTTCGACGCCATCGCCCCGATCGTGCATCGCGACAGCATCGACATGAACGTCGCCTGGTTCCAGTCGCGCTACGACAAGGCCGGTCCGGGCGGAACCGGCGCCGACTACATCAATTGCCCGCTCGATCGCGCGCAGTACGAAGCCTTCGTCGCCGCGCTGGTCGCGGGCGACAAGGTCTCCTTTCACGAATTCGAAGCCGACACACCGTATTTCGACGGCTGCCTGCCGATCGAGGTCATGGCCGAGCGCGGACCGGAGACGCTGCGCCACGGGCCGATGAAGCCGTTCGGGCTGACCGATCCGCACCATCCGCAGCAAAAGCCCTACGCCGTCGTGCAGTTGCGCCAGGACAACCGGCTCGGCACCCTGTTCAACATGGTCGGCTTCCAGACCAAGCTGCGCCACGGCGAACAGACGCGCATCTTCCGGACCATTCCCGGTCTCGAACGCGCCGAATTCGCGCGGCTCGGCGGCTTGCACCGCAACACCTTCCTCAATTCGCCGAAGCTGCTCGACGAAACGCTGCGGCTGAAGGCGATGCCGCGGCTTCGCTTTGCAGGCCAGATCACCGGCTGCGAGGGCTACGTCGAGTCGGCCGCAATCGGATTGCTGGCCGGGCGTTTCGCCGCCGCCGAACGGCGCGGCGAGCCGCTGACCGTACCGCCGCCGACGACCGCCCACGGCGCGCTGCTCGGCCACATCACCGGCGGCCACGTCGAAACCATCGACGCCGGTCCGCGCTCCTTCCAGCCCATGAACGTCAACTTCGGTCTGTTCCCGCCGCTTGCGAGCGTTCCAAACAAGGCCCCCGATGGGACGCGCCTGCGCGGTCCGGCCAAGGCCGCCGCCAAGAAGCGCGCGCTCTGCGCCCGCGCCATGTCCGATCTCGAAGCCTGGCTCGGCGGCGCGCGGCTTGCCGCAGAATGATTCAGAACGCCTTGCGCAGTCCCGAGCGTGCCGCGCGCCAGAGAATCCATTGCCGCCGCCATTGCGGCAGTTCGCTCGGCTCAAGCGGCCGGTAGCTGCGCCGCTCCATGCGGTCGAGCATCGGCCGCACCAGGGCGACCGGAAGCAACGCGGGAGCCGACAATGCAGGCGCGTCCCCGATCAGCCGCCGCGCCGCGTCGAGGTGATGACGCGCGCGCAGCCGCAGTTCCGCGAGCGCCGCCCGCCATTCGGTCGTCGTCTGCCCGGCAAATAGATCCTCGGCGCGCGCGCCATAGCGCGCCATCGTCTCCGCCGGCACGTAGAGCTGCCGCCGCGCCGCGTGAATCGGCAGCGCACGCAGCAAGCCTGCCATCGCATAAGCGATACCGGCATGGCCTGCGAGGTCGCCGAGCCCCGGATCGCGCCCGTCGGCGAGAATCCGCGCGCCCAGTTCGATCACCGCCGACGAGGTGCGGACGGCGTAGAGTTCGAGGTCGTTCAGGCGCGCCGTCGGTTCGTCGTAGAGATCGAATGCGCGCGCATCGATCAGGTCGACCAGCATCGGCGGCGGCAGCCGGTAGCGCACGGTGACGTCGCACACGGCCGCGGCGACCGGATGGGCTTGCGCGTCGGCGGCGCGCTCGCCGCCGAGCGCCTCGCGCCACCATTGCAGCCGCAACTCGCCGGGCATCGGCTCGCGTGCCAGTTCGCGCGTCCGTGCGATCTCCAGGTTGAAGGCGTAAAGCGCGTGCAGCGCACGGCGGTGCTTTGCCGGCGCGAACAGCGCGGCCAGGAACCGGTCCTTGTCGTGATCGCGGACCAGCCGTTCGCAATGTTCGAAGGCATCCGGCATGGCGCGACCTTACGTCACCGCAGCGCCATCAGGGAGACGCCCATTGCCGCCGAATTGCCGCTCATTCGGCCGCGATCAGCCCGGCCGCCACCCGCCGGCCCTCTTCGAGCAGGATATTGTAGGTGCTGACCGCCGTGCCCGTGCGCGCGATTTCGACGTTGATCCCGCAGGACATGAAACGCTCCCGCAGCGCGTCCTGCATGATCCAGCGTTCCCGGCCGGCCCCGATCAGGAACAGTCCGATCGCGGCCGCCTCGGCGAACACCGGCTCCAGCGCCGCTTCGGTGATCTCGGCAGCGGAAGCCACCGGCCAGCCCCAGATGCCGCTCGGCAGACACAGGAGCGAGCCGCGGTGCGACATGCCCGCGAAACGGAACCCGCCCTTGCCGTAGGCCTCGATCGGCGCGGGTCTCGGATAGTGCGGGCTGCCTGGCGTCGCGGTCAAAGGTCAGCGCTTGGCCGGGGTCTCCGCCGCCTGATCATCGTCGTCGGCGGCGGTCATTTCCCGGCCTTCGCCCACGCCGAGGTAGATCAGCAGCGGTGCGGCGATGAAGATCGAGGTGTAGGCGCCGACCAGGATAGCGCCGAACATCATCGTGGCGGTGAACGCGAACAGCACCGGACCGCCGAAAATCAGCAGCGAGAGCAGTGCGAGCGTCGTGGTGACGTGGGTGATAATCGAGCGCGACAGCGTGGCGTTGACTGCGATGTTGAGCAACTCGTGCATCGGCAGCCGCTTGTATCGCCGCAGCATTTCGCGGATGCGGTCGTAGATCACGACGGTGTCATTGAGGGAATAACCGAGAATGGTCAACAGCGCCGCGATCCCGCTGAGATCGAAATCGATCTGCATGATCGCCAGGAACCCGACGGTCAGCACCAGGTCGTGGACGTTGGAAATCATCGCTCCGAGCGCGAACTGCCACTCGAAGCGGAACCACAGGTAAATCAGGATTCCGAGAATCGCGAGCATCAACCCGATGACGCCGTAGGTGAGAAGCTCGCCGGAGACCCGCGGGCCCACCACCTCAATCCGGCGATAATCGACATCGGCGCCGAGCGCCGCCCGGACCTTGGCCACGGCCTCTTGCTGCGCGCCCTCGCCGCCCGGCTGCTGCGGGACGCGGATCAAGACGTCCGTGGGGGCGCCGAATTCCTGCAGCTGCACGTCGCCGAGATTGAGTGCATTCAGCGTCGAGCGCATCCGCCCGAGGTCCGCCGGCCCGGTCTTGGATTGCACCTCGATCATCGTGCCGCCGACGAAATCGATGCCGAAGTTCAGCCCCAGGGAGAAGTAGGCGAGCAGCGCCAGCACCGACAGGATTGCCGATGTCGGAAAGCTGAAGCGCCGAAAGCGCATGAAGTCGAATTTGGTATCGTCCGGAACGATGCGAAGGTGGCGCACGGGATTTCTCGATCAGATCGGTACGGTGCGCGGGCGGAAAATCCGGTACCACGACGCCACCATCAGCCGCGTGAGCATGAAGGCGGTAAAGACCGTCGTGATAATGCCGATGCCGAGCGTCAGCGCGAAGCCGCGGACCGGACCGGATCCGATGAAGAACAGGACGGCCGCCGCGATGAACGTCGTGATGTTGGAGTCCAGAATTGTGGCAAGCGCGCGCGAGAAGCCCGCATCGAGCGAGCTGATCGCGGACCTGCCGCTGCGCACCTCCTCGCGGACGCGTTCGTAGATCAACACGTTGGAATCCACCGCCATGCCGACGGTCAGCACGATACCCGCGATGCCGGGCAGCGTCAGTGTCGCGTTGAACAGCGACAGAACGCCGACGATCATCACCACGTTGATTGCGACGGCAAAGACCGCAAACAGGCCGAACAGCCCGTAGGTCGCCAGCATGAACAGCGCGACCATCAGTGAGCCGATCCAGGACGCCCTGATGCCCGCGTCGATGGAGTCCTGGCCGAGGCCCGGTCCGACGGTGCGCTCCTCGATGATGGTCAGCGGCGCGGGCAGCGCGCCGGCGCGCAGCAGGATCGCGAGATCGTTGGCCTGCTGAACGGTGAAGCTGCCGGAAATCTGGCCCGAGCCGCCAAGGATCGGCTCCCGGATCACCGGCGCGGAGATCACCTCGTTGTCGAGCACGATGGCGAACGGACGCCCGACGTTCTCCTGCGTCACCTGGGCGAAGCGGCGCGCGCCGTTGTTGTTGAAGCGGAAGGTGACGATCGGCTCGCTGGTGCGCTGGTCGAAACCGGGCTGCGCGTCGGTGAGGTCCTCGCCCGAAACCAGAACGCGTTTCTCGATCACGTAAGGCTGATTGTTCTCGGCCTTCGAGCCCTTGAGCACCTCCGAGTCCATCGGCACGCGGCCCTGCTGCGCCTGATCGACCGGGACCGTCTGATCGACCATGCGGAACGACAGCTTGGCGGTCTTGCCGAGCAGTTCCTTCAGGCGCGTGGGATCCTGCAGGCCCGGCACCTGAACGAGAACGCGGTCGACGCCCTGGCGCTGAATCGTCGGCTCGACGGTGCCAAGCTCGTTCACGCGCCGCTCGACGATCTGGATCGACTGATCGACGGCTTGGCGGATGCGCTCGACGATCGCGGGTTGCGTCGGCGTGAGCCGGATCAAGCCGCCGCCCGCATCGACCACTTCGACCGAACGCTGTCCGGTCGCACTCAGAAGCCCGCCGAGCGGCTGCGACAGTTCGCGCAGCTTCTGCATCGTGAGCTGGAAATTTCCGCCCTCGCGCACGCGGTACTCGACCGTCTCGCCGCGGATCACGGCGGCCGCGGGACTGCCGAGCCGGTTCTCGCGGATCACGCGCCGCACGTCGTCGCGCAGCGTTTCGATCTTCTCCTTGCGCACAGCCGCCGAGTCCACCTCAAGCAGGATGTGCGAGCCGCCCTGCAGATCGAGACCCAGAACAATGTGGCGCTGCGCCCATTTGGGCAGACCCTGGAATGCCGAAGCCGAAAGGAGATTGCCGAATGCGAACAGGCACACGATCAATGTCGTGCCCACAATCGTCGTCGCTCGCCATTTCGAAATATTCAGCATGCGAATGGTCCGCCCTGAGCCGATGCGGCGCTCAGCTCGACGCGCCCTCGTCCTTCACCGGCTCGCCCTTGGCGCGGACGTCGGCGACCATCGAACGCACCTGCCGGATGCGGACATCCTCGGCGACTTCGACCTCGATCTGTTCGTCGTCGATTACTTTTGTCACCTTGCCGATCAGGCCGCCCGAGGTGACAACCGTGTCGCCGCGCCGCACGTTCTTGACCATCTCCTGATGCGTCTTGGCGCGCTTCTGCTGCGGCCGCAGGATCAGGAAATACATGATCACGAAAATCAGGATGAACGGCAGCAGCGAAATCAGCAGATTGTCGCCACCGGCCTGCGCATAGGCGGGCGCGGCGGAGCCCGTAACGATCGCGCCCGCAAGAATGCCGCTTCGAATGATCGTCCCCAACATCCGTCGTCCTAGCCTCTGTGGTGGAATGTGATCGGTGCAACGCCGCAATCGCCGCCCGCCAAGCCTTGCCGCCGCGCGCGGCCGGCGCCCGAACGCGAGCAGGCCGGTGAGATCGCGGACGGGCATCGCATGACGGGCCTTCAGGTTGCGGCGGCTGTCCCGGCGGCGCCTGCCGCCCCAGCGGCGCCCGAAATGTGCGCGGAATATAGCGGTCGGCCGTCCAATTGCAATGTCATGTGGCGCGGCCAAATGGCCTCAATTCTTGAGTTTTTCGGTTTCGTCGGCTTGCGAGGCCGCGGCCGGACCGCTAAGGGAGCGGCCAGCGCAAGGCCCTCCGATGGCTCGAAAAAAGTCCCGCCCCAAAGCCAAGACCCGCCCGCCGTCCGGTTCCGATTCCGCGTTGCTCTCCCGGGTCGCGGCGGCGCTCGAACGGCTCGCGCCCGAGGCCAAGACCGAGCCCGGTTTCTCTGCTGCCGACGCGTTCGTCTGGCACCCGCACGGCGCACGGCTCGCGCCGGTCGCGCGCGTGAACCGCGTCGGCATGGGACTGCTCAAAGGCATCGACCGCGTGCGCGACACGCTGGTGGAGAACACCGAGCGGTTCGCGCGCGGCCTGCCCGCCAACAACGCGTTGCTATGGGGCGCGCGCGGCATGGGGAAGTCCTCGCTGGTCAAAGCCGCGCACGCCGCGGTCAACGCTTCGCACGCCAAAGGCAAGCTCAAGCTCATCGAAATCCACCGCGAGGACATCGAAAGCCTGCCCGACCTGATGACGCTGCTGCGGCCGGCACCGTACCGCTTCATCGTGTTCTGCGACGACCTGTCGTTCGAAGCCGAGGACACGTCCTACAAATCGCTCAAGGCCGTGCTCGAAGGCGGCATCGAGGGCCGGCCCGAGAACGTAATCCTGTACGCCACATCCAACCGCCGCCACCTGATGGCGCGCGAGATGATGGAGAACGAGCGCGCGACCGCAATCAATCCCGGCGAGGCGGTCGAGGAGAAGGTCTCCTTGTCCGACCGTTTCGGTCTCTGGCTCGGTTTTCACCGCTGCAGCCAGGAAGAGTTCCTCGCCATGGTCGATGGCTACGTCGCGCACTACAAAATTCCGGTCGGCGCCAACGACCTCCGCCGCGAGGCGCTGGAATGGGCGACCACGCGCGGTGCGCGCTCCGGCCGCGTCGCCTGGCAGTTTGTACAGGACCTGGCCGGGCGGCTCGCCGTCAAGATTTGACGGCCGCAGCAACGCCGGAAGCGCATTTCCATCCTATTCCATCGCGCGTCGAAAATTTTTGCCGGACGCGCTCGATTGTGGCGCTCCGACAGCCCCGATAAGCTTCAACCTTGGAACGTCCGCCCGGTGACGGCGCGGAAATCCCAACGATTGCATCGAACCAACGGTCCGGAGGAAGCTCATGAAGACCAGCATCCGAATTTCAGCACTCGCCATGGCCGCAGCCGCGCCGCTGCTCTTCAGTCAGGAGTTGCGCGCGCAACAGCAACCGCCGCAGTTCCCCAACATGACCTTCTTCATCACCAGCAGCAATCCCGGCAAGGGCGCCGATCTCGGCGGCCTCGAAGGCGCCGACAAGCACTGCCAGACGCTGGCGGCGCGCCACGGCGCCGGCGGCAAGACCTGGCGCGCCTATCTCAGCACGCAAGCCGAAAGCGACAAGCCCGCAGTCAACGCGCGCGACCGCATCGGCAAGGGCCCCTGGTACAACGCAGCCGGCCAGCAGATCGCAGTGAACGTCGACGACCTGCACTCCGACAAGAACAAGATCGACACCGAGACCGGCCTCGCCGAGAACGGCCGCCGCATCCCAAGCCGGCTGTTCGTCCCGAACCGCCACGACATCCTCACCGGCTCGACCGCCGACGGCCGCGCCTATCCGCCCGGCAAGGACATGACCTGCGGCAACTGGACCAAGAGCGGCGAAGGCGCGGCGTTCGTCGGTCATCACGACCGCATGGGGCTGCGCGACGACGCACCGTCCAAGTCCTGGAACGCCTCGCATCCCTCGCGCGGCTGCAGCATCGAGGCGCTGCGCGGCTCCGGCGGCGAAGGCCTGATCTACTGCTTCGCCGCAAACTGACGCGGCCGATCAGCGATCGCGAAATGACAAGGCCGCCGAAACCGGCGGCCTTGTTCGTTTTCCGCATCGAGCGGCCTACCCGTTGCCGCCCTTTTCCAGCATCGGCATCGGATCGACCGGCGTCGAGCCTTTGCGGATTTCGAAATGGAGTTGCGTGGTCGCGACATTGCCGGTCTGGCCGGCCTTGGCGATCACCTGTCCGCGCTTCACCTGCTCGTCGCGTTTGACCAGGATTTCGCTGGCGTGGGCGTAGGCGGTGACGTAGCCGTTCGGATGCCGCACCAGCACCAGATTGCCGTAGGTCTTCAGTTCGTTGCCGGCGTAAGCCACGACGCCATCCTCGGCGGCGCGGATCTGCGTGCCCTCCGGCACCGCGATGTTGATGCCGTCGTTCTGCTGGCCGCCGGTCTTGGGCCCGAAGCCCGCGATCACCCGGCCGCGCACCGGCCAGCGGAACGCGGCCGTCGTGCTGCTAGTGGTGGTCTCCGGCTTGGGCTCGACCTTGGCCTCCGCCTTCGGTTTGGCGGCGGGCGCGGGCTCCGGGTTGACGGGCGCGGCAAGGCGCGCGGTCGTCGTGACGGGCGCGGTGGTCTGCACCGCGGCCACCTTGGGCGGCTGCGGCCTCGCCGGCTGTGCGGCTGCGACGGGCTTGGGCGGCTGCGGCGCGGCCTGCGCCCGCGACGCCAGCGCCTGCTGCGTCGCGCGCACGCCCGGAATCGTGATGCGGTCGCCGACCTTCACCATGGTGTGCGGCGGGATGTTGTTGGCGCGTGCGATCTCGGACAGCGGCTTGTTGTAATGCCGCGACAGTTTCATCAGCGTCTCGCCGGGCGCGATCACGTGCACATGGCTCGATGCTCCCGATGCCTGCGGCTTGGGCTGCGCCGTTCGCTGTGGACCGACGCTGCCGGTCGCCTCATAGCGCGGGATCACCAGCCGCTGGCCGGGTCGGATCGCGGTGCCGCTCGAAAGATTGTTGGCCTGGACAATCGCGGCCGCGGGCACGCCGTAGCGGCGCGACAGCGTCTCGGCGGTGTCGCCCTGCGCCGCCGTAACCGGCGTGCCGCCCTCCCAGTTCCAAGCCGGACGCGCGGGCGCGGCGGCCTTCTGGGGCGCGGGCTTCGGCGGCACCGAACCGGTGACCTCGGGCTGCGGCTGGCCGGGCTGGAACGAGCCTAGGCCGCGCGAGCCGCCGGAAATGCCGGACGATGCGGCCCGCGTCGACGGCGTGGCAGCCGTCGGCGGCGGCAACGGCGTCGACTGGACGCCCTGCGTGCGCTGCTGCTGGACCGAGCCGGTCACCTCCTGCGAGGCCGGCGCGCTGCTGGAGCGGAACGGGTTGTCGAGCCGGTCGAAATCGGTGCTGCAGCCGGCGGCAGTGACCGCGATTGCGGCAAGCACGGCCAAGCGGCCCCACGGCCGCGAGCGATGGGGCTCGACGACGCAACGCATGACTTCTCCCACTCGTACGCAACTGCACGCTTGGGAACTGTTAAACACCCGGCGGGTAAACAAGCGTTTAAGCTTGAAAGACTCTCTCAACCCTAATGAAAGCCGGCCGAATTCCGGACAAATTGGCCCGCCGCGGCCGCAATCCGGACACGGCCGAAAGCCCGCCTCAGAGCTCCCTCGCCTGCCCCGGCAGGAGCGGCACGAACCGCACCGCGATCAGCTTTTCGTGCTTGAGGCCGTCCGCGGTCTTGGTGATCCGCACGATGTGCTGCGCGTCGTGATGCGGACCGAGCGGCAGCACCATGATGCCGCCCTCGGCCAGTTGCTCGACCAGCGCCTCCGGCATCGTCTCGGCCGCGGCCGTCACGACGATGCGGTCGTAGGGCCCGCGGATCGGCTCGCCGCGCATGCCGTCGCCGAGCAGCACCTCGACGTTATCGTAGCCGAGCGACTTCAGCCGGGCGCGCGCAGTGTCGGCGAGCGTGCGGTAGCGCTCGATCGAGACCACGCGGCTTGCGATGCGCGACAGCACCGCCGCCTGATAGCCCGAGCCGGTGCCGACTTCGAGCACGCGGTGATGCGGCTCGACCTTCAGCACCTCGGTCATATAGGCGACCACGTAGGGCTGGCTGATGGTCTGGCCGCAGGCGATCGGCTGGGCGCGGTCGGCGTAGGCCTGCTTCGCGGCCGGCTCGGACACGAAGCGCTCGCGCGGCACCTCCTCCATCGCGCGCAGCACGGCCTGGTCGCTGATGCCGCGCTGGCGCAGCATCAGGATGAACTCCATGCGCGCGTTGTCGTCGCCAATCACTTGAACAGGCCGGTAAGCGTCTTCAGGTAGGTCTCGTCGGTGAGATCCAAGCGCAGCGGCGTGACCGAAATGCGGTTGTCGTTCAGCGCCGCGAGATCCGTCCCGTCGCGGCCCATCGGCTTGATGCCGCGCGCGTACGCAATCCAGTAGTACGGATTGCCGCGGCCGTCGTGGCGCGCGTCGATGTGCAGCAATTGCTGGTCGCGCTTGCCCTGGTTCGCGACCATGACGCCCTTCACCGCGCCCGGCGAGCAGTCGGGAAAGTTCACGTTCACCAGCACGTCGCGCGGGATGCCCTGCTTCAAGACGCGGTGGATGATCTCCGGCGCGTGCTGCCTGGCGGTGTTCCAGTTCGGCTGGTGCTTGTTGCCGGCCGAATGCGCCTGCGACAGCGCGAACGCAGGAATGCCGAGCACGGCGGCCTCCTGCGCGCCCGCGACCGTTCCCGAATAGAGCACGTCCTCGGCGGCATTGCGCCCGCGGTTGACGCCGGAAATCACCAAGTCCGGCTGCTCGGGCAGCACGTGGCGCGCGCCCATGATCACGCAGTCGGTCGGCGTGCCCTTCACCGCGAAGTGCCGCTCGCCGAGCTGGCGCAGCCGCAAGGGATCGTTGAGCGTCAGCGAATGCGACACGCCGGACTGGTCGAACTCCGGCGCGATCACCCAGACGTCCTCGGACAATTCGCGCGCGATTTCCTCGCAGATTTTGAGGCCGGGCGCGTGAATGCCGTCGTCGTTGGTGACGAGAATGCGCATTGCTCAGCCCCGTGTCCCGGGCGACACCGGCACTGAGCCGGGGGAGACCCGGGACCCCGATTGCCTTGCTTGCGAAAAGAAACCGGGGTCCCGGATCTGCGTTGCAGCGTTGCACGCTGCAACGCGTCCGGGACACGAAACCTGCGATTGCCGCAACTGCTTCACGCCTTCCTCTCGATCTTCTTCACCCCGCCCATGTAGGGCGCGAGCGCGTCGGGCACAACGACACTGCCGTCGGCGTCCTGATAGGTCTCCATCACCGCGATCAGCGCGCGGCCGACCGCCACGCCCGAGCCGTTGAGCGTGTGCAGAAACTGGTTCTTGCCATCGTCGCCCTTGAAGCGCGCGTTCATGCGCCGCGCCTGAAAGTCGCCGCAGTTGGAGCAGGACGAAATCTCGCGGTAGGCGTTCTGGCCCGGCAGCCACACCTCGATATCGTAGGTCTTGCGCGAGGCGAAGCCCATGTCGCCGGTGCAGAGCGTGACCACGCGGTAGTGCAGGCCCAGCCGGCGCAGCACCTCCTCGGCGCAGGCCAGCATCCGTTCGTGCTCGTCGTTGCTCTGCTCCGGCGTCGTGACCGACACCAGCTCGACCTTGGTGAACTGGTGCTGGCGGATCATGCCGCGGGTGTCGCGGCCGGCCGCGCCGGCTTCCGCGCGGAAGCATGGCGTGCAGGCGGTGAGCCGCATCGGGAGCTTGTCGGGATCGACGATGGATTCGCGGACGAGATTGGTCAGCGGGACTTCGGCGGTGGGGATGAGCCAATAATTCTGCTTCGCCGCTGGCAACTCCATCAATTTATTTGTGACGCTGACCTGTGAAAACGCCTCTTGCCATTTTTTGCCTGCCTCGATGAGGCGTAGCCGCTCTTGATTCGCGATTGCCTCGGCTTCTCCCCAACGTTCCATCAGGTCGACTGGCTTATAGGATTCAAACTGATCTTCTCGAAACTTCGGCAACTGGGCTGTTCCAAACATCGTGTCATCAGTCACGAGCAACGGCGGATTGACCTCCTGATACCCGTGCTCGCCGGTGTGCACGTCCAGGAACAACTGCCCGAGCGCGCGCTCCATCCGCGCCAGTGCGCCCTTCAGCACCACGAACCGCGCGCCCGACAACTTCGCCGCGGTCTCGAAGTCCATCAGGCCGAGCGCCTCGCCCAGTTCGAAATGCTGCTTCGGCGCGAACGCATAGTCGCGCTTCGCCCCATAGCGATGATGCTCGACGTTGCCGTGCTCGTCCTTGCCGTCGGGCACGTCGCCGGCCGGCAGGTTCGGGATCGTCGCCAGCACCTTGTCGAGCGCCTCTCCCGCGGCCTTGGCCGCGGCTTCGAGCTTCGGGATCGTCTCCTTGAACTCGAACACCTCCGCCTTCAGGCGCTCGGCGGTGGCGTTGTCCTTCTTGGCCATCGCCTGGCCGATCTCTTTCGAGGCCGCGTTGCGCCGCGCCTGCGCCTGCTCGAAATGCTGGATCGCCGTGCGCCGCGCCTCGTCGAGCACGAGCAGGTTCTTGGACGAGAACTGCGCCTTCGACGCATCGTCGAGCGTGCGGCGGTTCAGCGCCTTGTCGAAGGCTTCGGGGTTGTCGCGGATCGCGCGGATGTCGTGCATGAGTCGTGACTACCTTGAATCGGCGGCGTTCTTATAGCGCCGATATGCGGAATGCGTGCGGTTTCTGCGTGACCGCACCAGCCATTACCAGCCATTTCCTCGGCGTCATTCCGGCCGAGCGAAGCGAGTGCCGGAATCCAGGGGCTGCAAACGCTGCGTGTGCGGCCCTGGATTCCGGGCTCGCCGCCATAGCGCGTCGAAGACGCGCGTAGACGCGCTTTCGGCGGCGCCCCGGAATGACACCGCGCGCGCTTCATCGCCCGGGGTTCATTCGGCGCCCGGCCGCCGGCCTTCCTCTTTCCATCCCGGACACAAGTCCGAGGGGTGGAGCGCCGAGCGGCGCCCAATCTTTCAGTTCACGCCTCGTGAGAGGCATGTGCGTGTCTCGGCGAAAAGACACGCGCGCCTCCCGGCGCTCCACGGCGGCATTTTTCGGTCCCGGGCCGCGCTTTGCGGGGCAATTTCGCCCCGTCAGCCAGCTCCTGGCAGGAGGGTCTAATTTGTCCTCCGGGCGGAGCCCCGGGCCGCCCGGAAGCGAGGTTACGAGCCTCACCCGCAGGAAGCCGCATCCCGCCCCGCTGCAACGACGTCTCATGACAACGCCCTCGGGTGGACAGGATGGAGACTTTATTCCACTTTAGAGGAATTAAGTCAAGTGGCGGACAGACCCGCCCTACTCGGCCGGATTGGCCTGGGTGCCGGCCGCGTCGGCCTCCGCCTTCGCCTTGGCGTCCGCATCGGCCTTGGCCTTCTTTTCCGCGAGCCTCACCGCGTAGATCGAGAGCTCGTAGAGCGCCATCAGCGGCACCGCCAGCGAGAACTGGCTGATCACATCGGGCGGCGTGACGACCGCCGCCAGCACGAACACGCCGACGATGAAATAGCGCCGCTTCTCGCGCAGCATCTGCGCGTTGACCACACCGATGCGGCCGAGCAGCGTCAGGATCACCGGAAGCTGGAAGGTGACGCCGAAGGCAAGGATGAGCGACATGATCAGCGACAGGTATTCGCCGACCTTGGGCAGCAGCGCGATCTCGGCTTCGCCCGGGCCGACCTGCTGCATGCCGAGCGAGAAGCGGATGAGCAGCGGCATCACGACGAAATAGACCACCAGCGCGCCGAGCACGAAGAAGAACGGCGTCGCGACCAGGTACGGCAGGAAGGCCTGGCGCTCGTGGCGATAGAGCCCCGGAGCCACGAACATGTAGATCTGGCTTGCGATCACCGGGAACGCGATGAAAGCCGCGCCGAACAGCGCGAGCTTGAGCTGGGTGATGAAGTATTCGAGCAGCGCGGTGTAGATGAACTTGGTGTTCTCCACGCCCGCGACCCACACGTAAGGCCACACCAGGATGTTGTAGATCGGCTTGGCGAAAAAGAAGCAGACCACCATCGCGATCGCAAAAGCGATCAGCGCCTTGATCAGCCGCGAGCGCAGCTCGATCAGGTGCGACATCAGCGGGGCCTTGCTGGCCTCGATCTCTTTCTCGTCGGCTTCGGTCACCATCAGCCGCTCCCGACCTTGGACCTTGGCGCGTCGTTGGGCGCGTCAGGCGCGGGCGCCGCGTCGGCCGGCTGCGGCTGGGGTTGCGCCGCGGCGACGTCGGTCGGCGGCACGTTGAACTCCGCAACGGGCGCCGGCGCCGACTGTGGCACGGCCTCGGGCGACACCGCGCCCGGGTCGGTGGTGGTGACCGACGCCGTGTCCGTCGCGCTCTTTTTGCCGAACGGATCGCCGACGACCTTGTCGACCTCGTTCTGCACGGTCTGCATCGGATCGAAATTGGTGTAGCTCGACACCGCGCCGGTCACGTCGTCGACCTGCTTCTTGATGTCGGCCATCTCGGCCTCGCGCATCGCCTCGTTGAACTGGCCCTGGAATTCGGAGGCCATGCGGCGGATCTTGCCCATCCAGTTACCGAGCGCGCGCAAGGCGCCGGGCAGCTCCTTCGGCCCGATCGCGATGAGCGCGACCACGCCGATGATCAGAAGTTCGCTCCAGCTGATGTCGAACATGGCCGCTCAAACTCCAAGGGGCGCTGACCTGCGGCCGGCGCCCCTCTGAAAACCTCCAACGCCGAATGCCGCGCGGAAATTCAGGTCACGACCGCTGCTGCGCGCCGGACGCGGGCTGGCCCGCCGGCGTCGACTGCGCGGTCGGCGTGCCGGCCTGGTGGTCGATGGTCTTGCTGGGCTCGGCCGGCGGCGTCTCGGTCTTGGCCGGCTCGTCCTCGGCCATGCCCTTCTTGAACGACTTGATGCCCTGGGCGACATCGCCCATCAGCTCGGAAATCTTGCCGCGGCCGAACAGCAACAGGACCACGGCGATCACCACGATCCAGTGCCAAACGCTCATCGAACCCATCGAAAAACCCTCCGCGCCGACCGGCGGAATGCCGCCCCCCTCGGTCTTGGGGTCAACCTAGGCGTCCAGAACGGCAAAAACAAGAACGACCGGACGCGGAAACGGCCCCGGCAGCAGGCATGATTAACCGTAACAAATCTCTGGGAACTTTGAAGAATTGGGCATTCGGCGTGGCGGTCAACACGGTCATTCCGGACGCCGCGAAGCGGCGATCCGGAATCCTGGGCAGCCAGCTCCGAGATTGCAGCCCTGGATTCCGGGCTCGCGAGCTGCGCTCGCGCCCCGGAATGACCCGCTTCTACTCCTCCACGCGCTCCGGCGGGGGCGCGAGGCCGAGATCGAGGTCGCCCGGCTCCAGCGGGTCCTCGTCGTCGCGCAGGCCCGGATCGTCGGACGGCATCGGCACCGCAAAGCCCGGCGGCAGGCGGTTGTCGAGCAGGCCGGAACCCTTCAGCTCCTCCAGGCCCGGCAGGTGGCCCAGCGCCTCGAGCCCGAAGTGCGACAGGAAGTCCTCCGTGGTGCCGTAGGTGATCGGCCGGCCCGGCGCCTTGCGGCGGCCGCGCGGCCTGATCCAGCCGGTCTCCATCAGCACGTCGAACGTGCCCTTGGACATGACCACGCCGCGGATTTCCTCGACCTCGGCGCGCGTCACCGGCTGGTGGTAGGCGATCACGGCCAGCGTCTCGATCGCGGCGCGCGACAGCTTCTTCGGCACCACCGCTTCCTTGGTGAGCAGCCACGACAGGTCGGTCGCGGTGCGGAACGTCCACTTGCTGCCGATGCGCATGAGGTTGACGCCGCGCGGGGCGTATTCGGCCTGCAGCGCGCGCAGGCTTTCCTTGACGTCGACATCCTCGGGAAGCCGCGCGGCGAGGGTCTTTTCGTCGAGCGGGGCCGAGGCCGCGAACAGCAGGGCTTCGAGCAGCCGCAGATGCTCCGGCCGCGCCACGGCTTCGGGCTGTTGCGGCTCCTGCTGCTGCTCGGCTCGCGCCTTCAGCTCTTCGTGGGGAATGATCCGTCGCTCCGCCAAGGCCGCCATGCCTCCAACTCTCCCTAGGATACGTTTACCGCCGCGTCAGTCGGTGGCGCGCGGCGGAGCCTCGCCGGCGCCCGCCGTCACCGCGACCACCGTCTCGCGCTTGCGCAGATAGATCGGCGCGAATGCCGACTGCTGATGCACCTCGATGACGCCTTCGCGCACCAGTTCCAGCGTCGCCGCAAGACTCGACGCAAACACCGTCGCCCGCATCGCCGGCTGCACCAGATACGAGATCAGGTATTCGTCGAGCCGGCTCCAGTCGCCGGCCTGCCCGATCAGGCGCTCCAGCGCCTCGCGCGCCTCGGAGAGCGACCAGACATTGCGCTCCGGCAGCCGCACGTGGCCGAGCGCCGACTTCTGGCGCTGCGACGAATAGGCCGACAGCAGATCGTAGAGCGTCGCGGTCCATTGCGGGTGCTTGATGTCGGCCACCGGCTCCGGATCGCCGCGGCCGAACATGTCGCGGTTGAGCTGCGGGCGGCCCATGAGCTGGCCCGCCGCCTCGCGGAACGCCTCCAGGCGCTTCAGCCGCCAGGCCAGCGCGTTCGCCATGTCCTCGGCGCTCGGGCCTTCGGGGCCCTGCTGTTCGGGCAAGAGCAGGCGCGATTTGAGATAGGCGAGCCAGGCCGCCATCACGAGATAGTCGGCGGCGAGCTCCAGCCGCAGCTTGCGCGCGGCCTCGATGAAGGCGAGGTACTGTTCGGCCAGCGCCAGCACGGAGATTTTCGCCAGATCGACCTTCTGATGGCGCGCGAGCGTGAGCAGCAGGTCGAGCGGGCCTTCGAAGCCCTCGACGTCGACCACCAGCGCCGGCTCGTCGGTGCCGCGCTCGGCGATATCCATCTCGAACGGCTGGCCGTCGATCATGTGCCTGCCTGCATTTCCATCATGGCCGCGAATTCCCGCCGCGCAGCCGAAACGTCGAAGGGCGCGGGCGCGATCCGGGCGGCGAGCGCCGCATCCGTGCGCCGCAGCGCCTCGCCCTTGAGTTCCGGCGCGTTCTCCGCCACCGCCCGCATCTCGGCGAGATCGCCGTTGCAGTGGAGCACCAGATCGCAACCGGCCGAAAGCGACGCGCGGGTGCGCTCGGCGATCGAGCCGGACAGCGCTCCCATGGACACATCGTCGCTCATCAACGCACCGTCGAAACCGATGAAGCCGCGAATCACTTCGCCGATCATTGTGGCCGAAGTCGTTGCCGGTAACACAGGATCGATCGCGCTGAAAACCACATGGGCGGTCATTCCCAAGGGCAATTTTTTCAGGGGACGGAATGCGGCGAAATCGGTCGCTTCCAGGGTGCCCCGGGCGGTGTCGACCGTCGGCAGTTTCAGGTGGCTGTCGGCGGTGGCGCGGCCGTGGCCGGGGATGTGCTTGAGCACCGGCAGCACGCCGCCCGCGAGCAGGCCTTCGGCAACGGCGCCGGCGATGGCGGCGACCTGGTCCGGCGCGTCGCCATAGGCGCGGTCGCCGATCACGTTGTCGGAGCCCGGAACCGGAACGTCGGCAAGCGGCAGGCAGTCGACGTCGATGCCGAGCGGCTTGAGGTCGGAGGCAATCAGCCGCGCGCCGAGCCGTGCCGCCGCAAGACCTGACCCACGGTCACGTTCGTAGAGCCGCCCATAGGCCGCGCCCGGCGGATAGACCGGCCAATGCGGCGGGCCGAGCCGCTGCACCCGGCCGCCCTCCTGGTCGACCAGGACTGGGGCCTGCCAACCCATCTCATGTAAGGCTTCGCCAACAAGTCCAGAGACTTGGTCCTTGCTCTCAACGTTTCGCTTGAACAGTATCAAGCCCCAAGGCCGGGCCTCGCGCAGGAACGCGCGCTCGTCGTTCGTAAGCCTGTGCCCGGAAAGCCCAGCGATAAGCGCGCGCGCCGCCATCGGCGCGGCTTAACTTGCATCGCCGCCGAGGGTCAAGAAACCGTGGGGATTAGTGGACGATACAGTCCCCGCCCGCCGACTTCAGGCTGGAGCAGACCTGCACGGCTTCGTCGCGGGTGCCGAACGGCCCGACCATGGCGCGGTAGTATACGCCCTTGCTGCCGAGGTCGGCGCGCCGCACCACGTGACCGTGGCCGCCCAGCACGTTCCGGTACCGCGACTGGATGTTGCGGTACGCCGCCTGGGCATCCGCCTCGCTGCGCTGCGAGGACACCTGCACCAGGTAGCGCCCGCCGCCGCCCGACGACGCCGGGGCGGCGCGCGCGGTGCGCGGTGGCGGAGGTTCGCGGACCGCGGACGGCGGCGGATTGCCGTCCG
>VGEP01000022.1 GCA_016869215.1 Alphaproteobacteria bacterium | reverse complement strand
TTTGAACTCCCCGGAAAACCGTCTCCGCGTCCTCATGGTGGATTATCCTTCGCATCGGCGAATCCACCTTAACCGCCTGTCTCAGGAAGTGGGACCACCTCAGTTTCAAAAGTGATCTTAGGCTGCCGTATGGAGCAGAGCGATATTTTTGACGTCGTTCAAATCTGTGCCGACGAATATCCCGGCGCCCAAATAGTCCACGCCAAGAAGTCGCAGACTCAGTTCGAGCTTGAGTTCTCGCCGATTCGCTCGATTCAGAACGCCTAGCGCCGGCACTCGATGGCGACGAACTGGTTGCAGGTGCCGCCGCGGCAGGCGTTGCCGGTGGCGGGGATCGCGCCGGTGATCTCGTCCTTGTCCACCTTGCGGAACGACACCGCCTGGGTGAATTCGCGCGACCGGCAATAGGCCGTGGCGGCAGCCGATCCGCAGCGCGAGCCGTCGGCGAGGCAGCGGTCGATGCCGTAGCCGTCCGGGTGATTGGCGATGATGAAAATGCGCTTTTCCGCCTGCGCGGCCGAGATGCCGGCGAGCGTGGCAATGGCGATTGCGGCGACGAGTTTTCGCATGGCAGCGCCCATTGGGATTCCGGCCAATACCGGTCCGGACCCGTAGAATGTGAGGAATTTCGTTAAGGCCGCGTTAACCGACCGGCCCCGGGGAGGGGCCGCGTCCCCGGCGTCCGGTGAGGCCGTCCGGTCGGGGCGGGGCTTGCATAGGCGGGCGCTGTGGCGGCAGCAAGGCCGAAGGCCGGGCCGCGCACGGAAATCCGCCGGGTCTGCCGTGGCCCTTGACGGGCGGGGCGCGCCGCACCATTGTCCGGCGCATGACCGGCCCTAACCCGATCTGCGGCATTTGCCCGGAGATTATTCGCTAGCGCCAAACGCTGGCTGCGGCCGTCTTTTCTCCGATCGAGACTCATGACGCCCGGCCAGCAGGCCCAGGGTGTCTAATGCAGTTGAAGCTCTACGATACGCTGACGCGCGAGAAGCGGGTGTTCGAGCCGATCGACCCCAAGCGCGTGCGCATGTACGTGTGCGGGCCGACGGTCTACGACTTCGCCCACATCGGCAACGCCCGGCCGGTGATCGTGTTCGACGTGCTGTTCCGCCTGCTGCGGCATCTGTACGGCGAGCAGCACGTCACCTACGTGCGCAACATCACCGACGTCGACGACAAGATCAACGCGCGCGCGGCGGAGCGCGGCATCTCGATCCGCGAACTGACCGAGGACACCTACAAGAACTTCAAGGACGATGTCGCGGCGCTCGGCTGCCTTGAGCCGACGGTGGAGCCGCGCGCGACCGAGCACATCGAGGAGATGAAGACGCTGATCGATCGCCTCGTGGCGTCCGGCCATGCGTACGTGGCCGAGGACCACGTGCTGTTCAGCGTGCCTTCGATGCAGGACTATGGTCGGCTGTCCAAGCGTCCGCTCGACGACATGATCGCTGGCGCGCGCGTCGAGGTCGCGCCCTACAAGAAGGACGCGATGGACTTCGTGCTGTGGAAGCCGAGCAAGCCCGGCGAGCCGTCATGGCCGTCGCCCGCGGGCATCGCTGCGGAAGGACGGCCCGGCTGGCACATCGAATGCTCGGCGATGTCGTGGAAGCATCTCGGCGAGACCTTCGACATCCACGGCGGCGGCATCGATCTGGTGTTTCCGCATCACGAGAACGAGATCGCGCAGAGCCGGTGTGCGTTTCATACCGGCACGATGGCGAATTATTGGATGCACAACGGCTTCTTGCAGGTCGAAGGCGAGAAGATGAGTAAGAGTCTGGGAAATTTTGTGACGATAAGGGAGTCGCTGGAACGCTGGCCTGGAACGGTTCTGCGCTTTCAGATGCTCAAAACCCATTATCGGCAGCCAATTGATTGGACACGCAAGTCAACGGAAACAGCGGCGCTAGAGCTTGGCGTATTCGAGAATTTCACCCAATTTGTCGGAGATCGTCCAGGCGAACTTCCAAACGAACTGATTGATGCCCTCGCGGACGACCTGAATACGCCACTAGCAATATCAGTGCTTCATAAGCTGGCCGAAGAATGCCGCAAAAGTGGAGATCCCTGGTCCAAAGCTGCATGTGACCTAAAAGCTAGCTGCAAATTCCTCGAACTTGATTTGAGTAATGTTAGTCATCGAAAGATTTACGAGCGGCAACATGGAAAAATTGACGAAGACAAAATCAAGCGATTGGTTGATGCACGTGCCGTGGCTCGGACAAAACGAGATTGGAAGGAATCCGACCGCATCCGCGACGAACTCGCCGCCATGGGCGTGGTGCTGAAGGACTCCAAGGACGGCACCACCTGGGAGATCGCGCGATGACGGCCCGCGCGCATCCGCTATTCGCGCTGCGGCCCTATCTGCCGCAGGACGCGCCGTTCCTCGCCGAAATCTTCCGCGCCAGCGTCGAGGAACTGACCGAGGATGACTACAGCCTGGAGCAGCGCGAGGCCTGGGCCTCCGCCGCCGAGGACCTGGATGCGTTCGCCAAGCGGCTTGCGAAGCACCTGACACTCGTTGCGACGCTTGAGGGCTCCGTCATCGGCTTCATCTCGCTCGACAGCGCGACCGAGATCGGCCTGTTCTACGTGCATCCGGCGGCGGCGGGGCAGGGCGCCGGCGCGATGCTCTACGACGCGGTGGAGCGGCTCTCGGCCGCGCGCGGCACGGCGCATCTCAGCGTCGATGCCAGCGACAACGCTCTCGACTTTTTCAAGAGCCGCGGCTTCGCGGCCCAACAGCGCAACAGCATGGCGGTCGGCGACGAGTGGATATCCAACACCACCATGAAGAAGACCCTCGCAGCCAAGGAGCGCGCACAATGAAACGCCCCGAAACGCCGTTCCCGCGCCACTGGCTCTACTACATCGTGCTCAAATTCGCGGTGCTGATCGTCGCGGTCGCGCTGGCGCTGAAATATTTCGGATTCTGGTGAGGCCCGGTCATGCGTGAGCGCCTTTATCTGTTCGACACCACGCTGCGCGACGGCGCGCAGACCAACGGCGTCGATTTCACGCTCGCCGACAAGCAGGCGATCGCGCGCATGCTCGACGGCCTCGGCATCGACTACATCGAGGGCGGCTATCCCGGCGCCAACCCGACCGACACGCAGTTCTTCGCCGAGCCGCCGCAGACCAAGGCGGCGTTCACCGCCTTCGGCATGACGCGGCGCGCCGGCCGCTCGGCGTCGAACGATCCGGGGCTCGCGGCGCTGCTCGATGCGAAGTCCGACGCGATCTGCTTCGTCGCCAAGTCCTGGGACTATCATGTGCGCGTGGCGCTGGAGACCACGCTGGAGGAGAACCTCGCCTCGATCCGCGACAGCGTGAAGGCGGCGAAAGCGAAGGGCCGCGAGGTGCTGCTCGATTGCGAGCATTTCTTCGACGGCTACAAGGCCAATCCGTCCTATGCGCTCGCCTGCGCCAAGGCGGCCTACGAGGAGGGCGCGCGCTGGGTCGTGCTGTGCGACACCAACGGCGGCACGCTGCCGCACGAGGTCGAGGCCATCGTCGGCGCGGTGGTCAAGGCGATCCCCGGCAGCCACGTCGGCATTCACGCACACAACGACACCGAGCAGGCGGTGGCGAATTCGTTCGCCGCGGTGCGCGCCGGCGCGCGGCAGATCCAGGGCACGCTGAACGGCCTCGGCGAGCGCTGCGGCAACGCCAACCTGGTCTCGATCATCCCGACGCTGAAGCTCAAGCCGGAGTTCGCGGAGCGCTTCGAGATTGGCGTTTCGGACGAGCAGCTCACGAGGCTTGCCCACGTTTCGCGCGATTTCGACGAACGGCTCAATCGCTCGCCGAACCGCTACGCCCCCTACGTCGGGGAGAGCGCGTTCGCGACCAAGGCCGGCATCCATGCCTCCGCGATCCTCAAGGAGCCGGAGACCTACGAGCATGTCGGGCCGGAGGCGGTCGGCAACCGCCGCAAGGTGCTGGTGTCCGACCAGGGCGGGCGGTCCAACGTGCTGGCGGAGTTGGAGCGCATCGGGCTGACCGTCAACAAGGACGATCCGCGCATCGCGCGGCTGCTCGACGAGGTCAAGGAGCGCGAGGCCGTCGGCTACGCCTACGAGGCGGCGGAGGCGTCGTTCGAGCTGCTGGCGCGGCGGATGCTCGGCACCGTGCCCAATTACTTTGACGTCGAGCAGTTCGACGTCAACGTGGAGCAGCGCAACAACGCACTCGGCAAGCGCGTCACGGTTTCGCTCGCGGTGGTGAAGGTGAAGATCGACGGCCAGACGCTGCTGTCGGCCGGCGAGGGCAACGGCCCGGTCAACGCGCTCGACGTCGCGCTGCGCAAGGACCTCGGCAAGTACCAGAAATTCATCGACGGCCTGTCGCTCAGCGATTATCGCGTGCGCATCCTCAATTCCGGAACCGAGGCCGTGACGCGCGTTCTGATCGAGAGCGAGGACGAAACCGGCGAGCGCTGGACCACGGTCGGCGTGTCGCCGAACATCATCGACGCCTCGTTCCAGGCGCTGATGGATTCCATCGTCTACAAGCTCGTCAAGGCGGGCGCGCGGGCGTAAGCTTCCGCCATGCTATCCTTGACCCGGCGTGCGCTGATGTTGGGTTCGGCCGCGGCGGCGCTGCTGCCCGCGGCGCGCGCGGGCGCGCAGATGGCTGCACATCGGGAATTTATCGAGGCCGCTTTCCGCATGCGCGACGACGCGGTGCGTTCGGGCGATCAGGCCTACGGCGCCGTGGTTGTGAAGGACGGCACCATCGTCGGCTTCGGGCCGAGCCGGGTGGTGCTCAAAAAGGACTGGTCGGCGCACGCCGAGCGCGAGGCGATCCGGGAGGCGCAGGCGCGGCTCGGCAGCCGCGATCTGACCGGTGCGGTGCTTTATTCCTCGTCGCGGCCGTGCGCCGAATGCGAGTCGGCCGCCGCCGAGGCCAACATCGCCCGCATGATCCACGGCCGCGACGGCACCGATGCAGGCCCACCGAAGCGCTCCTGAATGATCGACCACGTTTCCATCGCGGTGCGCGACCTTGCGGCCGGAACGCGCTTCTACGAGCCGGTTCTTGCAACCCTCGGCTACGCCAAGCTGATCGTGCGTGCGACGACCGTCGGCTTCGGCAAGAAATACCCGGACTTCTGGCTCAACGAGCGGCGCAGCATGCGCGCGGCCGATGCAGACTCCGGCGTGCATGTCTGCCTCCGCGCTCCCGATGCGGCCGCGGTCGATGCGTTCCATGCTGCGGCGCTTGCCGCAAGCGGAGCGTCCGACGGCCCGCCGGGCCAGCGCCCGGAATACACGCCGGGCTATTACGCGGCATTCGTTCGCGATCCGGACGGCAACCGGATCGAGGCGGTGACGTTTCTCTCAGGCGGACGCTGAGCGGGGCGGCCGCAAGCCGCCCGCAACGCGCTACATCCGTGCGGCGTCGGCGGTCTTCATCTGCTTTTCGGATTCGGTGAGCCCGCGCGCGGCGTCGTTGAGCAGCGGCAGGATGTCCTCCACGCGCTCCGCGACGAGATAGTTCACCTCGATCCCGCCGCGGATGAACTGCAGCTCGGTCATGTGGCGAAGGAGCGCGCACAGCGGGTCCCAGAAGCGCTGGATGTTGGCCAGCATGATCGGCTTTCTGTGCCGGCCGAGCTGCGCCCAGGTCATCTGCTCAACGACCTCCTCCAGCGTGCCGACGCCGCCCGGCAGGGCGACGAAGGCGTCCGCCAGTTCGAACATACGCAACTTGCGCTCGTGCATGTCGCGCGTCACCACGATGCGGCCGCGGCGCATCGCCAGTTCGCGGTTGCGCAGGAATTCGGGGATGACGCCGACCACCTCGCCGCCATGGTCGAGCGCCGCATTGGCCAATTCGCCCATCAGCCCTATGGAGCCGCCGCCGTAGACCGTGCAGACGCCGTTCTCGGCGAATATCCGGCCGAGTGACCGAGCGGCCGCGGCAAAGGCCGGGTCGGAGCCCGGTCCGGACCCGCAATAGACGCAGACGCTGCGGATTTCACCCAAAATATCGCTCCTGCGATTCGGCCTGCCGCTCGAAAACGGATGCCGGTATAGCGGCGCCGGCCGGCGATGGCGAGGTCCGCCACCCAGATAGAAGGGCTTGCAGATAGCCTTGGAATTTTTCCAGGACGCGCTGTTTTGTGTTGAAAAATCACATATATGGAGGCCGGTCTGCCGCATTGGGGCGGACGCCGGCCGGGTCCTGATGAGCGAATCCCACGTTCGAACCGCGGAGCGCATGAAGCGCGAAGTTTCCGCCGACGGCGGCGCGCTGCTGCGCACGCTGACGCGGCTGTGGCCCTATATCTGGCCGTCCGAGCGGCGCGACCTGCAGCGCAGGGTGGCGTTTGCGGCGCTGTTGCTGGTCGGCGCCAAGCTCGCGACCGTCGCGGTGCCGTTCACGTTCAAGTGGGCGGTCGATGCGCTGACCGGCCAGAACACGGCTCCCATCGCGGCCGACTCCTGGCTCGCCTGGGCGATCGCGGCCCCGATCGCGATGACGCTGGCCTACGGCGGCATGCGGATCGTGATGGGCGTGCTGACCCAGATGCGGGACGGCGTGTTCGCCAAGGTCGCGATGCACGCGGTCCGCCGCCTCGCGATCATGACATTCAAGCACATGCACGACCTGTCGCTGCGCTTCCATCTGGAGCGCAAGACCGGCGGGCTCACGCGCGTTCTGGAGCGCGGCCGCAACGGCATCGAGACCATCGTGCGGATGGTGATCCTGCAGCTCGCGCCGACCCTGATCGAGGTCGCGCTGATTGCGGCCGTGCTGCTGTACCAGTTCGACTGGCGCTATGTCGTCGTGATCCTGATCACCGTCACGGTCTACATGGCGTTTACCTATTACGCGACCGAGTGGCGGATCGGCATCCGCCGCCGGATGAACGACAGCGACACCGACGCCAACACCAAGGCCATCGATTCGCTGCTCAACTACGAGACGGTGAAATATTTCGGCGCCGAGGAGCGCGAGACGCGCCGCTACGACCGCTCCATGGAGCGCTACGAGGGCGCGAGCGTGAAGTCCTACGTATCGCTCGCGGTGCTCAACGCCGGGCAGGCGGTGATCTTCACCATCGGGCTCGCCGCCGTGATGGTGATGTGCGCGCTCGGCGTGCGCAACGGCACCAACACCGTCGGCGATTTCGTGATGATCAACGCCATGATGATCCAGCTGTACCAGCCCTTGAACTTCATGGGCATGGTCTATCGCGAGATCAAGCAGGCGACGGTCGACATCGAGACCATGTTCGCGATCCTGCACCGGCCGGCGGAGATCCTGGATGCGCCGGATGCCAGGCCGCTGGCGGTCGGAGCGGGCGTGGTCCGGTTCGAGAACGTGGCCTTTCACTACGACACGGCGCGGCCGATCCTCAATAACGTCAGCTTCGACGTCGGCGCGGGCAAGACGGTCGCGATCGTGGGGCCGTCGGGCGCGGGCAAGTCCACGATCTCGCGGCTGCTGTTCCGGCTCTACGACGTGACCGGCGGGCGGGTCACGATCGACGGCCAGGACATCCGCGGCGTGTCGCAGGGGTCGCTGCGCGCCGCCATCGGCATGGTTCCGCAGGACACCGTGCTGTTCAACGACACGATCCGCTACAACATCCGCTACGGCCGCTGGGACGCCACCGACGACGAGGTCGAGGAGGCGGCGCGGCTGGCGCAGATCGACGAATTCATCGCGCGGCTGCCGCACGGCTACGAGACCGAGGTCGGCGAGCGCGGGCTGAAGCTGTCAGGTGGCGAAAAGCAGCGCGTCGCCATCGCCCGCACCATCCTGAAAGGCCCGCCGATCCTGGTGCTGGACGAGGCCACGTCGGCGCTAGACAGCCACACCGAACGCGAAATCCAGGACGCGCTGGAGGGCGTGTCGCGCAACCGCACGACGCTGGTGATTGCGCACCGGCTGTCGACCATCGTCGGCGCCGACGAGATCATCGTTCTGGATCAGGGCACGATTGTCGAGCGCGGCACGCATCATCAGCTTCTGATGAAGGGTGGGCTCTACGCCAGCCTGTGGAACCGGCAACGCGAGGCCGAGGAGGCGCGCGAGAAGCTCGCCCGCGCGGCGGAAGACGCAGCCGCACCCAACCGCAATCCGCCGCCGGTCGCCGACGACCTCGCGCCCGCGACCGCGGCGGAGTAGATTTTCGGGGCGGCTTCCGCTACCCGATTACCGAACATGTCCATCGTCAACTCCATCCGGTCCCAGTTCGCGCCCGTTCATCCGCAGGGCTATCCGTTCATCGGCGCCTTTGCGCTTGTGAGCCTCGTGCTGTTCGTGATCTGGATCCCGCTCGGCTGGCTGGGTGCGGTTCTTACGCTGTGGTGCGTCTATTTCTTCCGCGATCCGATGCGCGTGACGCCGCAGCGCGACGGGCTCGTGATCGCACCCGCCGACGGGCGGGTGAGTCTCGTGACCGACGCAGTGCCGCCGCCGGAGCTTGGCCTGAGCGACAAGCCGCTGCCGCGGATCTCCATCTTCATGAGCGTGTTCAACTGTCACGTGAACCGCAGCCCGGTCGCGGGCCGTATCGAGCGCATCGCCTACCGGGCGGGCAAATTCGTCAGCGCCGATCTCGACAAGGCGAGCGAGGACAACGAGCGCAATTCGTTCCTGATCGCGACCTCCACGGGACGTATCGGCGTGGTGCAGATCGCGGGCCTGATCGCGCGCCGAATCGTCACCTTTGCCCAGGAGGGCCAGGCGGTGGCGGCGGGCGACCGGATCGGCATGATCCGCTTCGGCTCCCGCGTCGACGTTTACCTGCCGGAGGGGGCGAAACCGCTCGCCGCCGAAGGGCAGACCGCCATTGCCGGCGAAACCGTGCTGGCCGACATGGCCCTGCGGGAGCCCGGACGGACCCACCGGGCTGCCTGAGGGTTAACGGTAGGGATCGGCCGGCGTGGTGCGACGGCCCGCCGTCCACTATATTGCGGCCATGATATTCTCACCCCGCGACCGCGAACGGTTCGAGGCCCGGCGCCAGCGCTTTCGCGCGATCCCGGTTCGTGTCCTCGTTCCCAATCTCATCACGCTGCTCGCGCTCTGCGCGGGTCTCACCGCGATCCGGCTGGCGTTCGAGCAGAAGCTCGAATGGGCGCTGGCGGCCATCGTGTTCGCCGCCTTTCTCGACGGCATCGACGGCCGCGTCGCGCGGCTGATCAAGGGCCAGTCGAAATTCGGCGCCGAGCTCGACAGCCTCGCCGACTTCGTCAACTTCGGCTGCGCGCCGGCGCTGATCCTTTATCTGTGGGGGCTGCACGAATACGGCCACGTCGGCTGGATCGCGGCCATGGTGTTTGCGATCTGCGGCGCGCTGCGCCTTGCGCGCTTCAACGTCATGATCGACGATCCGAACCGGCCCGCCTGGACCGGCAACTTCTTCACCGGTGTGCCGGCGCCCGCCGGCGCCATCGTCGTGATGCTGCCGATCTATGTGAATCTGCTCGGCATCCCGAAGGTCGCCGCGACCGTGACCCTGCTTTACACCCTCGCCATTGCGTTCCTGATGGTGTCGCGGCTGCCGGTGTTCTCCGGCAAGCGGGTCGGCAAGCGCATCCCGCCGGAGATGGTGCTGCCGGCGTTCGTGCTGGCCGTGCTGTTCTTCGCGCTGCTGATTGCCTATCCGTGGTGGGTGCTGTCGATCGGCACGGCCTGCTACCTCGCCTGCCTGCCGCTCGGCTGGTTCTCTTATCGCGAATACGAGCGCAAGGACGCCGTCGCCGCGGCTGCGCACCATCCGCCCCATCACCCCACGGCGGCGGCGCCGGATGCGTTGCCGCCGCAGCCCGCGGAAGACCCCGAGCGTCCCGCGCGGCTCAATTGAGCGCCTGAGCCGCGCCGCGTTTCCGGAGCAATCATGCCACGCGCCACCCGCGTTCTATCGGCCGCCGACCGCAAGGGCGCGCCTGCCATCGACACGCTGATCCTGCCTCTGGCCCAGCGTCAGGCTCAGAAGGGGTTCCTGTTCGGCGCCAAGGGCACCTGCGTGGAACTGGATCTGGCCGAGCCGGTGCGGCTTCGCACCGACGACGCGCTGGTGCTCGAAGACGGCGCGCTGGTCGAGGTGGTGGCGGAGCCGGAGTCGTTGATCGAGGCGCGCGCCGCCGATCTGCCTGCGCTCGCCCGCATCGCCTGGCACCTGGGCGACCGGCACGTGCCGGTGCAGATCATGGAGCGCAAGCTGCGCCTGAAGCGCGATCCCGCGATCGAGGCGCTGCTGGAGGCGTTTGGGGCGAAGGTCGTGGCGATCGAAGCGCCGTTCGACCCGGAGGGTGGGGCTTACGATCAGGCCCCGGGCGACGGCCATCACCACCACCACGATCACGGCCATCATCATCACGATCACGGTCACCACGACCATCAACACGGACACGATCACCATCGTGGCCACAGCCATGACCATCACGGACACGATCACTCCCACGACCACGGCCACAAACACGACTGAGCCGGGTGCGGGATGGATCGCCTCAAGGACAAGATCGTTTTGATCACCGGCGCGGCGGGCGCCATTGGACGCGCCGCGTCCGATGCCGTGAGGGCACAAGGCGGCATCGCCATCGCGACCGATCTCGCCGGCCAGCCGGGTATCGCACACGCGCTCGATGTCACATCCGAGGACGATTGGCTGCGCGTCGTCGCCGACGCCGGCCGCGCGCACGGCCACATTGACGGCCTCATCAATGCGGCCGGGATCGCCGCGCTTGGCACCGTCGAGGACACCGACTACGCGACGTGGCGGCGGGTGATGGCGGTCAATCTCGACGGCACGTTTCTGGGCTGCAAACACGCCATGCCCCTGCTCAAGCAGCGCGGCGGCTCGATCGTCAACCTGTCGTCGGTCGCGGGCCTCGTCGGCGGCCACAATTTCGCGGCCTACAACGCGTCGAAGGGCGGCGTGCGGCTGCTCAGCAAGTCGGTCGCGCTGCACGGCGCGCGCCTCGATCCGCAGGTGCGCTGCAACTCCGTGCACCCGGCTTTCCTCGAGGGGCCGATGGTGGACGAGATCGTCAAGCAGACGAATTTTCCCGATGCCGCGCGCGCGCGGATCACGCGCGACATTCCGCTCGGCCGCTTCGGCACGGCGGAGGAGGTGGCGGAGCTCTGCGTCTATCTGCTCTCGGACGAGTCGCGTTTTGTGACCGGCGCGGAATTCGCCATCGACGGCGGATTGACCGCGCGCTGAACTTTGCGGCTTACGCGAGCACCGGCGGATAGCCGGGCATCAGATCGTAGGGATGCTTCCAGCCGGGCAGGACCTTGATGCGATCGAGCCAGGCACCGATGTTCTTGTGCGTGGCCGCGATGTCGAAGCCGAACTCCTCGGCCGGATAGTAGAGATACGCGCACAACGAAATGTCCGCGATGGTCGGCCGCTCGCCGAGCACGAACGCGCGCCCCGCGAGCCGCTTGTCGACAATGGCGAGACTGGCGTCGATGCGCCCCTTCATGAAGGCCATCACCGCCGGATCGCCGGGCGGCCGCGCGAAATTCTTCAGGAAGCGGTAGGGCCCCAGAAAGCCGTTGACCTTCTGGTTGTCGAAGATGATCCAGCGCAGCGCTTCAAGCTCCTCGTCCTCGCCCTCCGGCTTGAATTTCCCGGTACGTTTGGCGAGGTAGGTCAGGATCACGCCGGACTGAGTGAGTTTCCTCTGCCCGTGCACCAGCACCGGCACCTCGCCCATCTCGTTGACCTCGGCGCGATATTTCGGCGTGCGCGTCTCGCCGCCCTTGAAGAAGTCCACGTAGATCGGCTGCCAGTCCGCGCCGGTCAGGTTCAGCATCAGCGCTGCGCGATAGGCGTTGCCGGACTGGGCGAAGCAATAGAGCTGGTATTCGGGCATGGTTTTCCCCTGCGAACGGCGGACAGCAGACCACGGTCCGGCCGATTGGGGAAATCGATTTCAGGAATGGCTTCGATGCGGCGCGCCGATCGTTCGGCGGGGCCCTCAACGCATCAGCGTCAGCGGCTCGCCGCTCGTCGCCTTGCCTTCGTAGCCGCCGCCGCCGGCCGAAAGCTGCGCCAGCGGCTGGCTGGTGTGGCTGCGGATCACAAGCTGGCCCTGCTCGAAGGTCCACTTGCGGCTCATGTACAGCCGCCCCGGACAGCCGCCCTCCGGCTTGATGTCGCCGTTGACGGCCGTGGCCGACGCCGCGACGAAGTTCATGTGGCATTGGCCGCGGCCCGGCTGGCTGAGCAGCCAACGGCCCGCCATGTCCATCGGCGGCGCGCTCTGCTGGGCCGCAGGCGGCGGCGCATCGGTGCCGCCCGGCAGCCCGACGAGGCGGTCGCCGGCGCAAGACGCCAATGCGAGCGTGGCGAGGATCGTGACGGTGCGACGCGCGGTCCCGGTGGCTTGCATGCGTTCTCGTCGGCTCACTTCATCGTGGGGATGACGAACTCGGCGCCTTCCTTGGTCCCGGACGGCCAGCGCGCCGTCACGGTCTTGGTCTTGGTGTAGAAGCGGATCGAGTCCGGCCCGTGCTGGTTGAGGTCGCCGAACCCGGAACGCTTCCAGCCGCCGAACGTGTAGTAGGACAGCGGCACGGGAATCGCGAAATTCACCCCGACCATACCCACCTGGACGCGGCTGGTGAAGTCGCGCGCGGTGTCGCCGTCGCGGGTGAAAATCGCCACGCCGTTGCCGTAATCGTGCTCGGACGGCAGCCGGACCGCCTCCTCGTAGTCCTTGGCCCGGACCACCGACAGCACCGGCCCGAAGATTTCCTCCTTGTAGATGCGCATTTGCGGCGTCACCTCGTCGAACAGGCAGCCGCCCATGAAGTTGCCGTTCTCGTAGCCCTGGAGCTTGAAGTTACGGCCGTCGACCACGAGTTTGGCGCCTTCCTTGACGCCGAGATCGACGTACTCCCTGACCTTGTTCATATGCGCGCGCGTCACCATCGGGCCGTAGTCTGCGTTGGGATCGGTCGAGGGGCCGATCTTGAGGCCCTCCACGCGCGGAACGAGCTTCTTCATCAGCGCGTCGGCGGTCTTTTGGCCGACCGGCACCGCGACCGAGACTGCCATGCAGCGCTCGCCGGCCGAGCCGTAGCCCGCACCGACCAGCGCATCCACCGCCTGGTCCATGTCGGCGTCGGGCATTACGATCATGTGGTTCTTGGCGCCGCCGAAGCACTGCACGCGCTTTCCGGCGGCGCAGCCCTTGGCATAGATGTACTCCGCGATCGCCGACGAGCCGACGAAGCCCACCGCCTGGATGCGGCGGTCGTTGAGGATGGCGTCGACCGCTTCCTTGTCGCCGTTGACGACGTTGAACACGCCGGCGGGCAGTCCTGCCTTGAGGAACAACTCCGCGATCCGCATCGGAACCGACGGGTCGCGCTCGGACGGTTTGAGAATGAAGGCATTGCCGCAGGCGATGGCGGGCGCGGCCTTCCACAGCGGGATCATCGCGGGAAAGTTGAACGGCGTGATGCCGGCGACGACGCCGAGCGGCTGGCGGATCGAGAACAGGTCGATGCCGGGGCCCGCGCCCTCGCTGTACTCGCCCTTCATCAGGTTCGGAATGCCGCAGGCGAATTCCACGACTTCGAGGCCGCGCTGGATGTCGCCCTTGGAGTCGGCGAAGGTCTTGCCGTGCTCGGACGACAAGAGCCGAGCGAGGTCGTCGTATTCCGCCTGGATCAACTCCAGGAACTTGAACATTACGCGCGCGCGGCGCTGCGGATTGATCGCGCCCCAGGCCGGCTGCGCGGCCTCGGCCACTGCGACGGCGTGCTCCACTTCGGACGTCTTGGCGAACGCAACGCGGGCCTGCACCTCGCCGGTGTTGGGGTTGAACACGTCGCCCGTCCGGCCCGACGTCCCCTTGACCTCCTTGCCGCCGATGAAGTGGCCGATTTCGCGCATCGCACGTCTCCCTGGAATTCCCTGAATGCGCCCGGCGGGCGTCAATGGATCGTTAAGGGTTGGCATAGCGCAGCCCGACCGCTGCGAAAAGGCCGCAGAACGGCGGTTTCGGCAGGCGCCCCCGCCGCGCGGTGACGGTCCATTAGGCTTTACAGGTTCTTAAGGCGGGCCGGGCTAGTGTCTGACCGCGCAATTCCGGGTCGCGCCGCGTTTGTGCGTGGGAGTCGAGTATGGACATTTCAACCGCCATCGGACTGGTGTTCGGCGGCATTGTGCTCGTCAGCCTCATCCTGATGGGTGGCGAGCTTGGCATGTTCCTCGACAGCCATGCTTTCATCGTCATCTTCGGCGGTGCGACCGCCGCAACCCTGATCCGCTACCCGCTGTCGAGCCTGTTTCACGGCTTGCCGCTCGGGATGAAGTTCGCCTTCACCATGCGGCGTATCACCGCGCGTGAACTGGTCGATGAGATCGCCAATCTGGCCGAAATCGCCCGCAAGCAGGGACCGATCGGCCTGGAAAAGGTGGAAATCGAAGATCCGTTCCTCGCCAAAGGCATGCGCTACGTGGCCGACGGCTACGACGCGAGCTTCATTCGCGACAACCTCGAACGCGAATGTGAGCAGTTCCTGACCCATCTCGACGAGGGCCAGAAAATCTATCGCGCAATCGGCGACTGCGCCCCGGCCTTCGGGATGGTCGGCACGCTGATCGGCATGGTGCAGATGTTCGCCAACATGACGGACCCCTCGAAACTCGGCCCGTACATGGCGGTCGCGCTGCTCGCGACGTTCTACGGCGCGGCCGTCGCGAACCTGTTCTGTCTGCCGATCGCAGACAAGCTTCAGGGCAAGCTGCACGACGAGGAAACCAACCGGTCGCTCATTCTCGACGGCGTCCTGATGATCCGCGATTCGAAGAGTCCGACGCTGGTCAGGGAAATGCTTCTCGCCTACCTGCCGGAGCGGCAGCGCCGTGGCGAGAGCGACGAGGACGCGGCCGCCCAGCCCGCCGCGGCCTGACGGCGGCGCGTCTCGACCGGTAATCGCCCATGGCCAAGAAGAAGAGAGGGGACGGCCACGGTGGCGGCGGCCACGGCTGGTTCGTGACCTTCGCCGATCTGATGGGCCTGCTGGTCGCGTTCTTCGTGATGTTGGTCGCCTTCTCCAACACCGACCAGAAAAAGATGCAAATCGTCGCCGGTTCCATGCGCGAAGCGTTCGGCGTCCAGACCCAGGTGCGCTACACCGGCATCATCGAGCTCGATGGTCTTCCAACCCGGCCGCGATTGAAAAACGCCGAGAAGATCAGGCCGGAAGATGCGTCCGGGACGCCGAGCCCGGACGAGAAGCGGCGCCAGCGGAACTTCGGCCAGCGGCTCGACAACGACGGCGCATTTGCGCTCGCCTCGGCGTCGCTGCGGCAGGCGCTGCAGGACATGCCGGAAATCTCCGAAATCTCCAAGCACGTGATGATCGAGCAGACCCGGCAGGGCCTCAACATCGAGATCATCGACCAGGAAGGCCGTTCGATGTTCCCGGACGGCTCGAAGGAACCCTACGAGCGCACGCGACGGGTTGTGCAGCGGCTCGCGGGCCCGCTCAAGGCGATGCCATACCGCCTGACGGTTGCGGGTCACACTTCGGCCAGCCGGACGTCCCCGCGGCCGGGCTACGGTCCGTGGGACCTTTCGGCCGACCGCGCCAACTCCATCCGCCGCATCCTCGAAGAGGAGGGCGTGCAGGCGTCGAACATCTTCATGGTGGCGGGGCGCGCCGACACGCAGCCGTTGTTCCCGGACGACCCGTTCGTGGCGGCCAACCGGCGTGTCACCATCACCCTGATGCACGAAGCGCCGCCGGTTCCGATCGACCTGAAGCCATAGGGGCGGCGAATTCCCCGGCCGAAGTTGCGGGCGGGGCGCTGTTGCCCCGGCCGGGACGGTGTATATAACCGGCCCATATCCACGCGCGGACCGGCGCCGGCCGGCCTTCACGATCGCATGACCAACGTCAAGGGCGACGCCAGGGGCGAAGTTGCGGCGCATGGCGGTCCGCAACCCGTTCCATCCAAATCCGGATTCTGGGCCCTGACGGTCGGCAGCGTCGGGGTCGTCTATGGCGACATCGGCACAAGCCCGCTCTATGCGTTCCGCGAGGCTGTGATGGCCGCTTCCGGCGGCGATGGCCTCGCCCCGCGCGACACCGTGCTGGGCGTTCTGTCGCTGATCGTCTGGTCGCTGATCGTCGTGGTCACGCTGAAATACGTCGTTGTCCTGCTGCGCGCCGACAACAACGGCGAGGGCGGCATCCTGTCGCTGACGGCTCTTGCGTTCCGGGCGCTGGGACGCCGCACGACGGGTGTGCTGATGATCGGTGTCATCGGCGCGGCCATGTTCTACGGCTCGTCGTTCATCACGCCGGCGCTGTCGGTGATGTCGGCGGTCGAAGGCATGAAACTCTATGCGCCGGGATTCTCGCCTTACGTCCTACCGGTGACGATTGCAATTCTCGTCGCGTTATTCTCGGTGCAGTCGCGGGGGACCGCGCGCGTTTCGATCCTGTTCGGCCCGATCACGGTGGTGTGGTTCTTCGTTATCGCGATCATTGGCGGGATTCACATCGCCGACGACCCGACCGTCTTCTACGCCGTCAATCCCTATTACGCCGTGAAATTCCTGGCCGGCAACGGCGCCATCGGACTGATCACGCTCGGCGCGGTTTTCCTGGTGGTCACCGGCAGCGAGGCGCTCTACGCGGACCTCGGGCATTTCGGGCGCAAACCGATTCAGGCCGCGTGGTTCTTCCTCGTGCTTCCCGCGCTGCTCATCAACTATTTCGGCCAGGGTGCGCTGGTGCTCGCCAATCCCTCGGCGATCGACGATCCGTTCTATCGCCTCGTGCCGGAGTCGATGCTGCTGCCGATGGTGGTGCTCGCGACCGCGGCCACGGTGATCGCAAGTCAGGCGGTCATCACCGGGGCCTATTCGCTGACCCAGCAGGCCATCCAGCTCGGTCTGCTGCCGCGCTTCGAGATCCGTCACACCTCGGGAGAGCACTACGGCCAGATCTACATGCCGCGGGTGAACATGCTGCTGTTCGTGGGCGTGATATTGCTGGTGGGTGTGTTCCGCAGTTCGAGCGCGCTGGCCTCGGCTTATGTGCTCGCCGTGGCCGCGACCGAGTTCATGGCCTGCCTGCTCGGCGTCATTGTGATCTGGAAGCTCTGGAAATGGAGCTGGTGGGCGGTTGCCCTGGTCATGATTCCGTTCATCGTGGTGGATGCGACGTTCCTGTTCGCCACCATGCTGAAGCTTGCCGACGGCGCCTGGGTGCCGGTGCTGTTCGGCATCGGGCTGATCCTGGTCGTTCTGACCTGGCAGCGCGGAACGCGAATCCTCGCCAACAAGACGCGAAGGACCGAGGTGCCGCTCGACAGCCTGCTCAAGAGCCTCGAACGCAAGCCGCCGCATGCGGTGCCCGGCACGGCGGTGTTCCTGACCAGCGATCCGGACTTCGCGCCGACTGCACTCTTGCACAACCTCAAGCACAACAAGGTGCTGCACGAGCACAACGTGATCCTGACCATCGTCACCGCCGACACGCCGCGCGTGCTGGAAGACGAACGCGTGACCATCGTGCCGGTGACGGAGCGGTTCAGCCGGGTGTCGCTCAAGTTCGGCTTCATGGAATCGCCGAACGTGCCGCGCGCGCTCGCCATCGCTCGCCGGCACGGCTGGCAGTTCGACATCATGTCGACGTCGTTCTTCCTGTCCCGGCGCTCGTTGAAGGCCGCGCCGCATTCCGGCATGCCGCGCTGGCAGGACCGGCTGTTCATCGGGCTGGCCCGCAGCGCCAACGATGCGACCGACTTCTTCCAGATCCCGACCGGGCGCGTGGTCGAGGTGGGGACCCAGGTCACGGTCTGATCGGGACTCTTTGACAAGCTATTGATTCAAAAATGCATTTTTACGTTCGGCGGCCGACTCGGTCGCCGTCGGCAACGAATTTTCCTGCATGGCTGACCTGCCTGTATCCCGCTGCTCCCGGGGGCCTCATCGCCATATAAGCCCCGCTCTCGTTTTTGTTGCAGCGCAGCATTGTTGACCTAATTCTACCCCCCCCCAAAGGCTGACCCATGACCAGCGAAGCCGCCTCCTCGGGAGGCCCGGTGCCGGCCGGCAACGGCTCGGCGCAACGTCCGACGGCACTGACGGCACTCGTTCTCGGTGCTGTCGGCGTCGTCTACGGGGACATCGGCACGAGCCCGCTCTATGCGGTGCGCGAGTCGGTCAATGCCGCGATCGGGCCGGGCGGTGCGGTCACGCCCGGCGCCGTGCTGGGCGTGCTGTCGCTGATCCTGTGGTCGCTGATCGTCGTCACGACGCTGAAATACGTCTTCATCCTGCTGCGCGCCGACAACAACGGCGAAGGCGGCACGCTCGCGCTGATGGCGCTGGCGCAGCGTGCGCTGGGGCGGAGCGGCGGCGTCATGCTCGTGCTCGGCATCGCGGGCGCGGCGCTGTTCTACGGCGACGCCATGATCACGCCGGCGCTGTCGGTGCTGTCGGCGGTGGAGGGCCTCAAAATCGCGACACCCGCATTCGAGCCCTACATCCTGCCGCTCACGGTTCTCATTCTCATCGCGCTGTTCTCGGTGCAGTCGCGCGGCACGTCGGCCGTGTCGGCGTTCTTCGGGCCGGTCTGCGTGATCTGGTTTCTCGCGCTTGCGGCGGCGGGCCTGTTTCACATCGCGGGCAATCCCGCGGTGCTGCTCGCGTTCAATCCGCTCTACGGGCTTGAGTTCCTCGTCGCCAACCGGCTGATCGGGTTCGTCACGCTCGGTCTGGTGTTCCTTGCGGTGACCGGTTCGGAGGCGATCTACGCCGATCTCGGCCACTTCGGCCGCCGTCCCATTCAAATCGCCTGGGTCGGGCTCGTGCTGCCGGCGCTCGTGATCAATTATTTCGGGCAGGGCGCGCTGCTGCTGGCCAATCCCAAGACGCTCGAAAATCCGTTTTTTCTCATGTACCCCGACTGGGCGCTCTATCCGATGGTCGCGCTCGCGGCCGCGGCGACCGTGATCGCCAGCCAGGCGGTCATCACCGGCGCCTATTCGATCACCAGCCAGGCCATCCAGCTCGGGCTCTTGCCGCGGTTCGAAATCCGGCACACGTCGGCGGCGCTGTTCGGGCAAATCTACATGCCGCGCGTCAACTGGCTGCTGCTTGCAGGCGTGCTGCTGCTGGTGGTGCTGTTCCGCTCGTCGAGCGCGCTCGCTTCCGCCTACGGCATCGCCGTGACCGGCACGATGGTGGTCACTACTTCAATGGCCTTTGTCGTGATCTGGAAAATCTGGAAATGGAAGCCGTGGGCCGCGGCGGCGCTGATCGCACCGTTCCTGGCCGTGGACGTCACGTTCCTGGCCGCCAACCTGTTGAAGGTCCACGAGGGCGGCTGGTTCACCATCATGGTGGCGTGCCTGATCATGGTCGTGATCGGGACCTGGCGGCGCGGCAGCAAGCTGCTGTTCGACAAGACGCGCAAGACCGAGGTGCCGCTCGATCCGCTGGTCGCGACGCTGGAGCGCAAGCCTCCGCAGCGCGTGCCCGGCACGGCGGTGTTCCTCACCGGCGATCCCGCGTCGGCGCCGACCGCCATGATGCACAGCCTCAAGCACTACAAGGTGCTGCACGAGCAGAACGTCATTCTCACCATCGAGACCGGTTCGTTGCCACGCGTCGACGCCGCCGACCGCGTGTTGATCGAGCCGATCGGGGAGACGTTCTCGCGGGTGCGGCTGCGCTTCGGCTTCATGGAGCAGCCGAACGTGCCCAAGGCGCTCGCCATCGCACGCAGGCACGGCTGGCAGTTCGACATCATGTCGACGTCGTTCTTCCTGTCGCGGCGCACGCTGCGGCCGTCCGCGCAGTCCGAAATGCCGCGCTGGCAGGACCGCCTGTTCATCGGGCTTGCGCGCAGCTCGAGCGACGCCACGAGCTACTTCCAGATTCCGACCGATCGCGTGGTGGAGGTGGGCACGCAGGTGAGCATCTAGGCATCGATCTGGCGTGACCGCATCGCGGAACGGTGTATAACATCGCCGCGTTGGCCGAATGGGCGCGGAACCGCGTCCGCCGGGCCGCAAGCGGGAGACACGGAACCATGTCCGAGGAACGCAATCCGCCGGTGCGGGACCTCACGCCGGAGGAGGTGGCGCGCGGGCTCGCCGAGGGCCGGATGCTGCTGGTCGACGTGCGCGAGCCGAACGAAATTGCCGTCGAGAGCTATCCGGGGGCGGCGGTCGTGCCATTGTCGAGCTTCGACCCGAAGCAAATTCCCGACCCGCAGGGCAAAGAGGTGGTGTTCGCCTGCCGCTCCGGACGCCGGTCGGTGACCGCCTCGCAGGCGGCGCAGGCGCAGGGCCTCCGCTACGACGCCCATCTCGCCGGCGGCATCATTGCCTGGAAGGCCGCGGGCCTGCCGACCGAGACCTGATCTCCATATCTCCATCGCCGGGAGAAAGCAGAGCAATCATGATTGCGACCATACGCATCGATTTGAAGCAGGCATTGTTTTCATTCGCTCTTTCGGTATCGGCTGTCGTGGCGCTTCCCGGCGCGTCCAGTCCCGTGTCGGCGCAGGGGACGGTGAACGTCTACAACTGGTCCGACTATGTCGAGCCGACGGTGATCGAGGCCTTCACCAAGGAAACCGGCATCAAGGTCAAATACGACACCTTTGACGCCAATGAGACGCTGGAAACGAAGCTGCTCGCCGGCCGCTCGGGCTACGACGTCGTGACGCCGACAGCCTATTTCCTGGAGCGCCAGATCAAGGCCGGGATCTTCCAGAAGCTCGACAAGAGCAGGCTCAAGAACCTCGGCAACGTCTGGCCTGAAATCGCCAAGCGGCTTGCAGCCTACGATCCCGGCAACGAATTCGCCGTCAATTACATGTGGGGCACGACCGGCATCGGCTACAACGTCGCCAGGGCGCGCGAGGCTCTCAAGGTCGGCGGGTCCGTCACCGACGCGATGGCGAACTGGGACGTCGTGTTCAAGCCGGAGAATCTCGCGCGCTTCAAGGATTGCGGCGTCCACATGCTGGACTCGCCCGACGACGTGATGACGGCGGCGCTGAAATATCTCGGCCTCAATCCCAATTCGCAGGCCCAGGGCGATCTGGAGAAGGCCGCCGATCTGATGATGAAAATCAGGCCGCATGTGCGGAAATTTCATTCGTCGGAATACCTGAACGCGCTCGCCTCCGGCGAAATCTGCCTCGTGCTCGGATGGTCCGGCGACGTCAAGCAGGCGCAAAAGCGTGCCGCGGAAGCCAGGGGCAACGTCGAAGTGGCCTACGCAATCCCGAAAGGCGGCGCGCAGATGTGGTTCGACAATTTCGCGATCCCCAAGGACGCACGCAATGTCGCGGCGGCCCACGCGTTCATCGATTACATGCTGCGGCCCGAGGTCGCCGCCAAGAACAGCAACTTCCTGAGCTACGCCAACGGCAATCTTGCGAGCCAGAAGCTGATCGACAAGGCGGTGCTGGAGGACAAGACCGTCTATCCGGACGCCGCCACCATGGCGAGCCTCTACACCATCAGCGCCCGCGACCAGCGCACCCAGCGCACGATCAACCGGCTCTGGACACGCATCAAGACCGGCCGCTAAAGCGTTTTCGAGCGAAGCGGGAACCGGTTCGCGTCAAGAAGGCGCGTCAACCGAACAAGACGGGCGGGCGGCGAGGAATTCCGGATGCTGTCGGGTCTCAAGCACAACGCCGCCTATGTCACCTACAAGGAGACCCGCAAGGCGATCCTGCGCAAGATCAGGCTGCCGCGCTATCTCGGCAGCACGTATCGCTGCCCGGTGTGCGGCACCGGACTGAACGCGTTCAAGCCGATCTGGAAGTCGTTCTTTCGCAAAATGGAGGAGCACGCCTACGTGCATCCGCTGTCGTCGATGGAGACGTTCAACTACCAAGCCTATTCGTGCCCGTCCTGCGACGCCAGCGACCGAGAGCGGCTCTATACGCTCTATCTCGACAAGCTGCTGCCCACGCTCGATTCTTCCCGGCGTCACCGGATGGTCGAGTTCGCGCCGTCGGTCGTGCTGTCGCGCCGGCTGCGCACCAATCCACGGCTCGACTACCGCAGCGCCGACCTGTTCCGGCGCACCGTGGACGACAATGTCGATATCACCGACATGAAGCCCTACGCCGACAGCTCGCTCGATTTGTTTTTATGCTCGCACATTCTCGAACACATTCCGGACGACCGTAAAGCAATGCGCGAACTCTATCGTGTGCTGAAGCCCGGCGGCTTCGGCATCGTCATGGTGCCGCTGGTGCACGGGGTCGAGGAGACGCATGAGGACCCTGCGATCGCGACCGCCGACGAGCGCTGGAAGCATTACGCCGACGGCGACCACGTGCGGCAGTACGGCAGGCGGGATTTCATTGCGCGGTTGGGAGAGGCGGGGTTCGCGGTCGAGCAACTCGGCATCGACTGGTTTGGCGCGGAGACCTTCCGGCTGGCAGGGGTCGCACCGGATTCGATCCTTTACGTCGTCAGGAAACCGGGCGTGCCGGGCTGATCCCGGCGGACGTCATTTCCAGCGGCGATGCACCCAGAGCCATTGCTCCGGGCGTTCGCGAATCCAGCCTTCCACCACATTCGTGATGACCTGCATGGTGCGTTCGACGTCGATCCTGCCCTCGGCATCGCGTGCCGGCTCGATCGCCTCGGTCAGCCGCAGCTGGAAGTGGTTGTTTGGATAGCGGACCATGCGGATGCCGTGGATCGGGCAGTCGAAGTGGCGCGCCAGCCGCGCAATCATCGGGTTGGCCTTGGTGACGCGGCCGAAGAACCTCACGGGCACGCCTTGCACGGTGTACTGATCGACCAGCATCGCCACATGCGAGCCGCGCTCCAGCGCCTCGGCGAGCTTGGCAGGCGTGTCCATGCCGGTGTGAACCAGCGTGCCCATGCAGGATGCGCGCAGCTTCACAATCAAGTCGGACACCGCACGCAGGTTGGGACGCCGGTAGACGATTGTCGTATCGACGCCGTAGCTGTGCGCGCCGGCGGCGCCAAGCTCCCAGTTGGCGAGATGCGCGGAGAACACCAGCGCCGGCTTGCCGTCATCGCGCAGCCGCACCGCGATGCGTTCGGCATCGTCCGAGTCCAGAATGCGGCCGGGCTTGCGGGCGACGGGGTCGTAGTCCCACAGCCGGTCGATGTGCGCGAACTCGGCCGCGACACGGCCGAGGTTGTCCCAGACGCCGCGCAGGATAGCCTCGATCTCGGCCGGAGATTTCTCCGGGAACGCGGCCTTGAGATTCTCGCGCCCAATGCGGTGCTCGGGCAGCCACGGCCCGATCCGACGCATGACGACCGCGGCGATGCGCGCCATCGTATCGGGGTCGAATGCCCGGATCGCCTTGATGATGCCGACGCCGATCGCGCCACGCACCGCCGCCGAAAGGCGACGCAGGCGCAATGCAAGGCGCGTCCCGGCTGCGGACATGGCGATCTGCCCCGCGATCCCGTTTGCTAAAGCCCGGCTTTGACGGAATCAAAGCCGGGCTTTGGCTTTTTGTTTTGACGCGTTTTCTTCACGCGAACCGGTGCCCGCTTCGCTCGAAAACGCCTTAGAACCGAACCACGATCTTGCCGAACACCTGCCGGCTTTCCAGCCGCGAGAGGCCGCGTTCAAGATCGGCCAATCCCACCTCGGTGTCGATCACCGGAAGCAGGCCGCCCGCCATCTTGGCGAGGCTGTCGCGGATGTTGCGCATGGACGCGCCGAACGAACCGATGATGCGATACTGCTGCTGAAACAATTGCATCAGGTTGAAGGTGATGGTCGGACCCGCGGTCGAACCGCAGGTCACCAGACGCCCGCCGCGCTTGAGCACGAGCAGCGAGCCGTTGAAGCCTTCGCCGCCGACGTGCTCGAACACCACGTCGACGCCCTTCTTGTTGGTGAGCTTGCGGGTGATGGTCTCGAACCGCTCGGTCCGGTAATTGATGACGTGGTCGGCGCCCAGCGCCTTGGCCTTGGCGGCCTTCTCGTCGTCGCCGACGGTGGTGATGACGGTGCAGCCGATGGCCTTGGCCATCTTGATCGCGACCGTGCCGATGCCGGAGCCGCCGGCCTGCACCAGGATGGTTTCGCCGGGCTGGAGCCTGGCGTTGTCGAACAGCATGTGCTCGACGGTGGAAAATGCGATCGGCGCACAGGCAGCGTCGCGCAGGCTCACGCCCTTTGGCACCGGAATGACCAAGCGTGCCGGCAGATTGAGCCGGTCGCGAGCGAAGCCGTCGACGTGGAATCCCATGATGCCGGCGACGTTCTCGCAGAGATTGTCGCGGCCTTCGGTGCAGGCCTTGCAGGCGCCGCAGGTCAGCGCCCCGTACATCACCACGGGATCGCCGGCCTTGAAGCCGGTGACTCCGCCGCCGACGGCTGCGATTTCGCCCGAGGCCTCCGCGCCGACGACCAGCGGCAGCTTGCGCTTGGCGAACGCCATGCCGCGGTAGCCCCAGACGTCGATGTGGTTGAGCGCGACCGCCTTGATCGCGATCTGCACCTCGCCTGGCGCGGGCGGCGGCGGGGCAGGGATGTCGCGCAGTTCGAGCTTGCGGTCGCCGACCAGCGTCAGCGCGCGGACGGTCGCGGTCACGCCGGTTCGAGCCCCATCACCAGCGAAACGTTCTGTCCGCCGAACCCGAACGAGTTGGAAATGGCGTAGCGCAGCTTGGCGTCGCGCGCCTTGTTCGGCACCACGTCGAGCGGGATGGCCGGATCCGGCTGCTCGTAGTTGATGGTCGGCGGAATGCGCTGGTTGAGCAGAGTGAGCAGCGAGAACACCGCCTCGACCGCGCCGGCCGCGGACAGGGTGTGTCCGATCATCGACTTGTTCGAAGAGATCGGCAGCGACTTGGCGCGCTCGCCGAACACGGCCATGACGCCGAGGCCTTCCATCTTGTCGTTTTCGGGCGTGCCGGTGCCGTGCGGGTTCACGTAGTCGATGTCGTCGGGCGACAGGCCTGCGTCCGCGAGCGCGTTGCGGATGCAGCCGATGATCGGCTTGCCGTCCGGGCTCGACCGGGTGCGGTGGAAGGCATCGGCCATCTCGCCGCAGCCGTTCAGGATGCCGAGAACCGTCGCGCCGCGGGCCTTGGCTGATTCCAGGCTTTCCAGAACGAGTGCGGCCGCGCCCTCCGCCATCACGAAGCCGTCGCGGTTCTTGGCGAACGGCTTTGCGGCCTGCTCGGGCGCATCGTTGGTGGTGGACAGCGCGGACAGCAGCGAAAAGCGGATCAGCGATTCCAGATTGACCGAGCCGTCGGTGCCGATGCAGAGCGCGGCGCCGGTTTCGCCGCGGCGGATCGCCTCGACGCCGAGCTGGATCGCGGTCGCGCCGGACGCGCAGGCGGTCGACAGCGAGATCGGCGAGCCCTTGGTGCCGAAGGTCTCCGCGATGTGGTCGGCGACCGAGCCGAACATGAAACGCGCGTGATAGGGCCTGAAGCGGCCGGTCGCGCTGGCGCGCAGGATGTCGTTGTAGCTGACCTGGTCGTTGGCGCCGGAGGCTTTCGCAAGCTCGATGCGCTGCGTCCATTCGACTTCGATCGGCGGCACTGCGAGGAACAGCGGCCCGGGGAAATCGCCGCTCCGGCCGATTCCGGATTCCGCGATGGCCTCTTCCGCGACCATCCGGGCCAGCCGCTCGGACAGTTCGGGGGTCGAGAACGGCTCGGCGCCGACGAAGTCGACCGTACCCGCGATGCGGGTCTTCAGTCCGTCGGTCGGGAAGCGGCTGATGGCGCGGATGCCCGATTTTCCGGCGGTCAGGCTCGCCCAGTTGTCGGTCTTGCCCGCGCCGAGCGAGGTCACGACGCCCATGCCGGTCACGACGACGATCGGCCGGCCGCTGCTGTCATGGGTGGAAGCCATCGGACCCTCCTAGGACGTCGCTTCGACCAGGGCGACGCCTTCTCCGCGCCAATGTCCGACGCCGGTCACCGCGATCTGTCGCGGCGGTCCGTCCATCGGCCGCTCGACGCCGGAATCGTCGCCGGGCGGATAGAGACTACCACGGGCAATCGCGACCGCGGCCAGCGCCACATTCATCGGAAACTGCGGCTCCATCCCGTGACCGAGATAGGTGCCGGTGGCGCGCACGGCAAGCTCGGGATGCCGCGCGAGGAAGGCTCTTTCCTCGCTGGTCGCGGGCTCAGCGCCGGATGCGCCGGAGATGACGGCGGCTTGGCGCGGATCGATGCGCCCTTCCAGTCCGCTCCACAGCCGCGTCAGTGCGGCCTCGACGTCGCCGGGCTTCCGGCTGCTGCGGTCGGACAGGACTGCGGACAGTTTGGCCAGCCGCGTGGCGTTGCGCGCCTCGGCGTGCTTGCGCGACTCGATGACCAGGAAGGCGCCGAGGGAAGCGAGTGCGAACCCGCCCTTCGGCGCGCGGCTCCACACCGGGGCGAATTCACCGCGCAGGTTGAACCCGCCGAACTCGTAGAGCATCACGAGATCGGGCCGTTCGCTGTTGTAGGCTCCGCCCACCAGGACGATGTCGCTCTGGCCGGCGTTGATGCGGGCGAGCGCAATCCGCAGTGCATCGACGCCCGCGGCTTCCTCGCCCATGAAGGTGCGCGAGGAGCCTGTGACGCCGTGGACGATGGAAATGTTGCCGGCGAGGAGATTGGAGAGCTGCGCCAGGAACAGCGTCGGGCGCAGGTCGCTCATCAGCCGCTCGTTCAGGAACGCGTCGGGCTTCTCGGCCTTGCCGTGGCCGCTGAGGATCGCGCTGTCGGCGGCGATATCGCGCTCGCCGCCGCCCGCGGCCACGATCATGTCGGTGCGCGTCAGCACTTCCGCGTTGCCCTTGAGGCCCGCGGAGTCGAGCGCAAGACCCGCGGCATAGGTGCCGAGCCGCTGCCACTGCTCCATCTGGCGCTGATCGCCCTTCTTGGGGATCTGCTTGTCGAAGTCGATCGCACCGACGCGGTGGATCATGTAGGGCGCATAGATCGCGGTGTCCGCGTGCAGTTTCTTGTCTCCCAGCGCTTGCCAATGCGCGTCCGGGCCTTCGCCGAGGCACGACACGATGCCGATACCGGTGATCAGAGCGTCGCGCGCCGCGTCAGCCATGGGCGATGGCCTCCATTGGCAGCGCGATGCGCCGGGCGACGTCCTGCATCGATGCCAGGAACTCGCCCTTGGGGAAATCGACGACGCGGAAGGTGATGTCCGCGTTACAGATTGTCTTGCCTTCGGCTGAGATTTCGGCCTCGGTGACGGCAAAGCCCGAGCCTTCGTGGACGAGCTTGGCGGACACGGTCAACGCCTGGCCCGGGGTCACGAAGCTACGCAGCTTCACTTCCTTTAATGCAGCCAGGAACGGCATGCGCTCGAAATGGGTGCGCGCGATGATGAGCCAGCCTGAAGCCTGCGCCATGCACTCCACCAGCAGGACGCCTGGCATCAGCGGCCGGCCCGGAAAATGGCCTTCGAAGATCGTGCTTTCGGTAGGGACGGTCGCCTCGGCGCGGATCGTCAAGTCGGACAGGTTGAGGTCGGCCACCCGGTCGATCAGCTGAAAGTACTCGATCCGCATTGGGCCCCTGACATCGTCGTCGCTTCATCGACCCTTGGCGGCGACCAGGTCGTCGATGCGGGCACAAAGGTTCTTCAGCACGAAATACTGTTCGGTCGTGGCTTTGCCGTCGTTGACTTCCTGCGTCCACTGCTCGAGCGGCAGCTTGATACCGAACGCCTTGTCGATGGCGAAGGCGATATCCAGGAAATCCAGGCTGTCGATGCCGAGATCGTCGATCGCATGGCTCTCCGGCTTGATCGTGTCGCGCTGGATGTCGCAGGTCTCGGCAATGATGTTGGCCACCGTATCGAACGTCGACGACATCTCTAAATCCTTGAATGACAACAGTTTTCCCGCCACGCCCGAGGCGGCGCGGCGCCCGGGCCGTGCATCGATCCGCCCCGGTCATCCCCCTTGGGTGAGCCGAATGCCCGTATAGCGAAGAGGGGCGGGGAGTTCAATGCGGGAAAATCGAAGCGATTTCAGCCGCAAAGCCCGGTCAGATGATCCGGCTGCGGGCCCAGGCGGTGACGATTTCGGTCACGATCACCACCGCCAAAATGACCACCAGGACCAGGCCAGCCTGGTCCCAATAGAGGTTCGACAGGGCGGTATCGAGCGCCATTCCGAGGCCGCCGCCGCCGACCAGGCCGAGAACCGCAGATTCGCGGACGTTGATGTCCCAGCGGAACATCGCAATCGCCAGGAACGCGGGCTTCACCTGGGGCCAGATGCCCTTGATCAAGACCGCGGCCGGGGGCGCGCCGGTTGCGACCAGCGCTTCGAGCGGGCCGGGCTTGGCTTCCTCGATCGCCTCCGACAGGAACTTTCCGGTGAACCCGATGGAGTGCACGGCGATCGCCAGCACTCCGGCGAGCGCGCCGGGACCGAACACCGCCACGAAAAACAGCGCCCACATCAGCGAGTGAACCGAGCGGGTCGCGACCAGGATCAGGCGGCCGACGTTGTTGAGAACGACGGAGCGCGTGACATTGCGCGCCACCATCAGCGCCACGGGAGATGCCAAGAGGACCGCGAGGATTGTGCCGAGCGTCGCCGTGTGCAGCGTCTCGATCAGCGCCGCATGGACGGTCTTGGGGTACCAGGACCAGTCGATCGGCCACATCCGCACGAACAGGTCCGCGGTCTGCTGCGGCGCGTCGTACAGAAATTCCGGGATGATCTGGATGGTCCGCATCGCCCAGATAATGGCGATCAGGACTCCGACATAGAACCCCGCCCGTGCCACGCGCTGCAGCGGCGTGAACCGCTGCCATTGCCGGAGCCGCTGTCCGGCCGGTCCCGACGGCAGCAGGCCGGAGTCCGTCATTGGAACAGCCTCCGCATCCAGCCGGAGACGACTTCACCCACCATCACGATCGCGATGATCGCGAGCACGATGGTCAGCACGAAATCGTAGTCGAAGCGCTGGAACGCCGTAAACAGCGGCGCACCGATGCCGCCGCCGCCAACGATCCCGACCAGCGCCGAGTTGCGAAGGTTCGAGTCCAGTTCGTAGGCGGTGAAGCCGATGAAGCGCGGCATCACCTGCGGAAACACACCCATGACGATGACGCTCGCGAACGAGGCGCCTGTGGCGCGCACCGCTTCGACCTGCGCCATCGACATTTCCTCGACCGCCTCCGCCACAAGCTTCGACACGAAGCCGACCGAAGCCACAGTCAGCGCCAAGGTGCCGGCGAGTGCGCCGAAGCCGACCGCCTTGACGAACAGAATCGCGATCACAATGGGATGCAGGGTGCGGAACAGCGCAATCGCGCCTCGCGCGGCCCACGCGATCGGAGCCGGCGCCAGATTGCGGGCTGCGGCAATACCGAGCGGCAGCGAGATCAGGGTGCCGAAAACGGTGGCAAGGATCGCAATCTGCATGCTCTCGACCAGGCCGCCGTAGAGCAGGTCGAGCTTGTCGGCGGAAAAGTCGGGCGGAAACATCCGCGCGACGAATCGGCGGCCCTGATCGAGTCCGGTCAGAAAGCGCGCCCAGGTGAAGTCCACGATTTGCGCGGCATAGACCACGTAGGCACAGATCGCTACAGTTACGATGCGCGACGTCCAGTTCGGCGGAAACGCGACGCGCGGCTGGACCGGCCCGGCCTGGCTCATTCGAGCCATCCTTCGCCGCCGTAGATCTGGAGCAGGTGCGAGTCCTCCAACTCCTGCGGTTTGCCGTCGAACACAATCGAGCCCTTCGACATGCCGATGATGCGGTCGGCGAAGCGCCGCGCCAGCGCGACGTTGTGGATATTGACGATCGCCGGGATGTCGCGCTCGCCGGCGCGGCTCGCGATCAGTTCCATGATCTCGACCGAGGTCTTGGGATCGAGCGAGGAGGTCGGCTCGTCGGCGAGGATCAGGTCCGGCTCCTGCATCAGCGCGCGCGCGATGCCGACTCGCTGCCGCTGCCCGCCGGATAGCTGGTCGGCGCGCTGGGTCGCGAACGCGGTGAGGCCCACAGCGTCGATGAGTTGGAACGCGCGGTCGACGTCTTTCGAGTCGAAGCGCCGCGCCCAGGCCCGCCACACCGGCACATAGCCCAATCGTCCGCACAGCACGTTCTCGATCACCGTCAGCCGTTCGACGAGGTTGTATTCCTGGAAAACCATGCCGATCCGGCGGCGCGCCTCACGCAACGCGCGTCCGCGCAGCTTGGCGAGGTCGTCGCCGCGGAACAGGAGTTCGCCGGCGGTCGGATCGACCAGCCGGTTGATGCAACGGATCAAAGTCGATTTTCCGGTGCCGGACGGTCCGATGACCGCGGTCACGCCGCGCGGCGCGAACGCAATCGAGACGTCGCGCAACACCGGCTGACCGGCGCGATAGGCCTTGGTCAGGTTGCGAACGATCAGCGACCGGTCGATGCCGGCCTCGGCCGCGTTCGGCTGAAAGGTGGCGGCCGCATCCATGCCGGCTATTGCTTCGGCGGTGCTTGCTGCTGCTTCTTCTTCGCAGCCGCCTCGGCCTCGCGTTTGACCTCGCGGTCGTAGGCCGCCTTGTTGTACGGCGTGCCGGTCTTCTCGGCCACGTCGCGTACCACCGCCCAGTCCTTCTGATAGGTGATCGGGAAGAACCGGTCGTCGCCGTTGAACTCCTTCTGCATCGCCGGCGGGAAGCGGTAGGCGTAGAAGCAGTCGAGCATCTTCTTGGCAAGCTCGGGCTTCAGGTCGTGCGCATAGGCGAACGACGAGGTCGGAAACACCTGGCTCTTGAAGATGATGCGGAAGTCGCTGCCCTTGACCGTGCCGCGCGTCACCATGCGTTCGTAAACGTCCGACGCAACGGGCGCCATGTCGTAGTCGCCCGACGCCACGCCGAGCGTCGACTTGTCGTGCCCGCCTGACATCAGCGGCTTGTAGTCGTCGTCGGGCTTGAGGCCTTCAGGCGGGAACAGCACGCGCGGCGCCAGGTTGCCGGAGTTCGACGATGGAGAAGTATGGGCGACGCGCTTGCCCTTGAGGTCAGCGAGTTTCTGATACGGGCTCGACGTCTTGACCAGCGCGAGCAACTGATAGCCGCGCACCTGCTTCTCGGTGCCCTTGGCGGCGAACGGGATCGCGCCCGCCATGTTGACTGCGAAGCCGGTCGGGCCGGTGGAGAAGCCCGCGACATGCAGGCGGCCCGAGCGCATCGCCTCGATCTGCGCCGAGTTGGAATTCACCGGGTAATAGACCACGTTCTTGCCGGTGCAGGTCTTCAGATAGTCGATGAACGGCTTGAACACGTTGGCGTAGACCGCCGGGTCCTCGACCGGCGTATAGGCGAAGACCAGCGTCGAAGGATCGCGCCAGCGTTTCGGGTCCTTCGGAACGTCGGCCACGAGATCCTTGTTCTCGTCGCAATATTGCAGATCGAGCTGCCCGCGGTTCTTGCACGTGTCGCCCTGCGCTACCGCCGGACCGGGGACCGTTGCGAGGCTTGCCGCTGCGACGGCCGCGGCTCCCAGCGATGCCACCAAACGAACGCGCATGGTTTCCTCCCAGCTCCGGCTTTGGACGAACTCGCGTTAACGATACGCGGGGCATTTCCGTGCGGCAACGCCCGGCGCAATGAAATTTCGCAACTCCTGGGAACTGTGAATGAATATTCGTTTGTTCTGGATCGTGCGACAGACGTCACGATGGCGTCACGATTGCCGCAGATTGCCCCCGGCTTCCCCCAACATCGATGGAGGTTTCCGGAATGCTCAGGACTGCATTTGCATTGGGCTTGTCGTGCCTGCTGAGCCTGCCTGCAATCGCGCCCGCCGCGGCGGAATCCGGAATCGCGTCCGTTTACAACTACAGCGGCCGCAAGACCGCGAGCGGAGAGCGTGCGAATCCGGCCGGCCTGACCGCCGCGCACAGGACGCTGCCGTTCGGCACCAAGGTTACGGTCATCAACCGCAAGAATGGCAAGAGCGTCGTCGTCCGCATCAACGACCGCGGCCCGTTCATTCGCGGCCGGGTCATCGATCTGACGCCGGCCGGCGCGCGTGCGTTGCAGTTTTCCGGGCTCGCGCCGGTCACTGTCGTTCGGCAATAGACCGACGCACGTGCCGCGTCAGCGCTGCGCGGTTGGAGGCGGCACCTGGGTGCAGGCCGGGCGGCCCGCCAGATAGCAGTCCTGGTTCTTGCGCATCTGCGCCATCGTGTCCGCGATCCAGATGCCGGCTGCGACCAGCACGATGGTTACGGCCAGCGCGAGGCCGTTCATCTTCATACGGTGCCGGTAGTCGTCCGGCTGGTCGGGCGCGCGCTCGAACTTGCCGAGGTCTTCCACCGGCGGCGGGCGGGGGACATGCCGTGCGAACAGCGACCCGCGCGGCCGGAACTTCAGAATCCGGCCCTCGGTATGGTGCGGTGTCTTGTCGGTCACGGTGGCCTTCTTGGGCTTATTTTGTAGATTACCACAAACTTGGCGGACAGGCGCGACGCAGCTATAGCTCCTGAATGGAAGCCCGCCGCCTTTGTTCCCGAGCCGTGGCTCTCGCCGCCGCCTATGCGGTGGCGTTGAAGGCGTTGCTCCTGGCGTTCGGGCCAGCGATACCGGCGCAACTTTCCGTGCAACTGGGGGAGCTCTGTTCCGGCGGCGATTCGTCCGGCGCGCCCCATCCGCAGGATCATTCCCGTCAGTGCCAGGCGCTGTGTGCGTATCCGGGACAGGCCGTGTCCGGAGCGCCGCCGGATGCCGTCGCTGTGTCGAAGGCCGTGCTGCCGGCGGCGGAAATTCTGGCCCCGGCCGGCTACAGCGCTCCGCTGCGTATCGCCGATCGCGGGCCGCAGAATCCCCGCGCGCCTCCGCTCGCCTGAACTCCGGCAGGTTTGAGCATCGACCCGCGCGCCGAGAGATGCGCGCATTCACGTCCCGATTCGGAGCCATTCCATGAAACAGATACTGCTTGCCGCCATGCTCGCGCTGATATCCGGTGCGGCAACGGCGCATGACTACAGGCTCGGTCCCTTGGAGATCAAACACCCCTGGGCGCGCGCCACGCCCAAGGGCGCAAGCGTCGCCGGCGGCTATCTCACCATCGTCAACACCGGCAAGGAGCCCGACCGCCTGGTCGGCGGCTCGTCGCCGGCTGCAGGCCGGTTCGAGATTCACGAGATGCGCATGAGCGACGGCATGATGCGGATGCGGGCGCTGCCCAAGGGCCTGGAGCTTAAGCCCGGTGCGACGGTGGAGCTGAAGCCCGGCTCGTATCATCTGATGTTCATGAATCTGAAGCAGCCGTTCGTGAAGGGCGAGCGCGTCAAGGGCACACTCACCTTCGAGAAGGCCGGCAGCATCGAGGTCGAGTACGTGGTCGAGGCGGTCGGCGCCGCGCCCGCGCAGGGCGGCCATCACGGGCACTGAGCGGCGGCATTGAGGTGCGGCGGTTCCGGGCGTCCGGAACCGCTCGCTTTTCATTTGGCATGATCTTGTCCGAAAACCGGATGCCACTTTTCGGGATCATGCCCTACGGCTTGTAGCCCGGAATGAACGCGGCCATGTCGATGGCTTCGAAACCCGGCACAGAGATTTCGTCCGGGTAGTTGCTCTTGCGCGTGGCGTCGATGCCCATCTTGGTCACGAGCGGCGAGCCGCCGGCCGGATCGTAGGACGCGGGGTCGAGCGGCGAGCCCTTGGCGTAGGGCACCATGAACGTGTCCTGGTCGGCGCGCACGCGCGTGGCGATTGCATGCAGCACGTCGGTGTCGTTGTCGATGTCGACGTCGTGGTCGACCACCACCACGAATTTCAAAAACGGATCGGCGACGAAGGCGGCCATGGCGGCGAGCTTGGCCTCGCCCTCGTTCATCTTTTCGATCGCGACGTAGCAGATGAACCGGAAACGCCCGGCGCGCGGCACGTTGACCGCGCGCACGGTCGGGCAGGCGATCTTGACGGTGTCCTCGATGAACGTCGTGCGCAGCAAGCCCGAAAGCAGCAGGTTGTCGGCGTGGCCGACGAAGGCGTTCTGGTAGAGCGGATTGCGGCGGTGGGTGATCGCCTTCACGTCGAGCACGGGATTCATGCGGCGCGGCCCGTAGGTTCCCGGATATTCCCCGAACGGCGCCTCGGCGCGCCGCTCGACCGGGCGGATTTCGCATTCCAGCACGATCTCGGCGTTGGCCGGGACGTCGAGCGGGATGGTCTTGCAGCGGACCAGCGGCACCGGCCGCTGCAGCATGCCGCCCGCAATGCGAAGCTCGTCGGAATCGAGCGTTGAAAAGCACAGCGAGCCGATGAAGAACGCCGGATGGTGCCCGATCACGATGGCGATCGGGCAGGGCAGGCCGCGCTTTTCGTACTTCTTCCAGATGATGTTGCCGTCGGCGGTTTCGGAGAGCTGCACGCCGAGCAGGTTCTTTTCGTGCACTTGGTGGCGATAGATGCCGACGTTGTTGATGCCGGTTTCCGGATCGCGCATCACCGCAAGCCCCGCCGTGATGTATTTGCCGGCGTCCTTCTCGTGGTAGGTGCAGACCGGCAGTTCCTCGACGTCCACGTCGCCGCCCTGCCGCACCACCTCCTGCACCGGCGCGCTCTCCACCCTGACCGGATCGAGCGGATGCGCTTGCCGCGCCGCGCACTCTTTCACGAATTCCTTGACGCCGCCGTGTTCCATGCCGAGCGACAGCCGCAACCGCTCGAAGCTCGCGTGCATGTTGGCGACCAGCGGAATCTTCGAACCCTTGACGTTCTCGAAGATCACCAGCGGAAACTTCCCGTCGCGCTCCAGCCGTTCGAGGATGCCGGACACGCCGAAATTCGGATCGACCTCCTTCGAGATTCGAACGATGTGCTCCGGATGCTCCTTGTCGAGAAACTCGATGAAGCCGCGAAGGTCGGCCGCATAGGGCGAATTGGACGGCGTGGTCATGCGGTCGCTCTGAACTCCCGATGGCAGGCCCCGAAAGCAAGGTCTGCTTTCAGCGCCTGCCATCCTAGCTCAGCGCGGCGCGCGGCGTCGCCCCGTGCCGCGCGCAGGGCGTCAGTCAGCCGACGAGGGTCCGCACGGCGGCATGGACCGCTCCAAACGCATCCGCGACGACGGTCCACATCCGTTCAAGCCAGGATTTCCCGACCCGGGACTCTTCAAGCCGGGGCATGGCCTGCGGAGCCGTGGGCGCATCTCGCAGCCGGTGCGCTTTGTCGTAAAGCGCCAATGCAAGGGCCTTGCGCGCCGCCTCGTCGGTGCGGATTCCGTTGGGCGGCAATTCGTCGGCGGACGCATCCTGTTCGCCGTCGGCCGCGGGCTCAGGTCCCGCTGCAAGATCGATGGCATTGACCTCGTCCGGCGCCACGACCGGTACCGGATCGCGTTCGGGCAGTGTCGCCGGCATTGGCGGTTGCCGCCGTTGCTTTTTTGGTGCGGTCAGGCGTTTCGTGACAGTGGGACGTTTCTTGGCCGCCGCCCGAATGTAGCGCTTCGGCTTTCGAACAATGGTGCGCGCGTCGTGCGCACCGGCCGTCGTCGCCGCTGCCGCGGCGTTTTGGACCGCAGACTCTTCAGCCGCGACATGCGGTCCCTTTTGAACGGCGATTCCGATCTGGCCGATCAGGCCGCAAACGAGGTCTCCGCACGCGGCCTTGGCCGCGCCGGCGAACGCCGTGCCGAACGCCACGGTTGCCGCGAGGACTGCGATGCGTGCAATGGCGATGTTCATTGGCCTCCCCCTGATCTGAGACGAGGCCATTTCGGCTGCGCCGCGTGACTTCAATGCGGCGCAAAATGGGAATTGTCGGTCAGTCTTCGGGCCGGAAAGCGGCGCTGCGGCGGTAACGGAGCGCCGTTGCTAAGCAGCGCTGTGTGCGGGTGCAACGACGCGCCGATAGAGATGCCAGGTCGCGTGGCCCAACACGGGCAGCGTCACCAAAAGCCCCAGGAAGAACGGCAGTACCGACACGATCAAGAGCACCACGATCACGGCGGCCCAGCCGATCATCGGCGCCGGGCTCGTCACGACCGCGCGCACGCTGGTGATCATGGCGGTCACAAAATCGACCTCGCGGTCGAGCAGTAGCGGAAACGAGACCACCGTCAGCGAGAACAAGAGCAGCGAAAGAATCGCCCCCACCACGTTGCCGATGCCAAGAAACAGCAGGCCCTCGGTGGTGGTCAGGACGACCGTGAGGAATTGCTGCAGGCTTGAAAACGACGCGTTCAATCCGAGAAACAGCGCCATCAGGAAGCGCACCTGATACATCCAGATGACAAAGATGAAGAGCGTCACGAACGCCATCCAGCCGATTTCGGGGCGGCTTCGGATGGCGGACCAGATGCCCGCAAGCGACGGCGTCCCGCCGGTCTCGCGCTGACGGCTCACCTCGTAGAGGCCCGCCGCGACGAACGGGCCGATCAGCGCAAACCCGGCCGCGAGCGGATAGGCGAGATAGGTCATGCCGAGGGCCGTGACCGACAGCACGATCGCAATGCCTCCGACCGCGTAAAGCGCGCCGAACATCAGTCCGTAGAAAGGCATCGCCCGGAAGTCCCTCAGGCCTGCCGCCAGCGCCTCGGCGATGTCGCGCGCCGCGATCCGCCGCACGACGGGATCGCTTGTGCCGTTGACCTGCTCCATGGCGTCCACCCTGCGAGGTTTTTGGGCATTACCCGAAGCCCCGGCGCCGGCCGCCTTGATCGAAGTCAATTTGTGCGCGGTTCGGGCCGCACCGGCCCGCCGGCGGCGGCTACTTCGGTTCGGCGAATGGCAGCGAGCCGCCGCCGGGAATCTCCGCACGGAAGGTGTTGAGCGTCATCGAGATCAGCGCGTAGTAGCCGCAGATTCCGACCAGCTCGACCACGCCCTTGTCGCCCAGGAACGCATGCACGCGCTTGTAGGTGCGGTCGCTTACCCTCCGGATCTTGTAGAGCTCGCGCACGAAATCGACGATGGCCTGCTCGTCCTTGGCCGCCGATTTCAGCGCGCGTCCGGCCTGCAGGTCCTTGACGGTGGCGGGCTTCACGCCGGCCTTCTCGGCCATCGGCGCGTGCGCGTACCATTCATACTGCGCCTTCCAGATATGTGCGGTGGCCAGAATCGCGGTTTCCGATTGGCGCGGCGAGAGCGAGGTCTTGTAGCGCACAAAGGCGCCGAGCGCCTGCGCGAGATGCCCGAGCTCCGGCGCGTTCAGCCAGATCTGGAACGGCCCGGTCAGCTTCTTTCGGATGCCGCGCGGGCCCGAATAGATCGCGTCGCGCAGCGCGCGCTGCAGGGCGGTCATCTGCTCGTCGGTGATCTCCTTCAGCCGGTACTTCGGCGCCTTGGCGGAACGCTCCGCGGAGGTCTTTGAGGCACGCTTCTTGGCCATTTGATTTCTCTCGAAGATGCTCGGAATTGGATTGAGGGGAGGGACGGACGCGGATGCGGAGCGTTAGGATACACCATTGAGGTCAGGACTGCCGCAAGGAGACCCGTCATGTCCGACAGCATTTTGTATCACGAGGGAAACCGCGGGCTCCAGGACCAGTTCGACAGCCGCCGCATCTCCGACCGGCTGGAGCAGAAGCTGGCCCGGACCGCGTTCAGCGACGACGACAAGGCCTTCATCCAGGGCGCGATCTACTTCTTCGTCGCCAGCGCGGACGCCGAAGGCAGGCCCGATTGCTCGTTCAAGGGCGGGCCGCCCGGCTTCGTGCGCATCACCGGCCCTTCGGAACTGGCGTTCCCGGATTACGACGGCAACGGCATGTTCAAGAGCCTCGGCAACCTCGCGGTGAATCCCAACGTGGGGTTGTTGTTCATCGACCTGCACGAGCGGCCCCGACGGCTGCGGGTCAACGGCACGGCGACGGTGTCGCGCGACGATCCGCTGCTCGGCTCGACCGTCGGCGCCCAACTGATCGTACGCGTGCAGGCGCGCGCCATCTTTCCGAATTGCCCGCGCTACATCCCGAAGATGACGCTCGCCGAGCCGTCCATCTATGTACCGCAACCGGGTTGCGAGCCGCCGGAGCCGGCTTGGAAGGGCTTTGACATCTTCAAGGACGCCGTGCATCCGCGGCAGCCCACGTGGAAGGGTGAAAAGGCGGAATGAACGGCGTTGTCATTGTCGGATCGGGCCAGGCCGCGGCCCAGCTCGCCATCAGCCTGCGCCAGGGCGGATACGCCGGCGCGATCCGGATGATCGGCGACGAACCCTATCCGCCGTATCAGCGCCCGCCGCTGTCCAAGGCCTTCCTCAAGGATCGTCCGTCCGAAGAAACGCTGTACCTGCGCCCGGCAGCGTTCTGGAAGGACCGCGATGTAGTGCTTGAAACCGGTACGGCCGTCGCGGCCGTCGACGTGGCTCGCAAGCGGGTGACGTTGGCGGGCGGCGTCGAGCATGCTTACGGGACGCTCGTCTTTGCCACCGGAACGCGGGCGCGGGACCTGCCGCTGCCGGGCGTCAAGCTTGCGGGCGTCTATTCGCTGCGCAAGATCGACGACGTGCGGCGGCTGCGGCCTGCGTTCGACCGGGCAAAGCGCGTGGTCATCGTCGGCGGCGGCTACATCGGGCTCGAAGTTGCCGCCGTCATGCGCCAGGAGGGCCGCGATGCTGTCGTGGTCGAGGCCGAAGACCGCGTGATGAAGCGGGTGGCGGGCGAAACCGTCTCGCAATTCTATCAAACGCTGCACCGCGGCCGCGGCGTCGACATAAGGCTCGGCGCGCGCCTCGGTTCGATCGAAGGCGAGGGGCGCGCGAGCGGCGCTGCGCTTGCAAGCGGCGAGCGGATCGCGGCCGATCTCGTGCTGGTCGCGACCGGCGCGCGCGCCAACGACGATCTCGCCGCGGCTGCCGGTCTCGAATGCAAGGACGGCATTGTCGTGGACGATTTTGCGCGTGCGTCCGCGCCGGACGTGTACGCCATTGGCGACTGCGCGCGCTTCTTCAGCCACCGCTACGGCCGCGCGATCCGGCTCGAATGCGTGCAGAACGCCATCGATCAGGCCAAGGCCGCGGCCGACGCGATCCTCGGCAAGCCCAAAACCTACGATCCGGTGCCGTGGTTCTGGTCGGACCAGTACGAGGTGAAGCTGCAGATCACAGGATTGCTCGACGGCTACGACGCGGCCGAGACAGTCGGCAATCCCGCGGATGGAAAGTTCTCGGTGGACTATCGCAAGTCAGGCAGGCTGATCGCGGTCGACGCCATCAACGACGGCCGCGCGCACATGCTGGGGCGGAGGCGCATCGCCGCCGATCTTCCGGAAGCCGTACGGGCGTAACCCTTACGTCCCGACCGCAAGCGGCGAGTGCATCTTGCGCAGCGCCGCGATCACTGACAGCGCGACGTTCTTGCCGGTCTTGGGGTTTTCCGACGGCACGTTCTCGATCGACAGCGTGAAGCGCGCGCTGTCGGAATCGACCTCGATGGTGTGGCAGTTGCGCGTCACCGCAGGGTCGGCCCAGATGTCGATCATGGTGCGGTCCGGCCCAATGCCGGCAAGCGAAAGCGCAGCCGCAACGTTGACGTTGGCCGGAAAGCCCGCAGCGGCCTCGCGTGCGGTGCCGCTGAACACGAGCTTTGCCGTGTTCAGCCCTTCGACCGAGATGTTGTTCTTGACCAGATAGGGCGCGCCGACGAGGCCGATGGGCGGCTTGCGCGTGGTCATGCGGACGGAATGAATTATCCCCTCGGCGGATGCTGCGACCGCGTCGAGGCCGAGCAGCGCGCCGGTCGGAACGATGATGCGCCCGCCATGGGCCTTGGCGAGATCGATCAGGTCGGGCCGCGGCAGCAGCGCGCCGCAGGACAGCACCATCACCTGCTTTCCCGCCTCCAGCATCGGCCGGCAGATGCGTTCCAGAAGCGACGCGGGCGCGCATTCGATGGCGAGGTCGGCGTGCTTCGGAAAGGCCTCAAGCTCGACCAGCGGAACGTCGATCTTCTGCTCGGCGAGCCAGGCGCGGGCTTTCTCCGCGTTGCCGGTCGCGATGCAGGCGAGCTTCAGGCCCGGCAGACCGTCGGTCAGCCGGCGCGCCACCGCGCGGCCGATGGCGCCGAGGCCGGCGAGGGCGATACGGGTTTCGGGCATCGAGCGTCTCCAGCGTGCTCAATTTGTGACCCGGCGGCGCTGGAACCGCAACCGCGTTCTGCGCAGGCCGGGCTGCGGATTAACCCTGGGAGTCGAAGCGGCGCAGTGCCGCAGGGCTGTCCGCGCGTCAGGCGGCTAAACGGGGATCATCGTTCGGTCGAGAGTGGGGCGGCGCCACAGCGGTTTGTGGAGTCGGGAAATGTCTGCACCGAAGACGATGCTCGCGGGGGCGGTGCTTCTTGTCGTGTGCGCGCGTGCGGCCGGAGCCGAGCCCGCGGTCGCCGGCAGCAAGCTCAACCTGCGCACCGGTCCGGGGGCTGCGTTCGAGGTCATGGTCATCATGCCGCCGGGCGCGAAGGTCGACGTCCAGAGGTGTCACGGCACCTGGTGCCGGGTGAAGGTCGGACGCAACGTCGGATACACCAGCCGCGCCTACCTGCGCTTCGGCAGCGATGCTTTCGCGTCTGCCGCGGAGCGCCCGGCGATGCCCGCGCCGGTTTCCGCGCCGCAGGCCGAGCCGGATGCCGACGATCCGCGCATCTGGCGCTGGCGCGATGCCGATTGGCGCAACCGGCATTGGCGCAGGTTCGGTTGGCAACGCCGCCACTTGAGATGACGACCGGCAGGCGCGGTTAGCTCTTTCCGAACACGCGCCTGAAGATCGTGTCGACGTGCTTGAAGTGGTAGCCGAGGTCGAAGTTGGCTTCGATCTCCGCGGGCGTAAGCTTCGCGCGCACCTTGGGGTCGGCCTTCAGGAAGGTGAGGAAGTCGCCCTTGCCCTGCCACACCTTCATGGCGTGGGTCTGCACCACCTTGTAGGCGTCCTCGCGCGCCATGCCCTTCTGCGTCAGCGCGATCAGCACGCGCTGCGAATGCACAAGCCCGCCAAGCCGGTCGAGGTTCTTTTGCATGTTGCCGGGATAGACCACGAGCTTCTCGATCACGCCGGCGAGCCGGTTGAGTGCGAAGTCGAGCGTCACGGTCGCATCCGGCCCGATCATGCGCTCGACCGACGAATGCGAGATGTCGCGCTCGTGCCAGAGCGCGACGTTCTCCATCGCGGGGAGCGCGTAGGCGCGCACCATGCGCGCGAGACCGGTCAGGTTTTCGGTCAGCACCGGGTTGCGCTTGTGCGGCATGGCGGAAGAGCCCTTCTGGCCCTCCGAGAAAAACTCCTCGGCTTCCAAAACCTCGGTGCGCTGAAGGTGGCGGATTTCGATGGCGAGCCTCTCGACCGACGAGGCCACGACGCCGAGCGTGGCGAAATACATGGCGTGGCGGTCGCGCGGGACGATCTGCGTGGACACCGGCTCGGGCGAAAGTCCCATTTTCTTGGCGACATGCGCCTCGACCCGCGGATCGACCTGCGCAAAGGTGCCGACGGCGCCCGAGATGGCGCAGGTCGCGACCTCCTTGCGCGCGGCGACGAGGCGTTCGCGCGCGCGGGAGAATTCCGCATAGGCGACCGCGAGCTTGACGCCGAAGGTCGTGGGCTCCGCGTGGATGCCGTGCGAGCGGCCGATGGTCGGCGTTTTCTTGTGCTCGAAGGCGCGCTTTTTCAGTGCGGCCAGCAGGCGGTCGACATCGGCGATCAGAATGTCGGCTGCGCGCACGAGCTGCACGTTGAGGCAGGTGTCGAGCACGTCCGACGACGTCATGCCGGAGTGCACGAATCTCGCCTCGGGTCCGACGATCTCGGCCAGATGCGTCAGGAACGCGATGACGTCGTGCTTGGTTTCGCGCTCGATCTCGTCGATGCGGGCGATGTCGAACTTCGCCTTGGCGCCCTTGTCCCAGACTTTCTTCGCGGCCGCCTTGGGCACGATGCCGAGCGCGGCCATGGCGTCGGCGGCGTGGGCCTCGATCTCGAACCAGATGCGAAAGCGCGTCTCCGGCGACCAGATCGCGGTCATTTCGGGGCGGCTGTAGCGGGGGATCATGGCGGCCTCGTGCGGGAGAACGCCGTTTGTATCGGTCCCGCGCCCCGCATTTGCAAGGCGGGATGGTGGAAAAGTCGACCGGCTCTATCAGGACTGCCGGTGCGCGCGGATGCGCTCCAGGAGGTCGCGCACGGCTTCCGGATCGCGCAGCTCCCGGAACGCCAGTTTGCCGTCGTAGTCGGCATAGGGGAGGCGGGTGGATTGCCCCGACGCGAAATAGAGATGGCCGGTGTTCGGGCCGGTCGGCAGAATTTCGAAGGTCTCGTCCATCTCGGCAAACGGGATCGAGACGACTTGGTGCTGGCCAAGCGCATCGTGGCGCAGGATCGCCCGCTGGTCGGTGATGGCATAGACCGTGCCGCCGGCCTGGAAGGTCAGGAGCAGCGGCGCGGCCAGGAACACGCCGCCGAGCACGATAGCGAAGAAGTCCAGGTTCCAGGGGATCAGCCCGTAAGCCGACAGCGCGACGGCGGCGACCGTCCAGGGCGCGCCGAGCCACCACCATGCCTTTTGCGTCCCCAGCGTTGCGCTTACGTCCGGCGCGCCGGTCCAGAGCACGGGCTCGCCGTTGTCCAGCATGCCGGCGAGCCGCAGCCGCCTGTTGGGCGCGACCACGCCGCGCGGCCAGCGTTTCGCCATCGCATTCCGAAGCACGGTCGTTCCTCCGACAGCGGCGGGTCTGCGCCGAAGGCGCAAGCCTATTGGTCGGACGCGCAGTGCGGAAGGTTCAGGCCGCGATGCGGGCGCGGTCGTGCGGCTGGCCGAGGTCCACGGGGGTGCCCTTGGGCACGATCCCGGTCGGGTTCACCTTCGGGATCGAATAGTAGTTGATCACGTAGTAGCGGGGCTTGGTGGTCTCGGCGACGCCCGGCACCTGGTAGAGCTCGCGCATGTAGTTCGACAGGTTCGGATAGTCGGCGATGCGCTGCCGGTTGCACTTGAAGATCGAGAAATAGGCGACATCGAAACGCACCAGCGTCGGGTAAAGCCGCCAGTCGGCCTCGGTGATCTGGTTGCCGACGAGATAGCGCTGCTTCGACAGCCGCTGCTCCAGCCAGTCGAGCGTTTCGAACAGGCCGTCGTAGGCCTCCTCGTAGGCCGCCTGCGATTTGGCGAAGCCGCAGCGGTACACGCCGTTGTTGACGTTGTGATAGACGCGTTCGTTGACGGCATCGATTTCGGCGCGCAGCGCAGTCGGATAGTAGTCGGTCCTGTCGCCGGTGATCGCGTTGAACTCGGTGTTGAGAATCCGGATGATCTCGGACGACTCGTTGTTGACGATGCGCTTGGTCTTCTTGTCCCACAGCGTCGGCACGGTGACCTTGCCGGTGTAAGTCGGATTGGTCGCGGTATAGGCCTCGTGCATGTAGCGGAAGCCGTTCACGGTATCCGGAATGCAGTCCGGGTAGCGGGCGTCGGCTTCGAAGGTCCAGCCCTGCGTGCGCAGGCCCGGAACCGAGTGGCAGACCGAGATCAGGCCTTCGAGCTTCTTGACCGCGCGATAGATCAGCGTGCGGTGCGCCCAGGGGCATCCGAACGTGGTGTAAAGGTGATAGCGGCCGGGCTCGGCCTTGAAGCCCGACGACCCATCAGCGGTGATGCGGTCGCGGAACGAACTGTCGGCGCGCTTAAACTGGCCGGTTGAGGAGGTTTCCTGCGGCAGTTCGCCGTCGGTCCACTTGCCGTCGATCAATACGCCCATGGCCAGTCCTTCCGGTGCAAGCTGCTGCAAATTCGGTTGGCGTCAGAATAGGGGGCTTTATGCGGCTTCGCCACGGGCGAGCGACGCCGCGTGACGGATCGCCGCGATGTTGTCGCGGTAGGCGGCGGGGCCGCCCTTGAACACCGCCGAGCCCGCGACCAGCGCGTTGGCGCCGGCCCGCGTGACGAGAGCGGCGTTTTCGGCGGTAACGCCGCCGTCGACTTCGATGTCGATCGGGCGCGCGCCGACCAACGCGGCGACGCGGCGCAGTTTCTCCTCCGCGGCCGGGATGAACTTCTGGCCGCCGAAACCCGGATTGACCGACATGACCAGCACCAGATCGACGATGTCGATGACGTGCTCGATGCTCTCGACCGGCGTCGCCGGGTTCATGGTGACGCCGGCCTTCTTACCGAGCGCGCGGATGGTCTGCAGCGAGCGGTGCAGATGTGGGCCGGATTCCACATGCACGGTGATGATGTCCGCGCCGGCCTTGGCGAAACCTTCGAGGTGCGGATCGCAGGGCGCGATCATCAGATGCACGTCGAGGACCTTCTGGGTGACCGGACGGAGCGTCTTGACGACTTCCGGACCGAAGGTGATGACCGGAACGAAATGGCCGTCCATCACGTCCAGGTGAATCCAGTCGGCGCCCGCCGCCTCGACCGCGCGCACCTCGTCGGCGAGCTTGCCGAAGTCGGCGGCGAGAATTGAAGGCGCGATGCGAAGCGGACGGGGCATGTCGGTCTCCGTGCCATCCGGGTAACACGGCGGCCATAGGCCGGCAATGCGGAGGCTTATGAACCGGTGGACAGCCGCCGCAGAAACGGCCGCGCGATCAGCGGCAGGGCGTAGATCGGTATCTGAATGAGCGCGACATAGAGCCAGACCAGTTCCGGCACCGAGCCCGCGGCCGCGGCCAGCATCAGCCCGGTGTTGCGGGAGCCGGCGGCATGGGCGAGGGGAAGGGCGGTGCGCGCGCCCGCGTACCAGAACAGCAGCGCGGTCAGCGCGCTCAGCCCGAACGTCACCGCGCTCGACAGCACGAGCAGGCCCAGCACCAGCATCGGCCTTGCGATCGCGTTCTCCAGCACGTCACCCATCAGCGCGACCGCGAACAGGAACAACACGACCACGTTGAGCCCGTCGATGCGGGACGCCTGGCGCTCGACCCAGGGCCTGCCAGCGACCGCCCGGATCGCGATCGCGACGCAGGCGGCGCCCGCCAGCATCAGCACCAGCCGCAAGCCCAGTTCGAGCGGCGAAAACGTGACCGCGGGGCCGACAAAGGCCGCGATCATCGCCGGTGCAAGGAACGGGGTCGCCGCGGTGCAGACAAGGAGGAGCGCGAGCGTGACCGCGGCGTTGAGCCCCATCAGGGCCGCGAGCGCAGGCGAGGAAAAAATCGGTGGCGCGACCGCGTTCAGCATCAGCGCGAGCAGCAGGCCGGGCGCGGCTTGGCCGAGCCCGAGACCCGCCAGGGCCAGTCCGGCCAGAACCGGCACTGCCAGCATGGTCCAGAGCGCGGCGAGCACGAGAAGGCGCGGCCGGGCCAGTTGCATCCGCAATGCGCCGGGGTCGACGCGGAGGAACGCAAGGCACAGCAGCAGGAACACGGTCTCGGGAAAGAACGGCCGGATCAGCGCGCCGAGTGGCGGCAGCGCGATCCCGAGCAGGATCGAGACCGCGACGGCGTTGGTGCCGTGGCGTCCGAGCCAGGTCAGAAACCGGATCGGGCCGCCGGTGAGCCGGGCTAGTGCGTGCATGGGGCGGGCATAACAGCCGCGCCGGCGTGCGTCGATAGGATCGCCCCGCTAGTGTCCGCCTTCTTGCCAGAGCGAAATCGCTTCGAACGGATGGATGAGCTGAACGACGTTGAGCACGAGGTTGTCGCGGATCCAGTACAGCGCGAACAATTCCATCGCGATGACCGATGCAACGATCAGCCAGACCGGCAGCTTGCGGGCCAGAACGACTCCGACCGCTGCCGCCAGCGTGTCGGCAACCGAATTGATCGCGCTGTCGCCGAAGTAGCCGCGCGCGAGCGCCGATTGCCGATAGCGTTCCATGATCGCAGGCATGTTCTCGGCCACCTCCCAGGCGACCTCGATGCCGACCGCAATCGTCAGGCGAAGGCCGAATGACATGCCTGGCGCGAGCAACCAGAGCAGAAAGTAGAGCGCAAAGCCGTGGATCACGTGGGAGTAGGTGTACCAGTCAGCGATATGCTGCGAGTTCTCCGAGCTTGCCACGACACCGTGCCAGAGCTTCACGGTTCCGCAGGTGCAGATCGCGGGATGGCCGAGCGCAAGCAGTGCGAGCGACTGCAAGGCGAGCATGCCGCCGATCGCCAGAAGGCAGAGCCAGACGGGCGGCGGATCGAGCCGGCGCAGGATCGCGGCTCGATTGTCATGGCCGGACTTCGGACGACCGGTCATGGCGAGGGCGCAGAGAAGATACGGGGCATAACGACCGTGATCGCGTAGTACGTCCAGTGCGCCATGTAGGAGAACGCAAAGCCGTTCGGCACGTTCAGGATCAGGCTCGGAAAGATCAGTCCGAATATGGCGGCCGCGACCATGAAGCGAAGGACGTAGCCCAACGGCATGCCTCCAAAGGCAAGCAACAGGTGCATGGCTCCGAAAAGAACCGCGCAGGTCATCGATATCTGCCGGACGCTAAAACGATGTTCGGCAAGGCCGAGGACGAGCGCGACGATCAACAGCTGCTGGAAGAGAATATCGACCGATTTCGGCAAGAAGTACCACGGCGTGGCGACGACCACGTCGGGAGGGGTCCACGGCTGTGTCCACTTGGTGGGTGCAAGCTGCGGCAGCACGTAGGCCGCAAACAACGTGCAGCCGGCAAAGACGGCGCACCAGATCAGATAGCTGGCCAGGCGGTTTTCGAACCTGACCCAGTGAATGTAGCGGTCCCAGAACGTGATGACCGCGATTCCGCTCCAGAAGAAGTAGTAGAGGGTGATCGCCACCGATCCGGAATTGTAGCTGATCTGCACGCCGAGCATCGGCAGGAGGAAGTAGAAGCCGGCGTCGGACGCGACCCAGAGCGCAGCGACCTGCGAAACGGAGCGGACGATGGCCGCATCCGGTCGCAGACGGTATGGCAACGCAGGGCGTTCGATCATCGTGCAATCCCGTCGGCCGAAAGGCGCCGCTCTCCGACGGTCCAACCCCTGGCCGGGCGTTGTCAATCCGAGACCGTCGCGATCGGCGTTCCAGGCGGAAGGTTTACTGCCTGCGGTCTTCCGCTTCGCGCCTGCCCGGCCTGCTGGTAACTGTTCGGTCGCTCGCCTAAATACACGGTCGACTCACGTCGGATCGGGCGTGATGGCAAACGGGAGCGGACCATGGCCCGAACCGATGCGATCGTGCTGGGCGCAGGCATTGTCGGAACGTCGATCGCGCTGCATCTCGCCAAGCGCGGGCTGTCCGTCGCACTGATCGACCGCCGTGGGCCGGGCGAGGAAACGTCCTACGGCAATGCCGGCGTGATCGAGGGCAATACGCTGTTTCCGCATGCCTTTCCCTCGGGTTTCGGAAAGCTTCTGAAGATCGCGCTCAAACAGGCGCCAGATGCCAATTATCACTGGTCCGCTTTGCTGCGGATCGCGCCCTGGCTGCTGGCCTATCGCCGTCACACGCGGCCCGAGGAAAGCGTCGCCTATGCCGAGGACATGCGCCCGCTGTTCGCGCGCGCGGTGGCCGAGCACGAGGCGCTGATGGCGGAGGCGGAGGCGGCGCAATACCTGCGCAAGAACGGCTGGATCAAGCTTTATCGCAGCGACGCGGCATTCGCGGGGACGGCGCGCGAACGCGACTTCGCCAGCCGGCTCGGGTTGTCGCATCGCGCCCTGTCGGGCGAGGAGGCGCGTGCGCTGGAGCCGTCGCTGTCGCCGGTGTTCCGGCACGCCGTGCATTGGCCCGAGGCCGCGAGCGTGTCCAATCCGCTGGCGGTGACCAAGGCCTATGCCGAGCGCTTCGTGAAGCTCGGCGGCGTCATTCTCAGGGGCGACGCGCGCACGCTGCGTCGCGCCGACGGTCATTGGCGCGCCGACACCGGCGAAGGCCCGGTGGATGCGAAGGACGCCGTGGGCGCGCTCGGCCCGTGGTCGCCCGACCTGCTCGGCGCGCTCGGCATCGATCTGCCGATGGCCTACAAGCGCGGCTATCACCGGCATTTCCGGCCGCGCGGCAACGCCGGACTGAACCGGCCGATCGTCGACACCGAATTCGGCTATTGCCTTGCGCCGATGGAGCAGGGGGTCCGGCTCACCACCGGCGCGGAGTTCGCCGACCGCGATGCGGCTCCGACGCCGGTGCAGTTCGACCGCCTGATGCCGGCGGCGAACGAACTGTTTCCGCTCGGCGAGCCGGTCGAGGCGCAGCCATGGTTGGGATCGCGGCCGTGCTTTGCGGACTCAAGGCCTGTCATCGGACGCGCGCCCGGACAGTCCGGACTTTGGCTCGCCTGCGGCCACGCGCATTGGGGCCTGACGCTCGGTCCGGTCACGGGGCGGCTGGTCGCGGACATGATCACGGGCGCGACGCCGTTCTGCGATCCGGCGCCCTACAGCGTGGACAGGTTTGCGTCCTGAGCGTCGGGCGGCCACTCACCGCGGCGCGATTGCGGTAGGCGACAGGCGGCGGCGCTAACGAATGTGACCGAACCTTGTCGTGCCGCCTGTGGCATTCGCCTTTCATCGCCGCCCGTAAAATGAATTTTCCGGATTGGATGCAGCACGCCCGCTCACATTTCTCCCACGGGCTCGTGAATGCGCGAGGCGTATCCGTTTGCCGAGTCGACACGTATCTCCCGGCAGACGGGCACGGTGCCCGTCACGAACAACAAGGAGATACGACAATGCTGACCAGGATCGCTCTTTCGACCGTTCTCGTCCTCGGCGCCGCTTCGGTCGCCATGGCCGACGTCGCCGAGAAGAAGGAAGGCGACATCTATCCGGCGAGTTTCTACGCCGCCCCGCAGTCCGGCTTCAACGCGTTTGCGTCGACCCGCGCGCCCGTGCGGGCTGTCGTGAACGAGCGGGGCCTGTACGATCGTCACGCCAGCAACGGCTGGTGACTGTCCGCGGCGTCGTTCGCCGCGAGCGTGACCTGAAACCAAGGCAGCCGGCACACGCCGGCTGCCTTGCCGTCCGGAAGATCGGTGTTGCGGCCGGTCCTTTGCGTCAACTGGGCGCCTTGGCGAACCTGTCGTGCCACGACGGCAGCGCGCCGGCGAACGGCAGCGCCCCGGCCTCGTAGATGCCGCGCGCGACGGCGCGGGCCAGCACGTTGGCGGCGATGGCGCCGAGTTCCGACAGTTCCGAAACCGGATTCTGCATTGCGCGCCGTCCGGTCGCGGCCGCAAACACCGTGTCGCCGTCGAGCGTCGTGTGCGCGGGATAGATCGCGCGCGCGAAGCCGTCCTGCGCCATCACCGCGAGCTGCTTGACCTGCGCCTTGGAGAGAGTTGCGTCGGTCGCGACGATGGCGATGGTCGTGTTCTCGCCGGGCCGGCCTTTGGCATGCGGGATCAGCGCCGACGGCGGCACGTTCGCCGGAAAGCCGCGGCCGCCGAATTCGTTCGCCTGCTCGAAGGGGGCGGCCCAGAACTGCGGTCCGTTTCCGACCGTAACGCTGCCGCAGGCGTTGACCGCGACCAGCGCGCCGACGGTGTGGCCCTCGCGCGTGACCGCGGAGGCCGACCCGAGTCCGCCTTTCAGGTTGACGGTTGTTGCGCCGGTGCCCGCACCGGCGGTGCCGAGCGCGAACGACGATCCGGCTGCTGCTGCGGCGGCGTAGCCGAGATCGCGATAGGGCGGGAAGCGGCCCCAGTTCTTGTCGCCGCCGTTCAGCATGTCGAACAGCACCGCGCCGCTGACGATCGGAATGCGGATGTCGCCGATGGCAAACCCGCGGCCCTGCTCGCGCAGCCAGGCCTGCACGCCGGACGGCGTATCGAGGCCGAATGCCGACCCGCCGCTCAAGACCACGGCGTCGATCATCTCGACCGTGCGGTGCGCATCGAGCAGGTCGGTCTCGCGCGTTCCGGGCGCGCCGCCGCGCACATCGACCGCCGCGGTGGCCTGGCCGTCGAACAGGATCGCGGTGACGCCGGACGCGAGACGCGCATCCTCGGCGTTGCCGACGCTGATGCCCGCGACGTCGGTGATGAGGTTGCGAAGGGCGCTCACGACACGCTCCGCAGCGGCGGCGCGGACTGCCGCGCCGTCAGAATGCGCCGCAAATGACGCTCCGCGTCGGCGAGCGTTTCGGTGTGGAGATACATGCGGCGGTGTTCGGCCGAAAACTCCGCGGCGGGCCCGACGAGTATCGTCCGCCGCTCCGCCGCCGGCTTGTCGCGCTCGCCGCGGTATTCGGCCGCCATGTCCAGTTCGTTATGCGTGCCGGGTCCGCCGGGCAGCGCGACGATGGCGTCCGCGGTCAGCACGTTGACGTGGTTGCGCGCCGGGTCGCGGTGCCAGTCGCCGACGCGCGGCGGCAGCGGCGTGTGAACCGCGATCTCGACGAATGGGTTGGGATAGGCCTGGCCGCCAGCGTCGTGGTTCGGTTCGTCGAACGCGCCCTGCGGCGCGCGCGGCACAATGCCGATCGACAGTCCGGCGCGGCCGGCAACCGAGACGAAGCCTTCGGCCGCTGCCGCCATCACGCCGAATCCGGCGCCGGTCAGGAGATGCGCGCCGAGCGCGGCAACCATGCGTCCGACGTCGCGCGCGAAACCCGCGCGCTCGTCGGCCAGCGCCGTTCCCGCCCCGAAAACCGCGACAATCGGCAGTTTGCGCACCATTCCGGACCTCCGCGCCCCCGATATATCACCGCCGATCACTTCCCGGCGATGGCCGACTTCGCGGGCTTGCCTTGCCCGGGCGGGCGTCGCATCTAGGCGCCATCATGGCGCAAGACGTCACTCTCTTCGCGGCCCTGTTTGCCGGGCTGCTCAGCTTCCTCTCGCCCTGCGTCCTGCCGCTGGTGCCGCCCTATATCGTCTATCTGGCCGGCACGTCGCTCGAACGCCTCACAGACGACGATCCGGCGACCGGTTCGCAGGCCCAGACGGTGCTGGCGGCGTTTCTGTTCGTCTGCGGCTTTTCCACCGTGTTCGTCGCGCTCGGCGCCAGCGCCAGCGTCATGGGCTCGCTGATCCGCGTCTATTCGGCCGAACTCGCCATCGTCGCTGGTATCGCCATTATCGCGATGGGCCTGCATTTCCTCGGTCTCCTGCGCATCGATATACTGCACCGGCAGAAGCGCATGGACGTGCCGCAACCGGTCGGGCTGTGGGGCGCCTATGTCATGGGGCTCGCGTTTGCCTTCGGCTGGACGCCCTGCATCGGACCGATCCTGGCGGTGATCCTCGCGGTTGCAGCGTCGGAAGCGACGGTGGCGAAGGGTGCGGGCCTGCTTGCGGTCTATTCGCTTGGGCTGGGCATCCCGTTCATTCTGGCGGCCTTCGCGGTTGAGCCGTTCGCGGCCTTCCTCACCCGCTTCCGCCGCCATCTCGTGCATATGGAGCGTGTCATGGGCGGGCTGCTGATTCTGACCGGCATTGCCTTTCTGACCGGCTTCGTGACGCAGGCGAGTTTCTGGATCCTCGAAACCTTCCCCGCACTCGGCCGGATCGGCTGAGCCTTCGCTTTGCCGCGTTTTCTTTACGCGAGCCGGTTTCCGTTTCGCTTGAAAACGCCACGGCAACGAAAGGCCCGCCCCGGAAGCCGGGGCGGGCGCAACACTTCAACTGCGTCGGCGATCAGGAACCGGGCTTCGCAGCGAGCTCGGAGTAGTTGCCGCTCTTGTCCCACTGATAGACGACATAGTCGAGGATGGTGATGTCGCCCTTCTTGTCGAACGACAGCTTGCCAAGAACGGTGTCGTAGCTGCCGCCCTTGAGCACCGCGGCGACCTTCTTGCCGTCGGTGGTCTTGGCCTTGGCCACGGCCTGGGTCCAGACCTGGAACGCCGCGTAGGTGTAGAGCGTGTAGCCTTCCGGATCGATGTTCTTGGCCTTGAACTTCTGCACGATCGCGGCAGCCGTCTTTTTCTTGCGCGGATCGGGGCCGAAGGTGAACAGCACGCCTTCGCCGGCCGGCCCGGTGATCGAGGCGAACTCCTTATCGGCGAGCGCATCGCCGGCCATCATCACCGTCTTCAGGCCCTGATCGCGCATCTGGCGCAGGATCAGGCCGGCTTCCTGGTGGTAGCCGCCGATGTAGACCAGATCGACCTTGTTGAGCTTCAGCTTCGAGACCAGCGCGGTGAAGTCCTTGTCGCCCTTGTTGTAGGACTCGTAGAGGCGCTCCTTCATGCCGCCCTTGTTCATTGCCTTCTTGGTTTCGTCCGCCAGGCCTTTGCCGTAGGTGGTCTTGTCGTGGACGATGGCGACGTTCTTGCCCTTGAAGCTGCGAAGAATGTGCCGGGCCGCAACCGCGCCCTGCTGGTCGTCACGGCCGCAGACCCGGAACGTGTTCCAGAGGTTGCGGTCGGTGAAACGCGGGTTGGTCGAGGCCGGCGAAATCTGCAGGACGCCGCCTTCGGCATAGGCCTCCGACGCGGGGATCGACGACGACGAGCAATAGTGCCCGGCGACGAACGGCAGCTTGGCGCTGGCGAACTTCTCGCCGACCGAGCGCGCCTGCTTCGGATCGCAGGCGTCGTCGCCGACTTCGAGTTTGAGCTTGCGGCCAAGAACGCCGCCCGCGGCATTGATGTCCGCGATGGCTTGCTCGGCGCCGTTCCTCATCTGGCGGCCGAAGGTCGCCTCGCCCCCGGTCATCGGGCCGGCGACGCCGACGGCGATGTCCTGCGCCAGGGCCGGGCCGGAAAACGTCAGGCCTGCGCCAAGGGCAAGACCTGCTAGCCACATCTTTTTCATCCCATTCTCCTCGCGTTGCGAACCGGAGATCTTTCGGTTGCCCCGGTCGTCATAACGTTCCAGATGGTATTGTGTCCGGTTTTTGAACGCCGGTCACCGGGTATTCACACCGCCCTTGCCCGGATATTCATCGGTTGCGGCACGTTGCCGCCAGGTCAAAGGACCGGTCCGCTCGTACAGCCAATGGTATTGCGTCGTCATCTGCGACGCCCGGGTCAGGCGCCAGGCCAGGGTTCCGGCAACCAGAAGATAAAGTGTGTCGACAGCATAGCTTGCCGGCGACAGCAGCGTGGCTTCGAACAATGCGAAATGCACAAAGCGCACGGCGCCCCCCAAGAGCGCCATGTAGATCGCGAGGTGCCAGAACGGCCGCCAGGTCCGGGCGATCGCCCCGCCGGCAAGCCAGGCCGCGCCGCCGCCGATCAAAGCGGTGACGAACAGCACCTGAAGAGGCGTTTCGTGAGCGTAAAGTTCGTCCATGGCCCGTACGTTGGCCTGTGCATTCGATTCAATTCGAATGATAGCATGGCGGCGCAGGCGCCCAAGCCCAATGGGCGGCCATCCACGGAGTCCGGATCAAGCCGATGAGTTCCGTCCCATCGCGGCCCAATTTCCTCCTGTTCATCACCGACCAGCATCGCGCCGACTATCTCGGCTGTTACGGCCATCCGGTGCTGCGGACGCCGAACATCGATTCGATCGCCGCGCGCGGCATGGCGTTCGACCGCTTTCATGTCGCAAGCCCGGTCTGCATGCCGAACCGGTCGAGCCTGATGACCGGCCGCATGCCGTCGCTGCACGGGGTGCGCTCGAACGGTATTCCGCTGTCGATGGACGCGGTGACCTTTGTCGAACTCCTGAGCGACGCCGGTTACCGTACGGCGCTTATCGGCAAGAGCCATTTGCAGAACTTCACGCCGCATGCGCCGATCATCAAGCGGCCGGAGCCGCGGCCGGGATTCCACGAGCCGTCGCCGCCGCTGCGTCAGGCATTGCGAAACGACCTGCACGAGCCGCAATACGAACAGGAGACGCCGCAATATTGGCAGACGGAGGGCGCACGCGTCCGCACGCCGTTCTACGGCTTCGAACACGTCACGCTGGTCCGCGCGCACGGCGACGAACCAGGCGGCGACTACGACCGCTGGCTCGACGCGCGCGATCCCAATGCGCGCAACCTGCTCGGCCCGAAGAACAGTTTGCCGCACGACTATGTCTGCCCGCAGGCCTACCGCACGGCGATTCCGGAGGAACTCTACGCCACCGCGTTTCTTGGCGAGCAAGCCTGCGACTGGCTCGGCGAGGCCGATCCGAACGCTCCATTTTTTCTGATGGTGTCGTTTCCCGATCCGCACCATCCGTTCAATCCGCCGGGCAAGTACTGGGACATGTACAAGCCGGAACAATTTCCGGTACCCGAAGCGTTTACGCGCAACGACTGGGAGCCGCCGGCGCTGGTGCGCAACATCTTCGCCGACCGCGAGTCCGGCAAGGCCAACCTCACCGGCATGAACACCATCGGCGTCTCGGCGCGCGAGGCGCAGGAGGCGCGTGCGCTGACCTGCGGCATGATCGCCTGCGTCGACGACGCCATCGGCCGGGTGCTGGCCGCGCTCGACCGCAGCGGCCGGCGCGAAGACACGGTCGTCATCTTCACCAGCGATCACGGAGATCACCTGGGCGATCACCGGCTGATGCTCAAGGGCGCCGAGCAGTATCAAAGCATCGTGCGCGTGCCGTTCATCTGGTCCGATCCCAAGGGGCCGAATGGCGCGCGGCGTACCGATGCGCTGGCCTCGACCATGGATATTTCGGCCACGGTGCTCGAACGCGCGAAGGTCGAACCCTACAGCGGCATCCAGGCCAGGAGCTTCCTGCCGGTCATCGAGCGCGGCGAAACCGTACGCGACAGTGTGTTCATCCAGTACGACCACCAGGCGCCCAATCCCGGAACCAACGAACCGGCGCGGGTGCACAGCCTGATCGACGACCGCTATCGCCTGAGCGTGTTCCACGGCACCGGCTGGGGCGAGCTATACGACTTGCAGAACGATCCCGGCGAGTTCGACAACCTGTGGGACGATCCGGCGCACGCCGTCGTGCGCGCGCGCATGGCCGAGCGGCTGCTGCTCACAGAAATCGAGCACGTCGATCGTGTGCCGCTGCCGACGCGGCGCGCCTGACGCTTGTTAGCGCGTGCTGCCGCGATCCTCGACGGAGATGCCGGAGGCCTTCACCAGCCGGCCCCAGCGCGCGCCCTGTTCGATGATGGTCTTCTTGAGCTGAGGGCCGGTTTCGCCGGACACATCGAAGCCCTGGGCTTCCAGCTTCTGGCGGATTCCGGGGTCGGCGTGCGCGGCGACCGCGGCGTCGGTCAGCCGCTTGAGGACCGGGGCGGGCGTGCCTTCCTTGACCAGCAGCCCGAACCAGACCTTGGCCGTGAAATCGGGGTGGCCAAGCTCGGCGAAGGTCGGAACGTCCGGCATCGAGCGGTCGCGCTTGGGCCCGGTGGTGGCGAAGGCTTTGAGCTTGCCGTCGCGCACATGCGGCAGCGTGGAATTGACCTGACCGAAGCCGAACTGCGAATGGCCCGCGAGCAGCGCGGTCGCCTGCAACCCCGAGCCGCGATAGGGCACGTGCGTCAGGTCGAGCCCAAATTTTTCGTTGAGCTGAAAGCCGAGAAAGTGCGACGGCGTCCCGGCCTGATATGAGGAGTAGCTGAGCTTGCCCTTGTTGTCCCGGGCCCACTTCAGGAATTCGTCGAAAGTCCTGGCCGGCACGCCCGGATGCGCGACAAACGCGAGCGGCGCTTCGACGCCGCGGATGATCGGGTGGAACTGCTCGATCGACCAGCGCTTGTTCGCGAACAGGTTGGGCAGGATTTCGGTGAACGCCTGGGTGCCGAGCCAGACGATGGTGCCGTCGGCAGGCTGGTCGGCAATGTACTGCGCGGCGATATTGCCGCTCGCGCCCGGCTTGTTCTCGATGATGATGGGCTGACCGAGCGTGCGCGTCATGTGCTCGGCGATCATGCGCGCATAGGGCTCGATGGCGCCGCCGGCCACGGTGCCGACGATAATGCGGATCGTGCCGGATTGCGCGTGAGCGTTCTGGGCGAACAGCGCCGGCAGGAGGATTGCGCCGCAGAGCAGGGCGCGGCGAACGATCGGCTTGCTGAACATGGGGCGGCCTCCCGGCTGGTTTCGGTCAGGCTAGCGGTGCCGAAAGGGGATGTCCAAGCCGCCCCGGCGGCGGCGCTGCGCCCAGTCTAGGACGCCTGCCGGTCGAGCCTGAACAGCGCGTAGGACCATTCCCCAAGGTCGAACGCCTGGCCCATGTCACGGGCCGCCACGGCCGACAGAACCTGCGTGCGATTGCGCAGGCGCAGGCGGTTCATGATTGCATTGAACTGCCGCATGCGCGCGGCCGCTTTCGCGAGCCTCTTGACCGACGGCGCGACGAATACCGAAACATCCTGCCAATGCGAAAGCTCCAGCTCGTTGGCTTCGGCCGCGGCAAGATGTTCGGAGCGGCTCGCAAGTCCATAAAGGTGCCAATTGCGCTGCCAGCGCCGCACGCGGCTGCTTGCCTGCTGTGCTGTGCTCGAATTCACGATGTAGTCCGCAACCACGATCCGGCCGCCGGGCCGCAGGAGCCTGCGAAACTCGGCGCAAATCGCTGCGGGTCCGAGCGTGTGGCTTGCGCTCTCCAGGGCCACGATGACGTCGAAGCTGGCGTCTGGGAAACCGGTGGCCGCCATGTCGGCGTTCTGGAACGTCACACTCGTCTCGACGCCGGCCCGCCGCGCGCGCCGGCGGCTGCTGCGGATCATGGTTTCGCTCAGGCAGATTCCGGTGACCTCGACACCGCAGTTCTGCGCGAGCCAGATCGACGTGCCCCCGCGGCCGCAGCCCGCGTCGAGCACGGCCTCTCCGGGCTTCGGCTGGGCGAGTTCGCAGACCAGTTCCGTCATGCGCAGGCTTGCGCGCCGATGCGACATCGACGGCTCGGCAAAATAACCAAAATGGTAATGTGGATAGCCGCGAAACATCCAGGCGGCGTAATAATCAAGCTTCGTCGTCTCGTAGAATCGATTGATCGCGACGTTGATGTCGGCTTTTGCGTTCATTCGTCATGACTCGGCAGGCGGAGCGCACCGTGCCTTTGTCGCGCCGACATGTCCACTGGGTTCAATGCCGTCCGCCTTCGAGGTAGGCGGCGCGCACCTCGGGCCGGACCAGCAGTTCGCGGCCGGTGCCGGACAGCGTGATCTGGCCGTTGACGATGACGTAACCGCGATGCGCGAGCTTCAGCGCGTGAAAGGCGTTCTGCTCGACCAGAAACACGGTGAGGCGCTCGCGCTCGTTCAGTTCGCGGATGGCGCGGAAAATCTGCTTGACCAGCATGGGAGCGAGGCCCAGCGACGGTTCGTCGAGCAGCAGCAGGCGCGGCCGGCTCATCAGTGCGCGCGCGATCGACAGCATCTGCTGTTCGCCGCCGGAGAGCGTGCCGCCACGCTGGCCGATGCGCTTCTCCAGGAGCGGGAACAGCGTGCAGACGCGCTTGAGGTCGGCGGCGAAGTTTGCCGGATCCGCGACCGTCGCTCCGACCTGGAGGTTCTCCAGTACCGTCATGCGCGGGAAGATGCGCCGTCCCTCGGGCGACTGAGCGATGCGGAGCTTGGCGATCTCGTGGGGCGGCATGTTGGTGATGTCGATGCCGTCGAACACGATCGAGCCTTCGCGCGCGCGCGGGTTGCCGAACGTCGTCATCATCAGCGTCGATTTGCCTGCGCCGTTGGCGCCGATCAGCGTGACGATCTCGCCCTCGTGGACATCAAGGTCGACGCCCTTGAGCGCCATGATGTTGCCGTAGAAGGTCTTGACGCCGCGAATGGCGAGCAGCGGGGCGGTCATCGTCCGACCTCCGCCTCGGCTTGCTCGACCTCTTCGTCCTCGACTCCGAGATAGGCTGCGATCACCTTCGGGTCGTCGCGGATCGCGGCGGGTGAGCCGTCGGCGATCTTCACACCGTAGTCGAGCACGACGATGTGGTCGGAAATCTCCATGACGACGGACATGTCGTGCTCGATCAGAAGGATCGAGACGCCGTGGTCGCGCCGGATGAAACGCAAGAGGTCGTTCAATTCGGCGCTTTCCCGCGCATTGAGCCCGGCCGCAGGCTCGTCGAGGCACAGCAGAACCGGGTCGGTGCACATGGCGCGCGCGATTTCGAGCCGGCGCTGCTCGCCGTAGGCGAGGCCGCCCGCCAGATCGTCACCGCGTCCGAGCAGACCGGTTCGGTCGAGCCAATAGCGGGCCTTGTCGACCGCGGCGCGCTCGGCCGTGCCGTAGGACTTCAACCCAAGCAGGCCGACAAAGCTGAAGCCGGACGCAGCCATCAGTACGTTGTGTTGCGCCACCACCAGGTTCTCCAGCGCCGTCATGCCGGGGAACAGACGGATGTTCTGGAACGTGCGCGCGACCTTGGCCCACTGGGCGATCCGGAAATCGATCAGGCGCTCCAGCAGAAAAGTCTGCCCGTCGCGATGGCTGAGCCGGATCATGCCGGCGCTCGGCTTGTAGAAACCGGTGATGCAGTTGAACACGGTGGTCTTGCCGGCGCCGTTCGGGCCGATCAGTGCGGTGATGTGACCGCGTTGCGCGTTGAAGCTCAGGTCGTCCACCGCGACGAGGCCGCCGAACCGCATGCTCAGGCGTTCGACGGCGAGGATCGCGTCTGGAGCGGCGCTCATTCGCGGTCCCGCCCTAGCTTTTGCGCTGCGCCGCGGGCGCGGCTGCGCCCTTGCGGCCGTTGAGATAGAGCACCGGCGTGCGCGAGGCGACGAGGCCGCGCGGCCGCCAGATCATGATTGTCACCATCGCCGCGCCGAACAGCAGCATGCGGTATTGCTCGAATTCGCGGAACAGCTCGAAGCCGCCGAGCATGACCAGCGCCGCAGTCGCAACGCCGATCTGCGAGCCCATGCCGCCGAGCACGACGATTGCGAGGATCAGCGCGGACTCCCCGAACACGAACGACTCCGGACTGATGAAGCCCTGCCGCGTTGCAAAGAACGATCCGGCGAAGCCGCCGAACATCGCGCCGACCGCGAACGCAGTCAGCTTGGTGTTGGTGGTGTTGATGCCGAGCGAGCGGCAGGCGATCTCGTCTTCGCGCATCGCCTCCCAGGCGCGGCCGACCGGCAGGGCGCGCATGCGGATCGTCACCCAGTTGGTGAGCAGCGCCAGCGCCAGGATGAGGTAGAACAGGAACACCACGCGGTGCGTGGCCGTAAACTCCAGTCCGAAGGTTGCGGCAAAGCCGCCCGGCTCGTCGTTGAACGGCAGACCGAAGAATGACGGGCGGGGAATGCTCGAGATGCCGTTCGGCCCGCCGGTGAAGCTCTGCCAGTTCAGCAGCACCAGACGGATGATCTCGCCGAAGGCGAGCGTGACGATGGCGAGATAGTCGCCGCGCAGCCGCAGAACCGGAAAGCCGAGCAGAACGCCCCAGAACGCGGCGAGAATGCCGGCAAGCGGCAGGCAGATCCAGAACGACCATTCGAAATGCGTGGCGAGGAGTGCGTAGGAGTAGGCGCCGACCGCATAGAATGCGACGTAGCCGAGATCGAGCAAGCCCGCGAGGCCGACAACGATGTTCAGCCCCCAGCCGAGCATCACATAGGTCAGAACCAGGATGCCGAGATCGAGCACATACCGGTTGTGAAAGAACAGCACCGGCACAACGAGCGCGAAGCCGAGCAGCGCAGGTCCGACGTAAGGACCGATGCGGTCGCCGGCCTGCGAAAGCCAGGGCGTCAACGTTCCGCCGACTCCGATCGGCGCGCGGCCGAAGATCAGCGCGCGCGCCAGCGCGCCCGCGAACACCACCGCGACCACGATCGCAAGCAGGCGGAAGCGGGGGAAGACCTCCAGCGCGCCGCTCGGCCCCTGGTCGGTGTTGAGGCCGATCAGGAAGAAGAACAGACCAAGCGCAATCAGCGCCGCCACTGTCGCGTCCTTGAGCGCGGCGACGATGGGGAGCGGTTGCGACGTGGATGCGGTTGCGTTCGGCACCGTCGTCGGGTCCCGTCACACCTTTTCGACTTCCGGCCGGCCGAGAATGCCGGACGGCAGGAAGATCAGCACGATGATGAGCACCGAAAACGCGGCGACGTCCTTGTACTCGATCGAAAAATACGCCGACCAGAACGTCTCGATCAGGCCGATCAGCAGTCCGCCGAGAACGGCGCCTGGAAGCGATCCGATACCGCCCAGCACCGCGGCGGTGAACGCCTTCACGCCGGCCACAAAGCCGATGTGGAAGTCGACCACGCCGTAGTAGAGCAGGTACATGATGCCCGCGACCGCGGCGAGCGAGGCGCCGATGACGAACGTAAGCGAAATCGTGCGGTCGATGTTGATGCCGACCAGCGACGCCATCTTCAGGTCCTGCTCGCACGCGCGCATGTCGCGGCCGAGACGGGTCCTGGCCACAAGCCAGGAAAAGATCGCCAGCAGGAGAAGGGTGGTCGTGACGACGATGATCTGGACGTTGGAGAGCTGGACGGCGAAGTCCTCGCTAGCGATCAGCGTGTGCCCGCCCTCGACCAGCGGCGGCAGCGGCTTGACGCGGGCACCCTGCACGATTTGCACGTAGTTCTGCAGCACGATCGACATGCCGATCGCCGAAATCAGCGGCGCGAGCCGGAACGAATGCCGCAGCGGCCGGTAGGCGAAGCGCTCGACCGTCCAGCCATAAAGTGCGGTCAGGCCCATCGCGATCAGCAGGACCAGAAACAGCGCCAGCGGAATGGCGCTGACGCCGATCGCCACCAGCGCGAGAAAGGCGATCAAGGCAATGAACCCGCCGACCATGAAGACGTCGCCGTGGGCGAAATTGATCATGCCGATGATGCCGTAGACCATCGTGTAGCCGATGGCGATCAGGCCGTAGATCGAGCCGAGCGTAAGCCCGTTGATAAGTTGCTGCAGGAAGTATTCCATGCGTCCGCCATCCCCCGGACTTGCGCAAAGAACATGCGCTGCAAACCGCCGATTCTTCCGCGACGGCGGTGCTGGTTTTGCTTAGCAGGGGCGGCACATGCGGGCAACGGCGGCCGCCCTGTTGGCGGTTGTTTTGCCCAGCAACCGCGCTACATGTTCCATCGATGGACCCGGCGCTGGAAGTTGCGCTTCGCCTAATCGCTGCCGCTGCCATGTTTGCGGTCATGGCGGCGTGGGAGGTGTTTGCGCCCAAGCGAACGCTGACGGTCGGCCGCCTGCGGCGCTGGCCGAACAACCTCGGCATTGTCGCGGTCGACGCCTTGCTGGTGCGGCTCCTGATTCCGACGGCGGTGGTGGGCGTCGCGCTCTACGCATCGGGCCAGAGCATCGGTTTGCTGCATTGGCTCGACCTGCGGCTTTCGGTGGCCGCAGTGCTCGGATTTCTCGTTCTGGATTTTGCGATCTACCTGCAGCACGTGGTGTTCCACCATGTGCCCTGGCTGTGGCGGTTGCATCGCATGCACCATGCCGATCTCGACATCGACGTCACGACCGGCTTGCGCTTCCATCCGATCGAGATTCTGATTTCGGTCGGCATCAAGATCGCGGTGGTGCTTGCGTTCGGCATTCCGCCGGTGGCGGTGATCCTGTTCGAGGTCGTCCTCAATCTGACATCGCAGTTCAACCATTCGAACGTGTCGATGCCGTCATGGCTCGACCGCGCCGTGCGCCTCGTGGTGGTGACGCCGGACATGCACCGCGTGCACCATTCGGTGCACCGCGAGGAGCACAACAGCAATTTCGGGTTCAACCTGCCCTGGTGGGATTGGTTGTTCCGGACCTATCGGCCACAGCCGCGCGAGGGCCACACCGGCATGACCATCGGGCTGGCGATGTTTCGCGATCCCGGGGAATTGCGCCTCGATCGCATGCTGACCCAGCCGTTCCGGGACGATGCAGCGGGCGTCAGAAGCGAACCGTCAGGTCGGTGAGCCAGGCGGGTGAAGCCACGACCAGCGCCACCTCCAGCCGTTTGTCCCAGCCAGTGAGGATGAGGACGCCCACCGCCGCAAGAAGCGCGCCCATCGCGGCCTTCCCGCCCTTGCCGGCGGCAAGCAGCCGGCCGCGCCAGCGCATCAGCGCGTCGCGGGAGAGAAGGCCAAGCAGAAGCAGCGGAAGTGCCGCGCCCAACCCAAAGGCGAACATCGTCGCCGAAACCGCAGCCAGGTTTTCGCCGCGCGCGGCGAGCAGCGAGGCGGCGCCCAGCGTCGGGCCCACACACGGGCTCCACACAGCCCCCATCAGGACGCCGAGCGCGAACTGCCCGCCAAGCCCGCCGGTCGGAAGAGCGCCCGCACGATTCTGCATCCAGTTCGAGGCCGGGCCTGCGGCAACCGCGAGCCGGGTCTGAAACTGCGGCACCAGCAGCACCGTGCCGATTGCGATCAGCAGCACGGCCGCGACCGAACGGAACACGTCCTGGTCAAGGCCGACGGCGAAACCGAACAGGGCCACGAACATCCCGATCGCGACGAACGACAGCGCCAGCCCCGCGGCGAGTGCTGCGGGGCCGAAGCGATGTTCGCCGGCCGCCGCGCCAAGCACGATCGGCAGCAACGGCAGTACGCACGGGGATAACGTCGAGAGGACGCCCGCGAGCAACGCGATCCCGAGCGTAGCCATGCCGTTCTCCGTGTGCGGTCAGGCCGGGCGGCTCGAACCGACTGGCTCAGATCGATTTGGCAAGCAACGCCTCGATCGACGCCGCATTGGTATCGCCGACCGAACGGCCGGACTCCTGCTTGCCCTTGAAGGAGATCAGTGTGCTCTGCTTGTGCACGTTGAACCGGCGCAGCAGGTCCTTCTGTGAATCGAAGTCGATGACGAACCGGACGACATCTTTGTATTTCGGTTGGCTGGAGAGCCGGGAGAGGATCGGCGCCTGGGCCCTGCAGACCGGACACCAGGGCGCATGCACTTCGATTAAAATGGACTTTCCGGCCGCCTGCGCGGCATCGAATTCCTTGGCGCTAAAGCTCCTGGCGCCCATCGCGAGCGCTGCCGGCCCGAATGCAAGCATGGTGGAGAATGCAATCGATCCCAAAACGTAACGCCGGTTAATCATGAACGTCTCCCTGTTGGACGGTGCAGTCCAATAACAGGGCCTGCGCGGCGCAGGATTCACGTCGCTGCGACTGCAGTTCACATCCGCGTGCTTTAGCCGGGGCGCGCTCGATCTGCGCAGGAGTTCGCAATGGTAAAGGCCACCCTATCCCTCGGGCGGCGCAATCAGCGGCGGGTGTTCTCGATCGGCCGCACGGTGCGCCAAGGATCGTTCTGAACCTTGGCGCCTCCATCGGTCTTCAGCCGCCGCATGGTGTCGTTGTATTCCTTCTCGTCCTGCTTTTGACGCTGCTGCTGCTGCTCGTGGAGCTTGTCGAGCTGCTCGTTCCGCCCGTAGCCGGCTTGCGACAGCGCCGGCACGGCGGTCACATTTAACATCAATGCCGCGGCAACCAACATCCTCATGGCGGGTATCCGTTTTGGAGCCTCGATCAATCGGGCGATGTGTGAGACTAGCACAAATGCCCTGCCGGGTCGGCAAGATTTGGACGATCCGCCGCAAGCGGCCGCGGGTGGGGAGTGCGGGAGGCACCATGGGTCTGCAGAAACCGGAAGATTTCGTCGGAGCGGCGCGACCGTTCACAGGGCGGGAGTACCTGGAAAGCCTGCGCGACGGCCGCGAGGTCTACATCTACGGCGAGCGGGTCAAGGACGTCACCACCCATCCGGCGTTCCGCAATGCCGCCCGCAGCGTGGCACGGCTGTACGACGCGCTGCACGATCCCAAGCACAAGGACGTCCTGACTTGCCCGACCGACACCGGCTCCGGCGGATTCACGCACAAGTTCTTCCGCGTCGCCCGCTCGCGCGAGGAGGTCGTCGGCCAGCGCGACGCGATCGCACAATGGGCGCGGATGTCCTACGGCTGGATGGGGCGCTCGCCCGACTACAAGGCGTCGCTGATGAGCGCGCTCGGCGCCAACGCGCCCTTCTACGAGCGCTTCGCCGACAACGCCCGGAACTGGTATGCGCGCAGCCAGAACCACGTCCTGTTCATGAACCACGCCATCGTCAATCCGCCGATCGACCGCATGAAGGCGGCCGATCAGGTCAAGGACGTGTTCATCACCATCCAGAAGGAGACCGACGCGGGTGTCGTCGTCTCCGGCGCCAAGGTGGTGGCGACGTCCGCCGCCATCACGCACTACAACTGCATGGGACAGAACGCGGCCATCCCGATCAACGACACCGATCTTGCGCTGATGTTCATCACGCCGATGAACGCGCCCGGCGTGAAAATCATCTGCCGCGCATCCTACGAGATGACCGCGGGTGTCATGGGTACGCCGTTCGACTATCCGCTGTCGTCGCGCTTCGACGAGAACGACGCGATTTTCGTCTTCGACAATGTGCTGATTCCCTGGGAAAACGTGCTGCTCCACCGGGACATCGAGAAGATCAAAGTCTTCTATCCGCGCTCGGGCTTTCTCGCGAACTACCAGTTCCAGGGCTGCACGCGGCTCGCGGTCAAGCTCGACTTCCTGACCGGACTGATCGCCAAGGCGCTGCGCGCCGCCGGGTCCGACGAATTTCGCGGCAACATGGCGATGCTCGGAGAGGTGATCGCCTGGCGCAACATGTTCTGGGCGCTGTCGGATGCCATGGCGATGAATCCGGTGCCGTGGGTCGAGGACGCGGTGCTGCCGAACCCGCAGTCGGGTTCGAGCTACCGCGTGTTCGCGGGCGAGGCCTATTCGCGCATTCGGGAGATTGTGGAGAAGATCGTCGCCTCGTCGCTCATCTATCTGCCGTCGTCGGTAAAGGACTTCGCCAATCCGGAGATCGAGCCGTATCTGCGCCGCTTCGTGCGCGGCTCGCATGGCATCGAATTCAAGGAGCGCATCAAGATCATGAAGCTCCTTTGGGACGCGATCGGCACGGAGTTCGGCGGGCGGCACGAGCTCTACGAGTTCAATTACGCCGGCAACCACGAGGACATCCGCCTCCATGCGTTGTGGAACGCGCGCGGCTCCGGGGCCTACGACCGTATGGTGGCGCTGGCCGAACAGTGCATGGCCGACTACGACGAGGCGGGCTGGACCGGCGACACCTGGCTCAACCCCGGCGATATTGCATACCGCCCCGGCGGGACCGGCTGATGCGCGTGGGCGTGGGTTTCCTCCCACCGGCAGAATCTCGTAGATTGGCCCTATGAGTTGGATCGATCAGCATCCCGATATGGCTGGCGCGTTTGACGCGGTGGCCACTGCCAGAACCGTCGAAGCGCAGCCGTTCCGGGAGGCCATGAGCCGCCTGGGGGCGGCCGTCCATGTCATCACCACGGACGGGCCGAGCGGCAAGACCGGATTCACCGCGACGGCTGTGTGCTCGGTGTCGGACGCACCCCCGACGCTGCTGGTCTGCCTGAACCGCGGCGCGTCGAGCGGTCCGGTCCTGCGCGGCAATTGCGTGTTCTGCGTCAACACCCTGCGCGCGGGCGACGAGATCGTCGCCGACACGTTCGCCGGGCGCACCCAGGTGGCGCGCGAGGCGCGTTTCGACACCGGCCAATGGTCGAAGCTCTCGACCGGATCGCCGGCGCTGATGAGCGCCGTGGTCGCGCTCGACTGCCGCGTCACCGAGGTGAAGGCCGTGGCCTCGCACGACATCTATTTCGGCGTGGTCGAGGCCATCCATTTCGGACCGCCCGGCGCCGCGCTGGTCTATCACGACCGCGCCTACAAGCAGGTCTGACGCCTCCATCCGTGGTTTTTCCACGCTGTCCACCCGCCGGTGCGGCGACGGGCCTGTTTTCACAGGTGGCAGGTGGCCTATGCTGCAACCATGGCCACCGTGACGGCACTTCCGCTGTTTCATCTGTACGGCGATCCGCCGGACGATCAGGCGTTCGACTTCATCCATGTCGAGAACATCGCCTCGCGCTCGTCGATCAACGAGTGGCTGATCCGCGCCCACCGCCACCGCAACCTGTTCCAGATTCTGCTGATCGAGCGCGGCGGCGGCGAGATGACCCACGAGGCGACGACCATTCCGTTCGCCGCGCCCGCCGCGATCCTCGTGCCGCCGACGGTAGCGCACGGCTATCGCTTCCGTCCCGATGAGACCGACGGCTGGGTCGTGAGCTTCACCGAGGACGTGGCGGCGGGACTCGGCGAGCGCTCCGGCGAGCCGCTCAAGCGGCTGAAGGCGCTCGCCGCCGAGCCTGTGATCCCGCTTGGCGATACCACAGAAATCAAGCGGCTGTCGCGGTTGTTCGCTGACCTGCACGAGGAGAGCTTCCTCGCCCGCGAGGGCTATCGGCTCGCGATGCGCGGCCTGATGGTGCTGATCGCGATCGAGGTGGCGCGGCTTGCGGCCAGCCGCGCGCGCACCGGCGTCGTGACGCTCGCACCGGCGGATGCCACGGTCGAGGCCTTGCGCCGTCTGGTCGAGGAGCATTTCCGCGAGCAGCGGCTGATCGGCTTCTATGCCGACAAGCTCGCGATCACTCCTGACCGGTTGAACGATCACGTCAAGCGCGCGAGCGGCGTGACCGCGGGTCACCTGATCCGGCAGCGCGTTCTGACCGAGGCCAAGCGTGCGCTGGTTTTCACCGGGCAGGCGATCAACGAGATCGCGTTCGAACTCGGCTTCGCCGACCCGTCGCACTTTGCGCGCTTCTTTCGCAAGCAGACCGGCATGACGCCGCAGGCTTTCCGGGAGCGCAGGGGCGGGTAGGGGCGGCCCGGCAAACGGCGTTCCGCTGCCCTGGGCATCGATTGCGGGACCGCAAAAAGTCACCAACGGCCATTGACTGTGACAATATATTTCAATATTCGTGGAAATATGGAAAAGATAAATGCCGTCGCGGCTCTTGCCGCGCTCGCCCAGGACAACCGGCTCGACGCCTTCCGGCTGCTGGTTCAGGCCGGCCCAGGCGGGCTTCCGGCGGGCGAGGTCGCCGCGCGGCTCGGGCTGCCGCCCAACACGCTGTCGTTTCATTTCGACCGGCTCCGCCAGGCCGGCCTCGTCACGGTCCGGCGCAACGGCCGCTCGATGATCTATGCCGCGCGGTTCGAGACCATGAACGCGCTGCTGGCCTATCTCACCGCCAATTGCTGCGGCGGCCAGCCGGAGCTTTGCGCGCCGCCCGCCTGTGTCCCCAACACCAGCGCAAGGCAGACCGATGAGCAACCCGTATAACGTCCTGTTTCTGTGCACCGGCAATTCGGCGCGCTCGATCATCGCCGAAGCCATCCTCAATCGCGTGGGCGCCGGAAAATTCCGCGCCTACAGCGCCGGCAGCCAGCCCAGGGGAGCGGTGAATCCCCACACCGTCGCGCTCCTGAAAAACCTCAATCACGACACCTCGCAACTGCGATCGAAGTCGTGGAGCGAGTTCGCAGCACCCGGCGCGCCGCAACTCGATTTCGTGTTCACGGTCTGCGACAACGCCGCGGGCGAGGCTTGTCCCGTGTGGCCCGGCCAGCCGATGACGGCGCATTGGGGCCTGCCCGATCCGGCGGAGGCGACGGGATCGGACGCAGAGATCGCGCTGGCGTTCAAGGACGCGTACCGGATGCTGCATCAGCGGCTGTCGGTGTTCACGTCGTTGCCGATTGCAAGCCTCGACAAGCTGACGCTGCAGAAGCAGCTGCGCGACATCGGCCGCATGGAAGGCGCGACGGCGAAAGCTGAGAGCGCTGCGTGACGCCGCCATCGACGGGGCAACGCGCGCTGGCCGAGGCACTCGGGACGGCGTTTCTTCTCGCCACCGTGGTCGGCTCCGGCATCATGGCCGAGCGGCTCGCGGGCGGAAACGCAGCGGTGGCGCTGCTCTGCAACTCGCTCGCCACCGGCGCGATCCTGGTCGTGCTGATTCTGATCTTCGGTCCGGTATCGGGCGCGCAATTCAATCCCGCGGTCAGCTTTGCGTTCGCGATGCGCGGCGAACTGGCATGGCGGATCGCTGCACTCTACGTCGCCTGCCAGGTTGCGGGCGGCGTGCTCGGTGCCTGGGCCGCGCACCTGATGTTCGACCTGCCGGTGTTGCAATTCTCGCTCAAGGTGCGCTCCGGCTTCGGACAATGGTTCGCCGAAGCCGTTGCGACCTTTGGGCTGCTGCTGGCGATCTTCGGCTGTGTGGCGCGCGCGCCCGCCGCTGTGCCCTATGCGGTCGGGCTCTACATCACCGCCGCCTACTGGTTCACCGCCTCGACCTCGTTCGCCAATCCCGCGGTGACGATGGCACGCGCGCTGACCGACACGTTCTCCGGTATCGCGCCGTCGGGTGTCGCGGCGTTTATCGCGGCGCAACTGATCGGCGCGCTGTGCGCGGTTGCGATTGCGCCCGTGCTGTGGCGAGCCAAACCGCGCGCCACGTGACGCGGCGTCACTTCAGCTTGCCGGTGTCCCGCAATATTTCCTCGGCGACCTTGAACGCGTGGTTGCCGGCCGGCACACCGCAATAGCTCGCCTGCTGCAGGATGATCTCCTTGACGTCGTCGGCGGAAAACCCGCCGGTCGTCACAGCCGCGCGCACGTGCAGCGCGAACTCGTCCCAGCGGCCGAGCGCGAGCAGCGTGCCCATCACCAGCACGCGCCGCGTGCGCTCGTCGAGGTGCGGGCGCGTCCAGATCTCGCCCCATGGGCTGCGGGTGATGGTGTCGAGCCATTCGGCGTTGAACGCGTTGCGGTTCTTCGCCGAGCGATTGACCCATTCGTCGCCCAGCACCTTGCGGCGTGCGGCCTCGCCGCGCTTGAGACGTTCGGCGTCGTCCATGGCAATACCTCCCCGGCAAGCGTCTGCGCTACTTCTCGGTCAGGAAATTGAGCACCGCTTCGCCATAAGGCTTGGGCTGCTCGACGTTCGACAGGTGCGCGGCCTCGAACGAGGTGATCTTCGAGCCTTTGATCATCTTGTGGATCGCCTCGCCGTATTCGGGCAGCGTCGCGGGGTCTTTGCTGCCGACGATCACCATCGCCGGCGCGGTGATGGTCGGGGTCGAGGCGCGGAAGTCCATGTCGCGCACCGCTTCACAGCAGCCCAGGAAGCCGTCGAGCTTGGTGGCGACGAACATCTCCACGATCTTGTTCACGGCTTGCGGCGAGCGCTCGCGAAACGCCGCAGTGAACCAGCGCTCCATCTGCGGGCCGGACAGTTTGGCGAGCCCGTTGTCGCGCGCGAACTTGATGCGGTCGTTCCAGGGCTGCTTGTCGTCGTAGTAGTAGTGCGTGTTGGACAGCACGAGCCGTTGCACGCGGTCGCGGGCGTTCGCGCCCATCCACTGTCCGACCATGCCGCCCATCGACAGGCCGCACCAGTTGAAGGTTCTGGCGCCGGCGGCGTCGGCGACCGCGAGCGCGTCGCGCCCCAGCATGTCCATCGTGTACGGACCCTTCGGCGCGCCGGACTGGCCGTGGCCGCGGCGGTCGTAGCGGATCAGCCGGAAGTGCTGCGACCACAGCGTCGCCTGCTCGTCCCACATGTGCAGGTTGGTGCCGAGCGAATTGCACAGCATCAGCGCCGGCGCGCTCGCGGGCCCTTCCACCTGGTAGTTGATCGGGCAGCCGTCGGACGCGGTGGCGATGGGCATGGTTTCCTCGGGGGTTGGATGTTGGCGGCAATATTAGTCAGTGCTGGGCCAGGAATCCCAGCACCAAATCGGCATAGCGCTCCGGCTGGCCGATGTTGGACAGATGCGATGCATCGATGACGGCAAGCTTCGCGCCGGGAATGCGCGCCTTGGGCTGGGGCGGTCAGCCGGATTTGGACTTGCGCTCGGTTTCGGCGGCCTCAGCGTCGGCTCGCGACAGGACCTCCAGGAAGGCCCCCGGTGCGTCGTCGGGGGAACGCGGCGGCGGCTTCGGCGCAGGCGGCGCGGCCAACGTTTCGCTGGGGGGCGGCGGTAACGGCGCGTCCATCGCCGGTTCCGCCATGGCGACCGGCACCGTAAGCGGCGGCGGCTCGGGCATTTCGAGAGCCGGTTCGGGTTGCGAGGGCGCGGCTTGGGCGAGCGACAAAGGCTCGACCATGGGCGCCGGTGCCGACAGGGGTGGTGGGGGCGGGACTTCGGGCGCTGCGGGCTTCTCAGCCGAGCCCTGCGGCTGGCTTTCCAAGGCGGGTGGCGGCTCGGCCGGCGCAAGCTGCGCCGCAAGCGGCAGCCGCGTCTCGATCGGCCTTGTTTCTACCGGGCGTGTCTCAACCGGTCTTGGGTCCGGCCGCCGCGTCCGCGTCTGGCTCGAAGCCGCGAGCCGGTCGATGAACACCTGCGACGAGCCCTGGTAGGTGAGCGGAATGAACAGCTTCTCGATCTCGGCCGCCCCGAAATGCGACTTCACGCGCAGGTCGCCGAGCACGAGATCCTTCAGCGGCTTCTTCTCCTTGCGAGCGCGATGGCTCAAATCCTGCACGATGCGGTGGGCTTCGTGCCGTCCGATCTTGGCGGCGAGCGCATAGGACACCGCCTCGGCCATCACTTGCCCGCCCGTGTCTTCAAGGTTAGCGCGCAGGCGCTCGACGTCGATTTCGAGATGCTCCGCCATCTCGGCGACGGCGGCGAGCGCGCCCGAGGTCACCAGCGCCAGCGAGGGGAACGCGGTCCATTCGGTATGCAGGCCGCCGAGCCCGCGTTCGAAGTCCTGCACTTGCGCCGAGAGAATGGTCGCCACGAGATTCGGCGCGATCGCCGCAGCCGACACGGCGACGGCGGCGCCCGCCGGGTTGCGCTTGTGCGGCAGCGTCGAGGATTCACCGCGGCCATCGGGCGACGGAACGAAGACCTCCGCCACCTCGGGCTGCATCATCAGCGCGACGTCGCGTGCGATCTTGCCGCAGGTTCCGGTGAGCACGCCAAACGCCGCAGCGATCTCCGCAAAGCGGTCCCGGTGGCTGTGCCAGGGCGCGTCAGGCAGCGGCAGGTCGAGCAGCGCGGCCAGCCGTTCGGCAACGCCGAAGCCGTGCTCGCCGAGGGCCGCGAGCGTGCCGGCGCCGCCGCCGAACTGCAGTGCCGGCGCCT